>JBBQUU010000052.1:0-37284 GCA_038212175.1 Opitutales bacterium | reverse complement strand
ATCCGACCAGCGTTCTGTATTGTTTGGGGCATTAAACTCCGAAACTAAACCGATTCCTTCATATGCGTGGAACCGAGCGGTGGGCTCGGGTGGGCTCCGACCGCACGGTGACGACTTGCACACTTGGACCCCGAGGGCGCTCTAGTTGTAATCCCCGTCGATCCTGAAGTCGATGGTTGCATCGTTGTCGGTGGACTCAGTGTACGACAAGGCGCGCCGGGCGCTCCCATCATAGTCGTAGGTCGCCATCACCTTGTCCCCGACTTCACTGTTGTCGTAGTCATAGGTGGCACGTACCCGGCCTTCTGGTTCGCCCCGCTCGTGCAGCTGCCACGATTCCACCGTGGCGCGCGCATCGGCAGCGTCTCTCCCTCCCCCCAAGGTTTGTTCCAGTATTCGCATGCTCGGCGTGGACGGGATCAGGCTGCGACCAACCTAAAAGGGATCAATGTTTAATCTCCGAGAGGACCGACAGCCGCAGGTAACGTTCAACCCGTGTTCTTTAGTCCGCCGCTGATGCCGTTGATCGTCAGCTCGACCACCGCGCGCGCGGCGGTTTCTGCCTCGCGGTCAAGTCCGCCCGAACGCAAACGCCGCAGCATTTCGACCTGGAGATAATTGAGCGGATCGATGTAGGGATTGCGTAGCTGCACCGACTTCAGGAGGACGGGCTCGCCCCCGAGCAGGTGCTTGCGGCCGGTGACGGCCAGAATGCACTTTTCGGTCCGGGAGAACTCGTCCCCGAGGATCTGCAGGATCCGCACGCGGATGCTCGCATCGTCAACCAAGGTGGCGTACAGGCGCGCGATGCCCATGTCGGCCTTGCGCATGGTGAGTTCCGCATTGTCGATGAGCGTTTGGAAGAAGGGCCAGCGGGCGTACATGTCGCGCAAAACGCGTCGCCCCGCCGGTCCTCGGTCGAGTTCGGCGGCGAGCGCGGAACCCAAACCGTACCAGCCGGGAAAATTAAACCGGCTCTGCATCCACGAAAACACCCACGGAATCGCCCTCAAATCCGACACGCTCTGCGTGGCCTTCCGGTAGGTGGGACGCGACCCGAACTTGAGGTTGCTGATCTCGTCGATCGGCGTGGCCTTCTTCCAGAACTCCAAAAACTCCGGGTCGTCGTGCACGAGCGCCTTGTACGCTTGAAAGCCCGCCTCGCTCATCTCCTCCATCGCCTCGGTCCACTCGGCCGGCAACTGCGTCTCCTGCTGCGCCGCATGCGCCCCGACCAGCACGCCGTACGTCATCTGCTCGATGATGCGATGCGCGAGATCCGGATCGTGGTAACGGGTCGAAAGCACCTCTCCCTGTTCGGTCACGCGGATACCGCCGTCGCGCAGGCCGACCGGCTGGGCGAGGATCGCCTTTGCGGCCGGCCCGCCACCGCGGGCGATGCTGCCTCCGCGGCCGTGAAACAACGTCAGCTTCACGCCGTGCTCGCGACACACCAGGGCAATCGCATCCTGTGCCTTGTAGAGCGCCCAATTGGCCGTGAGATAACCGCAATCCTTGTTGCTGTCGGAGTAGCCGAGCATCACGTGTTGGTGCCCGCCCTTGCACACGGTGGCATACGCCGGATGGACAAAGAGGCGCTCCAGAATGCCCGGCGCGTGATTGAGGTCTTCCAGGGTTTCGAAGAGCGGCGCGATCGGAAGGGTCGCTCCCATGACCTTCATCAGCAGCCTGACTTCCAACACATCCGAAACCGCCGCGGTCATGCTGATGACATACAGGCCCAGCGGGTCCACCCCGTGCCGCGCCGCGGTCTGCGCCACCAACGCGAGAGGTTCCACGACGTGACGGGTCGAGGCGGAGCACGTTGCCGGATCGACCGAGGGCAACGCGCCCGGGTCCTTGAGCACCGACGTGAGCAACTCGTCCCGCGCCGCCTCGGTCAGCTTCGGATAATCGGGCCGTCCGAGGATCTCTGCCACCGCGGCCTCATGCTGCGCCGAGTGCTGTCGAAGATCGAGCCGAGCCGTGTGCAAACCGAAGACCGCGAGGTTGTGCCGCGCTTCCTTCAACTCGCCGCCGGCGAGCAGCGCGCCTCGTCCGGCCTCCAGGCTCGTGGCGATGACGTCGAAGGTCTCGCGCACGGCCTCCACGCCGATCTCGTGGTCCGCGCCGTCGCCGGAGGCGAGGTCGGCCGCCACCTGGCCGAGCCGTTCCCTCAGCGCGCCGAGCAAGATGCGGTAGGGTTCGTGCGGATACCGCTTGCCGATCTCCTCGAGATGCGCGGAAAAGTGACGGCTCTCGCGCGCCAGACGGCGCACGGCCGGGGACACGGTGTCGCGGCGGTCGGACACGGTGAGCGAACGCGCGAGGTCGCGTGTGGCGAGCCGGAGTTTGTCGATCGCGAGGCGCCGGTGCAGCCGAAGTACATCGGCGGTCACGCGCGCGGTTACGTTGGGATTGCCGTCCCGGTCCCCGCCGATCCACGAGCCGAAGGAGAGCCAGCGCGCCGGCGCCGTGACACCGGGAAAATGCCGTTTCAAGGCCCGCTCGAAGTCCGCCTGCAAAAGCGGAATCGTCTGGTAGAGCGTGGTGTCAAAATACCACAGACCGGTCCGCGCCTCGTCGGCCACCTCGGGACGCGCCACCCGGCTGCGGTCCGTCAGCCACAGCGAAGCAATCTCCCGCTCCACCGACGCCGGATCGACCGCGGCCGCGTCACTGTCGGCGGACGCGCGCCGGCGCAGGATTTCCGCGAGACGACGCAACTTGGTGAGCAGCGTCCGGCGCTTCGACTCAGTCGGGTGCGCCGTGAAAACCAGATCGATCGACAGCGTATTCAACAATGCCTGCACGCCCGCGGCGTCCAACCCGCGCTCCTTGAGCGTGACCAACGCCGCCTCGATCGACTCGCGCAGGGGCGCGGCATCGGCGCCCTTTGCGCCGGGTCGCAACCCGGCCGCGCGACGCCGTCGCAACAGCAGAATGCGAAAATTTTCCTCCGCCAGATTCACCAGCTCGAAATAGAGCGTGAACGCCATCGCCTGATTGAGCGCCTCGGCCGGCGTCAGCGCCGCGACCGCGGACGCCAGTTCTCCGGCCGCGTCGGCCTGCCCCGCCCGGCTGGCCTTGGCCAGCGTGCGCAGACGCTCGACTGTCTCGAACGTCGCCTGGCCCTCCACCCGCGTGATCACGCGCCCCAAGGCCGCTCCGAGGGAGCGAATTTCGGCCCGCAGGTGGGCCAATTCTTTCAAGGCGGTGGAGGAGTGGGACTTGGCCATGGATTTGCGTGACGATCACAATGGGCGCGGTCGCTGAACCCGGAAAGCGAAAAGTGGGCCAACCCTTGCCGTTCGTTGCGGTCTGATCGCTTGCCACCCATGAGCCCCCCCCTTTTGCTCCGCCGCATCGTGCCTCGTTTTCTCCTGACGATCCTCGTCCTCGCCCTCATGCTGCCGCGCCCTGCCCCCGCGCAACGCCTCCTGCCCGGGACCGAGTTCAGGGCCGAGAACACCCAGTACAACATGACCACCGGCGTGGCCACCGCCAAGGGCAACGCCCGCATCGCCTACCAGGGGGGAGTGCTCGAGGCCGACGAGATCGTCTATAACGACCGCCTGCACCAGGCCGTCGCGCGCGGTGATGTTCGCGTGCGGCACGGATCCCGCCTGATGCTGGCCGACGTCGCCGTCTACAACCTCAGGGAACGCTCGTTCGAGCTCACGGGCCTGCGCTTCGGACAAAACCGCACCTACCTCACTGCTCGAAGCGCGACCGGGGGCCCGGAAAAGATGACGCTCACGGATGCCACCGTGGTCTACGACAAACCCGGCCCCTTTGCCCCCACCTTGCGGGCGGCTTCGCTCACTTATGTGGAAGGAGAGGACATCCGCGCCGAGCGGGTGCGGCTCGGCATCGGACTCTTCCAGCCGATCGCCCTCCCGTCATTCACCCAGACACTCGGAATCGCTCCCGCCAAGGCACTGACGCTCAACGGCGGCTATAGGTCGACGCTCGGCGTCCATGCCCAGATCGGTTATCAACTTCCGCTTGGCCCGGGAGTGCGCGTCGGCGCCGATCTCGGTCTTTACAGCAAACGCGGCGCGATGATCGGGCCGGCGGCCTCCTACACGTTTGGCAACGACGAGCGCGGGGCACGCGGTTCCCTGCGCTCCGGCTACATCCACGACAACGGCGACCGGCTCGACGACATCCTCGACCGCCCGGTGCCCAAGGACCGCAGTTTCGTGCGGTGGGAACACCGGCAGCGCGTCTCGCCGCGCACCACCGTCTTTGGCGAGGTCAACCACTGGAGCGACTCCGAGGTCACGCGCGACTTTCGCTCCCGCGAGTTCAACCGCGTGCAGACCCCCGACAGTTTCATCGAGGCGGTGTATGCGGCCGACAATTACAGCCTCTCCCTCTTCAGCCGCGTTCACCCCAACCGCTACCACCGCGTGCAGCAGCGGCTGCCGGAGCTGCGGTTCGACCTGCTGCCGAACCCCGTGGTCGCCGGGATCCATCAGCGCGGGCAGGCCAGCGCGGCCCTGCTGCGGGACGACGATCCCCTCGGCGCACCCACGTTGCGCAGTGATCGTTACGATGCCTATTACGGACTCACCCGGAACTTCACGCCGCGCGAATGGCTCTCTTTCCAGGCGCTCGCCGGCGGCCGCGTGACGCACTACGCCCGCGCCACCGGCGGCCGCGACGACTACACGCGCGCGCTGGGTGAACTGGGCTTCGACGCCGAAATGCGAGCCAGTGCCGTCTACGCCTGCCGGAACGAGCGCTGGGGCATCGACGGACTTCGCCATCTCGTCACCCCGCGCCTGAGCTACCGCTACCTCCCGCAGGCCGGGCGCGGCCGGGCCTACATTCCGTCGATCGACCGGAAGGCGTTCACCACCTATCTCGAACCCTTCGGACTCGGCGACCAGCGCAACATCGACGACCTGCGCCGCACGAACACCGTGCGTATCGGGTTGGACAATACGCTCCAAACCCGCGATCCCGTCTACGGCTCGCGCGACTTGGTCTCCCTCAATCTCGCCGCCGATCTCCGCTTCGACCAGCCGGTCGGGGAACGTGACTTCTCCGCCCTCCACGCCGAGCTGCGGCTGACGCCCGCCCGCTGGCTGGAGTTCGACGTTTACCAGAGCTTCAACCCCTACGACGGCAAACTCGGCGAACTGAACACCGGGGTCATTCTCAACGACGGCAACGTGCACGCCGTCCGGCTCGGCACCCATTACCTGCGCGGCGAGATCGAGGAGTACCTGCTCGATTATCGCTACCGTATCAACGAGCGCTGGCAGGCGATCGCCGATCTGCACTACGACCGGCGCCAGAGTCGTTTCGTCGAGCAAACCTACGGTGTGCGTCAGACGATCGGCAACCTCTGGTGGGTCCAGTACGAGATGTCGTTCTTCCGCGGCCCTCGTCGCGAAAGTTCGTTCCGCCTTAATATCGAGGTCGAGCTCGCGACGTTCTGACCGGAGATCCCTCCGCCGCTTTGCGGCCTTGCCTTTTGGCGCCTTCGGCATCCGTTGCCGGGCATGTCCTCCGTCCCGCCCGTCCTCCAGGTCGACGCCGTCAGCAAGCGTTACGGCACCCGCCTGGTGCTCGACGACGTCTCGTTTGACGTCTCTCCCGGCGAACGCGTGGCGCTGACCGGCCCCTCGGGCAGTGGCAAAACCACCTTGCTCAACTGCCTGGGAGGCGTGGACCGGCCCGATGCCGGAACCATCCGCCTCGACGCCCAAACCATCAATCATCTCAACTCGGAAGCACTCGCCGATCTGCGGCGTCGGCGCATCGGCACCGTGTTTCAATTCTTCCATCTGCTGCCCACGCTCACCGCCGCGGAGAACATCGAACTGCCGCTCCAGTTACTCGGCCAACCCACCCGCGATCGAGCCGCGCGGGTCAGTGCACTGCTCGAACAGGTGGGCTTGACCGGGCGGGCCGACGCCCTGCCCTCGCAGCTCTCCGGCGGCGAACAACAGCGCATCGCCGTGGCGCGCGCCCTCGTCCATTCGCCCGCCCTGCTGCTCGCGGACGAGCCGACCGGCAACCTCGATTCGGCCAACGGCGCCACCATTCTC
Organism: Opitutales bacterium; assembly: GCA_038212175.1. Classification (GTDB taxonomy): domain Bacteria; phylum Verrucomicrobiota; class Verrucomicrobiia; order Opitutales; family Opitutaceae; genus CAMAXB01. The sequence goes on along the minus strand of JBBQUU010000052.1, from coordinate 31,219 downwards.
GATTTGCTGCGCACGCTCACCGACCACACCCGGACCGCGCTGGTGCTCGTCACGCATAGCGACGAAGCCGCCGCCATCTGCCATCGCACCCTGCACCTGCGCGACGGGCGGATGACCTGAACCGCATGAGCGCATCGATCCTTCCGACCCTGCTGCGCCGCTTCACGCTGCGCCACTGGCGGCAATCGCCCGGCCAATCCGGATTGCTGGTGTTGATCCTCGCGCTCGGCATCGCGGTGTTCGTCGCCGTCCGACTCGCCAACCGTGCCGCGGTCGCGAGTTTCACCCACTTCACCGACACCTTGACCGGCGAAAGCGACTGGCTGATCCGCGCACCGGCCGGCCTCCTGCCGGAAAGCATACTCGGCGAACTTCGGACCGCCCTGCAGAACCGTCCCGTCCACATCGTGCCCGTGCTCGAAGCGACCACGTCGCGTCCGGCGGAGTCCAGCGAAGGCGGTCGCTTCGGTCGCACCTCGTACACGGTCCTCGGCCTGGATCTGGTCGGCGTGGCCAACCTGGCCCGCCAGCAGGAGGCGGGGCGTGGATTCTTTGGGCAGGAGCAGACAACGCGAAACCCTGGCGGCAACGACGACGGCAACGCGTTCTGGTCCACGTTTGGCAGCGGCCCGCAAATCTGGATCAGCCCCGCGTTGGCGTCGTCCGCGCCGACCGAACTGTCGCTGCTCTTCGATGAACGCGTGCTGACCCTTCCTATCGCCGGTGTCATCCCGGCGCCGCCCGAGGCACTGCAACCGCCGTCGAACCTGATCGTCATGGACCTGCCTCAGCTGCAGGCGCTCACGGGACGCGTCGGACGTTTGAGCCGGGTGGAGTTTCTCGTCGAGGACGGACCGGGACTGCCCGAACGCAGGGAGGAGCTGCGCTCGTTGCTGGCGCAACTTGGCGCCGACCGCTGGACCGTCTCGTCGCCCGGCGCACGCCGCGAATCCGCCGAGACCATGACCCGCGCCTTCCGGTTGAATCTCACCGTGCTCTCGCTGATCGCGCTGCTCGTCGGCTTGTATTTGATTTTCCAGGCGCTCGACGGCGCGGTCGTCCGGCGCCGGCACGAGATCGCCATCCTGCGTTCGCTGGGCGTCGAAGAAGGCACGATGCAACGCCTCTGGTTGTTGGAATCCGCGCTGTTTGGCCTCGTGGGCGGCGCGGCGGGAGTCCTGCTGGGATGGATCGGCGCGCAGGCCTCCGTCCGCATGGTCGGGCAGACGGTCAACGCGCTCTACTTCAATACGACGGTCGCAGCCGCCGGCCTGTCCGTCCGCGAAGCCGTCCTCGGCGTTGCGATCGGTCTCGCGGCCAGCCTCGTCGCCGGCTGGTGGCCGGCACGGATGGCCGCCTCGACCCCGCCCGCGCAGGTGCTGCAACGCTCGGCCGCGCCGGCCGCGGCGGCGTCCCCTCGCCGTCGACTGATGCTGGGCCTCGGGTGCCTCGCCCTGGGCGTGATCGCCTCCCGATTGCCCGCGTTTCCACTCGCGGGCGGCGGTGGGTTTCCCGTGGCCGGCTACGCGGCCGCCTTTCTTTGGATCTTCGGCGGCGGGCTCGCGTGCGGCAGCCTGCTCGCGCCGCTCGCGCGGCTTGGGGCCGGCTGGAGTCAGCGCTCGGCTGTCGCTCGCGTCGCCTTTTCGCACCTTCGTCGCCCTTCCGGCCGGCATGTGCTGGCGGTGGCGGCGTTGCATTGCGCCATCGGGATGACGGCCGGCATGGCGATCCTCGTGGCGAGTTTCGACCGCACCGTGCGCACGTGGGTGGAGCGCACGTTGCAGGCGGATCTCTACGTGTCGAGTGACGGCGCCCAGTCGGCCGGTGCCGACAATCGGCTCTCCAGCGAGGCGGCGCGCGCCATCGCTGCGCTTCCCGAGGTCGAGGCCGCCGGCTTGATCGTCGGGCAGGCGATCGAGCTGGACGGCAAACCGACCCAGCTCAACGGCGCCGATCTCGCCCTCGTCCGCTCGCGCAGCGATCTGCCGTGGGTGCAGCCGCCGGTCAACGAGGCCGTGTTCGACGCCGCGCGCAACACCGGTCTCGCGCTGGTCAGCGAGAGCTTCAGCGAGCGCTTTCGCGTCGGCCGCGGCGACACGTTGCAAGTACCGACGCCCGCAGGTCCGCAGTCGTTGCAAATCGCCGCGGTGTACGCCGACTATGGCAACGAACGCGGCGCGATCATGGTGGAACGCCGCCACCTGGCCCTTTGGTTCAACGACGACCGTGTCACGAGCCTGTCGCTCTGGTTGAAACCCGGCGTCGATGCGGAGTCCGTCAGGGCGGCGTTGCTGGAGCGCTACCCCGGTCTTTCCGCGCTGACCAACGCGCGCCTTCGCGCCGAGATTCTTCGGATCTTTCGGCAGACGTTCGCCATCACCTATGCGTTGGAGATCATCGGCGTCGTGGTCGCCGTGATCGGGCTCGCGCTCACGCTCACGAGCGTGCTGCTCGACCGGCGCGACGAACTCACCACGCTGCGCGCTCTCGGCTTTACCCGGCGCGAACTCGCCCGCGCCGCCGCCCTCGAAGGCGCCTCCCTCGCCACCGGCGCGGTCATCGGCGGGCTCGCGCTCAGCCTCGCGCTGGGCTGGTTGCTCATTCACGTCATCAACAAGCAATCATTCGGCTGGACCCTCGGCTTCGCGCTGCCGTGGGGGCAACTCGTTGGGCTCGGACTGGTCGTCGTGGCCACCGGTGCCATCGTAAGCCACGCCGTCGGACGCTGGGGCGCAAATCTGTCGGCGGATCGGGAGGAATGACATGAGCGCACGTTTTCTACGCTTCACCGGATCCATGCAGTCCAACCACGAATGGACACGAAGAGACACGAATGAGGAGCCACGACAAAAGGCAGCCACAATCAGATCACTTCTTGGTTATGCTCAGAGTACCCTCGGCGTCCCTGTTTCATCACTCTGGATTCGTGTACATTTGTTTCCATTCGTGGTTCCTCGACTGAAATTCTACGGCTTCGCCGGCCTTGCCCTGTTGCTCTTCGTGTTCCGCCCGGCAGTCGCAACCGAGTCTCCGCTCGTCACCGCCGAGGGCTTCGCCGTGCCCCAGCCCGGCCGCACTTTCTCGTTCCCCCGGGATCACGGCTCGCACCCTGAGTTCAAGATCGAGTGGTGGTATCTGACCGGACATCTCTTCGCCGATGACGACCGGCGCTTCGGCGTGCAGGCGACGTTCTTCCGGCAATCCGCGCCCGACAAATCGACGCACCTTTACCTCGCGCACATGGCGGTGCTCGACGTGCGCAGCGGGCGTTTCCTGCATCAGGAGCGGCTCAATCGGGAAGGTTGGGATGCACGGGCCGACACGACCACGCTCGACCTGCGCAACGGTCCCTGGTCGCTCGCTTTCACCGACGCCGCCGCCGAGCGCATGCGGTTGCAGGGAGGCGTGCGCGCTGACGCCCTCTTCACGTTGGACCTCGAACCGGTGAAGCCGCTCGTGATCTTCGGCGAGAACGTTGTTTCACGCAAAGGCGCCGATCCGACTGCGGCCAGCCATTACCTCACCTACACGCGACTCCGCGCAACGGGTGAGTTGACCTTCGGCACCGAGACCCACCGCGTCACGGGTGAGTTCTGGATGGACCACGAAATCAGCAGCAGCCAACTCAGCGCGGATCAGGTCGGCTGGGATTGGGTGAGCATGCAGCTCAACGACGGACGCGAGGTCATGCTGTATCGCCTGCGCACACGCGCCGGAGGCGCCGACCCGTACTCGACCCTCACGTGGGTCGACCGAGACGGTACGACGCAAAAATCCGATTTTACCTGGGAGGTGTTGGAAACGTGGCGCAGTCCGAACACCAACGCCCCCTACCCGATCCGCGTGCGCGTGACCTCGATCGACCCGGCGACAGGACAGCGACGATCTTTTACGGTCGCACCGCTGGCGAAAGCGCAGGAACTCACCGGACAATTGGGCGGCATCGCGTACTGGGAAGGCGCCTGCCTCGTCCTCGACGAAGCGGGCCGCGAGGTCGGATCCGCCTACATGGAGCTCACCGGCTACGCCGCGGATCTGAAATTGTGAGTCCGCCGGGAGCTCCTGCGCGTAGCACAACGCGTGGATCTCCTCTCAACCTTTCGCTCCAAGGGCGTCGTCTTCCAATGACTGCACCCGTCGCCCTCATTGCCGGCATCACCGGCGGCATCGGCTCGGACGTCGCCCGCCGGTTGATTGCATCCGGCTGGAACGTTTGCGGCTACGCCCGCGATGCCGCCCGACTCGATGCCCTGGCGGCGGAATTCCCGTCCTCGGACACGCACGTGGCCGACGCCACGCGCCCTGACGAGGTGGAGCGCGTCGTACGCGAAACCGTCGCCCGACACGGCCGCATCGATGCCTACGTGCACGCCGTCGGCTCGATCTTTTTGCGCAACGCGCACCTGACATCGCTCGAAGATTGGACGCGCGTCATCGAAGTGAATCTCACCTCGGCCTTCCTCGGCGTGAAGGCTGCCCTTGGGCCAATGCAAACCCAGGGCAGCGGCGCGATCGTGTTGCTCAGCTCGGCCGCCGCACAGGCCGGCCTTCCTGGCCACGAAGCGATCGCGGCGGCGAAGTCCGGCATCAACGGACTGGTCCTCTCCGCCGCGGCCACCTACGCCTCGCGCGGCATTCGCATCAACGCCGTTGCTCCAGGACTGGTCGACACTCCCCTCGCCGCGCCGCTGCTGGCGTCGGAGCAGGCGCGCCAGTTCTCCGAGAAAATGCACCCGCTCGGCCGCGTCGGACGACCGGCGGACGTGGGCAGCCTCATCGCCTGGCTCGTGTCCGACGACGGCAGCTGGACCACGGGGCAGATCTGGTCGGTCGACGGCGGCCTCGCTCATCTGCGGCCGAGGCCGAAGGCGTAACCATTTATCCAATACGAGTGCGTCAACCCCACGCTGCGACGCGCTCGCGTGAGGCGATCACCTCGTCGACTGACACATCGGGTGCCAGTTCGAGCACGCGGAGATGATGCGGTTTCATGAAAGCCCGGACGTGGGCGAAATCGATCCTCCCCGAGCCTACGGCGCGGTGGTCGTGTCCGTCGGCGTCGACATCGTGAAGATGAAAACCCAGGAGGCGCGAACCATGGGTCTCCAACCACGCGCGCGGCTGCACCAGGCCAAAGTCCTGCTTGATCTGCGCGTGTCCGCAATCGTACCACGCGCCAGCCGGGTAGTCCGGAGCGATTTCGTTGAACAGGGAGTCAAAATCCTCGTCGCGCGGCAGCTCCTCCCAGCGTTCCCGATTCTCAAAACCGAGAAAAAGTCCCCTGTCCTTCGCGTGGGCTGCGATCTCCGCGAGCGACGCGACCATGCGGTCGCGCCACTCCGCGACCGCCCGCTGGAACCGCAGTTCGGTGCGGGCGCGCAGACGTTGAAATCCCCGGTCGTTCGCCGGAATGACACCCGGATGCCTCGCCCGCCAGGCGCGCAGCCGCCGTCCCGGATGAAACCAGCGGAAACCTACGCTGCCCAAGTGGACCACGACCACACCCGCCCCGACCTGCGCGGCGAAATCAAGGGAGCGTTGCGTGTGCCGAGCCCACATGGCTCGCTCGTCGGCCGTGGGCGCACTCGGTTGAAAGAGATTCGGGGCAGCGCGGCTCACGCCCGTCGGCAAGGGGCAGAAATTATGCGTCGATCCGACGCGCACGACACCCTCTTTCACGGCGCGAAGAATTCCGGGCACCAAGGTCAACCGGATGCCGTGGCTGAGTTCGACCGAGTCGAAGCCCAAGTCCGCCATCTCCCGCAGCATCGCATACCCATCGGAATGACGATGGGAGCACCAGCAGGTGGAGAGCGCGACGGTCGGCATCCCGGCAACGGTTGCCATCATCGCTCAGGGCGCGACGTCGAACCAGAACGGGACAAACTGCTCGCGTCCGGTCAGGTTCACCTGCGCCCAGATGACATAGAGTCCGGCTTTCGGAATCGTGATCTTGAACGTGAGCACCGAACGCGTCGGATCGGGCGCGTGCGTGAGATCGAGCTCGTTCGGATGCAGGTGGGCAAAGCCGCTGCGCTCGCGGTCGAAGGCCACGAGGTGCGCGTAGGCGTCCATCACCCGTTGCATGCGAACCTCGCCGCCGTCCGGTCGGCTCACCGCAAAGGTCAGATCGGTCATCCGTCCTGCACGGACCGGCTCGGAGGAAGGTTTTAATGTGAAACGATACCCGTCCGCCTCGGCGCTCCAATCGCGGATGACCGGGTTGACCGGCACCTCGCCGGGCACGAGGAAGTCGGCCGATGCGTAAAGTCCTCGTCCGGTCGCCGTCGGCGTGAAGTCCGCAAACACCCGATACTCGCCCGCGAGTCGCGGCGTGTGGGCGAAGACCCATTCGCCCGGGTTTGCGCCTGGCTCGGGATGAACGTGCTGATAGTCCTGCAGGGTCGGGTCGATCACCAGCAGGTGCAGCGGGCGCGTGTGCATCACGACCAGATCGTCGGGCCCGATTGGTTTTCCCGACGAAGTGGCGAGGAGGAGCGTGAACCGCGTCTCGCGTCCCACTTCCGGCGTTTGCTCCGCCACGAGACGTGTTGTGACCGGAGAACGCACGGCCACGACCGGGATGAACTGCGGATTCGACGGGTCGCAGAATTCAATGCCCTCGCCGCCCTCCACCCGAAAATCGACATGGTTCAAATTGGTGCCGGTGGGGAGCACGCGAAAGAAAAGGTACAAGCCGAGCGCCGCGACCGTGATAATCACGATCTGGAAACGCTGACGGCCGGAGAGCGGGGCGGGGCGTATGGCGGACGGGGTATTCATCGTTTCATTTTGTCCACAAATTCCCGCAAGTCCCACCGGCTGCCATCGGCGCGATGGACGATGCGGCCGTTTTCGTTGATCAACAGCGTGGTAAGCGTGTGCTGAAGGATGCTGCCGTCAAACTGCGCGATGACGCCAAACTGCGTCAGCAGATCCTTGATCGCAGATTCGGGTCCGGTGAGAAACGAAAAGTTCGACGTATCGATGCCGCGCGCGAGGGCGTAATCCTTCAACACGCCGGGCGTGTCGTACTCGGGATCGAGGGTGATGGAAACGAGTTCGAGATTGGCCACGCCGGCCTTTCGGGCCTCGGCCTGCAGAGCGATCATGCCCTCGGTCGCGGCCGGGCACATCGTCGCGACGGGGCAGCGGGTGAAGATGAAATTAAGCACGATCTGCTTGCCGCGGAAGCGCGCGGCCGAGGCGACCGCCCCTGTCTGATCGTAGAGGGCGAAGTCTGGAAGATTTTCGCCCACCTCGCGGTACGCACGCTTGCCGCGAATCGTCGTGTCCTGACGCAAGGCGTTGGCGGCCGCGGCAACGGTCGCGTCCGCGGTGGCGTCGACGGCCCAGATCTTTTCCAGCCGATAGTCGCCGCTGTCCGACGGAATCATCTCCCCGCGGATCCGCTGCCCCTCCTTGGCCACGGCCAGTTCGCCTGGACTCACCTGAAACTCCATGACCATGCGCGGCATGTAGCCCGGGATTTCGTCGTGATCGACCAGCAGCGTGCGACGCTCCGTGTCGACCTTGATGATCTCGCCCGTCAGGGGGTAGGTCTTGATTTGCGAGGCGGAGACATCTGCCTCCGGCGCGACCCGGCGGCAACCGGTAAGCAAAAGTATCCATCCCGCGGACAACAGCACCCCAAACGCAAGGAGCCGGGTCGGTGTATAAGACTTCATGCCACTACCGATTCCTCCGGCTATAGAATTGTCAAAGGGTTTGCTGCCATTAGGGTTTCCCCTTCTTTCAGCCAGTTCACACGCTCATGCACACCGCCACCCACGCCACACTCCGAATTCCGCACCGACCGGCACTCTCCTGGTTCGCGGCGGCAGGCAGTGTGTGGGTCTTTGTGTTGGTGACGTTGGGAGCGTTCACCACGAGCATCGGGGCCGGCATGGTGTTCCTGGACTGGCCCTTGTCCAACGGCTCGATCAATCCCGAGGGATGGTTGACCGACATGGCGATGTTTGCCGAGCACTCGCACCGCCTTTCTGGGGCAACCATGGGCCTGATCACGATCGCGCTTGCGCTGTGGTTGTGGCGCTCTGAATCGCGCCGCTGGCTGCGTCAACTCGGCTGGTGGTCGCTGGCCATTGTGGTTATTCAAGGTTTGATCGGCGGAAAGCGTGTGCTGCTCGACGCGACCCAGGTGCCCGGATTTGAAATGAGCCTCGGCCAGATGTTGCGCATTCCGCACGGAATCCTTGCCCAGGTTTTTGTCTGCATGCTCATCGCCATCGCCGTGGGACTCTCCCGCCGCTGGATCGAAGCTCCCGCGCGCAACGCCAGCGGGACCGTTCGCACGCTCGCGCTTGTCGGCACGCTTTTGCTCTTCGTTCAACTGGTCATCGCCGCGACGATGCGGCATAACCACGCCGGCATGGCGATCCCGACCTTCCCGCTCACGCCCGAAGGCGGACTGATCCCGTCGATGTGGAATTTTAACGTCGGCATCCACTTTGCCCATCGCGCCATGGCGCTTGTGCTCACGCTGGTGCTCGGCGCGCTCGCCGTCGCCATTTGGCGATCGGATTCGACGGCCGGCTTGAAACGAGCCGCAGTCGCGATGAGCACCCTGTTGGTCTTGCAGATCGGCCTGGGCGCCGCATCCATCTGGACGATGCGCAACCCGTATTACACCACCGCGCATGTCATCGTCGGCGCCAGCCTGCTCGCTGCCGTGTTCACCCTCACGTGGTGGACCTATCGCGGATCGATCGACGGAAACCTGCGCGCTACGGACACGGACAAGCCGGCATCGCAGCCGGTGGTCCTCGAACGCGCATGACCGCGGACGCGCCCATGGCCGACGTTGCCCCGCAGGCTCGCTTTAACGACTACCTCGAACTCACCAAACCGCGGCTGAGTTTCCTCTCCGTCATGACCGCGCTCGTCGGCTACGGCGCGGCGCGGCCGGGCTGGTTTCCCCTCGAGTTTTTTTCCATGGCCATAGGCACCTCGCTCTGCGCGGGTGGCGTGGCCGCGTTGAACCAATGGATGGAGCGCGACACGGACGCGCGAATGGCGCGCACGGCGGACCGGCCGATCCCGTCGGGCAAAGTCGCCACCGGCTCGGCCTTCGTGCTCGGCTGGGGCTTGAGCATGGCCGGGCTGGCGCTGTTGTTTGCCAACGTGAACGGAGCGTCGGCGTTTTTCGCCCTGCTCACGGTGATCACCTACCTCGCGTTCTACACCCCCGCCAAACGCTGGTCGCGCTGGAGCACCGAGATCGGCGCGGTCGCGGGCGCCTTGCCGCCGCTCATCGGCTGGGCCGCGGCGGAAGGCGGCATCGGAGTGCTCGGATGGATCCTGTTCGCCATGCTGCTCTTCTGGCAAATCCCGCATTTCATGGCGGTCGCGTGGACCTACCGGCGAGACTACGCCAGCGTGCAGTTTCCGATGCTTCCCGTGCGCGATCATGAGGGTGGGCGGGTGGCCCGTTGGTCATTGATCAACACCCTCGCCCTCGTGGCGGTCAGCGCCCTGCCCTCTTTCCTTGCCCTGACGAGCATCTACTACCTCGCGTTGACCGTCGTGCTCGGGGTTTGGTTCACGGCGCGCGCACTGGCCTTTATGCGAGCCGAAGGACGCGATGCCTCGGCGCGGAAATTATTCTTCGCTTCGATCATCTGGTTGCCGCTTCAACTCGGTGCGCTGGTCGCCGACCGTTTTCTTTTCGTCCCATGACGATTCAGGACATTCCCGCGCTCAACGCCCTGCTCAACGGACTTGCGACCGTGCTGATGACGATCGGTTTCATCTTCATCAAAGGCGGAAATCGCGAGGCCCATCGCGCGTGCATGCTCGGCGCGGGAGCCGTGTCGGCCATCTTCCTCGTTGGCTACGTCACGCACAAGATCCTCGTCCGCGGTGTGCACACGCCCTTTGGCGGCGAGGGCTTTATTCGCTCCGTCTACTACGTGATGCTGATCACGCACATCCTTCTCGCGATCAGCATCGCCTACCTTGTGCCCAAGACCTTCGCTCTCGCCTTGAAGGGATACTACGACCGCCACAAAGCCTGGGCCCGCTGGACCTTTCCCATCTGGTACTACGTCAGCGTGACCGGCGTACTGGTGTACTTCTTCCTCTACCAGTGGTGGCCCCCAGCCGCCTGAGCCGCCCAAGCCCACCCCGGGCCAATCCGAGCCACGCCTTTCGCCTAGAATCGCGAAACCATACCCACGTTGTCATCTATTAAATGACAAACCGGCCGTAGGCGTTCGTCGGCGTCCACCCGTTTGTCATTTAATAGATGACAACGTGGGTCCCGATCACATTATTGGGCCAATGAAATCTTATGGTCTGCCCCCCTATTTGCGGCCGTTGGCTGAGCTGATGGAAGAGTTGGCGGGGGCGGCGGGGGAGGCTGCGGCGGCGGTGCGGGCGAAACGGATGCAGACCGTGCGCTCGGCGAAGGGGGCCGCCCTCGCTCCGGGTCCCGATACGCCATTATGGATAAAGCTGGTTCGAGCGGTGCGGGGTGAACTCACACGACGCGGGGACAAGACCGCGCTGGCGCGCTTTCTGGGCGTCTCGCGTCAACGGCTGCACCTCTTGATCGTGGCCGAGACCGCCTGCGCGGACGCGGAGCGAACCCTGCTTCTACTGTCATGGCTGGCGGCCCGCCGTACGCCGGACGAGGCGCCACTTGACCAAGCTGGTTCCCAGTCGCCCCCGCCCGCCCTGCAAAAGAAAAAACCGGCGCCATCGAAACGATGACGCCGGCCTGAATTGCCCCGTTTATCGCGGCCCTATGACCTCGCGCAGGAAAAGCGAACGAATGGGTGGCCGTTATTGAACCACGATGACTCCGCGCATACCGGCGATGTAGTGGGCCGGGAAGCTGCAGACAAAGGGATACTCACCGGTCTCGTTCGGCAGAGTGAGGATGAGCTCTGCCTTTTCCTTTGGTCCGAGCAACTTGGTGGCGGCGAGGACTTGGCCCGACAGTTCGGGAGGGAGGTACTCGGTGGCGGCGGCGCGCATGGCGGCGGTCGTGTAAGCCTGGGCATCGGTGCCCTTCTTCAAGACCACCAGGTTGTGGCCCATGGCCATCTTGGGCAGAGTGCCCGTGTTGGTGAATACGATCTTCAGCTGCTCGCCCGGCTTGGCTTCGATGCGGGTGACGCTGAACTTCATCTGGTCGTTGCCGGTGATTTCGATCACGCGGGCGGCGGCCGGCGCAGGCGCGCCAGCGGCGGGAGCCGCGGGAGCAGGGGCGGCTGGCGCGGAGGCAGCGGCGTTTTCGGATTTGCCACAGCCGGAAAGCGAGAACGCAGCGGCAGCAAGCAAGAGGGACAGGGCAATTTTCATGGCGAATAGGACCGTAGCGCATCGCGCTGTCCGCGCAATCATGCTCGCGAATTTTTTTCAAAAGGCCCTTCGAACACCGGCTGCGCTAATGCCCAGCGGTGGCGAATTAATAGATTTTGCCTGTGTTTGCTTGCTGCTCGCGCAAACCCATCGTTTCGCACCTTTTTATGGCTTGAAATGCCCTCCGCGTTGGGAACGCTCTCACGCACCTTTGCCCACGGCCAAGCGCCCATTCGTCACATGAGTCATTCCGATTCCTCCCGTCCGCTCCTTCGTCGCCTTGCCTGCGTCCTGTTTGTGCTCCTGCTGCCTCTGCTTCTCGGCGGCTGGACCCAAGGTCCGCAGTCGACCTTCGACACCAAAGGGCCCGTAGCCAAATCGCAGCTCGATCTGTTCTACGTCACGCTCTGGGTCACCGGCATAATCTTCGTTCTCGTCGGAGGCGTACTGACCTACGCCACTTTAAAATTCAAAGCTCGCAGCGCCGCCGACGAGCACGCCGAGCCGCCGCCGCAGGGTCACGGCAATCCGCTCATCGAACTTGGTTTGATCGGTGCCTCTGTGCTCGCACTGGTGTTCATCGCGGTACCGACGCTGAAGGCGATCTGGTACACCTACGACGTTCCCGAGGAAGAACGGGCCACCGCGTATGAAGTCACAGCGACCGGCTACCAATGGTGGTTCAAGTTCGAGTATCCGTCGGAACAGATCGACGGCGTCGGCCCGCTCGTCTCGGCCAACGAACTCGTGATCCCCGCCGGCCGTGCGGTGCGAGTCAATCTCCGCACCGTCGATGTCATCCACTCCTTTTGGGTGCCTAAACTCGCCGGCAAGGTCGACATGATGCCCAACCGCGGCAACCACCTTTGGCTCAAGGCCGACGAACCCGGATATTTCTGGGGCCAATGCGCCGAGTACTGCGGCGAGTCCCATGCCGTGATGCGATTCCGCGTCATCGCCCTCGGCGAAACAGAATTCGCCGACTGGCTCTCCACGCAAAAAATGGCCGCCCGTTCGGTGACCGCACCCGCGAACACCACAGCTCGTGCCCAATTCGCCAGTTATGAGCCCATGCGTCCCAACGCTCCGGGATGGACCCCTGAATTCGATGCCGATCCGATGAGCGCCTGGGTCGCCCAGCAGGTGCCCGATGAGCGCAGCGAGGACGCCGCCCTCATTGCGCGCGGCCGCCAGCTTTTCCAAGAAAAGCAGTGTGTGGCGTGCCACACCGTCCGCGGGCACGAAGGCCTCGGCATCGTCGGCCCCGACCTCACCCACGTGGGGTCGCGCACCACCATTGCCGGCGGCCTGCTGGAGAACAACGCCCGGAATCTGCACCAGTGGGTAACCAAGCCCAACGAGGTCAAGCCAGGCAACCTGATGTGGTACGGCCGCTTGATGCCCGGCTACATGACACGCACCGACGGAGGGCCTTGGGAGGTCAACTTCACAGTGAACGACGAAGAGGGCCACGCGCTCGTCGCCTACCTGCACAGCCTCAAGTAACCCGTACGCCCTTTTTCTTTATCGTCCATGGAACTCGTTAAATCCAACTTCATCGGCAAGGAGGAGCAGGCCGCCGGTTTGAAACGCGCGTGGCTCTTCACGCGCCCCACTGCCAAGACCGGAATCGTGAGCTGGCTCACGACCGTCGACCACAAGCGAATCGGCCTCCTCTACGGCATATCATCGCTCTTCTTTTTCCTTGTCGGAGGCTTTGAGGCGCTGTTGATCCGCATCCAGCTGGCGGTGCCGAACAACACCTTCCTCTCGGCGCAGACGTACAACGAGATGTTCACGATGCACGCCACGACGATGATCTTCCTCGCCGTCATGCCGCTCTCGGCTGCGTTCTTCAATTACATCATGCCCCTGCAGATCGGCGCGCGCGACGTCGCCTTTCCGCGACTCAACGGCTTCGCCTTCTGGGTCTTCCTGTGCGGCGCCATCGTGCTCAATATCGGCTGGTTCGTCGAATCCGGTGCACCTGACATCGGCTGGTTCGGCTACGCGCCGCTTACCTCCACGGCCTACTCCAATGAATTTCTCGGAGACATGTCCACCGACCTCTGGGTCATTGGTCTTCAGATTCTCGGTGTCTCGTCGATTGTCGGCTCCCTGAATTTCATCGTCACGATCATCAATCTCCGTGCGCCCGGCATGACGATGATGCGGCTGCCGGTCTTCACATGGATGACGCTGATCACCGCCTTCCTGATCATCCTCTCCTTCCCCGCGATCACCATCGCGCTCGTCGAGTTGATGATGGACCGCACCTTCGGCACCAATTTCTTCGAGGTCTCCGGCGGCGGTCTGCCGATTCTGTGGCAGCACTTGTTCTGGATCTTTGGTCACCCCGAGGTGTACATCCTGATTCTTCCCGCCATGGGCATCATCTCGGAGATCCTTCCGACCTTTTCCCGCAAGCCGCTCTTCGGCTACCCGATCGTGGTCTTCTCCGGTGCGAGCATTGGCTTCCTCGGCTTCGGCGTGTGGAGCCATCACATGTTCACCACCGGCATGGGCACCGTTGCCACGGCCGCCTTCGCGCTCCTCACCATGGCCATCGCGGTGCCGACGGGCGTCAAGATCTTCAACTGGATCGGCACCCTCTGGGGCGGCCATCTGATGATGCGTACGCCGATGATGTTCGCGCTCGGATTTGTCTGGATGTTCATGTTCGGCGGATTCTCCGGCATCATGCACGCTGCGGCCCCGGCGGACGCCCAGCAGCAGGACAGCTACTTCGTCGTCGCCCACTTCCATTACGTGCTCATCGGCGGCTCCATCTTCGCCCTGCTCGCCGGCATCCACTACTGGTTCCCGCTGATCTTTGGTCGCAAGGTCTCCGAATTCTGGGGCAAGCTGTCGTTCTGGGTGATCTTCGTCGGTTTCAACGTGACGTTCTTCCCGATGCACTTCCTCGGGCTGAACGGCATGCCGCGCCGCACCTTCACGTACGATGGCAACATGGGCTGGAACAGCGCCAATCTCATCGCGACCATCGGCGCGCTCGTTCTCGGCGTCGGCATCTTCATCTATTTCGTGGTGATGGTGTACACCTACTTCAAGGGCGAGAAATCCGGACGCGATCCATGGGACGGCCGCACGCTCGAATGGTCCATCCCGAATCCGCCTCCCGAATACAATTTCGCCGTCACTCCGACCGTCCATGCGCGCGACGCCTTCTGGTACGAAAAGCACAATCAGGAGGAAATCGCCAAGGAGAAGGCCGAGCACGCCAAGGAGGATGCAGCGCATGGCGGCATCCACATGCCGAGCCAGTCGTGGTTCCCGATCATCACCGCCAGCGGCATTCTTACCGGCGCCCTCTTCTTCACGAATCACATCATGCTGGGGGCGATCGCCGGAGCCGCCATCCTCTTGATCGGCGCCTGGCTCTGGTCTCTCGAAGGCCCGGGAGGCTACCACGTTCATCCGGAGCAGGACGACGGGTCCCACGGTCACGACGCCAAGCATTAATCCGACCCTTCCACTTCATCCATGAGCAGTCACGCGGCCGCCGGCCCCATCGACCATCATCACGACGCGACCACGTCGACAGGCATTCCGAACAAAAAGCTCTTCATGTGGGCTTTTCTGGCCTCGGACTGCATGTTCTTCGGTGCGCTGATTTCCACGCATCTGATCTACCGGCTTCATCCGCCGGCGGGTTCGCCGAATGTGAAGGAGATCTTCTCCATCGAGCTCACCTCGTTCTCGACCTTCATTCTCCTGATGTCGTCCCTGTTGATGGCGCTTGCCGTCAACGCCATCCAGAAGGGCAACCTCAAGAGCACCCGTCAGACGATTCTCGGCACGATCTTCTTCGGCCTGATCTTCCTGGGGTGCCAGGTGTACGAGTTCACCCACTTTGTGCATGAATACGACCTGACGCTGAGCAACAGCATGTTCGGATCGACATTTTATGTCCTCACCGGCACCCACGGCTGCCACGTTGCCATCGGCGTGCTCTGGCTCGTGCTCATGTACATCCGCAGCTTCAAGCCGATCGACGCCGACCAAGGCCGCCCGTGGCTGATCAAATCCACCGTCCACTTCCTCGTGTTCACGGTCTCCATCGTGCTCACGATGTATGTGCTCCTCGGTTACGTCTACTTCGCCGAGAGCAATGGTCTGTCGTTCGGCACGCTCGGAACGTATCTGGGCGGCAACCTCATCGCCGTCGCCGGAACGCTGGTCACGTACGCCATCCTGCGATGGTTCGCCCGCCCGCCCGTCCGGGTCGACTTCGGCGAGCAGAACGCCATGGATGTCGAGGGCATGGGCCTTTACTGGCATTTCGTCGACATCGTCTGGATCGTCATCTTCACCGTCGTTTACCTGCTGGAATACCTCTGACCATGAGCGACCACGCCTCCCACGCTCCCGCCACCGGCGACCACGGTCACGGTGAAAGCAAGTTTCACCTCTTCGTCCAGGTGGCGATGCTCCTCGCCATCATTACCGGCGTGGAGATCGTGATCATCTACCTGCCGTTCGCCAAATGGCTGATCGTCTCAATCCTCGCGGTGCTGTCTGCGGTGAAGTTCCTCTACGTTATCTTCATCTTCATGCACCTCCGATGGGACAAGGCCTTTTGCACGATCCTGTTCTTCATCGGGCTCGTCCTCGCGGGGGGTACGGCGTTGGCTCTTCTCGCCCTGCACGGCGCCCAGGACAGCGTCCCTGTCGGTCCGCTCTACGAGCAGGTCTGACGAGTCACCGTCCCTCGTCCTTGATCTTCACGGGCCGGTCTCCGACCGGCCCTTTTTTCTTTCCTCATGATCGACTGGCGCCACTGGCACAATGAACCGTACCTCGTGGGCGGTCTGATCTTTCTCGGCTGGCTCTACGCTCTGCTTTGCGGGCCTCTGCGCCAGCGCCTCGCGCCCGGACAATCCTTTCCGCGGACCCACGCCTTCCGCTTTTATCTCTCGCTCTTCCTCTTCTACCTCGCGGTCGGATCTCCGCTCGATCAGATCGGCGAACGGTTTCTGCTTAGCGCGCACATGGTGCAGCATCAGCTGCTGACGTATCCCGCCGCCGTCCTTTTCCTGCTCGGGCTGCCTGACTGGCTCATCAGGCCCGTGACCCACCGCTCTGGGCTGCGCTCCCTCCTGACCTTTCTCACCAAACCCGTCGTATGCGGGCTCATCTATACTCTGACGATCTCGCTCTGGCACGTGCCGGCCCTTTACGACTGGGCTCTTCAGGATAAATTTGTACATGTGGTGGAACACGTGACCTTCTTCATTGCGTCCCTCTTCTACTGGTGGCCCCTGATCAGCCCTTCTCGCGATTACCCTCCCATCACCAACGGCGGCCAAATGCTCTATTTGATCGCGTTGACCATCGCCATGACTCCGCTCTTCGCCTTCATCGCATTCTCCACCGATGTGCTCTATCCGACCTACGAATACGCGCCGCGAATCATTGCCGACTTTAGTCCAGCCGAGGACCAGTTGCTCGGAGCGGTCATCATGAAAACAGGTGGCATGGCCGTCTCCTTCATTGCGTTCGCCGTCGCGTTCTTTCGCTGGTACCGGGGGTCCGAGCAGCGGAAACGCTGATTTTGGGCTCGGAGCCACCGCGACCGCGACGTTACCGTACCTCCCCTATGACCTGGGACATCGCCCTCGTCCTGCTCCTGCTGGTGGTCGTGTTTGTGAGTTTTGTGTGGGAGAAGATCCCGCCGGACCTCACCGCCATGGCGCTGTTTGTTGCGCTCATAGGACTCGGCCTCCTCGCTCCGAAGGACGCCTTCTCGGTCTTTAGCAACACGGCGCCGCTTACGGTGGGCGCGATGTTCATCCTCAGCGCGGCCTTGGTGAAATGCGGAGTGATCGACCGCCTCTCGGGACTCGTCGAATCGTCGGGCAATTGGCCCTACGCTGCGGTCATGATGGTGCTGGTGATCTTCGTGGCCGGCACCTCGGCTTTCATCAACAACACCCCGGTCGTCGTCGTCTTCCTTCCCGTGGTCCTGAACCTCGCGAGAAAGATGCAACTGGCTCCATCGAAGCTTCTCATCCCGCTGTCTTACGCCGCTGTCCTGGGCGGCACCTGCACCCTCATCGGCACCAGCACGAATCTGGTGGTGAATGGCATCCTGGTCGGCAAGGGCCTGCCCGGCTTCGGCATGTTTGAGCTGGCGTGGCTGGGCGTGCCAGCGACGCTCATCGGCCTCGTTTACATGGCTCTTCTCGGCAAACGATTGCTGCCGGTTCGCGAAATGCTCACGTCGATTCTCTCCGATGAAGAACGGCGCGAGTACATCACCGAAGCGTTCGTTCAACCAGAGTCTCCCGCCATCGGGAAAACCCTGCCTGAGGCCGGCCTTACCCGCGCGAAGGGCATCCGGGTCCTTGAGATCGTACGCGACGGCATCGCCCTCTACATCGATCCGCAGAACGTCCGCCTCAAAGCGGGAGATCGCCTCATCCTGGGTTGCCGGCTCAAGGGCATCGCACACACGCGCCGGCTCGAGGGCATCGACCTCGTATCCGAGAACAACCTCGACCTCGAACAGATCGCCTCCCACGAAGGCTCGCTGGTCGAGGCAGTGCTCACGCCGCATTCCGGGTTGGTCGGCCACACCGTGCGCGAGGTGAATTTCCGCCAGCGTTTCCGCATGGTCGTGCTCGCCCTGCACCGCCGCGGTAAGAACGTGCGCGAGCAGATCGACACCCTGCCTCTCCAAGGCGGCGACGTGATGCTCATGATGGGCACCGATCCGGCGATCGACGCCCTGCGAAACAGCGAGGACTTGGTTCTCTTCGACCGCGCCCGCGTCCCCACGAAAATCCAGACCGGCAAGATGCTCTTCATTGTGGGCGTCATCGCTGCCGTGATCGGCACCGCCGCGACGGGCCTCATCCCGATCGAAGTCGGGGCCGTGGCAGGATGCGTGCTCGTGTGCCTCACCCGGTGCCTCAAGAGCAGCGAAGCCTATGCTTCGATCGAATGGAACATTCTGTTTCTCATCTACGGCATGCTGGCGATGGGGCTGGCCATGGAGCAAAGCGGCGCCGCGACCTGGATCGCGTCAGGAGTGGTCGAAGGCGTGCGCGAGTTTGTGCCGGATGCCTATAAGTCGATCGCCATGCTCGCATGCATCTATTTGGTGACGACGATCCTCACCGAGGTGCTATCCAACAATGCGATCGCCGCCCTGATGGCCCCGATCGCCCTGAGCATGGCCACCGAATTGGGCGTTGATCCCCGCCCCTTTGTGGTGGCGGTGACCTTCGCCGCCTCCGCCGCATTTGCCACGCCGATCGGCTATCAGACAAACACGTATGTGTATGGCGTTGGTGGATACCGTTTCGGGGATTTTCTCAAATTCGGCGTGCCGCTCAATATCGTCTGTTTCATTGTGGCCATGATCGTGATTCCGCGCGTCTGGCCTTTCTAAGCCGGACCCATGCAGTACGACTCGGCTTAGCCGGATCCATGCAGTCCAACCACGAATGGACACGAAGAGACACGAATGAGGAACCTCGACAAAATGCAGCCACAATCAGATCACTTCTTGGTGATGCTCAGAGTACCCTCGGCTTCCCTGTTTCATCATTCTGGATTCGTGTACATTTGTGTCCATTCGTGGTTCCTCGACTGAATTTCTACGGCTTAGGGGAACGCGGAGCCCGCCTTCCCCTGCGCAGCCTTTCGCCTCATCTGAAATGTCGTTGCGCTCCCGTCAGGGTCCGTCCACTCGCCGCGAAGCACCCCCTCGGGCGTATAACGTCCAAAAACCACCCGGTTCTCACGCCAGACTTCGAGAGCAAAGCACTTTCCCTCCAGTCTCCCCGCAAGGTAGCGCACGGTGCCATCCCGCTCTTTCCAAATCGTCCGGAGGCTGTGATCGCGATGGGCAAGGACGATCTCGATCTGCTCGGTCGGGCCGGTTTGAAGCACCCACGCGCCCGTCAGGTTCCATACCTTCAACGGAGGGGTTGGCTTCCACGATTCCGCCGGGGACGCACGGAACGAAAACCCCTCCGCCGGCCCTCCTTCGCTCGGAAAATAGCGGCCGAAGAATGTACCGGAACGGAGCTGCCCTTCGAGCCGTTCTCCTGGTTGAGCGCTTGAAAGGGTGATCGTCGCGTCGGGGCCCATTTCCTGATCATGGGTCGAGTCTTTCGACGAGGATCGGCGCAAATCGCGATCAACCTGAGCGCCGCGCCCAATTGCCTACCCCGCCACCGCAGTTCCAAAAAAAACCCGACCGGGGCAGACTCCGGTCGGGCGCGAAAGTTGACTGCGGGTTACAGACCCCGCGGAAAAAAGCCGTCAGGAGGCGGAGAACAAATCGTCCACCGAATCGCTGTCGACGTTCACGTCGGCAAAGAGCCACGCCGAAAGATAGCGTTCCGAGGCCGAGGGAATGATCGCGACGATCTTCTTGCCGGCGTTCTCCGGACGCTTCGCGAGTTGCAGCGCGGCCCAGATAATGGCCCCGGAGGAAATGCCGACCGGAATTCCGTCGAGCTGGTTGACCTGCTTGGACACGGGACCCGAGTCAGCCTCCTTCACGCGGATGATTTCGTCATAGATCTTGGTGTTGAGAATCGCGGGAACAAAGCCGGCGCCAATGCCCTGCAACTTGTGCGGGCCGGGCGTGCCGCCCGAAAGGACGGGGGAGGCATCCGGTTCGACCGCGACTATCTTCATCGAAGCCTTGCGGGCCTTGAGCACCTCGCCCACGCCCGTGATCGTGCCGCCCGTGCCCACGCCCGCGACCACGATGTCGACCGTGCCGTCGGTGTCGTTCCAGATTTCCTCCGCGGTGGTCTTGCGATGGATCTCCGGGTTGGACGGATTGGAGAACTGTTGAAGAATGACGCTGTTAGGAATCTTGGCGGCGAGTTCCTCGGCTTTGGCGATTGCCCCCTTCATGCCCTTGGGGCCTTCGGTGAGCACCAAACGCGCCCCGAGAATCTTGAGCAGCTTGCGGCGCTCCATGCTCATCGTCTCCGGCATGGTCAGGATGAGTTTGATGCCCTTGGCCGCGGCGACGAAGGCCAGCGCGATGCCGGTGTTCCCGCTGGTGGGTTCGATGAGAACGGTCTTCTCGGTGATCTTCCCGCTCTTCAACGCGTCATCAATCATCGAGAACCCGATGCGGTCCTTGACGCTCGACAAGGGATTGAAGAACTCGAGTTTGAGAATGACCTCGGCAAGCGCCCCATGGGCGGCTGCGGTGCGATTGAGGCGCACGAGCGGAGTATTTCCGATCGTGGACGTGATATCAGCGTGGATTTTAGCCATAATGGTCGGGATAAGGTTTGAGACCTGAACAGGGGCCAGAGTGTGTAACTAAACCAATCAAAGGCGAACATTTCGCACCAAGCACATAGAAAAACTTGCGCAAAGTCGCCCTCAACCTAGGCGGTATGCCCCCCCTCCAACCGCGGCCGGGCGCGATGCATCTGCGGCCAGCCAAACCCGCTGGTCGGTTGCACAACGTGCCGCACCTCAGACTGCCACGCGGACCTGTATGGGGCTATGCCTCCGGCTCCCTCAGAGCATCAGCCTCAGCCCATCATGCGCGAGCCTGATGTCCGGAGGGAGCTCCGCGTCGGTCACCCGGTGGTCGGATAAGTGCGTAATATGCGTCAGGTAAGTCAGCGGGGCTGCGATCTCCCGCGCCACGTCGACTGCCTCGGGGATACTCAGGTGCGACGGATGCGGGAGCGGTCGCAGGCCATCGAGGACCACGACATCCGCGCCTTTCGCCAGCGCCACCGCATCGCGCGGCACGCGCTTGCAGTCGGTATAGTACACGAACTTCTTCCCGCTGCTGCGTTCCGTGAAAATCAGTCCCAGCGTATTCAAGCCACCATGCGGGAGCAGCGTGGACTGAATCGTTCCCTGAGGCAGCCCGAGTGTTTCCGGCATACTCTCCAGTTTGAACGCGGCGTATCCTTTTGCGACGGGCCGTTCCATGATCGTGTAGGGGTAAATGGAAAGCACCCGCCCCATCCCCTCGTCCGTGGTATAGACGGTCAGCGCGGTCCCCCCGAGGAGATCGCAGAAGCGCCGAAGATCGTCCATGCCCACCACATGATCCGCGTGCCCGTGCGTGAGGATAAAAAGGTCCACCCACGAAATCCTCTCGCGCAGGCACTGCAGCCGAAACTCCGGCGCCGCATCCACCTGAACATGCAGTCCATCCATCACCACATGAATTGACGCCCGCGTCCGATGGTTCCGAGGATCGGTGGAGGTGCAGACCGCGCAATCGCATGCGATCATGGGCACGCCTTGGGAGGTGCCGGTGCCAAGAAAGATGACTTCCATGCCCTCATCGAAAGGGAATTTCCTCAGCACGGCCAGCGCGCGGTTGATGGCCTTCGTTTACGGACTAATTCTCGATTTCCCCCGCAAGTATCTTCCGAAACTCGCCCTCCCCCACTACACGTACTCCGAGCCGTCGTGCCTCGTCCAACTTCGCCCCGGCCGCCTCGCCGGCCACGACCAAGGTCGTCTTGGCGCTCACTGCGGAACTCACCTTACCTCCCGCCGCGCGCACCCGGCCCACCGCCTCGTCGCGTGCAAGGCCCGCGAGCTTACCCGTAAAAACGACCGTGTGCCCATTGAGCAGTCCGGTGCTGATCGCACCTTGCTTCGTGCGCGAGGGATTGATGCCCACCGCAACCAAGGCCTCGACTTCGGCACGGTTATCCGGATCCGAAAAATGACGATCAAGTGCCGCCCATGCGGAAATATTGATTGGCGCCGCCGCGTTGTTTTCACGGACCGACGGTTCCCCCAGCAAGGCAGCGAGGTCGTCGAGTTCGTCCGCCAGCGCTCGAGCCGTGGCCGCGCCAATCCGCTGAATACCCAGTCCATGGATGAAGCGCCAGAGCTCCCGCCCACGACTTGCCTCGACGGACTCAAGCAGCCTCCGCGCCCCTCCACCCGCGCCCGCGCGCACCAGATCGTCATGAGTCAATCGATACAAATCAGCCGGCGTCCGCATCACGCCGGCCGCAATCAGCGCCTCGAGCAGAGCCGGTCCAAACCCAGGTATGTCCACCGCTGCCGGCGAAACGAAGTGCTCCAGCCGACGAAGACGCCGGGCGGGGCACGCGGGGTGATCGCAGCGCAAGGTGGCACCGTCGTTCATTTCGACCAGCATCGTCGCACACGACGGACACGAACGGGGTATAACCATGGGCGTGGCATCGGAGGCGCGCTTATCCATTCTCACTCCGAGGATTCGCGGGATCACCTCTCCTGCCCGCTCCACCTCCACGGTGTCTCCCACCCTTACTCCCATTCGCAACAGATGCGCGGGCGAATGCAGCGTTGCGCGAGCCACCGTGACCCCGCTGATCGACACGGGCTCAAGTTCCGCGACCGGCGTGAGAACTCCACTCCGGCCCACCTGCCAGGTGATCCCGACGATTCGCGTCATCACCTGCTCCGAGGGAAACTTGACCGCCAGCGCCCACGAGGGTGCGGTCGTGCCTTCGCCGAGCTGATCTCGCGTCAGGGTCGCGTCCACTTTCACCACCACGCCGTCCGTGGGAAATGCCCACGTCGCACGCCTTGCTCCAACCTCGAGGATCCGATCCCACAGGGCATCGCCTCCCGGCACCGCCTCGCTCGCATCCGTCCCGGGCAGACCCCAGCCGTGGAGTACGCGCAAGAATTCCGGGTGCGATCGGGGTCGCGTCGCGGTCGGCTCCCAAGCGCCCCAACCATGAACCACCAGCGAGAGTTCGCGCCGGCCGCGCTCGTTCGCATCAATCAACCTCACCGTGCCCGCTGCGAGGGCGCGCGGATGCGCATGCGGAGGCTCGCCGGCCTCCTCGCGATCGCGATTTGAGCGCTGAAACTGTTCGAACATCACAAACGCTTCGCCACGCAGTTCAACCCGCTGCGGAATGCGCTCATCGCCGCGCGCCGGAAGCGTCGTTGGCACTCCGGTGAGGGCCACAATCGTGCTCGTAACGTCATCGCCCTCGATCCCGTTGCCGCGAGTCAACGCGTGCACGAGCTCACCCTTCTCGTACACCAGATTGATCGCCACGCCGTCATACTTCGGTTCGATCACGTAGGCGGGCGATTCCTCGCCGAGGCGACGGACAACGGACGCCTCGAACGCTCGCACATCGCCTTCCGTGTAGGCTTTCTTCAAGCTCAACATCGGCCTTCCATGCCGTCGCGAGGGAAAGAGTCCCGTCCGATCATCACCGATCGATTCAAGGCTGCCGGCGTCGGTCAACTCCGGAAGCTTCGCGATCATAGCGGCGTACTCGCGCTTCAGCGCATCGTAGGCCGCATCGGAGATCGCTGGCTCGCCACGGCGAAAATAAAGATCGTCGTGCCGCGCAATCTCACCGCGAAGGAACTCCGCCCGCTCACGGTCCGCCGCCATCGCACACGCGGCGACGATCGAAAGCATGAGCACTGCCACCAAAGACCTTGCAAACACGGAGCCTGATCGGAGCGAAATCAAAAGCAGCATTCGGACAACCGAACCCCCGGACAGTCTTATTGCAATTATTTATCGTTTAGTCAGCAAACATTTGGCTCTACTCACGAATCGGGACTGCGGTCCTACGCTACGCCCCATTCGTGTGAATTCATGTCCCTTCGTGGTTCACTTTTGAATCCTAAGGGCTGACGGGCTTTACAACCGCAGTCCCCTTCTACCGGCGAGTCCCACGCTGAAGAAAATCAAAACTCGTCGAAGGCAATCTGGTTCGCCGGCACTCCCAACGCAGCGAGCATGTGAGTGCAGGCCTTGATCATCATCGGCGGACCGCAGAGGTAATACTCCACCGCCTTCGGATTGGCGTGCGAGCGGAGATGATGCTCCCGCACCACCTCGTGAATGAACCCCACGAGTCCGTGCCACTCGTCCTCCGGCAAGGGCGACGACAACGCACGGTGAAACCGGAAATTCGCATGAGCCTCGGCCAACGCGCTGAAGTAGTCCTCATAGAACAGTTCCTGACGCGACCGGGCCCCATACCAAAAACTCACCTTCCGCGCCGTTTTCTCTGTTTCGAAAAGTTGGGAGAGGTGCGCTCGCAACGGCGCCATGCCCGCACCGCCGCCAATGTAGACCATCTCCTTTTGCGTCGGCTTCCGATGGAAATCTCCAAAGGGACCGATCGCCGTGACTTCATCTCCAGGCTTCAAAGAAAAGACATACGCCGAGCCCACTCCAGGCGGACAGTCCTGCCCGGGCGGCGGCGTGGCGATGCGCACATTGAAACGCAAGATTCGTTCCGATGTCGCATTGCTCGCGAGCGAGTAGTTATTGCGGCGGCCGGCCTCGGGGTTGCTCGCCACGAGGTCAAAGACCTGCTGCTGCCGCCACACCTGTGCGTAAGGCTCGGGAATGTCGAAGTCCCGAAACGCGATTCGCTCGTAGGCGGGAATGTCGATCTGCAGGTAATCTCCGGGCGTGAAACCCACCGTTGTGGCGTCATCGATGGGCTCGAGCACGAGCTCCTTGATAAAGGTGGCCACATTGCGGTTGCTGACCACGCGCAAACGATAGCTCCGCTGCGCCCGCGCTCCGGCACCGCCGACCTGAAGCACATTGAGGTAAAGACGGTCGCGACGCTCCTCCAAAGGATAGGTCGCAAGCCCGCGGCAAACGGGCGCGCGCGCCGGAGAACCGTCGGCAAGATTGAACCGGCCGTTGTGCTTCGGGCATTCGATGATCGTGCCTTTCACCAGGCCGTCGGCGAGGTGCGTGTTGCCATGCGTGCAGATCCCGTCGGTCGCATAGAGCCGGCCGGTCTCGTCGCGGTAGAGCGCGTACGTCCTCCGTCCGTGATCGAACCGAATGACGTCCGCTTTTCCAAGATCGGCCGCCGCGCACACTTCGAGCCAGCCTTCGGCGCCGGGCTTCGCCTGGCTCGTGGCTCCGGCATCGCGCCCGGCGGGCCTTCCCACGCGTTCGGGCAGGCGGCGTTTCACGTGGTAGGCAGGTTCGCGCACCTGGCGCAGCACCGCCGGAACGATTTCCCGCCACGCCGCCAGCAGGCTGGGATAAGGCGTTGGCATGTCCGGCTTCACCACCTCGTGCAGCCGGGGCAGGGCATGATACGGCACCAACGGGAACATGTGGTGCTCCACATGGTAGTTCATGTTCCAATACAAGTAGCGGTGGATGAAATTCATCTCCACTGTCCGGCAGTTCAGCCGGTGATCGAGCACGTTCTCCGCGAGCCCCGCGTGCTGCGTCAGACCATAAACGAGCATCAGCCACGTTCCGAAAAGGTTGGTGAGACCGACGAGCAGGAGCGGCAGGATGCTGCCCAGCGCGAGGGAGAGCGCGATGACACCGGCATAAATCGCCACATAGACTCGGGCGCGGCGAAAGATCCGGGGAAACTCGGTCTCGGGAATGTAAGTCCTCTCGTCGGCGCTCATGCGTCCCGCAGAATGCAGGAGAATGCTTCGGAAATACTTCGGATACGCCGGCAGGTTGAAAATGCTCGCGATCATCGCCCTCAGGTCGGGCGGACGCGGCACGGCGATCTCCGGATCGCGCCCGACGATGATCGTGTCGCTGTGATGGCGCGTATGGCTCCAGCGCCAGACGGTTGACTCGCGCATGACCATGAACGAGGCGATCTCATAGAGCGCATTGTTCATCCAGTCGGTCTTGAAGGCAGTACCGTGCCCGGCCTCGTGCCATCGCGAGTCCGAAGTCGAGGCGTAAAGCACCGCGTACACTACGTAAGGCAGGATCGCCCACGCGCTGCCCCACAGCGCCACGGTGGCGGCACCGGTCCCGATGATCAGCCCGAACCAAATGATCGTGTCGCGGATCGCCGGACCGTCGCGCCGCTCGAGCAGTTGACGCATCGTGGCACGTGGCACCGGGCTCTGGTACCAATCGGCTTCCGCGAGACCACGCTCGACGGCGAGCGTCGCGTTCACACCCGTCAGACTGTAGTCGAGCGTGGGCGCAGGCGCGACTGGCGGGTTGGCAACTTCGGTGCTCATGATGGCTCTTGTTCGTATTACGAACAAAGGTGGATTAATGGCCGCGCAGGCCGGTCAATTTCATCAGGCGGTCGGTGGCCTGGTACGCTTCCTCGACCCATTCGATGATGCGCGAGGGATCCGGGGGGTACTCGAGTTCGATCGAGACGACGCCGTCGATGGAAAGCTCCTTGATCGCCTGCAAATACGGAGCGAACTTTACCACCCCGCGTCCGGGAGGAAGGTCGCCGTGCACCTTCCCGTCGCAATCGCTGATGTGCACATGGATCGCCTTGCCCGCGAGGCGGGCCAGTTCGGCCGGACCGACATCGGCGAGCACGAGATGGCTGATGTCGATGTTCGCACGAACCCGGGGATGCGCGCAGCCGTCGATGAATCGCACCATCTCATTGACGTTGTTGAGCAGGCTCAGTCGGAACGGTTCCAACTCAAGCGCAATATCGATGCCCTTCTTTTCCGCGTAGTCGCCGAGTTTCCGACAGGTTTCAAGCGCCCAGTCCCACTGGGCGGACGGCGGGATCACCTCGCGCTGCCAGAGGTATTCGCCCAGCACGAGCAGGATGTTCTTCGCTCCAAATTCGGCAGCGAGATCAATGAAGCGCTTGCAGCGTTCGACGTGGAAACCGCGCACGGGATCGTTGAAGTCGATGAGCCCGGTCGCCACCACCGGCAGCGAAACGATCGGGAGGTTGTGCTTCTCGCAGGTGGCGAGGATGAGCCGCCTTTCCTCCGCGGAGAGCGTCATGGCCTCGGTGAAGATGTCGACGCAGTCGAAACCCAGTCGGGCGATGTGTTGAAGTCCGGTTGCGGTGTCGACGCCGGCCTGCCCGAAGGCGCTGTTGATGATGCCGAGTTTCATGGGTGGGCTCAGGGGGATGGGTGGCGGGAAAGTGAAATCATCTGGTGCTGCGCGGCGCTGGCGACCGCTGCCTCGACCAAGGCGAGCGTGCGGAGATTGTCGCGGCCGCTAATCGACGGGGGAGTGCCCGTCTCCAACGCGATGAGCAGTTCGCTCATCGTGCCGGCGAAGGCATCGGGAAACCAACTCGTGTCGAAGGTGGGCTGGAGAAACGCGGCATCGCCCTTTCGCGCGTAGCGCAGGCTGGACGGCGAGGTGTAGTCGGCCTTGCACCAGCCGAGATCGCCGATCGCGAGGCCATCGAGCCCTTCGATGCGCCACTCGATGCGAATGTCGCCCGGACAGCCCTCCTTCGCCGGACCGGTCCAGACGTCATCGATGATGACGGCGCGTAAACCGTTCTCGTATTCAAGAATCGAGGTGCAGATGCCGTCGGTGTGGGGAAATGTCGTGCGCGGATCGGGGCGTGTGCTGCAGAAAATACGAGCGGGCTCACCGAACCAGAAACGCATGCAATCGAGGTGATGGATCGACATGATGAGCAGGGACGCGCTGCCCAGCTCCGCCTGCCACGGCTGCCAGTGCGGAATGCCGCGCATGTCGATCGTCGCGAACACCGGCTGGCCGAGTTCGCCTGCGTCGAGCAAGTGCCTGGCTGCACGTACCGAAGGGTCGTGCCGCATGTTCTGATTCACCGCGAGCACGATGCCGGCGGCTTCGCAACGCCGCACGACGTCCTCCGCTTCGGCGTAGGTCATGGCCAGCGGTTTTTGCGCTAGGATTCCCCGGACCGTGCCTCGCTCGCAGATCGCGCGAATCAAGGACGGCTGGTGTTGCGGGGGCACGGCGAGGTCGAGGACTTCAATGCTGGGATCGGACAGCATTCGTTCAATCGACTCGTGCACCGTCGCGATCCCATGCCGTGATGCGACGGCGGCCGCATGGTCGCGGGTGCGCGAGGCAATGGCGACGGGGTTAAAACCGGCCCGGCGATAAGCGACCAGATGACAGTCGTTCACGATGAAGCCGCTGCCGATCACACCGATGCGAACATCGCGCCGACGAGGCAAGGGGTGCGGAGAAGTCAGGTTGCTCATGAGGCCAAAGGGGGGAAGGTGTCCGCGACGGAGAAGGCGTAATGCGTCTCGCGCCGCTGCGGTCGCTCCGGAGTCACCAAAATGTCGCCCACTTCCGGATGGCGTTGCGCTTCCGGAAAACCTTCGCATTCGAGGCAAAGACCCGCGTGCGCGTCGTAACTGCTCCCCGTTTTGCCGCGCAAGGTACCGTTGAGAAACTTGCCCGTGTACAACTGAAGGCAGGTCTCCGTCGTGCTGACGGTCATCACCCGTCCGCTCGCCGCAGAGAACAGCCGCGCAACGGGCCGCGGTCTCTCCGCCAGCGCCTGCCTGCGCAACCAGTAGAGGTCGCCGTGGTTTCGATACAAGTGCGGAAGCGCGTCGCCTACTCGGCGCGGACGCGAAAAATCGTTACCCTGCCCGGCCACCGGGACGGCGTGACCGAGCAGCGTCATGTCCTCATCCGCGGGAAAAATCTCCCGGGCCATTATCTGGAGTTCGTGATCCAACGCCGACCCGCTGCCTTCGCCCGTGAGGTTAAAGTACGAGTGGTGCGTGAGACTGACGGGAGTCGGCCGATCCGACCGCACGTCGGTTTCGATCACGAACACGTTGTCCGGCGTGATGGTGTACGTCACGGCCAGGTCAACGTTACCCGGATACCCTTCCTCGCCATCGGGACTGCGGTAGCTGAGGCGAAGCGACGGCGCGCCATCGGGGCGCTGAACCGGAGCAGCCTTCCACACCCGCCGATCGAGTCCGGCAAAGCCTCCATGAAGATGATTGCGTCCTTCGTTCGCCGAAAGTTCGTGGATCTGGCCCTCGATCGAAAAACGGGCGCCGGCGATGCGCCCCGCAACGCGCCCGGTGATCGCTCCGAAATAGGGATGCCGTTCGAGGTATGGCGGGAGTGAATCGAAGCCGAGAACCACATCCGCACAACGCCCGTCGCGATCGGGCACGGATAGGCGCGTCACGATGCCGCCATAAGTGAGCACGTCCAACGACATGCCGCTGGCGTTGGCCAAAGACCAAAGGTCCACGGTTTCACCCGCCGGTGTGGCGCCAAACGGGCGCGCTGAGGGTGCGGGGGGTGACATACCAGGCGAAAGCAAAGCTCCTTCACTCTACACGAACGTGTCCCGTCCGTCTTCTTGCCATTTTCCCGAATCTTATCCTTTTTTGTCCAATGCTCGACGATCTGAAGATCGGGCCCCGCTACGACGGCTTCCTTTTTCTCGCGGACGCAGCCCGCAATCCCGCCACGCTGCGCAGCCACCATCACGTCGAATTGGAGGTCAACCTCGTCGTGCGCGGCTCGATCACCTACATCGTCGGCGGCCGGCGCTTCACGTTTCCGCAGCGGACGGTGCTCTGGATGTTTCCCGCCCAGGAGCATCAACTCATCGATCGTTCCAAGGACGCCCAGTACTACGTGGCGGTCTTCAAGCCCGCCTTGATCAAGCGGTCGTGTCACGCCGAAGCCTACGCCGGCCTGAAGCGAAAAAAGATCGAAGGTGACGGCGTGCTCCACTCGCAGCTCGATCCGGCAGCCTTTGATCTAATCCGCAAGACCATGGATTCGTTGATGGACGACGCGCTCGACGCGGACACGCTCAACCGCGAGGCGGGCTTCGGAGTGAACCCGAGTTTCCGCTTCGAGCACGGAGACCCCGACGCCCTCAACGCCGGCCTCCATCACCTGCTCCTGCTTTGCTGGCGCAGCCAACGCGGACGACCCACCACGGACGGGGCGGTTGCGCTGCATCCGGCGGTGCGCAAGGCCCTCGATCTGCTCGGCGAAGGCCAATGGGAGCACAGCCTCGCGCGCCTCGCCAAGCACTGCGGGGTAAGCGAGGCGTACTTGAGCCGCGTCTTCGCCCGGCAGATCGGCGTGCCGCTCAATCGCTACCGCAACCGCATGCGTCTCGGCCGCTTTCTCGACCTGTACCACGAACCCGTGCAACGCACCGTCACCGAGGCGGTGTACGCCGCCGGTTTCGGGAGTTACGCGCAGTTCTACAAAGTCTTCGCGCAAACCTATGGCTGCGGCCCGCGTGCCTGTTTGATTCCGTCGTAGGTTGCCGCCGATGCAAGGCTCCCGAACCATAAGGTGAGCCCAGTTGTGGCAACGGCTGCGTGGATGTGGCAACGGCTGTCCCAGCCGTTGGATCGGTGCCTGGCGGACGTCTTCAGCCCGAAGGCGCTTGGGGACAAGCGCCGCTACATCGGACGAGTTTGGACTATGTTGGCGGTCTCGACAGCGATTCGCGCGCTCCACAACCTTCCGCGTTTCCCGCCCCCCCTATTTAATCTTATTAAGCCCCGCCTCGCTCACCTGCTTTTCGGTTGGCTCGCGTCAATCTCGGCCAGTATTGCCACGGATGCACCGCTGCGATTGACCCGTGCCGACCACGTTGATCGCACCAACGCGATCTGGCACGGACAACTTATCGCGGTCTCGCTTACGCTGCCGCTCGAACACCGCGTGGCTGCGGTCGAACCCGTGCGAACTTATCCGCGTCCGTACTCCGCAGGCTGGATCGACGACGACTGGTACTACGAGATCGCCGCGCTGCGCGGCTTCGAGAAGTACGGCATCAGCATGACCGCCGATCAACTCGGGCAGCAGTGGGTGGACAACAACTGCGGGTCTTACGGTTCGAGCGCGATCGCCCGCGCGAACCTGTTGCGCGGCATCAAGGGCTCGGAGAGCGGACACCCCCGCTACAATCGCATTTGGTGGACCATCGGGGCCGTCTTTAGCGCCGACCTCTACGGCGCCGTCGCCCCCGGCATGCCCAACGAAGCCGGCCGCATGGCGCGGGAGTTCGGTCGCGTGAACGGCTACGCGGAGTCGATCGATGGCGCGGTGATTTTCGCCGGAGCCATCAGTCTCGGTTTCCTCGAGAAGGACCCGCGCACAATCCTGCGCAAAGCCATCCAGCTGGTCGACCCCTCCTCGCCTTAT
>JBBQUU010000051.1:0-38268 GCA_038212175.1 Opitutales bacterium | reverse complement strand
CGCATCCAAAAGATCGACGCGGTCTGACCGACGGCGGCCGCCGAGTCGGTCGGTTTTCCCCGAGCCGACCGACCAGCACGTTAACCCCGCTATCGAGTGGGTGAGCGGGTTCGCCGGGTCGCTTCAAGGAGCGGCGGCACTTTAAACCGCCTCTGGAGGTCTTGCCGCCGGGTTCGGTGCGGGACCGGCGTACCTGAGGCCGTCCGGCATCCAAACCGGCGGCAAGAGTGCCGCCGCTCCATCTACCACCCCTACTCACGACCCGCACCTCTCTCCGCCTCTCTCTGCGGTCTCCGCGTGCTCCTGTTAAATGTCTTGGTGATTACACGCTGGCCTGGCTCCCCCGGCCCAAGAATCAATTTGACATCGAAGTAATAATTACTTTGATATCGAAACAATATGAGCAAGCCCGCCTCCCGTCCCGCCGCTGAAACACGCGCGCTCGACGCCTACATCAAGTTGATGCGCGCGAGCGAATCCGTGACGGCGCGATCCCACGCCGCGATTCCCCAAGGCTTGACGCTCGCGCAATTTGGCGTGCTCGAGGCCTTGTATCATCGGGGATCGCTCTGCGCGTCCGAACTTGCGGCCAAGCTGCTGAAGAGCCCGGGCAATCTCACGCTCGTCATCGACAATCTCGAGCGCGATGGCCGGGTGAAGCGCGAACGCGATCCCCAAGACCGGCGTTTTGTGACCATCCATCTCACGGCTTCGGGACGGCAGTTCATCGCCAACCTTTTCCCCACGATCGCCGCTGGCATCACCCGGGAGTTCGCCGTCCTGTCCCCCGCCGAACAGGCCATGCTGGCTGAACTCTGCAAAAAGCTTGGCCTCGGAGCATCCGCTTAGGCGCTCACCCGCCGTCTTCACGTCGTTTCTTTTCGTAAATACTTCCACATCAAAGCATTATCAACCCTCTTCCCTCTCTTCCATGACTACACTCGTCTCCCGCCTCCTTCATACGGATGCCCGCACATGGGCTCCTCTTCCGCTTCGCCTTGCCGCAGGCTCCGTCATGATCGGCCATGGCGGCCAGAAGCTCTTCGGCTGGTGGGGTGGTTCGGGCCTCGAAGGCACCGCAGGTTTTCTCTCCGGAGCTCTCGGTCTTGAACCGGGCATCTTCTGGGCACTGCTTGTCGCAGGCACCGAGTTTTTTGGCGGCATCGCCCTCCTGCTCGGCTTGGGCACGCGTGTCGCCGCGCTGGGCATCGCCATCGCGATGGCCGTCGCCACGACGACCGTGCACAGCGGCGCATTCTTCCTTAAGAACAACGGCTTCGAATTCGCGCTCAGCCTGATGCTCGTGTCGGTGGCCTTGCTCATCAGCGGCGGCGGGGCGGCCTCGGTCGATGCCGCACTCACGCGCTCGTCGCCTCGTCATTAACCTCCATCGTTAAACTCCAACGGCCGACACGGGCACACCTTTTATGAATCCCCCCGGACTCCAACACATAGCTTCTGGACCTCTGCGTTTCAAATTCCCCGCCCATTATCACCTCACGCCTTACCCTATTCACACGTGAGGGAAAACTCCCGTTCACAATGAACACGACCTACCGTTCCTACTTCGAACCCGGCACTGATCCGCAGGCCGCTCCCTTGTTGCTCCTCCATGGCACCGGGGGTGATGAGCACTCGCTGGTCTCGCTGGCCCGGCAACTCTCGCCTGGCTCGGCTTTGCTGAGTCCCCGCGGCGATGTCGACGAACACGGAGCCTTACGTTTCTTTCGCCGTTTCGCCGAGGGAGTCTTTGACCTCGACGACGTGCGTCGTCGCACCCATGCGCTGGCCGACTTCGTCGCCGACGCGTGCAAGCACCATGGCCTGGCTGCCGGCCGCCTCACAGCCATCGGTTTCTCAAATGGCGCCAACATCGCCGCCACGTTGCTGCAACTCCGTCCGGAGGTGCTCGCCGAAGCGGTGCTGCTGCGTGCCATGGTCGTGCTCGACGAACCCGCCAAACCCCATTCGCTCGAAGGGCGCCGGGTGTTGATGACCAACGGCCGTGTGGACCCCATTGTGCCAGCAGACCAGCCGGTGCGCCTCGCGGCGCTTCTCCGGGCCGGTGGCGCAGACGTTACACAAACGATGTTTCCGACCGGCCATAACCTCTCCTCCGCCGACGTCACCGCCGCCGCGCAGTTTCTTCGAAGGTAAACCGCCTGTCGGACCTAACCCCTGCAAGCCTGCCCGCGGTGGACGCGCGGGTCCCTCCGCGCGTGGTTTGGCCTGTTTCGATCGATGGTACCTGGCTCCCCATCGGCCAGGCAGCGGGCGCAGGGACGCGCCCGCCCACCGGCCAGGCAGCGGGCGCAGGGACGCGCCCGCCCACCGGGGGCAGTCTTGCGCAAATCCGGCGCACCTCAGCCGCATCGAGCGCAAAGCCGAACGCGTGCCGAACGGAGAGCCATGACCAAGATAAGCCGGACGAACGTGAAGCCTGCCCGCGGTGGACGCGCGGGTCCCTCCGCGCGTGGTTTGGCCTGTTTCGATCGATGGTACCAGGCTCCCCATCGGCCAGGCAGCGGGCGCAGGGACGCGCCCACCCACCGGCCAGGCAGCGGGCGCAGGGACGCGCCCGCCCACCGGGCCAGGCAGCGGGCGCAGGGGCGCGCCCGCCCACCATTTCGACAGGCTCAAGGCCTCGGGCATGCCGAGGGGCTCGGTGTTCTCTGTGCCGAGAATTTATCCCAGATAGCAGCGACGGCGTCCCCAACGCTTGAACGTTACTGAGTACTACCTCAGCGCGTTCCCGTCGCGTTGGGTTCCAAGGTACGCAGGTAAGACCAAAGCGCCTTGATCTCGAGATCGGTCATTTGACCGAACGCGGCCGGCATCACTGGATGCAACGCGGTTCCGTCGGGACGTTTCGACGTGCGCACCGGATAATTTGAACTCGCCCTTTACAACGAGCATGCGGCCGATGGGGCCCAGCGACACGGGGCCGCGTTCGCGATCCACGGGCGGCACCGTTTTCAAATACGCAATCAGAGCCCCCATATCCTCGTCGCTCATCCCTTTATACTCCAGCGAGGGCATCAGGACCAAGGCCCGTCCATCGCGCGTGAGGCCGTGACGAATCGCCCGCACGAAATCCACGTCGGAGAAATCTCCGGGCAGACCTCCCGCTCCCCGCGTGATGTTCGGGCCGTGAAGACGGCCCACGGCCGGATCATCAACGACAGCTTTGCCCGCGTAATCAGCACCATGGCAATCCGCGCAGGCTCGAGTGATCGCAATGTGCCGTCCTTGCGCAATTTTAGCCGAATCCGTCGGCACGGCCACCGGCCGGACCTCGACCTGAAACCGCTCCTGCAAGTGTTTTTGGCTGACGACGTAAACGCCGCCGGCTGCAACGGCGATCGCACCGACGAATCCGGCGGCAATCCATGCCGCGAATTTCACTAATTTTCCAATTTTCATAGGGTTTAGAAAAGGAATCATCCGTGTTATCGCAATTTTACATCCATACAAGTCGTTTTTCTTCAATGGCATCCGGGCTGCTTCCTCCGGATTGAGGCAATCGACACTCGCGATGATCGCCATGCACAGCACCGTTATCCCATGAACTTCGTCTTCCTCTACGGCCGACCCGCGACAGGCAAGCTGACGGTTGCACGTGAGGTGGCGCGTCACACCGGCTTTCGGCTTTTCCACAACCATCTCATCGTCGATGCCACGCTGGCCGTGTACGATTTTGGCACCGCCGGTTTCATCGCCTTGCGTGATGAATTATGGCGTGCCGCGTTTACCCGCATTGCGCGGGACACCGATCTTTCAGGAATCATCTTCACCTTTACCCCGGAGAACACCGTGCCGCAGGCCTTCATTGACGACCTCTTCGCCGGCTTCGAGCAGGCCGGCGCCGCCATTCATTGCGTGGAACTCACCTGTCCGGATGCGGAGATCGAGCGGCGTCTCGACTCCGCTTCGCGGCGGGAGTTCGGAAAGGTCACCGATGCCGCGCTTTATCGTCAGCTCCGGGACGACGGCGTGTTCGACGCGCCGGTGATCCGTCGCAATCGTCTCGTCATTGACACCAGCGCGACCCCCGCGAAGGACGCGGCCGCTCAAATCGCGCAGCACAGTGCGCGAAGTGATGAGGAGCACCGTTAAATGGCACGAAGTCGCAAAATCGCCGGAACCGGACCGGTCGAGCGTGCGTCTTAGCAGCCATGCTCGCACTGCCACCCCCGACCGCCGATGTTCTCGACGAGGACCTTCAGATCATCATCGCAACGCTCGAGACCCTTTCGCCCGAGATCGGCCGCCTCGCTCCACCGTCCGCTCGTGCGCTCGACGGCGCGTTAACCCACCTCGCGGAGGTGCGTGATGCCTTGGAACAGGCGAGCCACGCGTCCCCGTCGCGCCAGCTTTTGTTTCCGCTCCTGGAAGCGTCAGCTTAGCAGCATAGGGATGGCGGACCGAGGTCGGCGCCCTCGGCTACAGGAGTGTGTCCGCGGGCGCTGACCGCGGTGTGGGACGGCGACATGATTCCAGAATCCGTTCCCAACGCCTCTCCCCTATCGCGGAGAATCGCGACTCGGCCGATCACGGCAACTTCGCCTGTACCAGCTTGCTCACGACCGCGAAATCAATGAGGCCGGCGTCCGGGTGCTTCTTCAGCGCGCCGATCACCTTGCCCATTTCCTTTTTCGACGCAGCACCGGTTTCCTGAATCGCTTCCGCCACCAGGGCCTCAATGCGCGCCGCATCCAATCCGGCAGGCAGGTATTTTTCGATAATCGCGATCTCACGCACGTTCGCATCCGCCAGGTCTGCGCGACCTCCCTTGAGAAACTCCTCTTTCGCATCCGCGAGGTTCTTCACGGACTTGCGCAGGGTCGCGAGGACAAGGGCGTCGTCGATCGGCTTGTTTTGATCCATCGACGCACGCTGAATGGCGCCATCGTTGGTGCGAAGAATGGTGGCGGTCGCCGAGTCGCGTGCCTTGACGGCGGTGATGATGTCGGCGCGGAGACGCTCGTAGATGGTGGGCATGCGACGATCCTTCGCTGAAGACGGCGAATCTGTCGAGACGTCAGCAGCCGGTATGTCCGCAGGGTGTAGCGACGGCCGTCCTCAGTCGTCCGTTCGACTCCAGCAAGACGGCTGGGGACAGCCGCCGCTACACGCTTTTTCACTCAATCCTCTGCAGAAGCGCACGACACAGACGATCCGGCGGCAAGAGTGCCGCCGCTCCTTGTTGACGAGACTCGACTGAATTGTGTTTCCGCGCGATGATCACGCCGGTCCATGAGTCTCCCTCAACCCAAGAATCCCCTCCACGGGATCACGCTGGAAATGATCCTCACTCATCTTGTTTCCCACCTTGGCTGGGAGGAGATGGGGCGGCGGATCGAGATACGATGCTTCCAGTACGACCCGAGCATCAAATCGAGTCTCCAATTTCTTCGTCGCACCCCGTGGGCCCGCAAGAAGGTCGAGGAACTCTACCTCGCCACGCTGCCTTGATTCGCCACGCTTTTCTCGCTCACCCCACCGTGCCCATGACTTCCCTTGCCCGTCACTTCGCCGCCAGTGTTGCCCTCATGTCCGCCGTCTCCCTTCACGCCGCCAGCTGGGTGCCCGAAGGACTCCCGCCCGCTCCAGCCGACGGTCCCGCCCTCTGCCAAGGTCCTTACCTCACGCCCGAACAAGGCAAGGCCGTCCTAGATTCTGCCCGCGCCCGATTCCCGGATCGTGCGTCTTGGAACGCGTACGCCGCCCACCTGCGGACCCGCATTCAGCAAGGCGCCGGCCTGGCCCCGTGGCCGCGTCGCACTCCCCTCAATCCCATCGTCAACGCCCGTCGAAGCTACGAGGGTTACACCGTCGAGAACGTCGCCTTCGAATCGGTCCCCGGCTACTTC
This sequence comes from Opitutales bacterium, assembly GCA_038212175.1. Lineage (GTDB taxonomy): Bacteria > Verrucomicrobiota > Verrucomicrobiia > Opitutales > Opitutaceae > CAMAXB01. The sequence continues at coordinate 32,395 of JBBQUU010000051.1, read as the reverse complement.
GTCACGGGCAATCTTTACCGCCCCATCCAACCACGGACGTCTTATCCCGCTGTGCTGGCCACCCACGGACACGGCCGTCGGATCGAGAAGCCCGAAGACTACGACAACCACGCGCGGTTCAGCCCGTCCATGCAGGCCCGGGCTGGAACGCTCGCCCGCATGGGCGCAGTGGTGCTCTCGATCGACATGGTCGGCTACGGCGACTCGATTCCTCAGGTGGGACAGGACGCCCACCGACATCCGTTCACGATGACCTTGCAGGTCTGGAACGCGATGCGTGCACTCGACTTCTTGTTGTCGCTGGAGGGAGTGGACCCGATGCGCATCGCGGTGAACGGCGAGTCGGGCGGCGGAACCCAGGCCTTCGTTCTCACGGCGCTCGACCCGCGCGTCACCGTCAGCGCGCCGGTGGTCATGGTCTCCGCTCACTTCTTCGGCGGCTGCGCCTGCGAGAGCGGCGTTCCGATCCACCGCAGCGCGGACCATTTTGCCAGCAACCCGCTCATCGCCGCCCTCGCCGCCCCGCGTCCGCAGCTGCTGGTCTCGGTCGGCGGCGACTGGACGCTCAATACCCCCGACGTTGAGTATCCGTTTCTTCAACACATCTACGGCCATTACGGCGCCGCCAGCCGCGTGTCCAACGTGCACCTGCCCGAAGAGCGGCACGACTTCGGACCGTCCAAGCGCGAGGCGACGTACCGGTTCCTCGCCGCGCAATTCGGTCTCGATCTGGCGGCCGCGACGGACGCCGCAGGCGCACTCGACGAATCCCGTGTCACCATCGACAAGGCGGGCCCCCTGCACGTCTTTACGGAGAGAAATCCGATGCCCGCGCATGCGTTGCGCGACATCGCCAAAGTCGAGGCGGCCATAAGAGCGCTGCAGAAATAAAATCCCCCCGGGTCGATTCGTTCTCGTAATTTTAATCCTCGAACCCGCCCACACTCAGGCTGCGACCGTTATCCTTGGGCCCGAGTTTGAGAATAAAGGGCGCGGCCGTCTTGGCCCACTCCTCGGCTTTGGCGAAATTCGCCGCTCCGTCGGCCCAGCACTGCCGCAGCATGGCGGTGTCGATCACGCCCGGGTTCAGCGGCACTGCCGCCATCCCCTTGGGCAATTCCTCCGCCAACGCCTTGGTCAATCCTTCGATCGCCCACTTGCTCGCGCAATAAGGCGCCACGTCCGACGACACGCTGCGGCCCCAACCCGAACTGAAATTGACGATCACGCCTTTCTTGGCGGCGACCATGGAGGGGACGAACTCGCGGATCACGTTGGCCACGCCCGTCACATTGACGTCGATCAGCTGCCGAAACTCTTCGGCGGGCACTTTCCAAAGCGGGGCCGGATCGTTCATTAGTGCCGCGTTGTTGATGAGCAAATCCGGCGACTCGCCAAACCCCAGCACTTTCGCCGCCCAGATGCCGACTTTGACCGGGTTCGCCACATCGACGACATCGAACGTGTGCGGTGCCGCATGTGCGAACCGCAGATCGAGAATACCCTCCGATCCGCGCCCGCAGCCTGCCACCGTGTGCCCGGCCCGGATGAACTCTTCAACCAAAGCCCGCCCCAACCCGCGGGTCACACCGGTGATGACGATCTTCATGGGCAGTTAGTAGCGAGTAGCGGGTAGTGGGTGGCGAGTAGAAAGTCGAAACCGCAGACTTGGCGCCTCCCGCGCCTTCGCAACGCGCCATCGGCCGTCCGGCAACCCGACCTACCGGCTCTGCAGGCTGAAGCTTTTCAGGCCGAGTTTGCGGCAGGTATCCATGACGAACGCGAGCGTCTTGAGCGGCGTCGTTTCATCGGCACGGATAAGCACAGAGATATCCCGGTCAACGTTGCGCACCTCGCGGAGGTACTGCTCCAGCTGGCCCTCCGTCACTGCAATGCCGTTCACCGACAAGATTCCCGTCGGATCGATCCCCACCGTGACCACACCGCGAAACTCGTTCTTCCCCGCGGTCTCCACCTTCGGCAGCGTGATGTTGAGCGTCGTTGCGGACCGAAATTGCATCGTGACGAATGCGAAGAAGATCAGCACCACGAGCACGTCGATCAACGGCAGCAGGTTCATCTCCGGCCGCTTGCGCCGGCGTTGGTAAAGTCCGCTCATACCGCCGTCTTTTCCGCGCGGCTGAGAATGCGTTCGAGCAACACGTCGAGCCGGGCCGCATAGCCTTCGACCCGCCGTTGAAAATAGCCTCCGCCGATCAGGGCGGGGATGGCGATGGTCAGACCGAGCAACGTCGCCGACAACGCCAGCGCCACGCCGCTGGTGAACTGCACGGGATCAGGCAGTCCGGTCTCGGCCGAGATGGCGGAGAACACGCGCAGCAACGCCCAGACCGTGCCGGTGAGACCGATGAGCGGGGCCGCGGCGTAAATGATGTCGAGGTACGGAATGCCTCGCTCCATGTGGTTGATCTGAAGGCGCGCGAACGCCTTGACCGCCCCTTCGTCCCCGGGATGGCGCTCCGAGAATTCCACGATCCGGGCCAGCACCGAATGCCGTCCGCCCGTGATCGGTTTGCCATCGACGATGGCATCGACGAGGTCCTGAGGCATCACGGCCGCATTGCGCAGCGCATAGGCGCGTTCACAGAGGATGAAGACCATTATCATCGAGCAAAGCCCGAGGGGATAGATCAGGATGTCGGCGCCTTTGAAGATATCGATCATGGCAATGAGCGGGAGAGCAGAGTGTGCGTATGTGACGCGCAACCGGGCAAAAAGGTTCGCGTAAACTAGGAAGAGGCGAAATTTACGCCGTGCCGTCAAGGAGCGGCGGCTTTCTGGCGCCCCGTCCGTCGTGAAAACAACCCACGAAAAAGCCACCCCCGGTGCCGGAGGCGGCTGGTCTTATCCCAAATGATGGGCAATTCACCCACGTCGGGCTCTTAGGCCGCGAGGTAGGGCAGCCTGGCTGCGGTGGCCTTGACCGCGGGAATGCCCTCGATCAGCTCGCCGATGGCGTCCCAGCGCCCGTTGATCAGCGCATCGCGAGCCGAGTCGCGCTGGGTGACCGGGATCCGGTCGTCACCGAAACGCACTTCGAGCGCGGCGACGTCGACCGTCACTTCAATCGAAGGATCCTTTTGCACCGCGGCCGCGACCTTGGCGATGTCCTCGCGCGCGGCGTTCACGCACGGGATGCCGAGCGTGGTGCTGTTGCCGAAGAAAATCTCCGCAAAATTTTCGGCGATGACGGCGCGAAACCCGGCCTTGTGGATGGCCTGGGGGGCGTGCTCACGAGAGGAACCGCAGCCGAAGTTGGCGCCGGTGAGGAGGATCCTGGCGCCCTTGTGCCCGGGCTGGTCGATCGGGTGCCCGGTCGGAACGCCTTCGGGCGTATGGCGCACGTCGAAGAAAAGAAATTCGCCGAGTCCGTCGAAGGTGACGCACTTCATGAAGCGCGCCGGGATGATGCGGTCGGTGTCGATGTCGTTGCCGGGCACATACACGGCGCGGCCGGAAACCTGGGTGATTTTTGCGAGAGACATTGTGAATACTTTTAACGCAGAGGCGCAGAGGGCGGATGTATCCTGGCGCCTTGGCGTCTTTGCTTTACTGGATTGAGGAACGAGAGGTTTAGTTGACCGCGAAGACTTCGCGCGCGTCGGAGACGACGCCGGTGACGGCGGCCGCGGCGACCATGACGGGGCTCATCAAGACCGTGCGACCGGTGATCGAGCCCTGACGTCCCTTGAAGTTACGGTTCGAGGACGAGGCGCAAAGTTCGTCGCCGATGAGCTTGTCGGGATTCATCGCGAGGCACATCGAGCAGCCCGCGGCGCGCCACTCGAAGCCGGCCTCGGTGAGCACCTTGTCGATGCCCTGTTTTTCGCATTGGGCGGCGACGATCTGCGATCCCGGCACGGCGATGGCGCGCACGCCGGTCGCGACCTTGCGGCCCTTGATGTACTTGGCGACCTCTTGAAAATCCGAGAGGCGGCCATTCGTGCACGAGCCAAGGAAGGCCACGTTGATCCTGGTGCCCTTGATGGGCGCACCCGGCGGCAGCTTCATGTAGGCCAGCGCTTCCTCGATGCCGGCTTTTTCGTCGACCGACGTGGCCTTGGCGGGGTCGGGAATGTTCTCGCCGATCGAAATGCCCTGGCCGGGATTGATTCCCCAAGTGACCGTCGGCGCGATGTCGCCCGCCTCGATCTTCACGACGTCATCATAATGGCAGCCCGGGTCGGACGCGAACGACTTCCAGCTTACGACCGCGTCGTCCCACGCCGCGCCCTGCGGCGAGTAGGGACGTCCCTTCAGGTAGGCGAACGTGGTTTCGTCAGGATTGACGTACCCCACCCGCGCCCCGCCCTCGATCGACATATTACAAACCGTCATGCGCTCTTCCATCGTGAAGCCATCGAAGGCGGAGCCTGCATACTCGTAGGCGAATCCGGTGCCACCGTTGACGCCAAGCATACGGATGATGTGGAGAATGACGTCCTTCGCGTACACGCCCGGGCGCAGCTTGCCGTTCACCTCGATACGGCGGACCTTGAGCGCGCCCAACGCCATCGTCTGCGTCGCGAGCACGTCGCGCACCTGGCTCGTGCCGATGCCGAAGGCAATCGCGCCGAACGCACCGTGCGTGGACGTGTGCGAGTCACCGCAGGCGATCGTGGTGCCCGGCTGCGTGATTCCCTGCTCGGGACCGACGATGTGCACGATGCCCTGCTTGCCGGTGGCGCGATCGAAGAACGTCACGCCGAACTCGGCGCAGTTCTTGCGCAGCTCATCCATCATGGCCTGCGCCAAAGGGTCCTTGTAAGGTTCGACCAACTCGTTGGTCGGCACGATGTGGTCCACCGTCGCAAAGGTACGATGCGGCATGAGCACCTTCAGGCCGAGATCGCGCAACATGCCGAACGCCTGCGGCGAAGTGACCTCGTGGATCAGGTGCGTACCGATGAGCAACTGGGTCTGGCCGTTGGCCAGCTTGCGCACCGAATGGGCGTCCCAGACTTTTTGAAAGAGTGATTTGGCCATAAAGAGAAGATTTCGAGGATATCAGAGAGTTGCCATGCCGCAAAATACTTGTTTCGACTTCTGTGATGCCTCGCGAGTATCAGTTTCCTTTTGAGCTTCGGCACCTCATCTACTTCCGCGAGGTGGCGCGAGCGCTGCATTTTAGGAAGGCGGCCGAGTCCCTCGCGGTGGCCCAGCCCGCCCTGAGCCGGCAGATTGCCCAACTCGAGCAGGCGTTGGGAGTCACCCTGTTTGTCCGGTCGAGGCGGCGGGTTGAACTCACAGCCGCCGGACGCGCCTTGGCCGAGCGCGTGGAACCCTTGCTGCGTTCGCTGTCCGGCATCACCACGGAGCTGCGCGCGGTGAGCGGCGGCGAAGTCGGTCACGTGAGGATCGCCTTCACGGGACTCGCCATGGCGACGGTGCTGCCAGGCATTCTGCGGGAATTTCACCGGAAGTATCCGGGCATCCGCCTCGAGTTGAATGAGTCCCCGACCTCGGCGCAGGTGACGGCACTGCAAGGGGGTGAAATCGCGTGCGGATTTTTCCATCCCGATGCCTCCACCCCCGGGCTGAAAACCCACGTCTTGTTGCGCGAGAAAAACGGTGTGGTGCTGCCGGCCGATCACGCGCTCGCGTCGCGGACGTCGCTCCGGTTGCGCGACCTCGCCGACACGCCCTTCGTGCTGTTTCCGCGCACCCACAACCCGGGATTCTACGATCGCGTGCTCGCGGCCTTCGCGCGGGCCGGCGTCACCCCGCGCATCGCCGAGGAGGTCTGGCCGCGGGCCAACGGCATCGGTCTGGTGCGCTCGGGACTCGGCGCGACCTTCATGTGCCCGTCCGAATCGCGCACGCTCCCGCCGGAAGTAACCTTCCGTCCGCTCGAAGGCCCTGCGCCGGAAAGCCGCCTCGTTCTCGGCTGGCCCCTCGATCCCGCCCCCGAGCCGGCCTTGGTCGCGTTCATCGGCGTGGCCTTGGCCAAAACCACCGCAAACTCCGAGAACGCTCCGCCGGAAAAGTGAACGAGCCTAAGCAGTAAGGATTCCTGCCTGTGAAGTGTCTTCGTGAATAAGCGCTGATCGGACTGCCCTACTCCAACGCGAACTCGCCCTGCTCGGGCGGGAGGGGTTTGATCCCCAGGAAGGCACCGTAGCGCTCAAGCCAGTCGTCGAGCTTCGCCAGGTAGTGCGCGGGATCATACGGCGCTTCGGTCGCATCGTAGAGCGATACGGCGCGGGCGCGCTGCCAGTCGCTCGTCTTTCCCTTGGCCCTCGCCGTGATGTAGTAAGTTACACGCTCTCCCATGCGCGGCCGGGGAGCGAGTTGCAGCGCCACCTCGGCCGAAGCGCGGCGCGGTTTGCCTCCGGCGGCAATCAAACGTTCGTAGGCGTCCGGACTCTGGCTGAGCGTCTCACTCTTTGCCAATTGCTCCACCGGCAGCGCGCGTTCGGCGATCTTCGACCGATACTCCTCAACGAGCACCACTGGGGAATCCGGCGCGTGGCCCAGCAGATAACGGATCAACTGGTTGCTGAGGCGCTTCAGGTAAGGTTCGATGCCGCGCGAGCGCAGGGCGCTCCCTTTGAGGATGATTTTTCGGCCGTCGCTCAGCGCATAGTTCTTCGACTTGTAGCAGAACATCGCCGGATAACGTCCGTCGAATTCCAGCTCGATGCCCTCCGGCAGGATGCCGGCCACCTGGTTGAGCAGCACCTCCGGGTTCTCGTAGTGCTCCGGCGACGACAGATAGATTCCATCGGTGTCCGCCTCCAGCAGCGTGCAGCCGTGCTGTGCAAACGCATCGATGAGCGACTGGAGCAGCTCGCGGCCGCGACGCGTGACCTCTGCGGCGAGTTCGCCGTCGCCGAAACGCGCGCCCGAAAAACCGAGGTAGCCGTAGAATGAATTGATGAGGATCTTGAAGCTCGCCTGACGCGCGGCGTACTCGGCCCGCAACTCGTCTGTCTCCGCCGTGCGCGCGAGCTGCTTGTACTTGAGTCGATAGGTGCGCAGTGAAGTCAGCAGCGGGATGAACACCCCGAGGCTGTCGTTGCGCGGGTTGCGCCCGAGATGCAGCAGCAGGCTGGGATACAACGACGCGACGTCGAAATGCAGGACGTGCTGAAAAACGCCCTCCTGAAAACTGCGGGTGTAGCCGCCCTCGAACGGCGCGACCTCAGGGGGAACCGGACAGGCCTGGCGCGCATGGTAATACGCTTCGAGGAAGAGCAGATCGATCTTGCCGGTGTTGCCGCGGAGCGTCGCCTCCTGAAGCAGAATCGGAAACGTCCTGGTTTGCTCGAAGTACGTCGGCAGCAGGAGGTCGGCGATCCCGCGCGTCTCGCGCAGGTCGTCGGTCAGGTAGGCCCGGAAGCGGGCGCGGTCGGTCTCGAAAATGCCGGCAATCTCCGAGCCCTCGATGTACGTGCGGTCGGCGGCCTCCTCATCGGTGATGCCGAAGTACACGGCGACATCCTTAAGCCCGTACGAAACGAGTTCGCGCGTCGTGACGTCGTACTGCTGCACCAGCAGATAGGTGTCCACGACCGTGCGCCCCGGCAGATCGCAACGGGGGAAATCGATCCAACGCTCGGCCACCTTGAGCCGGCTGTTCCGGAACTTCGCCTTTTGCCCAAAGCGTCCCCAGGCACAGGCTACCTTGAAGCGCTTGCAACGCTGGCGCAGATAATCGAGGTCGAACTTGAACAGGTTGTGCCCCTCGATGACATCCGGATCCCACTCCGCCAGCACGCGGTTGAACTCGAGCAACAGCGCCTTTTCCGCTTCGTCGGTGGGTGCCGCGAGTTCGATCAGTCGCACCGTCGGCCCCTGCTGCAGCCCGATCGCCAGCACGCGATCGCCCGGCCGCGACGCATCGCTGAAGGACCCGTCGGCGGAACCCGTCTCAATGTCGAGCTGGCAGCGGCGGAGTTGGGAAAACAACACGTCGCCGAAGAGGCGTTCACGACGCTGCAGCAGGTATTGGCTTTCCAGCGGGCGGATCGTATCCACGCCGCCAGACATGCGGGCTACGCCAAGAAAGGCGTCAAGGGCCGCGAGGGTCTCGCCATGAGCCAGGCGAACGAACGTGCCCTCGCCGCGGAGTCGCTCCAGCGTGATGGCAGGCGGCCCGTCATTGACCGGACCGTCGGTCAGCCACGCAAACGGGCGCAGCGAGTCGGGCGTACTCGTACGCGCGCCATCGGCGGTTGCTTCGCACCGGTGGACGACGCCTTCGTCATCGACCCATAGTCCGCACAGCAAGGCCATGATGTCAGTGCCCGCCGGCCGACGCTTCGGCCGTTCAGGCCTGGAACCGCACGTAGTACACCATCAGCAGGGCAACGAAGAGCAGGAGTCCGATGATGCCCATGAACAGTCCCGCTTGGTCGCGTTTGCGATAGCCAATGCCGGCAAGGGCGCTCAGGCCAAGCCACGCGACGAGCTTCACAATCACCCACAGGTGAAACTGGTTGGAGTGAAGCTTGGCGAGCAGGCCGAAGCCGCTGACGAGCATCAGGATGCTGGCGATCCCCGTGACGATCAACACTGTCTTCCGTGTGCCCGGCGCACCGGCAAAACCATAAAAAATGCCGCCCGTGAGAGCGAGCAGCGACGTAAGATGGAGGATGTAGTAAACGAGGGGACTCATAGAAGAGAAAAAGAGTAACACCCCACATGTGCCGTATGCCCAAAGGCTCAGGACCTTTTCAAGTTAAGGTGGGCGCCTCGCGACGGCTTATTGCTTTCCGATTTACGGCCTAGCAGCTGCCGCCGTTTTGCGGCTCCCGATATAATTCAAAGGCAAAGAGCGTAATAAAGAGCACCTCGAACACTGCAGGGTGTCGCCACTAGGCTAGGTTGCCCCCCCTCCCCGTCAAACGGTAACGTCCGGATTTCGTCGGGTTTTTTGCTTAAGCAAACCGCGTACACTCCACGCAAGAAGCAAGCCGTTGGCCCCCGCAGCGCAGGCGAGCGATCCCACCCGCCATCCCGTCACGACCAAAGCCAGCGACGTCCCCAGCAACAGCAGGTCCGCAGCGCGGGTCGGAACGCTTCGCATGAGGGCAACGGCGAGCACCAGCCACATCACGGCCCCGGCGCACCACGACACGAGCACGCAGGTCGCCGCCGCGTCGGTGCGGCCCTCGCCCGCGAGCAGCGTGGCGAGTCCCCAGAAGAGGAGTTGGTTGAAATAAACGAAGCCGATGGCCAAGGCCGAGATCAGGGCCGCGTTGACTGGGAAATCGCCCTTTGCATCCACGGGCACCCGGCTGGCCACCGCGCATCCCGTGCTGCAATACACGACGCGCCCGGGGGCGGCACGGCGGACTTTGAAAGGCAGGCCGCAGTAGGCGCAGGTCACGGACGTCATCGCTGGGCAGGATCAGCCTTCAAGGATGGTCGAATCGAGGTGCTGGATGATCAGCTCCTGGACCGTGGCGAGAAACAGATAGCACATGAAGGCCTTGCGCACGGGCTCCGGCAGCGCATCGATCTCGATGTCGCCGCTCTCCAGCAGGTCGTCCGCCACGCCTTCGAGGAATTTTGCCCGCAGGCGCAGGCGAACGGAAGAACACGAACGCGCAATGGCATCGGCGTTATCCTCGTCGAAGGCCACGACGCCCGAGCTGAAAAACTCGCTGTCGAACAACGCCAGCAACGTCTGAAGGTCAGCGTTTTGCGCCTCGACCAAGTCGCGCTGCCACGGTTCGAGCACGTCGTCATCGAGATCGGTCATGGCAAGCGGAGCAGCCAGCTCGGCCCGCAAGGTGTCGGCCACGGACTTGATCACGTCGAGCAGCGGAGCCACGACGGGAAGACTCAGTTTGACCTCAATGCGTTTCATCAGGTTCGAGGACCGCAGTAAGGTGCCATTGTTGCAGGGCGAACGCAATGTGTTCCGCCCGCTCGCGCAAGCCGCTCCACACGATTGAGCGGCCCTGCTCATGGACCTCGAGCATGTGCCGGCGCGCGTTGGTTTCGTCGAAGCCAAGCACCTTCTTGAAGACAAGCACGACGTAGCTCATCAGGTTGACGGGGTCGTTGAGCACGACGACACGCCACCGATCCTCGAGGGCGGTCTCGGTCTCGCTGCGAACGCCGGGTTCGGCGTGGGGCTTGGCGGCGGCCAGCATCATGCCTGCGACGACGCCGCGGCGATCGCGGCCGCGAGCCGCGCTTCCGCTTCGGCGAGCGGAACCTTCACGACGTCCTTCGACGAACGCGCCTTCACTTCGATGATGCCTTCCTTGAGACCTTTCGCGCCGATGGTGACGCGGAGTGGAATGCCGATGAGATCGGCGTCCTTGAATTTCACGCCCGGGCGCTCGGCCCGATCGTCGATGAGCACGTCGGCCCCGGCCTTCTCCGCCGCGCCGCCAAGGGTGCGCGCAAGCGTCATGGCCTCCTCCGCCTGCGGATCGAGCACCACGATGAGCAGCTGGAAAGGCGCGATCGCCCACGGCCAGATGATGCCGTCGCCATCGTGGCTTTGCTCAATGACGGCCTGAAGGGTGCGGCTGACGCCGATGCCGTAGCAGCCCATCACCATCGGATGCGACTGCTTCTGGTCGTCGGTGTAAACGGCTCCGAATTTTTCGGAGTACTTGGTCCCAAGTTTGAAAATGTGTCCGACCTCAATGCCGCGGCGGACCTTGAGCGGCTGGCCGGTCTTGGGATCGGGCTCGCCGGGGCGAACCCGTCGGAAGTCACCGAACGTTGTGATCTCAAGATCGCGGCTCACGTTCACGTTGCGCAGATGGAAACCGTCCTTGTTGGCGCCGGTCGTACCGTTGCCAATCAGGCGGATGGCGTTGTCGGCGAAAATGCCGGCAAGGGCGGACCGTGTGTGGATCGTGCCTTTCACCGCGCCCAGGCTGCCGGGTTTCGCGCCCATGACCGGTTCGATTTCCTCGGCCGTGGCGGGACGAAGCAGACCAAAACCGAGCGAGCCCAATTTGGCCTCCTCGAGTTCGTCGTTGCCGCGCAGGATGACGAGGAAGGGTTTGCCATCGCCGAGATAGACGAGCGTCTTGAACTGCCGATCGGCCGGAACGCTGTAAGGCGCGGCTTCAAGGGCGGCGATGGTGACGACTCCGGGAGTCGCGAACTCTTCCAATCCGCCCGCCGGGGTCTCGTCGGCGAAATCAGAAGGCACGAGGGCGCTGGTCGCCTTCTCACGGTTGGCCGCGTAGCCGCTTTCTTCGTTGTAGATCACGTCGTCGTCGCCGATCTCGGCGGGGACCATGAACTCGTGGGAGAAGCTGCCGCCCATGACGCCGGTGTCGGCCTCGACCGCAATGGCTGTGACGCCGATGCGACGGAAGAAGCGCTCGTAGGCCGCTTTCATCGCAAAGTAGCTCTTCACCGCGCCCTCGTCGTTCGTGTCGAACGAATAGGCGTCCATCATCACGAACTCGCGCGCGCGCATGAGCCCGTAGCGCGGGCGGATCTCGTTACGGAACTTGGTCCCGATCTGATAAAAATTCTTCGGTAGATCGCGGTAGCTCGTGATCTCGGCTTTGACCAAGGGGGTGATGACCTCCTCATGGGTGGGGCCGAGCACGAATTCGGGATCTTTCGAACCGCGCTTGCCCTCGCCGGCACTGTCGGCCCGGAACATGATCTCCCGCGCGGCGGCCCACCGGGGGCCCTGTTCCCAGTTCTCGGCGGGATGCACGTGCGGCATCCAGAGTTCGATCGCGCCGGCGCCATCGAGTTCCTCGCGACAGATCTGCGAAAGCTTCTGCATGGCCCGCAGGCCCAACGGCATGTACGTGTAAAGACCACCTCCCAGTTTTCGCACCAAACCAGCCCGGACGAGCAGCTTGTGTGAGGCGATCTCGGCGTCAGCCGGGCTTTCCTTGAGGGTCGGGATAAAAAACTGGGACCAGAGCTTCATGAAGCCCGCCAACGAAGCACCCGCCCCGGTACGGCGCAAATGAAAACAGGCCCAGGAAGGATTGCCCGGAATCGCTCCGCTTTGGATGACTCGATTGATGTTGTCGGCGAATTGTTTGGCTCAGGCGACAGTGTTGCGAATAGTTCTTCCCGTCTTGCCACGAATTTGTCTTAAAGCCGCTTTGAACTCGAGGTCGGGTTGAATAACGACCGTTTCCGACTCTAGCCGTTCGATGCCCTCCAAGACCATCTACGAGCAGAACCCGAACCCTACGCCTTTTGTTATCAAGGAGCAGGATGCTCCCGCTACATTCCCCAACGTTGAGGGAGCTTCCAGCTCCCCTCCTCCTCAAACACGGGAGCAGGATGCTCCCACTACTATGGTTGAGGGAGCTTCCAGCTCCCCTCCTCCTCAAACACGGGAGCAAAATGCTCCCACTACGCTGTGGGAATACTTCAACCCACTGACCGAAATCGACATCCGCACTGGCGGTAATCTGCCCCACTGGGAGCAAGGCTCGATCTGGTATTTCGTCACCTTCCGCTTGGCCGATGCCCTGCCTCGCGCCGTCATTGAAGACATTAAACAACAGCGCGAACGCTGGAAGCAGACCCACGATCTCAAAAACCTATCTGCCGACCAACTCGCAGAGTATCATCAACTCTTCTCCGCACGCTACGAACAGCTCCTTCACGCGGGCAGCGGCTCGTGCGTCCTACGCGATTTGCAAAACGCCGAGATCGTCCGCAGCTCTCTGCTTTTCTTCGACGGCCAGCGCTACGACTTAGATGACTACGTGGTCATGCCCAACCACGTCCATGTGTTGGTCAAGCCGCTGGCTGGGCACGGTCTCGCCGAGATTCTGCATTCCTGGAAATCGTTCACCGCGAATAGTATCAACCGGCGTCTCGGGCGTTTTGGTCAGCTTTGGCAGCACGAGTCCTACGATCACATCGTGAGACACGAATCGGCGATGAACGCCATCCGCAGCTACATCCGCGCCAACCCCACCAAAGTGGCGGGAGCTCCCAGCTCCCTTCCACAAACACGGGAGCAGGATGCTCCCGCTACGTTACCCAAAGTAGAGGGAGCTTCCAGCTCCCTTCGACTTCCTCAAACACGGGAGCAGGATGCTCCCGCTACATTCCCGGTATGAGTTCACACAAACCCACCTACTTCTTGTGCCACTCGCCGCTTTCGCGCTGAAGCCAGACCCCGCTGGCGCTGTTGGCGGCGATCTGTTTGGCACGAGCGGCGCCGACAGCTGAGGGAGAGCTGCCGGTCTGCTTGGCAATCGCGGCATAAACGACGTTGCGGTCGGTGTTCTCCTCGCTCGACACAGACCCGGCGTCACCTTGGTTCTCGCGTACTTCAAGCAAACCGCGGTTGTTCTCGCCGAGCGCCCCCTGGGCCTTGAGGGCGTCGATCTTGGGCAGGCGCTGCTCCATGCGTGCCCGCACCGTGGCGAGGTCCTGGGCCTGGACGGAAACAACCGCGACGGACAGGGCTGCGAGAAGAAGAAAAAAACGGATCATCGTGTTCATGGTCAGCGGGAAGAGGGTTCGGTTACGATCGTGGTGGATTTCTTGTCGAGGTCTCCGAAGAAATCATCGAGCGCCCGGTCGATCTTCACATTCACGTCCACCGTGATGTGGATCGGCTTCACCTCGATGGGGGCTGTTTTGACGTTCAGACACCCCGAGAGCACCAGCGGTGCGAGGAGAGTGAGGCATAAGGGGAGCTTCATAAGGAAAAGGTGTTCACCAACTTCGACCGCGGAAGTGGATGTGTGTTTCAGGTAGGACGACCGTCGACGCGCATTTATTCAAAACCCAATGCGTCCATCCATGCCCAACTTCAGCAGCTGATCCAGCGGCCCGGCCACGTTGATGTCGATGATGAGCGGGGCCTTGAGCTGAGGATCGTCCGGCTCGGCTTGGAGGCGAACCGTGGCGGACCGACCGTCGGCATCCCCACCGGGGCTGAACACTGCCCGCAAAACACTTACATTGAGCGCGGTGTTGCCCAGCTCAACGCGCTGGAGCGGCGCGTACGCCGGGTTGTTGTCGCCGAGCTGCCTGGTGATCAGGCCCGGGAGCGGGGAAAGACGCACGCTCGCCGTGCCGCCCTGGGCCAGGCCGAACCAACCGGCCCCGAGTCGGAGCCCGTCGGCCGCGCTCCATGAAGCGGACAGTTCACCGTCAAGTCGCCCACGCGCCTCGCTCAAGGTTGGTGGCAACAAGGCCACCAGTTGATCGAGCGCGATCCCGGTGAGCCGGATGCTCACCGCCGCCTCGGGTTCGGCGAGCCGAACGGTGAACGGGGCAAGCGTGATCTCGCCCCCGAGTCCGCGCATTTGCAGCCGGGTGATTCCGGCCACCATGCCGGAGCCGAGTTCCACTCCAAGCTGACCCTCCTGCATGCGCAAGGCGCCGTAACGTAGGGATCTCACGGATACCGTGAGGTCGCCCACCCCCGCGAGATCGAAGGTGCCTTCGGCCACAATGCCGTCGAGCTGCCAGTCCGCCACCGGATGGAGAACCTTGCCCTCCTCCAACCGAAAATGCACCGTTCCCCCGGGTCGGCCGTCCACCAGAGCCCCTTCGCCCGTAACGCGAATCAATCCTGCCGCCTCCGTGCCGGGCAGCGCCCCCCCGAAGCGCTCGGCCGCGACGGATATCCAGGCGGAGACAGGTACGACGGCTTCATCAATCCGCCACGCGATCGCACCCGATTCGACGGTGGCCTCGAGGATGCCACTGGCTTGAACCGCGTTGCCGGTGATGCGCCACGTGAAGATGCGCGTGCCGCCCTCCGGGGGCAGGGCCTCGATTTGCCAGCCCAGCCGCGGACCGCTTTCGCCGAACGGCGAAAGTTCGCCAGCGAGCTTGCCGGCGAAGAGCGGCCAGCGCAGCTCCGCTGCCCACGCCGAACCGGCGAGGCAGGCACATAGAACGAAGGTCAGCGCGCGAATCACGTTTCCTATGATCCGCGTAACGGAGAAAGGTTGCCAGCCCGGAGGTGGAAGGGCGGCGCACTGGCACCGATTTGTCGACCGGGCCGGTTCGCGCACGCCCGGTCCTGCGCCAAGCCCGGCGCCAGGAGTGCCTCCGCTCCTCTGGGTGGCCACCCGGCGCGCGAGTCGCTACCCGGGCTTCATTTCACCGGCACGGCGGAAAGCTTCCAGATCTCCTCGGCGTACTGGCGAATGGTGCGGTCGCTGGAGAACTTGCCGACGCGGGCGGTGTTGAGGATGGCTTTCCTGGCCCAGCCGGCGGCGGCGCGATAGGCAACGTCCACGGCCTCCTGTGCCTTGATGTAGGGACGGTAGTCGGCCAGCACCTTGTACGGGTCGCCGCCGCCCATCATGCTGTGATGCAGGGCGCCGAACGGGTGGGCCTCGCCGGGCACGAAGTAGCTGGAACCGATCCAATCGATGACCGCCTTGAGTTCCTGGTCCGCCTCGTAGTAGTCCCACGGCTGATACCCGCGGGCGTCGAGTGCCTCGACCTCCTCGACGGTGAGGCCGAAGATGAAGATGTTGTCGTCCCCCACCTCTTCCTTGATCTCGACGTTGGCGCCGTCGAGCGTGCCGACCGTCAGCGCGCCATTGAGCGCGAGCTTCATGTTGCCGGTGCCGGAGGCCTCCTTGCCGGCGGTGGAAATCTGCTCGGAAACGTCGGCGGCCGGGATGATGCGCTCGGCCAGCGAAACGCGATAGTTCGGCAGGAACGCCACCTTGAGTTTGCCGTGGATGCGGACGTCGTGGTTGATGCGGTCGCCGATGACGTTGATCGCACGGATGATGTTCTTCGCGAGGTCGTAGCCCGGGGCGGCCTTGGCGGCGAAGACGAAGACGCGCGGAACGATGTCGAGATCGGGATTCTGCAACAGGCGCCGGTAAAGGGTGAGGATGTGCAGCAGGTTCAGATGCTGGCGCTTGTACTCGTGAAGGCGCTTGATCTGCACGTCGAAGATCGCGTCGGGCGAAACCTCCACACCGCACTCGGTCTTGATGATGGCCGCCAGGTCGACCTTGTTCTCGCGCTTGACGGCCATGAACTCGCCTTGGAACGCGGCGTCATCGGCGAACGCTTCGAGCGCGCGAAGCTTGTCGAGATTGCAGATCCACGCATCGCCGATCTTGTCCGTGATGAGGCGGGACAGGCGGGGGTTGGTTTTGAGCAGCCAGCGGCGCGGCGTGATGCCGTTCGTCTTGTTTTGGAATCGTCCGGGATAGAGCGCGTCGAACTCCGGGAAAAGATCCTTCTTGAGCAACTGCGTGTGCAACGCCGCCACGCCGTTGACGGCGTGCGAGGCGACGACGCTGAGGTTCGCCATGCGGATCATCTTGTGTCCGTTCTCCTCGATGAGGGAGCAGATGCGGAGCTTGTCGTGATCGCCGGGCCACTTGGCCTCGACCTGCTTCAGCAGGCGCGTGTTGATCTCATAGATGAGCTGAAGGTGGCGCGGCAGCACGCGTTCGAAGAGCGGCACGCCCCACTTTTCGAGGGCTTCGGGCAGGAGCGTGTGGTTTGTGTAGGCAAAGGTCTTGGTGACGACGCCCCACGCGCGATCCCACGCCTGGTGCTGCTCGTCGAGCAGGATGCGCAGCAACTCGATCACCGCGACCGCCGGGTGCGTGTCGTTGAGCTGCACGGCGACCTTGCCGGAGAAGTTGTCCCAGCTGTTTTCCGGATTGCGGAAATGGCGGCGGATGAGGTCGCGCAGCGAGCAGGTGACAAAGAAGTACTGTTGAACAAGACGCAGTTCCTTGCCGTTCTCTGTCTTGTCGTTTGGATACAAGACCTTCGAAACCGTTTCGCCCACGGCCTTCTCGCGGACCGCCTCGACGTAGCCGCCGCTGTTGAACACCGCGAGGTCGAACTCCTCGGTGGACTTTGACGACCAGAGACGAAGCAGGTTCACGGTCTTGGTCCCGTAACCGGCGGTCGGGATGTCGTGCGGCACGCCAAGGATGCGTTTCGTGTCCACCCAGCGCGGTCGGCAGTTTCCGACGTCGTCGAAGACGTTCTCCACGCGGCCATAAAGGTGAACCTCCTGAGTATACTCCGCGCGGACGACCTCCCAAGGATCGCCGAACATGATCCAGTTGTCGGGCGACTCGACCTGGTGCCCGTTGACGAAACTCTGCTTGAACAGGCCGTACTCGTAATGGATGCCGTAGCCGAGGGCGGGGTAGTCGAGGGTGGCGAGCGAATCGAGGAAACAGGCGGCGAGACGGCCCAGACCGCCGTTGCCCAGACCCATATCGACTTCCGCGTCGCGAACCACGTCGAAGTCCTGCCCCAGGTCCGTGAGGGCGGAGCGGGCCACGTCGTTGAGCCCGGTCGCAAGCAGGTTGTTGCCGAAAAGACGGCCCATCAGATACTCCAGCGAAAAATAGTACACCCGGCGCACATTATTCGCGTTGTGCACGGCCTGGGTGGCAATCATTCGCGCATGTATATGCTCGCGAACCGCGAGCGCCGTGGCGATCCACCAATCGCGTGGGGTCGCCGTGCCGGTGTCCCGGGCCAGCGTCGACGTCAATTGACGGATGATCGCCTCTTTGAACTCAACGACGTTGGTGTCGACTGCGCCCGCCTGAAGGGCGGGAACGGCGGAGGAGGCGGATGGTTTCTTTTTGGCTGCGGGCATGTTGGAAAAAGGTGTCGAACGGAAAGAACGGCACAGGTGGAATCAAATGAATCAAGAACCGTGCCAGACCGTCCGGGACGGTCACGTCTAAAGATTCCGGTGAAAGCGCCGGGAGATTTCCCCATGGCTGAGCTCGATGTGGGTGGGCAGACCGGCGGGACTGGTCAGCGGCGCCTCGCACGCAAACAACTGGCTCACAAGGCTCCGAAGCTCGTCTTCGGTGGGACGCTCTGGCAAGCGAATGGCCCGCGACGCCGCGAGACGGGCGAGTTCCTCACGGGCCGCCTCGAGGTTACGATCCTGCAACCGACCGTCCCGCAGGGCTCCGAGCAGGTCGCGCACAAAGGATTCGGCATCGCCCGGCTCCATCCAGGTCGGCACGGCTTCGATGCGGAAGAAATTACGTCCGAACTCAGCGATTTCGAACCCGTGCGCACGAAAAAACTCCAAGCGATCGAGCAGAAGCGAGGTGGACACCGGGTCGAGTTCGATCGGCACCGGGAGAAGCAGCCGCTGCGAAGGCACGGCTCCCGCACGAAACGCGGCGCGCAGACGCTCGAACCAAATGCGCTCATGGGCCGCACGTCGGTCGAGCAGCACCAGCCCGGCGGTCGTCTCGAACAACGCGTACGCACCATGAGCCACGCCGACGTAACGCCACGCCGAAAAAGATGATGGCGGGGAGGCAGCGGGGGACGTCGCCATCGGCGTAGCGGGGCGGGGCGCGGATGGGGCCGTAGCCGACGAGGACGTGGCCGTGACGGCGGGCGCCGAGCGCTGAATGTGTCCACCGGAATTTAAGGCGGCGGTTGCGACCGGCGGGCGCCACGGTGTCCCGGACGGCGCCGCTGCCGCCGGAGCCGCAGGGGACAGCAAGGGTGGCGGAGCTCCGGCCGGCGATGCCCCCAAGGAAGGCGCGACCGTTGCGCTGATTGCACCGAGCTCGCGCAGCCGTTGCAGCACACTGCGAATCACAAAGCCGCGCACCGCCGGCTCGCTGCGAAACCGCACCTCGCGTTTGGCCGGGTGCACATTGACGTCGATGGCGGCCGGATCGATTTCGAGAAAGACAAAAGCCAGCGGATAGCGCCCCTTGGGCAGCGACTCGTGATAGCTCTCGATCAGGGCGTAATTGAGCGTGCGACTATCAACCGGCCGGCGATTCACGAACGTGATCATCTCGTGGCGCGTGGCGCGGCCCTGTCCGGGGCGGCCGACCAGTCCTGTTAACCGCAGACCGCCTTCCTCCGCCGCGAGCGGAACGAGTCCCTCGGCCAGCTGCCGTCCGAAGATCTCCCCCACCCGTCCGGCCAGATCGGCGCCCTCGGGCGAACGGAAGATCACCCTTCCGTCCTCGATCAACGTGAACGCCACGTGCGGGAATGCCAGGGCATACAACCGCACCCCCGAGACGATGTGCGCGGCCTCAGTCTGGTCAGTCTTGAGAAACTTTCGTCGCGCCGGGACGGAGTTGAACAGCTGGGCCACCTCAATGCGCGTGCCCACCGGACGACCGCAGTCGCGCACATGCACAAAGCGCCCGCCGTTGACGACAATCTCCGTGCCGACGTCGGAGGCAGCCTCGCGCGTCTGCAAGCTGAAGCGGGAAACGCTCGCGATCGAAGGCAGTGCTTCCCCGCGAAAACCGAAGCTCGCCAGGCGGTTGAGGTCGTCCGCTTCCGCAATCTTGCTCGTCGCGTGCCGCTCAAGCGCGAGCAGCGCATCCTCGCGCGCCATGCCGCCGCCGTTGTCCTCCACCCGCATCAGGGACCGCCCGCCGTGCCGGAACTCCACCTCGATCCGCGTCGCACCGGCATCGACCGCGTTTTCGACCAACTCCTTGACCACGGCAGCGGGACGCTCAATCACCTCGCCGGCGGCGATCTGGTTGGCGACCCGGTCGGTCAGGATGCGGACTTTGGGCATGGAGGCGGTGACAAGCTCGTCGGACGAACCGGGGCGTCTCAATCCTTTTTGTCGCCCGGCGACCCGGGGGAGCGCCGGCGGACGTTGCGCGGATCGATGAGATTGACGAGCGACACCGCGGCGCGAAACGGCCGCAACAGTTCCCGGCCGGACAGGAGCGGTTCGACCTGTCGCGAAGTATCCTCCCGCAATTTTCGTACCCAAATTACCAATACACCCACCCCTGCGATGAGAACCACGAAGTAAAGCTGAAACACGCCGGTGCTGATCCCCGGCGCGCCGTCCGGCCCGGTGGTTCTCATGAACAGGCCCCACAGGACCGGGGCGGATCCGCCGAGACACGAGGTGACCGCACCGTGGATCGAGACAAAGAGCGACCGTTCGTCCACCGGCACCACCTTCGGAAGGTAGTCGAGATTGGCAATGTTCCAGCAGACCGCCGCCAGCCCCACGAGAAAGTACACGGCAAAAAGAATCGTCAGCCCATCCATGCCCTGCTGCAAATACACCCACCAGACCACGGCCACCACGGCGTAAAGCCCCAGCCCGGCGAGGAAGAACGGCCGGGCGCCGTGCGCGCCGATCCGTCCGCGAATAAGAAAGGCCCCAAGGATCACCCCGCTGTAGCGCAGCACTTCGAACAGCATGATCTCTCCGGGGCTCCGTTGTCCGGCGACCGCGAGATAATAGGCGGCAAACGGTGGAATCGACGTGGTGACCGCCGCAAAGATCACCGCGCACCACAGGTAGCTGCGAAAGTCCGAGGGGGCGAACATATGGCGAGGCGTGTCGCGCAGGACGGAGCCCAGGCTGATCTTCTCCGGCTTCTCGACATCCGGCAGCTTCTTCAGCGAGTAGTAGCTCAAGGTCGATCCGACGAGCGCGATGACGTATTGCACGAGCAGGGCGGTGTAGATCGGGAGCAACGCGAACAAGGCCGCGCAGGCGACGAGCGTTCCCACGCCCGCGATGCCGGACAGCATCTGGTCGCTGGCGAAATACCGCCCGCGCACGGCGGGTGGAAGGAAGCCGTAGAACCACGACGTCATGGCCGCGGCGCCGATCGAGCGGAAGAGGCAGAAGAGAAAAACGCTCCAGATCAGCGTATTCACCATCCAAGGACGACCGGTCTCCGGCGCAAGCAGCGCCAGCCACACCGGGATCGCGAGAAAGACGCTGCGCGCGCCCCATCCGCCCAGCGAAACCCGCTTGAAGCCGAAGCGCGGCAGCAGGGCCGTGGCGAAGACCTGCACCGGGGTCAGCAGAAAGACGAAAGAGTACGCCAGCCCGACTTGAAATGAAGACGCACCCAGTTGCTGCGCGAAGAGCACCATCGGCGTACCGATCCCAATCTGCCAGGTCAGCGCATTGAAAAAACCAAACACCAGCGCCGCCCGGAAGGGGGCGAGCTCCGGATCGTTCTTCTCCGTCGGAAACAGCGCGGGCGGCACGAGGCGGCGGCGGCGGACGCGCCTACGCGAGGAGCTTCCGCCAGCGGGACAACTGTTTCTTCACCTGGGCCGGGCCGGGCATGCCGGTGCCGCGACGCCTGGCCATCGCGCGCTTGAGATCGAAGACCTCCGGCCAGTCGGGCCCGAAGCCCGGGTGCAGCGCCTGGACCTCGGCAACCGGCAACCGGTCAAGGGCAACCCGCGATCGCTCGGCGAGCTTCACGACAGCGCCCACGGCATGGTGGGCGTCGCGGAACGGCACGCCGCGATCGACAAGATAGTCGGCGAGGTCAGTCGCCAGCAACGCCGGATCGGCCACGGCCGCCGCGCACCGGTCACGCAGGACTTCCATGCCGGCGATCGTACCGGCGAGGACGTCGGCGCAGAGGGCAGTCTGATCAAAACTGTCGAAGACCGGCGGCTTGTCCTCCTGCAGATCCCGATTGTAGGTCAGCGGCAGGCCCTTCGCGAGCGTGAGCAAGGTGTGCAGGTTCCCCTGCAGGCGGGCGGATTTGCCGCGCAGCAATTCGCACGAGTCCGGATTCTTCTTCTGCGGCATCAACGAGGAGCCCGTGCAGAAGGCGTCGGGCAATTCGATGAACTTGAATTCGACACTGGACCAGATGATGAGGTCCTCGGCGAAGCGCGAGAAGTGTACGCCGGCGAGGGCACAGGCGGCCGCGAACTCGATGAAAAGATCGCGATCGGCCACAGTGTCCATCGAGTTGGCCGTGACGCGCGGGCGCCCCTTTGCATCGACGAAACCCAGCGCGCGCGCGGTGAACTCGCGATCGATGGGCAAGGTCGTGCCGGCGATCGCGCCGGAACCGAGCGGGCACCAGTTGGCGTGATCTGCCACCACCTCGAAGCGAGCGACGTCGCGATCAAGCATTTCCAAATACGCAAAAAGATGGTGGGCGAGAAACACCGGCTGGGCCCGCTGCAAATGGGTGTAACCGGGCACCAGCACATCGCCCTCGCGCCCGGCGATGGCGAGAATGGCCCGCTGGGCGCCGCGCAATTTCTCCACGAGAACGCCGCAGGCATGCTTGAAGAACAGGCGCATGTCCGTCGCGACCTGATCGTTGCGGCTGCGCGCGGTGTGCAGCTTGGCGGCGGCGGGTACGCGCTGGGTCAGCGCCTGCTCGATGTTCATATGAACGTCTTCGAGCTGGGCCTTCCACGTGAACTTCCCCACTTCAATCTCGGCCAGAACGGCGTCGAGCCCGCGATGAATCGCGTCGCGCTCCCCGGCCGAAATGAGACCGACGTGCGCCAGCATGGCGGAGTGAGCCTTGCTGCCGGCAATGTCGAACGGAGCGAGACGGCGGTCGAAGGAGACCGACTCGCTGAACGTAAGCATCAACTCCGCCGGTCCCGAGGAGAACCGCCCGCCCCAGGTGGCTTGGGATTTCTTGGCCATAGGCGGGTGAGCACACGGCGCCCGACCCGGCGGCGCAACGCGAAAGATGGGTTGCCCGACTGCGCAGGGTGACAACACTGTGGAAGGATGGTTTTGCGCGTGCGCTCTTTCCTTTTGGTTGTCGGCTGGGTCTTGAGCCTCGCCGGCTTGACGCCGGCCACCCAAGCGATGTCAGAGATCCCGGACACGCGGCATGCCGTCGCCACGGTGGAAACAGCCAAGACGTCCATTTACATTGGCAACGTGACGCTGACCATGCCGCCCTTCAAGCGGACCGGCGAGGTCTACGAATCGACGTACCAGGCGAAGGTGTTTCCGTATTTTTTCTACAACGAACGCGGCAAGATCGCCATCACGCTTTCGGATGACGAACTGCGCCGGATTTCCAACGGGGAGACCGTGCATTTCAATGGCCAGGCGGAGGACACCGCCGGCGATCCCCGTCGTATCGAGGGCCGCGTCGTTCCGGATGACGCCCTGTCGGGGAAAATCAAAGTCCGCGTGTGGGTTAGCCCAAAGATCGAGCTCATCTTTAACACAACCTACCGCTTTACGGGCCGAAGCGAATCGACCGGCGGATAGGCCCGGGGCGGTGCGAGCGGCGGCCCCTGTTGCCGTCGCCGCGCTCTAAAACGTACGTTCGGGGTGGGCGAAAAGTTCCTCGACCGTCGAGACGGCCTTGGCGATGGCAAACGGTTTTTGCAGAAAACCCCGTGCCCCGGCGCGAAGAATCTCGGCGTGGAGCGTCGGTTCCAGGTGTCCGCTCATCACGATGACGCGCACGTCGGGCGAGATCTCCTTCATCTTCATGAAGGCCTCCCATCCGCTCATGCGCGGAAGACCGAGATCGCAAAGGACGAGGGCGATCCGGCTGGCGTGCTGCCGGTAGGTTTCGACGGCATCGAGGCCGTCGCGGGCCTTCAACACGCGCAAGCCGCGGCGCTCAAGCGCGAAGCCGAGGGCGTGCAGGAGCGACTCCTCGTCGTCCACAATCAGGACCGTGCCCGCCTCGGAAGAGCCCGCCGGCGGCGCGATGTGCGCCGGCGTCGGCGCGACCGCGACCGGTTCGGGGTCGGGTAGCGTGGGGAAATACAGACGAAATGCGACGCCACCACCCTCAAGCTGCACGGCTTCAAAGCAGCCACGATGACTCGCCACAATGCTCTCGACCATCACCAGCGACAGATCGCGTCGGCGCTCCCATCCGGGTGGCGCTGGCGGAATCGATCCGGACTCCACACTGGGCGCAAAGCGGGCTTCGAATAACGCGTAGAGCGGTTCACGCGCCTCGGAAAAGCGCGCCTGAACCGTCGAACCGGCCACGCCCATCGTGGACAGACGCAGCCGCGCGCCCAGGCCCATGCCATCGACGGCTTTGCGACAAAGCTCCTCGAACACGTGGCTCACGTGGCGGGGGTCGATCGAGGCCGGGGCCAGCCGTTTCTCAAGAGCCAGTTCAACCTGCAGGCTCCAGTTTTCGTTGGCCGCGGCGGAGCGGGACATTTCCTCAACGAGACCCGAAAGGTCAACGCGCTGGAGCGTCGGCGCCGTTTGCCGCGTGAGATAAAGGGTCTGCTTGATCAGGTCGGCCGCGCGCTGCACGGCCTTGTCAATCCCCTGAACGGCGGTGAGCACGCGACGCACATCGCCCGCGCCGTCCTGGATGAACGACGTGTAGCCCATGATGATCGCGAGGACGTTGTTGAAGTCGTTGCTGATCGTGCCCGCCAGGGCCACAAAGTTCTCCGCGCGCTGAAGTTGCTCCAATCGCGCCTCTGTCCGGGTCTCCCGCTCGAGGTCGATCAACGACGTCAGGCGATAGAATCGACCGGAGGGCGAGGAAACACGCGTGTCCGTTACATGCGCAAAGAGGGGCCGGCCACTTGTGTGAAGATACGTGATGGGCGACGGCGGAGACCGGCCGGCGATGATCGCCGCATGCGCCACCGACGCCGCCACCGCCGACTCGGCCGGTTGCAACCGGAGCAGCGACATGCCCGTAAGTTCATCGAGGGGATAGCCCGTGCACTCACAAAACGCCGGATTCGCCGAGACAATCACCCCGGCTTCGTCGGACAGGCACAAACCAACGCCGATGTTCTGCCACGCCTCGGGCAACAAACGCGCCACCTCGGACGCGGTGGCTCCCGCGGGACCGGAGTCGGCCGACGGATCGGGGCGCGAGGAAATCATGGCGCCGGGTTAAGGACTCGCAGGCCGTCAGATCCTCCGCGGAAAGCGGAAAGCGAAAGGGGACCGACACCCGGATGCGTTACCATGGCGTGACAAAAGGGAAGGACCGAGGATGCGGTCCGACGCCAATGCCCGACCGCACGCGAGAGGAACCACGCGCGTCCCGCATGGCAAGCCGCGGTTTGCAAACCGGCGTTTTCCCGATGAACCGCCCACCCCGTTGGACAATTCCCAATCCTCCGTGCATCGTCCCGCACTGCATGAACATGGAATACCGCCGCCTCGGTCGATCGGGTCTCAAAGTCAGCGCCTTGTCCTTTGGCGCTTGGGTGACCTTTGGTCGCCAGATTGGCGATCCCGTTGCGAAGAAACTCATGCACACCGCCTACGACGCCGGAGTAAATTTCTTCGACAATGCCGAGACCTACGCCGACGGACAGGCCGAGGTCGTGATGGGCGACATCCTGCACAAGAGCGGTTGGCGTCGCAGCAGCTACGTGGTCTCGAGCAAAGTGTACTTCGGCTGGGAAGAGGACCGCCCCAATCAAACCGGCCTGAGCCGGAAGCACATCGTCGAAGCCTGCCACGACGCCCTGCGCCGCCTTCAGGTGGATTATCTCGACCTCTATTTTTGTCACCGCCCGGACGCTGAAACACCCGTCGAAGAGACCTGCCGGGCAATGCACGACCTCGTTGTCCAAGGCAAAGTGCTCTACTGGGGCACGAGCGAGTGGACCGCCGATCAGTTGACGTCCGCCTACGAAGCCTGCGCCCGCCTCGGTCTGCATACCCCGCAAATGGAGCAGCCGCAGTACAACTTGTTTCACCGCTCGCGCGTGGAGAAGAACCTCGCGCCGCACTACGCAGCACACGGCCTCGGCACAACGGTCTGGTCGCCCCTGGCCAGCGGTCTGCTCACGGGAAAATACAATCAGGGTGTGCCCAAGGATTCCCGTCTCGACCAACCCGATCTGGGATGGTTGCGCGAGGCCGTGCTCGGACCCGACTCCGGCCCCAAATTTGCCGCAGTAAGAAACCTCGCCGACCTCGCCCGCGAACTCGACACCAGCCTGCCCTGCCTGGCGCTCGCATGGTGCCTGAAGAATCCCCACGTCAGCAGCGTCATCCTCGGCGCCTCCCGCCCGGAGCAGCTCACCGAAAATTTTGGCGCGCTCGACGTCGTGCCCCGCCTCACGCCGGAAGTCATGAAACGCATCGACGCCATTTCCAACCCTGTCGCCGCATGAAGATCACCTACTACGGCCACTCGTGTTTCCTCGTCGAAACCAGCCGTGGTCGTCTCATCATCGATCCGTTTTTGACGGACAATCCCACCGCCAGCATCGCGGCCAAGGACGTGCACTGCGACTACGTTTTGCTTTCGCACGCTCACGACGACCACACGGGTGACGCCCTCGACATTGCCAAGGCGAACGACGCCACGATCATCGCCAACTTCGAAATTGCGGAGTACTACAGCGCCAAGGAAGCGAAGACCCATGGCATGAACCCCGGCGGCGGCTTCGCCTTCCCGTTCGGGCGGGTGAAGCTCACCCTCGCGCACCACACCTCCAGCTTCAACGCCGGCCTCAACCCGCTTTACATGGGCGTGGCCTGCGGTCTGCTCATCGAGGCGGACGGCAAACGGCTCTATCACGCCGGCGACACCGCCCTGTTTCTCGACATGCAGGTGATCGGCCGGGTGGGCTTGGATGCCGCGTTGCTGCCAATCGGCGACAACTACACCATGGGCCCGGCCGACGCCATCGACGCCTTGGACCTGTTGAAACCCAAGGTCGCCGTACCCATGCACTACAACACGTGGCCGCCGATCGCCCAGGATCCGAACGCCTTCGCGACCGACGCCGCCGCCCGTGGCCACACGGTCGAGGTCATGGCCCCGGGGGCTGCGCTCCCGCTCTAAAAGATCCTTCCCCGGCCAACCGAAAGTTGGCGGCTCAGATTTCCTGCCGTCCGGCACGAAATCTCTCGCTTGCCCGCGCCGCGCGGCCCGCCCAAGGTCACGCCCATTGGACATGGCATTTCCCACACCTCCGGCCGTTCTTTCCGAGCGCACGCTGCGCGCCGGCGAACTCACGCAAAATCCCACCGCCGCTCTCCTGCGCATCCACGCGTGGATGCACCTCACCCGCACGGCGAGCAACCGGATCCTTGAGCTCTTCCGCCAGGGACTGATGAAGGGGACGGTCACCGGCGGACAGGGCAACGAAGCGCTCATCATTCCTTTGGCGCTGCTGGCCGACAAAGCCATCGACGTCATCTCTTTCACCCACCGCGACTGCGGCGGTCAGCTGATCTGGGGGCGCCACCTGTGCGAGCACCTCAACCAATATTTTGCGAACGCCGACAGCCCCACGAAGGCGCGCGAAGGCAACGTGCACTACGGCGATCCCGCGAACCGGTCGTTCCCGATGATCAGCCATCTCGGCGCGATGATCAGCAACGTCGCCGGCGCCACGGATTCCCAGCGACGTCTCGGCCGGCAGGCCGTTGGCTTCGCGTTCTTCGGCGATGGCGGATCGAGCACGGGCGACATCCACGAAACGCTCAACCTCGCCTCGCTGCTCTCGCTGCCCGTCGTGTTCGTGATCGAGAACAATCGCTACGCCTATTCGACACCGGTGGAGGAACAGTTCGCCCCGGGGATCGAACTCTGGCGCCGCGCCGCCGGCTACGGAATGGAAGGCATGGCCATCGACACGACCGGCGACGTGCTTGAAACCACCCGCGCCTTCGCCACTGCGATCGACAAGGTTCGTACCACCGGCCGTCCGCTGCTGATCGAGGCCAACACGCTGCGCCTGCGCGGCCATGCCGCCTACGACACGTGCGACTATCTCAAGCCCGGCGAGAACGACGCCTTCCTCGCCGCCGACCCCGTGCCCAAATTTCGCGCCCAGCTGGTCGCAGCAGGCCACGAGCCTGCGATGCTCAAAACCGAAGCCGAACTCGATGCCTTCCTGGAAGCCTGCATCAAGGTGAGCCTCGCCGTCCCCCGTACCCGGCAAAACGCCGAAACCATGCTGGCCGAGGTGCTCGCCCCCGAGGCTCCGCCGATGCCATGGGTTCCTTCTGTCGATTCCGACGGCCCCGCCCCGGACAAGACCGCGCATGTGACCATGGCGCAGGCGCTCAACAAGGCGCTCTTCAAGATTCTCGCGGAACGCTCCGAGTCCATCGTCCTCGGCCAGGACATCGCCACCTATGGCGGTGCCTTCAAGGTCACCGAAGGCCTGCTCGGCGCCTTCGGCCGCTCGCGGGTGCTGAACACACCCCTCGCCGAAAGCGCCTGCACCGGCTACGCCACCGGTCTCGCCCTCAACGGGCATCGTCCGATCGAGGAATTCCAGTTCGCCGACTTCGCCACCGAGGCGGTCACGCAGATCACGCTCAACGCCGCCACCTACCACTTCCGCGCCGGCGCCAAGGTGCCGCTCGTACTCCGCCTGCCCTGCGGCAGCGTCGGCCTCGGCTCGTTCCATTCGCAGGAGCTGGAGGCGCTCTTTCTCAGCATGCCGGGCATCAAGGGCCTTTACCCGAGCACCCCGCAGGATGCGTTCAACGCGCTGCTCGCGGCCTACGAGGACGACAATCCCGTCATCGTCTTCGAGCACAAAGCCCTGTACCGGCGCGGCAAATACGACATCGCCTGGGATCCGGACTACCGTTCCATCTGGCGCCCGAAGCATCTCCGCGCCGGGACCCACGCGACCTTCGTCACCTACGGCGAGATGGTTCACCTCGCGGAAGACGCCTGTGCGTATTTTGAGAACGAATACGAAACCACCTTCGACCTCTTTGACCTGCGCGCCCTTTCCCCGCTTCGCCTCGACGACATCAAGGCGTCGCTCGAGCGGACCCACCGGCTGATCGTCCTGCACGAGGGTCGGCGC
The DNA here is from genome assembly GCA_038212175.1 of Opitutales bacterium. GTDB lineage: Bacteria > Verrucomicrobiota > Verrucomicrobiia > Opitutales > Opitutaceae > CAMAXB01. The sequence goes on along the minus strand of JBBQUU010000051.1, from coordinate 3,934 downwards.
ACCCACGGCTTCGGCGCCGAACTCGTCGCCCGCCTGACCGAGGAGCACTTCTTCTCGCTGGAGGCCGCGCCGCTGCGCATCGCCTCGCTCGACCTTCCCGTCCCCTTCGCCCCGGAGCTCGAGCACGCCTACCGGCCGACCAAAGATAAACTCATCGAAACCATCGCGAACTGGATGGGGTGAGACCCCGCGATTTCTTCGCGGCAGCTACGCGTCCACCAAGGATCGGTCCGATCCGTCGGATCAGTCAGATCGGCCGGATCTCCCGCCAAGAGAAAAAGTACGAGAAAGAATCGAGTGAAATACTTTAAACTATCTGTCCTGTGACAATGCCTTCACCGATTCCCCTCCCATGGTCCGCCATCCGTCTCTTCGCCATGGACGTCGATGGCGTCTTGACCGACGGGACCGTACGGATCTCGTCGGACGGGACTGAGACCAAAAGCTTCTCGATCCTCGACGGAATGGGGCTGGTCCGGCTGCACAAGGCCGGAATTGCCACCGCGTGGATCAGCGGCCGGGCCTCCGCGGCCACCACCGTACGTGCCACGGAGCTCAAGATTCCTCATGTCATCCAGGGACGCACCGACAAACTGACGGCGCTGCGTGAACTCGCCGCGCAGCTCGGGCTCGAATCCTCCGCCTGCGCGTACATGGGGGACGACGATATCGACGCCCCGGCCCAGCACTGGGCGGCAATCGGTATCAGCGTGCCCGACGCCCTGCCGGCCGCATTGATGGCCTCGGACTACATCACGATCCGTCACGCCGGCCGCGGCGCCGTGCGAGAAGTCTGTGAACATCTTCTCGCCTCACGCAGTCCGACTCTTTCGCCGTGATCCGCACCTTCCTCACCATCGTCCTGCTGGCCGCCTCCGCTGCGGTTTCGGTCCTCGCCTCCGACAATCCTCAGATCCGCGCGCCCGCCCCGGTTCGGAATTTCTCCCTGCCGTTCTTCAACAAGGAAGGTCATCGCACCATGCTGATCCGCGGCAATGAGGCCCGCCTCACGAATCCGCGACGTCCGCTTTTCGTGGACATGACGCTCAGTCTCTTCACCGGGGACGCCTCGAACACGATCGAGACCATCATCCTCAGCACCGAGGCGACGGTCGACACCACCACGAAAACCGTGGAAGGCACGGGGCCCGTCCGTCTCGTGCGCGACGACATCGAAGTCATGGGCGAGCGTTGGTTCTACGACTACAACGACCCCGACACGATAAACCTTCGCATCGAACGCAAAGCCCGCATTGTGTTCCGCGCCGAGCTGCAATCTTTGCTCAAATGAATCTTCTCCCCCGCCTTCTTCGCCCGCTCTTCCTCGCGGTTCTCGTGGCGATCCCCGCCTACGCCCAGACCCCCGCAAATCCGGCATCGCCGCCGGTGCAGCGCACGGAGTTGGAGGCCGACTGGGTGGAGATGAAAAGCACCGACAAGGAAACCCGGGTGCTCTGCGTCGGCAACGTCGTCCTGACCGCGACCAACATGCGCCTCGCCTGCGAGCGACTCGAAATCATAGCCACGCGCATCGGCGATGAAGACGTCGCGATCGCCACCCTCGATCAGTTCAAATACCTGCTCGCGACCGGCAAGGTGCGGATCAACCAGGACGACCGCGAGGTCACCTGCGAGCGCGCGGAAGTCCTTCCTTTGGAGGAGAAGATCATTCTCACCGGCGATCCGGTGCTGATCGACCGCAGCACGGATATCATTACCACGGGCGAGGAAATTGTCATGCACCGCGGCCAGCGTCAGGTAGAAGGCAAAAATATCCGCATCTCCGCTCCTCCCATCAAGGATCTCGGCGCCGAGGCCAAGGACGCCGCGCCCGCTCCAGCGGGCCAGCCATGAGCAAACCGGCGGTTCCCGGCGCCATCGCCATCCAGACCTTTGGGTTGGTGAAGACCTTCGGGTCGCGCACCGTCGTCAACGGCGTGGACATCCATGTCGATGCGGGCGAAATTGTCGGCTTCCTTGGCCCAAACGGTGCCGGCAAGACGACCACCTTTTACATGATCGTCGGCCTGGTGCCGGCCACCAAGGGCCGCGTGGTGATCAATGGACGCGACGCCACGCATCTGCGCATGCACGAACGCGCGCGCCTCGGACTGGGCTACCTGCCGCAGGAGGCGTCGGTCTTCCGCAAGCTGACCGTCGAGCAGAACATCCTCGCGATCGTGGAGACCTTGAACATCCCGCGCCGCGACCGCGCCGCCCGCGTGCAGCGTCATCTGGAGGAACTTAATCTTGCGCACGTGGCGAAGCAGATGGCCTACACCCTCTCCGGGGGCGAACGCCGGCGCCTCGAAATTGCGCGTGCGCTGGTCACCGAACCGAAGTTCCTGCTGCTCGACGAACCGTTTGCGGCCATCGACCCGATCTCCGTCGCCGACGTGCAACGCATCGTGCTTTCCCTGAAAGCCCGCGGCATCGGCGTGGTCATCACCGACCACAATGTACGCGAAACACTCCGCGTCGTCGACCGCGCCTACCTCATTCGCGAGGGTCGCGTGTTCAAGGAGGGCACAAGCGCCAATCTGATCAACGATCCGGAGGCGCGCGAATTCTACCTCGGCAAGGATTTCAACATGTAGGAAACCGGCGCGGCCGCTTTCCTTTGCCTATGATCGAAGTCGAGAACCTCACGCGCATCTTCCGCACCTACAAAAAGCAGCCCGGCTTCTGGGGCGGCGTGAAGGGGCTGTTCAGACGCGAATTCGAGCAGACGGCCGCCGCGAAGGATATCTCGTTTTCGATCAAGGAAGGCGAGTTCGTCGGTTTCCTCGGGCCCAACGGCGCGGGAAAAACCACCACGTTGAAGATGCTCTCCGGGCTGATCTTCCCCACCAGCGGCCGGGCCCGCGTGGCCGGTTTCGATCCCTCGCGCCGCGACAACGCCTACCGGCGGCTCTTCGCCCTCGTGCTCGGACAAAAGAATCAACTGTGGTGGGACCTGCCCGCCATCGAATCCTTTCTGCTGCTGCGCCACATCTACGGCCTGCCGGCCACGCAGTATCAGGAAACCCTCGACGAACTCGTCGACCTGCTTGCCGTGCGCCACAAGCTCAACGTGATGGTGCGCGAGCTATCGCTCGGCGAACGCATGAAAATGGAGCTCATCGCCGCCCTGCTCCACCGGCCGCGCGTGCTCTTCCTCGACGAACCGACCATCGGCCTCGATGTGGTGTCGCAGAGGGCGGTGCGTTCCTTCTTGCGCGACTACAACCGGAAGCACCGCGTGACCATTTTGCTGACGAGCCACTACATGGCTGACATCAAGGAACTCTGCGAGCGGGTCATCGTGATCCACAAGGGCACGAAGATCTACGACGGTGCCCTCGCGCGCCTCGAAAGCGGTTCGGGCAGCCGCAAGAAGATCATCACGTTCCTGCCCGCCGACGGCTCGTTTCCGGAGACCTGGAAATCACGCCATGGTGAGACCGCGCGAGATCAAGAGGGCAAGTTCACCTTGCGGGTACCGAGCGAGAAAGTCGTCGCAGTTTCGCAAGAGGTCCTGACCACCGGCCCCGTCGCCGACATCACCATTGAAGACGTCCCGCTCGAAGACGTGATCGCCGAGCTGTTCGAGTCCCGGTGATCCGGTCTGCGCCAGATCCCGGCGCAGACCGCAAAGGTCGTCTCTCAAACACAGAATCGTCGAATCCCGACACCCCGATTTCGCGGAAAGGGCGGGTTGATAATCAGAACCCTTTGCACCCACCTCTTCTCCCGTCACCGCCTGGCCACTCCCACTCGGGGACCAACCGGCCCATCAACCGTTCAAGCGTACTACGCGCCTGGCTCGTCGTCCGACTCAAGTCTTCTGGGGTAAGTCGTCCCTCTAGACTCATCATCCGAACCTCCTCGGATGGGCACACCCGCTCCAGCCGCCGCGCCTCCGGATAGCTCGGTTCGCCCCGGCGCAATCGCG
>JBBQUU010000050.1:0-38963 GCA_038212175.1 Opitutales bacterium | reverse complement strand
GTGCGCGATCTCGCGGCGCGCGCCGCGTTCGCCGACGCCGCAAGCGCGCACGACGCAGGTCGGAGCGAAGAGGTGCAACGCGCCCTGTCCGACGCCATCCGGCGCGCACCGTGGGATCGGTTCTATCACGAGGCCGCAGCTGCCTGGTCCTGGAACACGCAAGCAGAGTCCGCGACGGCGCACCTGCGCGTCGCACTCGAAACCAGCCCCGCCTGGCCGTCGGAGTTTGCCACGTACAACCTCGCCTGGCTCGAACTCGCCCGCGGCAGTCCTGAAGCCTCCTCGCTCTTCGCCCGCGCCGCCCGCCTTGCGCCGCACCGCACGGGAGTCTTTCTCGGGCGGGGCCTCGCGCTCGCCGCCGCCGGCGACCAGGCAGGAGCCGACGACGCCTTCGCCCATCAGATCCTCGCCGATCCCCGGGTCGTCACCCTCTCCATCTGGGACCAGCCGGGATTGTCCTCCCGCTGGAGCGAGATTCGCGGGCGTATTCGAGTGGTGGCGACGGAACTGAATCGCCTGCTGACCGATGACAACGAACGCCAGCGGCTGCGTTACGTCGAGGCGCTGACGCTGTGGTGGCGCGAGCCCGGTTCCGTGGCCCTCGCCGATCTGATCGCCCTGGCGCCCGCATCCGCCCGCGAACAATTGCACGCCATCGGGACGGCCCGCGCGGCCGGCGAAGGCCTTTGGCAGGGCGGCGCCGCCTGGTCCGCACTCGGCGACGCCTGGGCCTCCGGGCAACCTACCGCCGAGATGCCGCCGGCCTGGCATGAGGCCGTGCGGCAGCGTCTAGACGAGGCCCGAAACTTCCGCGAGTTCGTGACGATGCCCCCGAGCGACGCCCTGCGCCGCGGCTACCGGGTCGGACGCGGCGGGTATCGCATCGTGATGCGCCATCCCGCGAGCCCGGACATCTTCGACTACCCGGTGTTCGAGGAAAACCTGCTGCTCGCGCCGCACCTGAACGCTTTGTTTCCAGCCCGCGGCTGGATCCCTGGGGCCGTGTGGCGTGCGCTCGACGACGCCAAGGGCGAATGGAGCAAGCAGTAGGAGGTAGACGATAGAAGGTGGAGAGTAGATCGTAGAAAGTGGAGAGTTGATGGTGGATGGACATGCACATCGCATCACATCAGCGTTCGCCGATTCCCAACGCCGCGATCGATCCGCTACCCACTATCCACGATCCTCCTTCCTCTGCCCGCCGCCCTCACCCTCTACCTTCATTTCGCTTTCCCCTGCTCTCATGTCCGCACCCGTTCCGCTCAAGCCTCGCTCTCACCGCGATCCGTGGCGCGACACCCTTGTGCCTCTTCTCCTCCTTGCGGGCGACGCCTTGGTCACCTTCGCCGGGCTTTCGCTGGGATATTATCTTCGTTATGAATCGGCGGTGGGCAGCATCGGGCTCGATGTTCCTGATGCCACCTTCGGCCGTTATCTTCCGCTCCTGCTCATGGGAGTCGCGCTGCTCATCGCGGCCTTCAACCAATTCGGACTCTACGACTCACGCCTGCTCCTCCGACGCTACCAGAGCCTCAACGCCATTCTCAAGGGCGCGGGCTTCTGGCTCGTGGCGTACCTCGGCGTCTCGCTGGTGCTGAAATTCGACCCGCCGATTTCGCGCCTGTTCGTCGTCATCGCCTTCGTCTGCGTCGTGGCGCTGCTCTACGCGTGGCGTTCCCTGGTGTATGGCATCGTCACGCGCCCCGCACTGCTCACGCGTCTTCGTCGGCGCGCCGTGCTCGTGGGCTGGAACGACGATGCGCGCGCCCTCGCCACCGAGATCGCCGTCGATTCCGCCCACCCCTACGTGCTCGCCGGCATCGTGCGTTTCCCCGGCACGGCGGCGCCCTTCCCCACCTCCGTGACCGAAACTGGTTGTCATTTAATAGATGACAACCGGGCGACCCGCGCCCTCGGCACCACCGCGGAGTTGGAGGGTATCCTCGAGCGTGAGGCGGTTGACCTGTTGATCATGACGCGCCTCGACGTCCCGCGCGCGGAGGTGCAGCGCATCGTGGAACTCTGCGAGCGCGCCTACGTCGAATGGAAGATCGTGCCGAGCACCTTCGATATTTTCCTGAGCGGTCTGCGCCTGCAAACGGTCGGGCGTGTACCGGTGCTGGGCGTCGAGGCCCTTGCCATCACCCGGTTGGTCAACCGCATTGCCAAGCGTCTGATCGACGTGAGCGGCGCACTGGTCGGTCTCATGCTTTCCGCTCCGCTGCTGCTGATCCTCGCCCTCGTGATCAAACGTCAATCGCCGGACGGCCCGGTGCTGTTCCGCCAGGCGCGCATCGGTGCCGGTCACCGCCTGTTCACGTTGTACAAGCTGCGCAGCATGGCCCCCGACGCGGCCGCGACCGATCACGCCGCCCAGAGCACCTCGCGCAACGACCCACGGTTGCTCCGCATCGGTGGTTTTCTCCGCCGCTGGAATCTCGACGAGTTGCCTCAATTTTGGAACGTGCTCTGCGGCGAGATGAGCCTCGTCGGCCCGCGACCCGAGCGCCCGTATCATGTGGATCAGTTGTCGACCACGGTGCCGCATTACTTGCCACGTCACCTCGCCAAGCCTGGCATGACCGGCTGGGCCCAGGTCAACGGTCTGCGCGGCAACACCTCGATCGAGCAGCGCATTCAGCACGACATCTACTACATCGAGAACTGGACGCTCTGGCTCGACGTTCAGATCCTGCTGCTGACGCTGGTCCGCTGGCGCGACCCCGGCGCGTGACCGCGCACGGTCACCCTCGCTCTAACTTTGAAAATGACCTCATCACCCCTCCTCCTCATGCGTAAGCTTCTGCTCTCCCTCCTCTGCACCGCAATGCCCGTATTCGCCGCCGAGTGGCAAACGCTCACGCCCACCGGCCAGCCCAACGCCCGCCACGAGGCGGCCTTTGTGGCGGTCGGTGAACGCCTGATCCTGCTCGGCGGTCGCCGTATCCAACCGGTGGATTTTCTTGACCCAAAGACCGGCGTCTGGACCCACGGCGAGGCGCCGGAGATCGAGATCCATCATTTCCAACCTGTCGTACGCGAGGGCAAGGTGTGGCTTGTCGGAGCGATGTCCGGTCGCTTTCCGTACGAGCCCCCGCTCGACCACATCCCGATCTACGACCCGGCCACCGACACCTGGTCGCGCGGCCCCGAGGTCCCGGCCGCCCGCCGCCGTGGCGGCGCGGGCGCGGTGTTGCACGGCGACACGCTCTACGTCGTTTGCGGCATCACCAACGGACACTGGGACGGCCATGTCGCGTGGCTCGACGCCCTCGATCTCAAGACGGGCGAATGGCGCCGCCTGCCCGACGCACCGCGCCAGCGCGACCATTTCCAAGCCGCGATCATCGGTGACAAACTTTACGCCGTCGGTGGACGGCGCTCGTCCGCCGCCACCAAGGAAACCTTCAATCTGGTGATCCCCGAGGTCGACGTCTTCGACCTCAAGACCGGCACATGGAGCACGTTGCCTGCCTCAAGCAATCTACCGACTGCGCGTGCCGGTTCGATGACGCACGCGCACGGCCCCTGGCTGATCGTGGTCGGCGGCGAAAGCCACACCCAGGAGACCGCCCACGCCGAAGTCGAAGCCTTGGATACCCGCACCGGCGTCTGGGCAAAATGGCCAGCGCTCGAACGCGGGCGCCACGGCAGCGGCATCGCGCAGATCGGCGACACGCTCTACACCGCCTCCGGCAGCGGCAACCGCGGCGGCCGACCCGAGTTGGACTCGGTCGAGGCGTATAAGATCCCGCCCTCGCTGCGCTAGGATTGTTGCAGGCTGCGATCAATCCAAAGGTGAAGCGCCTTGTCCCCAAGGCGCTGCCCGGAGCAAGGTCGAAGGGCCTCATTTAACGCCTTGAGGTCGAGGCGTGCAGACCCGCCGGGACCCGATCTTCGCATGGGCTCACGGAGGACAGCGTCAAAACGGCGGGCGGCTGAGGGATTCGGTCAACACCTTCCTGATCATAGTGAGCATGACCTCGGCCGAATAGGGCTTTGCGAGGAAGTGCCTGACTCCGGCCGCGGTCGCCCGGCCCGTATACCCCCCGGCGTTGATTCCGCTCGCCGCGATGATCCGCACCCGGGGATTGATGCGCCGCAGGGCCTTCACCAGCGCAGGTCCGTCCATGACTGGCATCATCATGTCGGTGAGCACCAGCGCGATTTCATCCCGGTGCAGGGCATAGACACCGATGGCCTGCGCACCGTCCTCGGCCGTGATCACCCGGTAGCCGAAGGCCTCGAGGGTCTGCCTGGTGATGCCGAGAATGGTAATCTCGTCGTCCACCACCATGATCAACTCGCCCTTGCCCCGCAGCAGCGACTCAGCCGGCGTCTCGTCGGTCTCGGCGGCGGAATCGGACAGGGATGGCAGGTATACCTTGAAGACGCTGCCCCGCCCGATCTCGCTGTAGACATTCACAAAGCCGCCGTGGCTGCGAACGATGCCGAGCGCCGTGGACAGACCCAGCCCCGTGCCCTTGCCCACCTCTTTGGTGGTGAAGAACGGCTCGAAGACGCGGTCCATGACCTCCTGCGGCATCCCGCAGCCCTCGTCGGACACTTCCAGCGCCACGTAGCGGCCGGAGGCGATACCCCGGTTCATGACTCCGTATTGCTCGTCGATCTCGACGTTGGCGGCCGAGACCGTCAGCCGCCCGCCCCCGGGCATCGCATCGCGCGCATTCACACACAGGTTCATGAGCACTTGGTTGAGCTGGGTGGGATCGCCCTGGACCGACCAAATGTCGGGCGGCAGCTTCAACACGAACGTGATGTTCTTGGGAAAGGTGTTCTGCACGAGGCTCTCTACTTCGCGGACAATGTGGCCGGGTTGGATCGTGACCCGCGCACCCTCGACTCCCCGCGCGAAGGACAGCACCTGCTTCACCAGCTCCGCTCCGCGCCTGGCGCTCCGCTCGATGTTCGCAAGGATCGGCTCCGCTTCACCCCCGGAGCCGGTCTGCCGGAGCAGGCCCACGCCCATCATGATCGGCGCGAGCATATTGTTCAGGTCGTGGGCAATGCCGCCCGCCAGTGTCCCGATGCTTTCCATCCGCTGGGCCCGCAGGAACTGTTGCTCCAGCTTCTTGCGCTCGGTGATGTCGGTGTCGATCGCGAGGATCGACTTGGGATTTCCCCGGTCGTCCCGCACCAAGGTCCAGTGCCCCTCGACCGAGATCTTGTCGCCAGCCTTCGTGTATTGCTCTACCTCCCCCACCCACTCGCCCTTTCCCATGGTTGTCTCCGTGGCCTGATCAAATAAAGCGGTATCCCGATAGAGAAGCTCGCGAACAGAACGACCCACGGCCTCCTGAGTGGTCCAGCCATAGAGGCGTTCGGCACTCCGGTTCCAGTAAAGGATCCGGTGATCAAGGCCGCGCACGAGGATGGCATCCTGCGCCTTGTCGAGCAGCGTGGCCTGCTCGGCCAGCCGGTCGGCAATGCTCCGGCGCTCCGTGATGTCGCGGAAGCTGACCACCACTCCGGTGATGACCCCGGCTTCGTCGCGCACCGGCGAGCAGACATACTCCACTGGGAAGCTGCTGCCGTCCCTGCGAAAGAACACCTCCTGGTCCACCCGCCGCACGACGCCGTCGCGCAGCGTCCGGTAGATCGGACAGTCCTCCACCAGGTACTCGCGTCCGTCGGTGTGGTGGTGGTGGATGACCGTGTGGGAATGACGCCCGAGCATCTCGCTTTCCGCCCAGCCCAGCATGGCCACGCCTGCGGGGTTCTCGAAGACGATGTTCCCATTGATATCCAGCCCATGGATACCCTCGCCCACGGACTCGAGGATGAGCTGCTGGCGCCTCTGGAGTTCGCGCAGGGCCCTGACCGCGTCCACCCGGTCGAAATGCGACCGGAGCATCTCGCCAAGGGAGTTGATCAGGCTCCGCTCCTCTGCATGGAAGGGACCCTCGTCCAGCGGGGGCCTTTCCTCCAGATAAACGATCTGCACCCCGCCCGCAGTGCCGTCGCTGGCGGTGAATCCCGTGTCGAGGAGCCAGGGCGTGATGTGGAACCCGGGCGTGCATTGCTCCACCTCCCCGAAAGACACCCGGACGGCGGCCACCTCGGCGTGCTGCATGGCCGGGGGGATGAGCATCGCGACCTTGGCCAGCAGCTCCATCGTGGTGAGCCCGTCGCCGCGGAGCAGCTCGGCCGTGCGATGCAGGGCGCGCAGCTCCTTCACCCGCTCGCGCAGATTGTTGATCAGCCGCCGCCGCTCCGCCTCCGCGCGATCGCGCCCGGTCAGGTCGATGTCGATGCAGAACAATTCCGGCGGATGCCCCTCGCGTCTGACCACGGCGTGGCTGGAGAAAACCAAAATGCGCGAACCATCCTTGCGCATCAGGCTGAACTCCTCGTTCGGGATGCTGCGGCCTTCCTCGGCCACACCCCGGAGGGCTTCGCGCACTCCGTCTCTCATTTCCGACGGGATGATCAGGTCGAGCAGATTGCCGCCGATCGCCTCCTCCCGGCTGTAACCGTAGAACCTTTCGGACGCGTCGTTCCAATACTGCACGGTGCCGTCGAGCGCGTAGCCTTGGATGGCCACGCTGGGCACGTGTTGCAGGAGGCTGCGGAAGCGCTCCTCGCTCTCGCGCAGGGCCGCCTCGGCCTGCTTGCGCTCGGTGATGTCGTTGGTGATGACCATGCAAACCCGCTGGCCGGCATAGTCCAACGAGTAGGTCGTGATTTCCATCAAGACGATCTGGCCGTCCTTCAATCGGTGGCGCCAGACCCCGGCCTTGTGCCCCCCCTCCGGAAGGTCTACCATGGCCTTGCGCAGGGCCGGGATCTCTTCCGCCGGGCGGATGTCGTGGATCGTCATGCCCAGGAATTCCTCCCGGGAATAACCGTAGTGGGCCACCGCCGCGTTGTTCACGGCCACGAAGCGCAGCGTTTCCGGATCGTACATCCACATCGGCTGCGGACTCGCGTCGAAGAGCACCCGGTGGAGCGCCTCGCTTTTGCGCACCGCATCGGTCAGTTCCCGCTGGCGCAGAATCGCGCGGACCCGGGCGAGCAGTTCCGTATTCGTGATCGGCCGGGTCAAGTAGCCATCGGCCCCGGCATCGAGGCCCACGGCTTGCTGCTCGGGCTTGATCTGCAGGGCACTGAGCATCACCACGCCGGCCGCAGCCAAGTTGGGATCGGAGCGAATCAGCCTGAGCACCTCCAGGCCGGGGATGTCCGGCAGCATCACGTCGAGCAACACCAGATTGGGCCGGTGCGCACGGCATTGGCGGAGGGCCTCGGCTCCATCCGCCGCCGTCACCACTTCGTAGCCCGCCTGTTGCAGAATCCTGACCGTCGCCTTGAGTGCGGGGGCGTTGTCATCGACAACCAGAATGGTGGCGGCAGGCATGAGGGATTGTTTGATGTGGCAAGACTCCCTGGCGCCCCGGTCGGCTGGACCCAAAACAAACGACTGAATTGCAGATTCAGCGTTACCGGTGATTTATCCGTTCAATGTGACCAAATATGTTTGGGCAGCCGGAAGTTACAAGCAAACAGCACAGCGGACGCGGCGGGAACGGGTGTTGTAACCATGCATCCCGGACGGAAACATCGGCGCCAAGCGCATACCGGCGGGTTGATTGTACTATTTTTTCCGCGAGGACTTATCCCGATGTCCGGCTTCCAGCGGAAGGGTGAAGAAAAACGTGGAGCCCTTGCCGACTTCGCTTTCCACGCCGATGCGTCCGCCGTGGCCTTCGATCATGCGGCGGCAGATGGCCAAGCCCAGGCCCGTGCTTTGCTCGCCGCCCGTGCTGCGCACGCTGACCTTGCTGAACGCTTGGAAGAGCTTCGGCCGGTCGGCTTCGGGGATGCCCTGGCCCTGGTCCTTGATCGCCACTGTCGCAAACCCGTCCGCAGACGTCAGACGGACGGTCACCCGCGTGCTGCGGTGGGAGAACTTGATGGCGTTGCCGAGGAGGTTGTTCAACACCTGCTCGATCTTGCCGGTATCGAAGGAAAGCAGCACCGGCGATGCCGGGGGCTCAAACCCGATCGCAATCTCCTTTTTAGCCGCGAGGGTGCTGTTCAGGTGCACATTGCGAGCGACCAGCCCGGCCAGGTCCGCCGGTTGCAGGTCCAACCTCAGCTGGCCCGAGTCGATCGTGCTGACGTCGAGCAGGTCGTTCACCAGGCGCAGCATGAATTCGCTCGTCTGCCGAATGGTCGTGACGAACTCGCGCTGCTCCTCGCTGAGCACCTCCACCGCCTCGGTCTCGAGGAACTCCGAATAGGCCATGATCACCCCGAGCGGGTTGCGCAGGTCGTGCGCCGCCATGCCGAGGAATCGGTTCTTCTGCTCGTTGAGTTTTTCCAACTCGGCGTTCTTTTTCGCCAGCTCGCGCTGGAGGTTGGCGAGCTCGTTGTTGACGCGGGAAAGATTGTCGTAGATCCCGAGATCCTGCGTCGGATTCTGGCGCTCCCGAAGGCTGAGGTCCTTAAGTGCCGCCCGCAGGGCGTTGGCCTGCTCGTTGTTGATCAGCATCATCTCGTCGTTGATGCGGGTCAGTCCCTGGCGGGTGCGAGCCACCACCACGAGAAAGCCCTCCTCCACGCACGCCCCGGCAAAGTGAAGCGGCAGCAGGCCGCTCTCGCAGGGCACCGTGATCTCCCAGTCATAGGCCGCCTGCCGCAGCCGCAGCTCGTTCAGGAAGAGGGCGGCCTTCGATCTCACGGCCGGATCGACCAGATCTGCCAGGGGTGAACCCACCGGCACGCGCGACGCGAGGTTGATGTCATCGCGCATCAGTCGGACGATGATGCCGCGGGCATCGCACACCAGCGCCAGTCCAAGATCCTCCGGGGCGGATTTCATGACGCCGCCTCCCCGACCATGCCGTTGGCCAGCGCGATGGCCTGCTGCGCGTCAAGCGCCGAGCCGTCGGCGCCGATCTGGTGCCAGAGCTCCGGGCTGCGGTTAAAGGGATAGCCGCCGACCAGGATTTTCACCCGCGCGCAGTCTGGATTCGCCCGCACGGCCTCGATCAGCACCCGGACGGCATCCACATGGTGGGCGATCGTCGCGGAGATCGCCAGGATGTCAGCCCGACGTTGGATCAACGTGGCGATGACACTGGCATGCGGCGTGTTCGCCCCGAGATAAAATGTATTCCAGCCGTCCATCTCAAAAAAATCGGCCACCATGCGCACGCCAAGCTCATGAAGGTCGCCGGCCACGCAGGTGGCCACGAGTGTCACGCCCTTCTTGTCCGCGGCGAAGATGTGCGGATAGAGCTGCGACATGATCAGCTGCGTCGCAGCCGTGCAGTAGTGCTCCTCGGCCACGGACATCTGGTTGGCCTGCCAGAGGCGGCCTATCTCCCGCTGCGAGGGCTGAAAGACATGCAGGTAGATGTCCCGGACCGCCGTGCCCGCGTCCACCGCGTCGAGCACGAGGCGGCTGGCCAGCTGGCGCTCACTGCGGCGCAGTGCCTCCAGGTATTGATGCGCCAGGGGGCTGAGCGGCTCGCCCGCGTGCAGGAAGGTGGGCAGCTCTTCCGGCATGCCGGGCATGGCCTCCACTGCCATGCGCACGAAACCGGCCGCGAGCCTGCCCGGCTCTGCGGGCAGCGTTTCCTCCAGCACCTCCGCCATGCAGCCGAGATGAAAGACGAGGTCCGAGACCAGCACTCGCCGCTGGACCAGCATCACCTTGGCCCACGCAACGTAGTCTGTGAACAGCCCGGGGTTGTCCAGCGCCAGAGCCTGGGAGAGATAAGCAAGGTGATGGCCGGCGTCCTGCAGCGATTTTTCCCGGCCGATCGCTCCGTAGCGCTGCTCCAGGTCGGGGTGCCGCGCAAACTCGCGGTCAACCAGGGCCGCCGCCAGCGCCCCCCGGCGCTGCCGAATCTCGTCACCCGCCTGTTGGAATGCCGCGGTCATGAATGCTTAGGATGCAACATGCTCGAAATGACTGATCTTGGTTTCGCCGGGCACAAGCTTCAAGCCTTTGGGAATGCCCTGATGTGAATCGCGATAGAGATGACTCCGATGCCATGCCCGGTAACTGGTCTCGTCCGCCCAGAAGGTGAGCAGCCAGATTTCCTCCGGCCGGTCCATCGGGCTGATGACCTCCATCCGCCGGTACCCGGGCGCGCCGTCCACCAGGTGCGGACGGTTGCGGAAGGCCGCCTTGACCTCCGCAATCATCCCGTTGGCGATGACAAAGCGGCTGAGGGCGGCGAAGCCCTGCGCCTCGTCCGGATTCAGAGTTGGGGTTTGGCCGCTGGCCGCAGGCGAGGGATTCATGTCGATACCAGCCATATTACAAATGGAACGCCCCGGCGACAATACGCAGAACGCCTACCCTGTTCATGCATGGCTGCACCGTCGTGAAGCGTACGACTTGCTTCATCAAGGCCGGAAACCCGTACGCCCGTCCGTTCCATCTCGTAATTGGCGAACCACGACTATTCCCGCCTACACCCGTCGGAATCGCGGAGATGAATCTGACGTCGCAGACGCACGACCCGCGAGCCCGGATGTCCTCCCTTGGTTGCCTACTCTCGCACCGTTTTAATCCCCAAGCGCACGATGCGGTCGATGAGCTGGGGGTAGGTGAGCCCGGACTTAACCGCCGATTGCGCGAAGTCCTCGTCGGGGGCGAGGATCGGGTTGGGATTTGCCTCGATGAAGTAGAGTTCGTTTTTCGCATTCAACCGCAGATCGAGGCGGGCGTAGCCGTCGATCGTCAGCAGGTGGTAGATGCGCTTGCAGGTCTGCTCGATCTGCCGGACCAAGCCGGGTTCGAGGTCCTCGGCAAAACGATTCTCCAGTCCCCACTTCTCGCGGTAGGCCTCGTCCCACTTCGCCTTGTAGGTCGCGATCTTCGGCTCATCGGGCGGGACTTCGCGAAAAACGAGTTCACGGATCGGGAAGACTTGCAGGCGATGGTTGCCAATCACGCTCACGTACAGCTCGCGCCCCTCGATGTACTCCTCGGCGATGACGTCGTTGTCGAACTTCTCGTGGATGAACTCCACGCGCTCGCGAAATTGCTCGTCGTTCTCCACGAATGACGCCTGCGAGATGCCGTACGACGCCTCCTCCTTGAGCGGCTTCACGAGAATCGGGAAGCGAAGCCGCTTCGGCCGCACAATCCGTTTTCCGCGCGGCACCATGATGAAGGCGGGCGTGTGAATGCGGTGATAACTGAGGATCTTTTTTGAAATGCCCTTGTGCTTGCACAGCGTCAGACCCGTCGAACCGCAGCCGGTGAAGGGCAGCCCGTGCATCGCGAGGAAGGACACGATGTGCTGGTCGAAGGCGCGATTGTTCCGGAACTGATCCGCCAGATTGAAAATCACGTCGGGCGTAAACGTCTGCAGCTTTTGCCGCAGCAGATCGAGGTCGTCGAAGATCGCAAGGTGCTCGGTCGGACAGCCGAGCTCCTCCAAAGCCGCGAGCACGCCGGCCTCGGTCTTCCAGTCTGCGGTCTTGAGTTCGGGACTCAGATCCTGGTCGAGGGTCGTGGGACGCACGGCGTCGAACAGGGCGAGAACCTTGAGCTTCTTGCGCATGGCTACTTGGTGCGTTTGAATTTTCCGGTGAAGAGATAGTTCATCACGAGGGTGGTGATGTAGGCCGACACCTTCAAATCCGGCGCCGCTTCGCCGGGTTGGAGGTGCAGATCCAATTGATCGCACCGCACGATGAGGCGCGCGAGCAGTTTGTTGACCCGGTATTTCCTCTCGTTCGTCCACTCGCAGACGCCGTCCATGAGGTGACGCCGGTGCTTGCGAAGATAAGTCGACGCCTTGAGCGCGGGACCCGCCTCGGCCGGTCCGGAGAAAAGCTGCCGCAAGTCGCGGTCGTAAAAGTCAGGGTACGTGTCCTCATAGAGCTTTCGCTTCCGTGTGTAGTAGGTCTTGAGCTTGATGTTGAGAAAATTGTAGTCCTTCTCTTGATACACTGGCTGGTGCACCGGCGGCTTCCCCCCGAGCGAGGCCATCAGCTCGTCGACATATTCGAGTTTCTGCAGGGCTTTCCAACCCTTGAACCGCGTGCGCCAATCGAGTCCCGGCGTCAGCCAGACGGCGAACGTTTCCGCGAAATCTTCGTCCGGATGGCTTTGCGCGTACCAATCGTCGAGGTGCACCACATAGGAATGACTGTACGGACGCGGCCGGTAGAACTGCGGCGTCTCGGCCGTCGAGGTGCGGCCGAAAAGGCGCTGCCATTTTCGCTTTCGAAAAAGCTGGTAGGCGTAGGCGTACGCATGGGCCGCCTCATGTCGCATCAGGCGCATGAACCAATCCGGATTGTCGCCTTCGACCTCGAGCATCATGCCCGCCTCGAGCTTTCTAAGGCGGTCATGCGCCAGGAAAAACGGCACGAAAATTGCCGGGATGCCCACCGGCACGAACCACTCGTCGCCAATGTGGCAGGGGGGATGGAACACCTGACCTTTCTGGGTCAACTCGTCGTAGAGTTGCTGCACCCGGGGCTGCAGGGCGGTCCCGTCCAGCGTGAGCCCGAGCTGCGAGATCTTTTTTTCAAGCAAAGCCTCATCACCCAGCTCAGACCAGTGGGGGGTATCCATAGGCCGGACGCTATGCGGGTTTCAGCGATGACCACAAGCCGGCAGCGGGGAACGGTGTAGTCAGCCAGCATGAACGACCCTCTACCCTCTACCTGCTACCCTCTGCCTTCCCCCTGCACCGGTAGCATCAAGGTGAACCGGCTGCCGACTTCGGGCAGGTTCCGGACATCGACCCGTCCTCCATGGACCAGGGCGATCGCACGGACAAAGCTCAGGCCGAGGCCGCGTTCGGAACGGCGCTTGTCCCCTCGGTACAGACGATCCCAGATGCGCGGCAGATCCTCCGGCGAAATGCCCGGGCCTTGATCCGTCACCGCAATCTCAACTACCCCCGCATCCCGCTCGGCGCGGAGGGTGTAGATGACCCACGTCCGCGTGCGATCGGGCAAGTCGATCTCCTCCCACTCCCGGTCGCCCTTTTTGACCTCGGGCAAGGCGACGTGACCGAGTTCCTGATCGACTGCGATGGCTTCGACTTCCTTCTTGCCGCTCCACGTCCCGAACGAACGTGCGAAAAGGCCGAGAAGGGTCCCGGCGCCGTCCTCGACCAGCCGATACTGATGCAAATAGCCCTCGCACGGCGCTTGGTAGTCAGAGCGACCGACCATGGCGAAGAGCGCGCCGTCGTAAGACCGGGTGTAGAGGGCAATGCCCATGCAGTCGCGGGCCAGCTCGCGCTCGAAAACGGGAATGCCTCCGCCATCGATCATCGCCATGGCGGGCAGGCGGTAGACGCGCCGGCGATGAGCGCAGCGCTCGGTAACGACCGCGACGTCGACCTTTTCCTCGCCCAACTCCGCGGGGGCGAACGAGACTTGGCAATCATTCTACCAGAGACTCCGCTTGTTCCCTCCTCCGGCCGAGAAGGCCCAGACGTTGTTGTCCTCGGTGCGATCATTGAGGTCGATGATGGCTACGAGAAGACCGATTTTGCCGTCACTGAACGCGTCGCCCAGGCTTGGTCGCGTTGCAGCGAGACCCCGGTGATGCGCTGCATGGTCTGGTCTGGTCGACTTGGAAGCCGGCCTGGGGCCCGACGCTCAGGCGCTCTCGGCCCGTCTCCCTGCAAAGTCCCGGCATTGCCACGATGCCGTTTCTGAAACATCTCACGCATTGACGGCCGAATAGGCCGGCCGTTTGCTCCCCGGAATGAGTGCCACCAAGACGGCCGCCAAGTCGGCGGTTAAGTTCAAACGCATTGTGCTGAAGCTCAGCGGCGAAGTCCTTCGCGGCAAGGGAGCCGAGGCCATCGACGCGGCCGTGCTCGATCGGGTTTGCGCCCAAGTGAAGGAAATCCACGACCTGGGCGTCCAGGTCTGCGTTGTCATCGGAGGGGGCAACATCTTTCGCGGCCTTCAGGGCGAACGCCGGGGCGTCGACCGGACGACCGGCGATTACATGGGCATGCTCGCCACCGTCATCAACGGCCTCGCGATCATGGATTGCCTTGAGAAAATGGGCGTCACGACCCGCGTGCAAAGCGCCATCCCGATGAACCAGGTCGCCGAGCCCTTCATCCTCCGCCGCGCCATGCGCCATCTGGAAAAGGGCCGCGTGGTCATCTTCGTGGCCGGAACGGGCAACCCGTATTTCTCGACCGACACCACCGCCGCCCTGCGCGCGAGCGAGCTCAACGCCGACGTCATCTTCAAGGCCACGAAGGTCGACGGGATCTACGACAAGGACCCAAAAAAGCACCCGGACGCCGTCAAGTACGAGGAGATCACCTTTATCGACGCCCTGCGCCAGCGGCTCAACGTGATGGATTCAACCGCGTTCTCCCTCTGTCTCGACAACAACGTGCCGATCCTCGTCTTCGACCTCAACGATCCCCACGCCATCCAACGCGCCGTCATGGGCGAAAAGGTGGGCACCATCGTCCGCGGATAAGCCGCCGCCGGACTCGATTTTTCAACGCAACCTCGAATTCGCACCATCATGTCCCACCCGATCCTTGACGAAACCCACACCAAGATGAAGAAAGCCGTCGATCATACGCTGCACGAATTCAGCTCGATCCACACCGGCAAAGCCAACCCCACCATGCTCGAAGGCGTGATGGTCGACGCCTATGGATCACAGGTCCGCCTCAAGGAATGTGCCGCCATCACCACCCCCGACGCCCACATGATCGTGGTGCAGCCGTGGGACCGCAGCATCATCAAATCCATCGAGAAGGCGATCCAGGTCGCCAACCTCGGCTTCAATCCTTCCATTGACGGAAACATCGTCCGCATACCGCTGCCGCAGATGAGCCGCGAACGCCGCCAGGAATTCGTCAAGGTCGCCCATCGTCTCGCCGAAGAGGGCCGCGTGCACGTGCGCAACGCGCGCCGCGATGTGCTCGAATCCGTGAAAAAGGCGAAGCTGCCCGAGGACGAGGCCAAGCGCCTCGAAAAGGACATCCAGACCTCCACGGACAAATCCATCGCCGAGATCAACACCCACGTCGCGAGCAAGGAAAAGGAACTGCTCGCCGTCTGAGTCCAGCGGCACGGCCGCGGGCCTTGTCTGATTATTCCACCGCAGCACCAACATGTTGGCCGTAACAGGAAACGAGATTTCCTCGATCAAGGATGGCCGCATAAGGCACAAGAAACAGATAAGGGCACGGTCACTGCCGTCACTTTTCCCGGGCGCAGTCCCGGTCAGAGCCTTTGGCACTATTCCGCAGAGTGTTGTTTTGCCGACACTACTTCCGGGAACGATCCCGTTACCCGTTACCCTCTACCCTCTAAACTTGGCGCCGGACTCACGATCAACCATCCACTCACTACGGTCCCCTTCGATTGCGGCTCCGCCGCCCTAGGCCCGCGCCTCCCCTTCCCCCGCCCGTGAGCACGTCCGCCCGCCAGCGAACCGTCATCAAACTCGGCACCGGCGTGCTGACCTCCGGTATCGGCCAACTCGATACCGGGCGCATCGACGCCGTCTGCGCGCAGATTGCCGCGCTGCGCACCGCAGGGCACGAAATTCTCGTCGTCTCCTCCGGCGCCGTCGGCCTCGGCATGGGCCGGCTCGGCCTGAAGAAGCGCCCGGCCGACCTCACCAAGAAGCAGGCCTGCGCCGCCATTGGCCAGTCACTGCTCATGCAGACGTGGCAGCGCGGCTTCGAGCCGCACGGACTTACGGTCGCACAGGTGCTCTTGACCCATGAGGACCTGCGCGCCCGAGGTCGCTACCTCAACATCAAGGCCACGTTTGAGGAACTGCTCGCGTACGGGACTGTACCGGTGATCAACGAGAACGACACCGTCAGCGCCGCCGAAATCCGCGCACTCTCGAAGTTCGGCGACAACGACACACTTTCGGCCATGGTCGCCAGCCTCGTCGAGGCGCGACACCTCGTGATCCTCTCCACCGCTCCCGGGCTCATCGACCTGAAGGGCACCGGCGAGATCGTTCCGGTCGTGGAAAAAATCACGCCCGCCATCGAGGCCATGGCCGGCGGGACCGCGAGCGAGACGGCGGTCGGCGGGATGATCTCAAAAATCACTGCGGCCAGGCTCGCCACCAAATCGGGCTGTGGCGTCTTCATTGCGAGCGGCGCCGAGCCCGACATCCTCACGCGCATCTTCAGCGGCCACAACCCGGGCACCTACTTTGCACCCGAGGGCCTGCCCATGGAGTCGAAGAAACGCTGGCTCGCTTACTTCCAGCGTCCCGAGGGCGCCATCGAGGTCAACGCCTGCGCCGTGCCCGTCCTGCGTGACCAAGGCCGGAGTCTGCTCGCCATCGGCATCACCGGCGTGCGCGGGGCCTTCGCCGAAGGCGATACGGTCGACATCGTCGACCCGGAGGGCAAGGTCTTCGCCCGCGGCGTCGCCGCCTTCGCCGACGCCGACGTCCGCGCCATCGCTGGAAAGACGAGCGAGGACCTCAAACCCCTCTTCCCCGGCCGCAAGCGCTTGGAAGTCGTGCACCGCAACGACCTCGTGCTGCTGTAGCGGTGTGGCCGCGGGCGCGCCGCCCGCGCAGGGGCCGGCACGCGTTGCGCTCATTCACCGGGTCGCCGCCAGTCTTCGATCCCGCTTGGGAAGGGAGGCACGTGGCCAATGATCAATAATTGCATACTCAGGACGCACGAGCTTCAGGATACAATTACATCAACCGTTAATCGTTGATCCCTATCGATTCCCCACCCCTTCGCCGTTGGTGCGAGAGATTCCAGGTGTAGCGACGGCTGTCCTCAGCCGTTTGTTTGGAGCCTCGGCGCGCGTCCGAAGGGCGGCTGGGGACAGCCGCCGCTACACCAACCCCCAGTCCGGTCTGCAAGCACCCGGAAAAAACCGTTGCCTGACTTTCCTTTCCTGCGGCCTCCGCGACCTGTTAAGTGTCTTTGGGGGAACAGGCATTGAAGAACGAAGCACGGCGGAGCTCCACGCTTGCCGGAGTCCCGCCGCTGCGCTGATCTCCCGTGTTTCATGGCCATCAAGAAGTCCGAACTCCACTCCTCCCTGTGGGCCGGTTGCGACGCGCTGAGGGTTCCCGGCGAACGGGGTCAGCAAGGCCGAGCACCGTCACATCAGGGCACAAACTCGGCACCTGTGACAATGCTTGGCCCCCGTCGGACCGCTCGGACCCCGCCGGACCGCCCGGTTGCGGCGAGCCACGGGATCGGAGCCCCGGATTCTTCGCGCACCTTTCGGGCGGCTATCACTTTCCCGTCCTTGCGCAGGGCCGTGTTTCCAGGTCTTCTGGCTTCTTGCGTTCGGGCCAACAGATCCGGGCCAGAAACGAGACTGGTCCGACCTGGCCGGCGTCAAGGTTTGCCAGAGACCCAGCGCCTGCTGCTGATCGATGGCGTTTGGACAGAGGGCCCTACACTCGAGCGGAGGCGGGGCCGAAGCGAACGAAGAGCCGTAGCTCGCACAAGCTGAGCGAGGTAGGCCGGGAGACGCGCCTTTGTCACGCGTTCGTCACATGCGTCCTTGCCGTGCCCCCGCCGGCTCCGCAACGCTCGCCCGCCTCAATTCCCCGCATGATCGGCACCACTCTCTCCATCCTCGGCAGTCTCGGCATGTTTCTCTTCGGCATGAAGATCATGTCGGAGTCGCTGCAGAAGTTCTCAGGCGAACGGCTCCGCGGCATTATGCGCACCATGACCGGCAACCGCTTCGCCGGGATCGGCACGGGCTTCCTCGTGACCTGCCTTGTCCAGTCGTCCTCCGCCTCGACCGTCATGATGGTCAGCTTTGTGAACGCGGGCCTCCTCACCTTGGTGGAGTCGGTCGGGATGATCATGGGCGCCAATCTGGGCACAACGACGACCTTCTGGTTGGTCTCGATCTTCGGTTTCAAGTTCAGCATCTCGGCCATCGCCCTGCCGGTGATGGGCCTCGCGCTGCCCTTGCTCTTCGCGCGCACGTTGAAGCTGCGTAATCTCGGCGAATTCTGCATGGGCTTCGGCCTGCTGTTCCTCGGGCTCATGTTCCTCAAGGATTCCGTCCCCGACATCCGCAACAACCCGGAGATGCTGGAGTTCATCAAGGACTTCACCGGCCACGGAATCGGCTCGGTGCTGATTTTTTTCGTCTTCGGCACGCTGCTCACGATCCTCGTCCAGTCGTCCTCGGTCGCCGGTGCGATCACATTGACCATGGCCTTCAAGGGCTGGATCGACTACCCCTCCGCCTGCGCGATCATCCTCGGGGAAAACGTCGGCACCACCATCACCGCCAACCTCGCCGCGCTCGGTGGCAACGTGCAGGCCAAGCGGGCGGCACGGGTCCATTTTGTGTTCAATCTCATCGGTGTCGCCTGGGCCATCGTTCTCTTTTCCCCCTTCTCGCGACTGGTCGATTATCTTGTGCCCTCGGACTCTACGCTGCCGGAACACATTCCGATGCATATGGCGGCGTTCCATTCCCTCTTCAACATTGCCAACACAGCCCTGCTGGTGGGCTTCGTGCCTCAACTGGCGCGCCTGGCGGAGCGACTCGTCAAGGAAAGTGCCAAGCCTTCTCGCGACCACATGGCCTACACGTCGCCGCTCGTGCCACACACGGGGGAACTTAACCTCGCCGAAGCAGAGCGCGACGTGGAACGCATGGGTGACATCACCCGCGAAATGGTCACCGGTTTCGTCGACCTTTTCCAAACCCCGCCCGCCGACATGGAAGAGCGGGTCAAGGCCCTCAAGACCCTCGAACAGGAGAGCGATCGGCGCGCCTACGAGACCACCAGCTACCTCCTGCGCTGCACCTCCGGGGGTGTGAGCGAAGAAACGATGGCCCGCGTCACCTCAATGCTGCGTGTTGTCGCCGAGCTCGAGGACATCTGTGACTGCGGCTACCGCCTCGTCCTGCTCGCCGAACGCAAGCACCGCAAACAACGCCTACTGCCTCCCGAGACCTATAAGCAGGTGCGCGACTTTTCCCAATTGGTCCTCCAGTTCATGGACTTCTACTCCAGCCGACTCACGACCGGCGTACCCGTCGGCGACATGGAGACCGCCTACCAGCTGGAGAACCTGATCGACAGTTTCCGCAAGAACCTCCGCCGCGAATCCATGCAGCGCATGCGCAGCAGCGGCGATGTGGTGAAGGCCGAGATGCTCTACATCGATATCATCAACAATATGGAGACGATCGGAAACCACTCGCTCAACGTGCTCCAGGCGTTGCGCCACGGGGGCTGATCGATGCATCGGGTACTCGCCCGTGGTCACCCCGCACAAAACGTTTTCGTGTCAGATCTTTAACAGGAGAACGCAAAGGACGCAGAGGTGTGACCTCTCTGCGTTTTCCCTCTCTCTGCGGCCTCCGCGTCCTTCTGTGAGATGCCTTCTTGAATAGGCGGTGCGTGCGGTGCTCGCCGCGTGCCCACGCCTTGACCGGATCCGCTTCTGGCGCAATGCTCATGCGTACATCGCCCCCGCGATCCGGCGAGGTCGGTTTCTTGGTGCGGGGAGCCTCTGCGGAGTAACGCTTCGCGCCGCGCGCCTTCGCCCTCGCCTCGCTTTCGCATGAATCCTCCCTTCAACCTTCATGACTGCGCCCGCGCGCCCGACAGGGGCACGCTTCCCGCGTGGCCACGCCCATGACGGACGATAGAAGCTCAAGGAGCTCATTTCCCCGTGCGCCGGACTTGATCCTGCGTGCGTTGTTGCTCGCCGGATTGTGGGCAGTGCTCACGGGTGGCGAGATCCGTTCATGGGCGATTGGGATACCCGCAGTGTGGGTGGCGACATTTGCCAGTGCGTGGCTGACGCCGACTGCGGCCTGGCGTTGGAGCCCGGTGGGAGCGGCGCACTTCGCGTGCTTTTTTATCGCCCATTCCGCTCGGGGAGGAATGGACGTGGCCTGGCGCGCCCTGCATCCACGCCTTCCGCTGGCCCCGGGGTTTCGTGCGCACCGCCTGCGACTGCCTCCCGGAACTGCGCGAGTCTGGCTTGTGAATGTCGTCAGCCTCATGCCGGGGACGTTGGCGGCCGGGCTCAAGGGTGACACGCTGACCGTGCATGTCGTGGACACCACGGCGCCCGTGGAGCGTAATCTGCGGAGAGTGGAAGAGCGGGTGGCGGCCATGTTCCGGTTTTCGCTGGGGCCTGAGAAAGGCGGCGCGTCGTGAGTGACTTCGCTCTGGCCGTGGCTGCGTTCCTGTTGCTCACGCTGGTGGCGGGCATGATTCGGGTGGTGCGCGGGCCCACCGCCGCCGACCGCATGCTGGCAGCGCAGTTGTTCGGGACAACCGGCGTGGCCGTGTTGCTCCTCCTCGCCCAGGCAGGAAAGAAGGAGGCGCTGGTGAACGTGGCGCTGGTTCTCGCGCTCCTCGCGGCAGTGGTGGGAGTTACCTTCATCAACCGCGGGGTATCTGTAAGATCGAAAAACAAAGAAGAGGATTCCGGACGTGATTGAGATCCTGTCCATGTGCCTGATGGCGGTGGGCGCTGGCTTCTTTGTCGCTGGCTCGGCGGGGCTGTTGCGTTTCCCGGATGTGTTCACCCGCCTGCACGCGCTGACGAAGGCCGACAATCTCGGCCTCGGACTGGTCGTGGCCGGCCTTGCGTTGCAGGCAGAGTCCTGGATGGAGGCGGCCAAGCTCGTGCTGATCTGGCTTCTGGTGCTGGTGAGCAGCGCCGCAGTCTGCAGTTTGATCGCGAGCACCGTGCGCCGGCAGGATCAAGAAGGGCCTTCCAAAGAATGACGCTGACCTTCGATATCATCTTGATCGCAGGCTTGCTGTGGCTGGCGTGGCGGTCGCTGGCCTCGCCTGAGTTGTTCAAGGGGGTGGTTCTGTTCATTGCGTTCGGCTTCCTGCTGGCGTTGGCGTGGGTGCGGTTGAACGCCCCGGACGTCGCTTTGGCCGAAGCGGCCATCGGATCCGGCCTCACCGGAGCGTTGTTCCTTTCCACCCTCGGGCGCCTCGCTGCCATGGATCGAACCACGGCCAAGCAAAACCCGACCCCGGTGATGCCGCCGACGGGCAGAATACTGGGGGGAATGCTGGCCGCGGGCGTCGTCACGGTCACGGCGGGACTCGGTTGGGTGGTGTACACCCTGCCGTACCCGGAGGTGAGGCTCGGCGCCACGGTGAGAGGGCAGTTGGAAGCGAGCGGGGTGAGCAATCCCGTCACGGCGGTGTTGTTGAACTTCCGCGCGTATGACACCCTGCTGGAGATGGGCGTACTGCTGCTCGCGGTGGTGGCCGTGTGGGCCCTGGCGCGCTCGCCGGCCGGCGAGGCGGGCAGCGCGCCGATCGAGATCAACCCAGTGCAGCGAGCGCTCGTGAACGTGCTGGTTCCGGTCATGCTGGTGGTTGCGGGTTATCTGTTATGGACCGGAGCCTCCGCGCCCGGCGGAGCCTTCCAGGCCGGCGCGGTCTTGGGCGGCGCGGGGGTGCTCCTGATCCTTTCTCGGCCGGCCTGGCCGGCCTTAGGCGACGGCATGTGGTTACGGGCCGCGTTGACCGCCGGCCTGGCAGTTTTCCTGCTCGCGGCTTTGCTGCCCGTTGCAACGGACCGGGCGTTGCTTGAGTATCCAACCGGTGCTGCGAGCACCATCATCATCGTCATCGAGACCGCGGCCATGTTTTCCATCGGTCTCACACTCGCGTTGCTCTTTCTGGGCGGCCGTCCCGCAGCCGCGCCTCCCTCGCAGCAGTCCAAGGAGTCCTAGAGCATGGAAGCCCCCATCCTTTATGCCTTGGTCGGGACGGCGCTTTTTGGCATAGGCCTGCATGGGTTGATCGCCCGGCGGCACTTGGTGAGAAAGGTGCTCGGGTTCAATGTCATGGGTACGGGCGTGTTCATGATCTTGATCGCGATGGCCGCGCGGGACCCCGCGCCGGATCCGGTACCGCATGCACTGGTGCTGACCGGGATCGTCGTGGCGGTGGCGGCAACGGCGCTCGCCTTGGTGCTTACGTTACGGGTGCGGGCGACGACTGGTCGGACGGAGTTGCCTGATGGCGGAGAGGAGCAGCCATGAGCGATCCGTCGAGCCCGCCGTTCCTGATCTGGTTGATCGCGCTCCCCCTGATCGCAGCCATCGGAGCGTTTGTGTTTCCACGCCGGGCAGTGTGGGTGGGCCTGGGCACGGCTTTCCTCCTGTGGATTCCGGTCGTGGGGTTGATCGGTCAGGTGGCGCGGCAGGGTGTGCAACATCACTCCGTGGGCGGCTGGCAGGCACCGCTGGGCATCACCTTGCGGGCGGACGGGCTCAGCGTGTTTCTCCTGCTGATGGTGACGCTGGTGGGCTTCGCCGTGAGTGTGTACGCGTCCGCCTATTTTCGCGACGACGCGCAAGGCAATGAAAGCCGGACGCACGCCCGGAAATGGTTTTGGCCGCTTTGGCTGTTCCTGTGGGCGGCCCTGAACGGCGTGCTCGTTTCCGGCGATCTGTTCAACCTGTACGTGACGCTGGAGCTGCTGGGTTTGTCGGCCGTGGCGCTGGTCGCTTTGAACGACGCCTCCGCCTCGCTCGGCGCGGCGATGCGGTACTTGCTGGTCAGTCTGCTCGGCTCGCTGATGTTTCTGCTCGGGGTGGCTCTGGTCTATTCGGCGCATGGCACCCTGGACTTGACGGGGTTGAGCGAAGTCCTGAGCGGACCGACGGCGGCGATGGCGCTGGGACTCATGACCGCGGGCCTGGTGATGAAGACCGCATTGTTCCCACTGCACTTCTGGCTGCCACCCGCGCATGCCAACGCGTATGCGCCGGTGAGCGCACTGTTGTCGGCGCTGGTGGTGAAGGCTTCGTTCTACCTGCTGCTGCGGCTTTGGTTTGAGGTATTTGCCGGCAGCACCGCCGAGGCAGCCCGCACGCTGCTGGGCGTGCTGGGCTCGGCGGCCATCCTGTGGGGTTCGTACCAAGCGCTGCGGCAGGTGCGGCTGAAGATGCTCGTGGCCTACTCGACCGTCGCTCAAATCGGTTACCTTTTTCTGCTCTTTCCGCTGAGCCGCGAGCCCTCCGCAAGCTTTGGCGCGTGGTCCGGGGGGCTCTACTTTGCCTTTGCCCATGCCTGCGCGAAGACCGTGATGTTCCTGAGCGCCGGGATTCTGATGCGCGCCGCCGGGCACGACCGGTTGGCGGAATTGGGAGACGCCGCGCGGGCCCGGCCGGTCACGATGTGCGCCTTTGCGCTGGCGGCAGTGAGCATCGTGGGCCTTCCGCCCAGCGGCGGATTCATTGCAAAGTGGATTTTGCTCAACGCTGCCCTGGCCGGAGGCCAATGGTGGTGGGCCTTGGTCATGGCGACCGGAACGCTCCTGGCCGCAGCCTACGTGGTGCGGGTGTTGCGCCTGCCTTTCGGCGAGACGCCACGCGGATCCGTGGCGGGCCGTCGACCGCGGCTCATGGAAGGGACGACGCTGGCGCTGGCTTTCGTCACCCTCGGCCTTGGCTTCACCGCACCGATTTTATTGGAGTGGCTGCGAGTGGGTTCGCACCTGGGCGGACCGGTGCTGACGGGAGGGATGCCATGAACCTCGCCGCTGTCTTATTGCCGGCGATCCTGCTGAGTTCGCTTGTGCCGGCGGTCGTGATCTTCCTCTTGAAAGAGGAAAGCCGGCGGCTGCGCACAACCATCAACCTGACGGGCGCCGGTCTCAAGCTGGCGCTGGTCGCGGCGGTCATGTGGGGCGTGTATCAGGGCCAAACCTACATGCTTCGTCTGCCGCTCCTGCCGGGCCTCGATCTGCTGCTCCATGTGGACGAACTTTCCCTGCTCTTCGCCTCGTTGTCCGCCCTGCTCTGGTTTTTGACGACGATCTATGCCGTGGGTTATCTCGAAGGATCGCCTGATCGCAGTCGTTTCTTCGGTTTCTTCAGTCTGTGCGTGACGGCCACCATCGGCATCGCGCTCGCGGGCAATCTGGTGACGTTTCTGATCTTCTATGAATTGTTGACCCTTTCGACGTACCCGCTCGTCGTCCACCGCGGCACCGCCCGATCCCTTCGGGCCGGCCGGGTCTATCTCGCCTACACCGTCGGAGGCGGAGTCGTCCTCACGGTGGCGATTGCCTGGCTTCAGGTCATCGCGGGCCCGGTCAACTTCGTTGTCACCGGTTCGCTGGCTCACGTCGCCGCAGAACGGGCGTCCGAGCTTTCGTGGATCTTCGCGTTGCTCATCGTCGGGTTGGGCGTGAAGGCCAGCCTCGTGCCTCTGCACGGCTGGCTGCCGCAGGCGATGGTGGCGCCGGCACCGGTGAGCGCGCTGCTGCACGCCGTGGCGGTGGTCAAGGCCGGCGCGTTCGGCATCGTGCGGGTGGTCTATGACGTGTACGGCGTGCGGCTCGCCTCGCAACTCGGCCTCATGCACGCCCTCTCGGTGGCTGCGGCAACCACGATCATCTACGGGTCGGTACGCGCCTTGTTCCAGGATGAATTGAAGAAGCGGCTGGCTTACTCGACGGTCAGCCAGGTCTCCTACATCGTCCTCGGTGTTGCGCTGTTCGGGCCGGTGGCGTCGATCGGCGGGGTGGTGCACCTGGTGCATCAGGGATTGATGAAGATCACCCTGTTCTTCTGCGCCGGCAGTTACGCTGAGACGCTGGGAATCCATCGCATCGGTGAGATGGCCGGAGTGGGTCGGCGCATGCCGTGGACCACGGCGGCGTTCACGGTCGGCGCACTGGGCATGGTCGGCGTGCCGCCCCTGGCCGGGTTTGTGACAAAGTGGTACCTGGGCACCGGCGCGTGGGCGGTAGGGCAGGCCTGGGTGCTGGTGGTCCTCGCGGCAAGCAGCCTGCTCAACGCCATCTATTTTCTACCGGTCGTTTTTACGGCGTGGTTCAAACCGCAAGCCGGTCCCTGGCCGGACGAGCATGCGTCCGCGGAAGGCGAAGCGAAGTGGATGCTGCTGGTGCCGTCGTTGATCACGGCGACGCTCGTGGTCCTGATCGGCCTGATGGCCAACGCACCGTTCACGCCACTGCAATGGGTGCACCTTCTCGTGGAGCGCGAATACGGACCGATTCCCGAGCCGACGCCATGAACGAACTATCTTCATTGTCCTTGGGTCTGGCGGTGTTCGCACCGGTTCTGCTGGTGGCGCTCTGGCCGGTGCGCGCGTATCGGAGCGCTGCCGTGCATTGGGTGCCGTGGACCGCGTTGCCGGCGTTGCTCGTTGCACTGACGACACCGGTCGGGACCACACTCGACGTGGAGTGGCTGGTGCTCGGCACACGGTTCGGCCTCGACGACACGGGCCGAGTCTTTCTGTTCTTCACCGCCCTGTTGTGGGGACTCGGCGGAGCGTATGGCCTCGGATACCTCGCGGACGATCCGGGACGGGAGCGGTTCTTCGGCTTTTTCCTTTTGGCCATGACCGGCAACCTCGGGCTGATCCTGGCGCTGGATATCGTCGGGTTCTATGGGTTCTTCGCCCTGATGAGCTTTGCTTCCTACGGGCTCGTGATTCACACGCGCACTGCGGACGCTCTGCGCGCGGGACGCGTGTATATTCAACTCGTCGTGCTGGGCGAGGTCATGCTGTTCGCGGGATTCGCGATCATGGTGGGGGTCACCAGCTCGCTCGGCCTTCCCATCGCCACCGACGTATCCATTCCACGGATTGCCCTGGCCCTGGTGTTGCTGGGATTCGGGATCAAGGCCGGCCTCCTGCCGCTGCATGTCTGGTTGCCGCTGGCGCATCCGGTCGCGCCGACCCCCGCCAGCGCAATCTTGAGCGGTGCCATGATCAAAGCGGGACTGCTTGGTTGGATGCGCTTCCTACCCTCCGGGCAGGAAGGCTTGGTGGAATGGGGAGGGTTGCTGATGAGCCTCGGGCTGGCCGCGGCGTTCTTCGGTGTGATCGCCGGCTTGATGCAGCGCAATCCCAAGGCCGTGCTCGCCTACTCGAGCATCAGCCAGATGGGACTCATCACCGTGGCGGTGGGCGCGGGCTGGCTGACCCCGGAGTACGGTACGGTCGCGCAAACGGCGGTGTTGTTCTACGCGCTTCACCATGGTCTGGCCAAGGGTGCGCTCTTTCTTGCGGTAGGCGTCGCGGAGAAAGTCGGCGCCCGCGGTCGCGGGTGGGTCGGCGCGGGGCTGGTTGTGCCGGCGCTGGCACTGGCGGGCGCGCCCCTGACCGGAGGGGCGGTGGCCAAGGTCGCGTTGAAGGATGCGACCGGGACCCTGCCCGCTTCGTGGCCGGAAGCTCTCGGGTGGCTGTTGGCCCTCGCGTCCGTCGGGACGACCCTGTTGATGGCGCGCTTTCTGGCGCTCGTCTGGCCGCAGGGGGCGGGGAAAGGCCAGCCTTCCCCTGCCCTGTGGCTGCCATGGGCCGTGTTGGTCGCGGCGGTGGCGGCGGGACTCTTCGTCTGGCCTGCGGCGGGGGAGGCATCGCGCGCCTCACTCGCGCCAGCCAAACTCTGGGCAGCCGGCTGGCCCGTCGCCGCGGGCGCGCTCATCGCATTCGCAGTCTGGCGACGAGGCCGAATCTGGGCGAAATACGCGACGCTTCCGGAGGGAGACCTGCTCATCCTGCTCGATCGGATCATGGCGTGGTTGCGCGCACCCGGGCCGGGACACAGTTGGGTGAAGCAACGGGCAGCGGTGGCCACGAAAATGGGCGACTTCATCGCACCGTTCGCCAAGGGGCTCGTCGCCACCCCGCTGTCCGGCCTCATCGAGCGCCGGCTGCGGCGCTGGCCCGTTGGCGGAGCCGTCTTATTGCTTCTTACCATGACGCTCGTCGCGCTGCTGGCGGCGGGGTGAGGATAAACAACCCTCTCCCGCGGCGCCCTCGTACTCGCCGGGGGCGTTTGAAAATGAAGGCAAAAGTAATACGGTAATACCTGTGAGGACTACCATACTGCTCGATGATGATTTAGGTAAGCGCTTGAGGGAAACCGCACGGCAGCGCGGGCAGAGCTTAAGTGCCTTTCTCGCAGAGGCAGGTCAGGCGGCGCTGGCAGCAAATCCCGCACCCGAGGAGCCGTTTGTGCTGATCGTCGAAGACGGCACGGGCGTCCTCCCCGGCGTCGATCTCGATCGAACCGGTGAACTCCTGGCCGCTGACGATCAGAGCCACTACGGAAATCAGCCGTGAAGCTCTGCGATGTAAATGTGCTGGTCTATGCCCACCGGGCCGACTCCAGTCCGGAGCACGCAGCCTATCGTGCATGGCTTCAAACGCTCGCGACCCAACCCACGGCCTTTGCCCTTTCGGAGGCGGTGCTGAGCGGGTTCGTCCGGGTCGTGACCAATCCAAGGATTTTCCGCCAACCCACTCCCCTCGCCCGGGCGTTGCTGTTCTGCGAAAACCTGCGGCGACGTCCCCATGCGCGCATACTACGCCCTGGTGAACGCAACTGGGAGATCTTCGAATCCCTGTGCCGGCAGGTCCAGGCCTGCGGCAAACGGGTGGCCGACGCGTGGCACGCAGCCCTCGCCATCGAGTGTGGTTGCGAATGGATCACGACCGACAGCGACTTCTCCCGCTTCACCGGGCTCCGCAGCGCGCATCCGCTCCGCGAGTAGCGCAGCAGTACCGATCAGAAAATTCTGCAATGCCGTGGGGGCCGTCGTAGCCGCAGGCGCCGACTGCGGGGATCGTCGCGCGACCCGACCGCGGTCAACGCCCGCGGCTACAAGCACCGGCAATGCCTCGTACGATGGGCGAATCCAACCCGCGCCAGCATCATCGTGGGATCCATCGCCGTTCCTGACGCAGGCGTTCGACTTCATGCAGAAGGTGGATCACGAGCTTCAGTCCGGCGTCGTTCATTCCGAAATTCGCTCGCAGGTGCTCGATGCGGCGAAGTTGGCGGAGGCCTTCAGTGTCGAAGGCCGCATCGGCTCCGCCCTCTTGGACCGACGGGCGGATAAGGCCCTGCTGCTGATAATGCAGAACGGTCCGGGGTTCGACGCCAGTCAGCTCAGCGATGATCTCCACCGAGTAGTGGCAAGAGGTGTCTTCCGCGTCGACCACGGGAAGGGCGTGAGGGGGGAGGGATGGATGCGGATTCATGACGAGGTGGCTTTCGTTTCGCGGAGCGGGCGGGGATGGAAGGACGAGGATGCACGCAACTGTTCCCACAAGGCGCGTTCCTGTTGTCCAAGTTCAGCGGGCAGCACGACGTTCAAGACGAGGAAGAAGTCGCCCCGTCCGCCTGTCTTGCCCTTGGGCAGGCCTCGGCTGCGAACCCGAATATTCAGGCCATTGCGGGAGTGGGCCGGGATGCGCAGTTTGATCGTGCCGTCGAGCGTAGGCACCACGACCTCCGCCCCGAGCACAGCCTCCCACGGGGCGACGTCGAGTTCGTGATAGACATCCGATTCGCGCGTGGTGAAATCCGGGTGGGCGGCATGCCGAACCCGCAGGAACAGATCGCCACCGGGTGCCCCGCCCCACCCCGGCTCGCCTTGCCCCGGCACGCGAATCCGGCGACCATCGGTCGCTCCCGGCGGGATACGGAGCGTGAATGATCGGGCCTTCTCCTCGCCCGTGCGCCGATCGAGACTGCGCAAGGAAACGGGCCGCAGGGCTCCGTGCATGGCCTCTTCGAGCGTGACCAACAGATCGCCTTCGATATCGCTGCCGCGCTGAGCGGCCGCGGGACCGGCCCCCGGACGCCCAGGTCCGCGACCGAAGCCACCCCCAAGGTCTTCATTAAAACCGAAACGCGAGCCTCCGCTGAAATAGCGCTCGAAGAAGTCGCTGAAACCGGTGCCGCCAAAGTGAAACTCATGCTCGTCCTGGGACGGGGACGCGGACCCGAAACCCGCCGGGCCTTCGCCGGGACCCGAGCCCATCAGGTCGTACTTTTTACGTTTCTCCGGATCGCTGAGCACTTCGTTGGCCTCGTTGATCTCCTTGAATCTCTCCTCCGCGGTGGCCTTGTCCTTGGCGACGTCAGGATGGTAAAGCCGTGCAAGTTTGCGAAAGGCCTGTTTGATGTCATCCGCGCTGGCATCGCGGGCGACGCCGAGAATGGCGTAATAGTCTTTAAAGTCGGTGGCCATCACGGGATGAAATCAGAAGAGTGGCACGGGACGCGAGAACGACGACGCTCGCATGCGAGAATGAGGTTCAAGGCTTTCGCGCCCCTTTATGATCATGGGGAAACACGAGGATAATGGGCTGCCTGACGAGTCTCGAGTATGCACGCGATCAGCGCGACGGACATGGGGCAATCGCGAAGGCGGAGCCGATCATCCCGGCTATGGTCGCAAGGACATCAGCCGCAGGCGCTGCCATAGGTTGAGTCTCATCACGCCGACCGCGGTCAGCGACCGCGTCTGCGGGTCAATCGACGTCCGGCATTACGACTGCCGTCGCGAGCTTGTCAGCGTGGAGGGCTTCGCGCGGCAGCCTTGACGAAACGACAGCGGCAGCCAGCGCGAAGGCAAAGGCGCCCCAAAGACAACCCGCAAGCCCGGCCATTTGATAGAGGACACCGGAGAGCAAACACCCCACCAGCCGGCCGCCGGCGTTGGCCATATAGTAGAAGCCTACGTTGAGCGCCACCTTGTCGCCATCTGTGTAGTCGAGAATCAAATACGAATGCACGGCCGAGTTCAGGGCGAAGATCGCGCCAAAGAACGCGAGCCCGCCGACGATCATCGGCCCCGCCGGCACCCCCGCCGCGAGGCCCAGGGGGATCGCCCCCGCCGTCGCGGCCAGCACGAACGCCATCGCCGACGCCGTCCCGCCCGCCGGGATGCGTCCGCGCAGGAGTGCGGGCGCGAAGCCTTGGATGAGGCCGTAGCCAATCACCCAGCAGGCCATGAACGTGCCCACCTCGGTGAAGCTCCAGCCCAAGACCCCGCGCAGAAACACCGGCACGCCCACCACAAACCAGATGTCACGGGCACCAAAGAGGAAGAACCGCGCCAAACACAGGACGTTGATCTCGCGGCTCTTCGAAAACAGGTCCTTGAACCCGGCCTTGCCCTTTGCTTTGCCCATCCCCGCCGGAAGCGCCAGCCACGAACCGAGCCACACGGCGGCGAGGGCTGCCGCCATGATCCAAAGCGCCCCGGCAAAGCCCGCCGTCGCCAGCAGGAACCCGCCGAGAAAGAATCCCGCTCCCTTCAACGCGTTCTTGGAACCCGTCAGGAGGGCCACCCAGCGAAAGAGCGCCCCGCGCGCATCCACGGGAACCAAGACTTTGATTGCGCTTTTCGAACTCATCTTGGTCAAGTCTTTGGCAATGCCGGAGAGGGCCTGCGAGACCATCACCCAGGCCACCGACGCGACCTCCGACCACTGCGGATCAAGCAACGCCAGCATCGCCAATGCCGCCACCTGCAAGGCCAACCCGGCGACCAGCGTGACTTGCAAGCCCATGCGCGAGGCGATCCACCCTCCGAGCAGGTTCGTGACAATTCCGAAAAACTCGTAGAGCAAAAAAAGGAACGCCAGCGTCACCGGCGAATAGCCGAGATTGAAGAAGTGCAGCAGCACCAGCATCCGCAACGCGCCATCCGTCAGCGTGAAGCCCCAATACGCGCCGGTAACGAGTATGTAGTTTTTGAGGTTCAAATGAGGAAAACCCTAAATCCGAGATCCTAAATCCTAAATCTTCAGCGGCTCAATCCATTGAGATTATGATTTCGGGAGGATTACGATTCAGCTCAGAGCGAAGTCGAAACCTTGCGTGCAAGCTCCGCCATGCGGTTTGCGTAACCCCACTCGTTGTCGTACCAGGCGTAGATCTTCACCAGGCGCCGGTTGACCACCATCGTCGAAAGCGCATCCACGATCGCCGAACGCGGATCGCCCTTGAAATCGATCGAGACAAGCGGGCGCGTCTCGTAGCCGAGGATGCCCTTCAGCGGTCCTGCCTCGCTCGCGGCCTTGAGGAGCGCATTCACCTCGTCGACGGTCGTGTCACACTTCACATTGAACACACAGTCCGTGAGCGACCCCGTGAGCAGGGGCACCCGGATCGCGTGACCATTCAGCCGGCCGAGCAACTCCGGGTAGATCAGTCCGATTGCCGTGGCGCTCCCCGTCGTCGTCGGAATCAGCGACAGTCCCGCCGCGCGCGCCCGCCGCAGATCCTTGTGCGGCGCATCGACAATCGTCTGGGTGTTCGTCGCGTCGTGCACCGTGGTGATCGCGCCGTGCTCGATGCCGAGCCCTTCGTGAATCACCTTCACGATCGGCGCGAGGCAGTTGGTGGTGCAGGACGCCGCCGTGAGCAGGCGATGCTTCGCCGGATCGTAGAGGCCGTCGTTCACCCCCATCACAATGTTCAGCGCATCGCCGCCCTTCACCGGTGCGGCCACGATGACCTT
The DNA here is from genome assembly GCA_038212175.1 of Opitutales bacterium. GTDB lineage: Bacteria > Verrucomicrobiota > Verrucomicrobiia > Opitutales > Opitutaceae > CAMAXB01. The sequence continues at coordinate 7,697 of JBBQUU010000050.1, read as the reverse complement.
CTTCACGCCATGTTCGAAGTAGGCCGCGAGCTGCTCCGGCGTGCGAAATTTACCCGAGCATTCGAGCACGACATCAACGTCATGATCCGCCCAAGGCACGTCGCCCGGGCTGCCATGTCCGGTCACCACGACACGCGCATCGCCCACCCGGAAGGCCTCGCCGTCCGCCACGGCCTCTTGCGCCCAGCGTCCTTGTACGGAATCGAAGTTAAGCAAATGCGCGCACGTCACCGCGTCGGCCTTGGGATCGTTGACGAGCGCCCAGTCGAACTCCGGCCAGTGGGCGGAGGCGCGAAAAACCAGGCGGCCGATGCGGCCGAATCCGTTGATGGCAAGGCGGGGCTTTTTCATAGCGAGGAAACGGTTGCAGGGTCGCGACGGCGACCGCTCGCACGCACCGCCGGCGTGCAGCTCAAGTCCAGCTGCGCTCGTCGCTCGCGGTCCCGCTGAAGCCGCGTTTCCTGCGAAATAAGCGCTTCCAACAGCGCGAGCACCTTGGGCGCAGGCTTGACGAGCGAATACACCATCCACGTTCCATCGCGACGCGCCTTGACGAACCCGCGCGCCCGCAACACCGCGAGATGCTTCGAGATCTTCACCTGCGGCTCCCGCAGTACCGTCTGAAAGTGGCAAACGCACAAGGGCCCGGCCTCCAGCAACGCAAGCAGTCGCAAACGGGTTGGATCGGCCAGGGCCTGGAGCTGACGCACGCTTTGCATGAATCGATATTCCTTAAGAGGCATATAGTCGTGCAACCCAAAACCCGCGTGTCACCGAAACGTCGCAATCCCCGGGAACGAAACTTCGAAATAATCGCCTTCACTCCTGGCGGCCCGGGAGGATAACAAGGGACACCACAATGCCCGCCTCCCGCTCCCGCCCCAAGAAATCGCCCGCCGACCAGCTGCCTCCCGCCACCGACTGGCGCACCACCGACGAGCACGAGGTCCTCAAACGCCGCCTGCGCGCGCGTGAGGACAAGGCTCGCGTCGAAAATCTCGCGCCCGGGCACCCGGTCTTCTCGAATTTCGCCGTCCACTCCCCCAGCGGCCTCACTTACCGCGTCGAGATTCGCGACCTCGCGACGCGCCAATTTTCCTGCACCTGCACCGATTTTCGCATCAACGGGCTCGGAACCTGCAAACATGCCGAGGCCGTGCTCCTCCACCTGAACGGCCGTTCCCGCAAGGACGCCCTTCGAGCCGCCCGCGCCGCCGGCCCCGACCGGATCGACATCGTCGCCGACTCCGAGGCCGACACCCTTCGCGTCGAACGCAACGCCGACCGCCTGCCCGACCGCGTCCGCTCCCTCTTCGGCCAAGAAGGCCTGCTCCCTGCCAACGTCGCCCCCGAGGCCGCCCTCGCTGCCCTCGCCCGCCATCCCCTGCCGGCCCTCCGCATTTCCCAGGAAGTCGCCCCGTGGCTGGAGGCCCGCGCGCGCGCGGATGAGCGCCGCCTGCTGCGCCGCGACTACGAAACGGGAGTCGCCTCCGGCCGGCACCCGGAACACGTCACGCTGTATCCGCTATTCCCCTACCAACGCGAAGGCATGCTTCACCTCGCCTTCACCGAACGCGCCCTGCTCGCGGACGAGATGGGTCTGGGCAAGACCATCCAGGCCATCGCCGCCTGCGCCCTTCTGCACCACCTTGGCCGCGCCCGCCGCGTACTCGTCGTCACCCCTGCCTCCCTCAAGACCGAGTGGGAGGAACAGATCCGTCGCTTTACCTCCCACGGCCTTCGCCTCGTCTACGGCAACCGCGTCGCCCGCCTCCGCGCCTACGCCGAGCCCGAACCGCCCTTCTTCACGATCGTCAACTATGAGCAGATCCTTGCCGACAGCCTCGACCTGAACGAACGGTTCGGAGCCGACATCGTCGTGCTCGACGAGGCCCAGCGGATCAAGAACTGGTCCACCAAGATCGCCCAGGCCGTCAAGCGGCTGCGCAGCCGCTACGCCTTCGTTCTCACCGGCACTCCCATTGAAAATCGCATCGACGAACTCCGCTCCATTGTGGATTTCCTCGATCCCACGCTGCTCGGCCCCCTCTTTCGCTTCAACCGCGACTACTATACCTTCGACGACAAGGGACGCCCCGAAGGTTACAAGAACCTCGACAGGCTCCGCGCCCGCGTCGCCCCCATTCTCCTCCGGCGTCGCAAACACCACGTCGAAACCGAACTGCCCGACCGCACCGACCGACACCTTTTCGTCACTCTCACCCGCGAGCAACGCGAGATCTACCAAGTCTATTCCGATGCGGTCGCCAAGCTGGTCAACATCGCCAAACGCCGCCCCCTCACGCCGAAGGAGCAGGACAAACTCATGCTCTTCATGGCGATGATGCGCATGGTCTGTGACACCCCCGCCATCATCAAAACCCAGATCTGCGACGACTGCCCCAAGCTTGACGAAATTGCCCGCGTGCTCGACGAGTGCCTCGCCGACCCCGACGTCAAAGTCATCATCTTCTCCGAGTGGGAAGGCATGTTGAAACGCGTCCGAGCCCACGCCGAAGCCGCCGGCATCGGCTTCGCCTGGCACACCGGCAGCGTGCCCCAGCAACGGCGCCGCGCCGAGATCCTCGCCTTCCGCCAGGACCCAGCCTGCCGCCTCTTTCTCAGCACCGATTCCGGGGGCGTCGGCCTCAATCTCCAGAACGCCAGCGTCGTCATCAACTGCGACCTGCCTTGGAACCCGGCGAAGCTCGAACAACGCATCGCCCGCGCCTGGCGCAAAAACCAGCTCCGCCCCGTTACCGTCATTAATCTGATTGCCGAAAACACCATCGAGCACGGCATGCTTGCCAGCCTCGCCAACAAACAGGAACTCGCCCACGGCGTGCTCGACGGCGAAGGCGACCTCAAAAACGTCACCCTCAAGCGCGGCCGACAGGACCTCCTCAAACGCCTCGAGCAAGTGCTCGCCCCCGCACCCTCGCCGCAGTCCGGTCCGCATACGACGGCTCTGCCTCCCCGGCCGGCTGCGGATCCCGCCGCCGCCTTTGCCGTTGCCGTGCGCTCGCGTCTCGCCGCCCGTCTCGTCCGCTGCGACGAGCTCTGGCTGCCCGCGCCGCCCGCCGACTCGAACGGCCCGCACCCCGCCTCCGAAGACCCCACGCTCCTCTGCGTCGTCCAAGGCGACGCCACCGCCGCCCGCCCGGAACTCGAAGCCCTGCTCGCCGATACGCCGTGGCACGGCGACCGCCCCGCGCTCCAAGTCGTCGACGCCGCCACGTGGGCCGCGATCGAGCGCCTGCGCGCGGCCGGTCTGCTCGCGCTCACCCCCCGCGCCACCCGCCCGCTGATCGATGCCGACCCGGCGCAACCGCCCGCTCCACCACCGCCGCGCCCGCTGACACCGGAGCAGGAAGCGCGTATCCACGAACTCACGACAATCGCCCGCCGCAAGGCCCGGGCCGCCCAAGCCCTGCTCGCCGCCGACCTTCCCGACGAGGCCGACGAGCCGCTCCAGGCCGCCGCCCTCGCCCACGCGCGGGCCGAAGCCGTCCGCGCCCGCACCGGGGAGCCCGCCACGCTTCCCGAACCCGTGTCTCTCGCCGACGCTCCCGCCCGGCTCCGTGCCATCCTGGGCGCTTGACCCTTGCAGAACACAGACTCCGTTCAGCCATGGCAAAATCGTCCGCCCCCATCACCTACGCCGCCGCCTTCGCCCCCTTGGCCGACGCCCTCGCCGGCCTCGAGCGCACAGGAGATTACTACGCCGCCGGCACCTTCGAGACACCCATGCCCGCGCTCAACGTCACTGGCGCCGGCCCCGTCTCCTTCCCCGTCCCGCCAGACCAGGCCCGCCACCTCATCACGACCGCCGCCGAGCGCGCCCCCTACGGAAAAGGCGACCAGACCCTAACCGACGAATCCGTGCGCAAGGTCTGGCAAATCTCCCCCACCGATATCGAGCTCGGCGGCCGCGGCTGGTTCGGCGCCTTCCCCCGCCTGCTCACCCGCGTCGCCACCGACCTCGGCCTCGATCCCGCCCATGTCGATGCCGAGTTCTACAAACTGCTCATCTACGACGAAGGCGGTTTCTTCCTCGCACACCGCGACTCGGAGAAAGCCGGCGGCATGTTCGGCACCCTCGTCGTCGCACTGCCCTCCGCGCACGACGGTGGCCGACTGCTCATCCGCCACGCCGGACGCGAAACCGCCGTCGACCTGCGGGGCAACGACCCGGGCGAAGTGCGCTATGCCGCCTTCTACGCCGACTGCGAACACGAGGTTCTCCCGGTCATCTCGGGCCACCGCGTATGCCTTGTCTACAATCTTGTGCAACGCGGCGCCCGCGGCGCGCCCGCGGTGCCCGACGAACGTCCTGCCGCCGAGGCTGCCGCCCACGTGCTCCGCCCGTGGGCCGCGAACAAGGAACGGCCTGTGAAACTCGTTTACCTGCTCGACCACCACTACACTCAAGCCAGCCTCTCCTTCGCGGCCCTCAAGGGACGCGACGCCGCCCTCGCCCGCGTGCTTTTGGCCGCCGGCGGCCTCGCCGACTGCGCTGCCCATCTCGGCATCGTCCACATCGAGGAATCCGGCTGGGCCGAGTACAAAGGAGGCTACTACGGACGCGGACGCTCGCGATACGGCAGATATTCCGACGACGACAATGACGACGCAGACGAATCCGACTTCGAGATCGGCGAGGTCTGCGACGGTCGCCAATACATCGACCAATGGAGGGACGCCAACGACCAACCCGCCGCCTTCGGCGAAATCCCCCTCGACGATCACGAGGTTCTGCCGCCCGGAGCACTCGAGAACGAAGAGCCCGACGAAACCCATTTTTCCGAAGCCACCGGCAACGCAGGCGCGTCCTTCGAACGAACTTATTTGCGCGCCGCCGTTGTCCTCTGGCCCATTTCGCGCTTCGACGCTGTCTGCGCCTCCGCCGGCATTGACGCCGCGCTCGCCCGCCTGGGCCAGCTTGCCGCCACCGATCGTCCGGCCGCGCTTTGCCTCGCCCGTCTCGTGCCCGGCCTCTGGCAGGACTACGGCCCGACGGAATGCCGTCTCGATCTCCTGCTGGGCCATCTCGAAACCGTGGGCGATGCGGACGTGTGGTCCGAAGTCGCCGCACCGTTGCTCGTCCCTACACACCACGTTGTTCACAATCACGCCCTCGTCCGCGCCTTCGGACTCTTTGGCCCTGCACGCGTCGCCCCGACAATCGCCGAAATCTTTGCGACGTACTCAGAAGCGACGCCCGCCGCCTTGACGGATCTATGGCGACACCTGGCCCTTGCGACCTCGGCTCCATCCGACGCGGCGTTGAGCGATTGGCTTGAAACGCTCGCGACCGGGCTGGCGCGGGCGAAAGCGTTCGTCGCTATCCCGGCCGCGACTGCATTCCGCACTGACAACGACGAATCTGTCCAACCGGCAGTAGCGACCGACGACGCCACTGACCCGGGTAACGCCGAGTCCCCGGCGGCGTTGGCGGGATTCCTCGCCGCAGTCGCTGCAACCCTCGGCGAGGCCAGGGCCGAAGCTCTCGCCCAGAGGCTGTTCGCCAACCCCGCCGCCTTCGGCGCGCGGAACCTCTTGTTGCCTGTCTTGGAAACCGTCGAATCTTCCGGACCCGCCCTCGCGCCAGAACTCCTGACGGCCACAGCTGCGGCCTGTGCACACGAACTGCTCGGCCGCAGCGAAGTTCGTCCGGTCGAGCCCAAGGATTGGGCGCAAAACGCCAGCTTCCCGTCCAACACACCCGAGCTGCGCGAGCTCCAAAGCTTCGCCCGCGACCCTGAGGCGCGCGTCCTGCGCATCCGTGCCAACGAGGGCACCCGCGCCCTGCTGCACCGCACGGTCGCCGCCAACGGCCTCGACATGACGCACGAGACCGAACGCCGGGGGCGCCCCTACACCCTCGTGTGCACGAAGACCCGCACCGCCCACGCGCGCGCCTTGCGCCAATACGAACAAGACCTCGCCGCCATGCGCCGCCTCCTCGCCCTGCGCATCGCGGCAGCGTCGGAACTGGTCGCCTTGGCCGGTCGCCTCCGCGCCGCAATCGGCTGACCAAACACCGGTACTGTTTGCCCCGCCCGTCCATGGATTTTCATTTGGACGCCCTTAAGTTTTCACCCGGACGTCGCTCAATTTTCAGACGGACGGTGTCCCGAACTTCGATTGCCCTATACTCCGCCGGGTGGTTCTCGTCGGAGTCCCCGCGTTGACCAGGTGACGTCCGGCGCGCGCCGGTGCAGGCGGGAACCCGGACCCCGACCCTTCGCGGTCCGTCCGACGTAGTCGTTTCCTGGTTACAAATCCGGACGCCGTACGGACTTGCTGAAGGCGGCGGCTGACGCCATTCTGGACCCATGGACTCTTTCCTCGATTTCATCAGCCGCCCCTTTGAGATCGGCAGCTTGCGCGTCTCCGTCCTGTCTGTACTGATCGGCCTCGCCCTCCTGTTGCTGCTCGCGTGCGTCGTTCGCGCGACACGACGGCTGCTTTGTGATCGCGTCCTGCCGCGCGCCGGGCTCACCCCCGCGGTGGCCATCGCCGTCTCCACCCTCGCAAGCTACGCGCTCCTGCTCCTGGGCACGCTCGTTGTCCTGCCCGTGATGCTGCCTGGCTTCAATCTGGACACGCTCTCGCTGATGTTCGGCGCCATCGCGCTCGGCGTCGGCTTCGGGTTGCGCAACATTGCGGACAACTTCATGAGCGGCCTCATCCTGCTCGTCGAACGTCCGATCAAAGTCGGCGACCGGATCGAAGTCGGAGAGCTCGAAGGTCAAGTCGTCGAAGTCCGCGCCCGCAGCACCACGGTGCGCACCAATGACAACATCGACATCATCGTGCCCAACGCGGAATTTGTTTCCAACCGCGTCACAAACCTCAGTCACAACGACAACCTCGTCCGTTTCCGCGTTCCTGTCGGCGTGCACTACAAGAGCGATGTCCACCAAGTGGAGGCGGCATTGCTGGCGGCCGCCGCAGGGTGTCCCGATGTCCTGGCGAAGCCTGAGCCACAGGTACTGTTCATGGGGTTTGGGGACTCCTCGCTCGATTTCGAGCTGCGCGTTTGGAGCGAATCGCTGTACAACCGGCCCAGCAAGCTGCGCAGCCAGGTGAACTTCAAGATCTGGGAGGAATTTAAAAGGCGGGGTGTCGAGATTCCCTATCCCCAGCGCGATCTGTACGTGAAGGAGCTGCCGGCGTCGTTCACGAACGAAGCCAAGGCACGCGCACCTGAAGCTCCATAATAACGCGTATCCACTTCGGCGCGACGTTCGGCCGCTTGCGCTGCCGTCTGAAGTCGCCCAATCTCGCGTCCTCGGTTCCCATGACTCCCCTCGTTTTCAAACTGGTCGGCGGCATCGGTCTTTTTCTCCTGGGCATGGTGTTGCTCACCGACGGCCTGAAGGCTTTTGCCGGGGAGGCGTTGCGCGGCGCGCTCGTGCGATTTACGGGGACTCCGCTCAAAGCCTTTGGCTCGGGGGCCCTGGTCACGCTGATGGTGCAATCCTCGAGCGCGACCACCGTCACGGTCATCGGTTTCGTGAGCGCCGGTCTGCTCACTTTTCCGCAGGCGGTCGGCGTCGTGATGGGCGCCAGCCTCGGCACCACCGGTACAGGTTGGCTGGTGTCGGTGCTGGGCCTCAAGGTGAGCGTCGGGTTCTACGCGCTTCCCGTCGTGGGGATCGGCGCCTTTATGCGCCTGCTCGGCCGGGGAC
>JBBQUU010000049.1:0-39143 GCA_038212175.1 Opitutales bacterium | reverse complement strand
CTTCGTCGCCGGTGTTCAGCGCGCCGGCGCGGTTTTCCACCTCGTCGAGCAACGCGGCCATTTGCGCATACAACTGCGGATGGCGCTGTAGGCGCGCCACCATCTCCGCGGCCGTTTCAGACGAGGGCGCTGCTGGCGATCATTCCAGAGGGTTCATCCCATTGGACCGTGCTCAATCTGGGACAATTTGTCTACTGTAAACCCAGTGCGTTCTTCCCTCGCGACTTGCCTTCTCATCCGCACACAACTGTGCGCTTCTTCCTGCGACGCCTCCCCCTTCTGCCGCTCCGTCGCTGACTTCACTTTCAATTACACCCCGATACCCCTGAGGCTCGTTTATCGCCAAGTGGGCTCAGATTGATTCCAAGGGAGATCAGGATGTCTGAAGTTACACCAATTTTCACGCGCTACAATGGCTCCCCCAACCCGCTAGCGCCGAGCCCGCTCCGCCTCCATCGACGTATCCGCGTCGAGCCGCGCCGCCGCGTCGCGAAAATCCTCCGCGAGTTGGGTTAATGATTCCGGGACCTCGCCCGCGCGATCTCGCACCCGAGGCAACAGATCGTTCGCCACCGCCACGCCGGCCGCCGTCAAATCGACGCCCAGCATGCGCTGCAGATCGCGCAGATCCTGCATAAGGGGAACGAGCCGTTCCAGGGTTTTGGCGTAACTGCTTTGGACATCGTCAAAACTCTCCACCACCTCGCGCTGCCGTTCGCGACTGCGCTCGTGGATTTCCGGGTTGCGGATCTCCGCCATGCGCGCGTCCCACGTCTGCAAGTAAAGCTGTTTTTGCTGCCCCGCGTCATTAGCGCGCCGATCCAAGGTGCGAACCGAGCCTTCCAAGTCAGACACCGCCCGGCGATAGTCGGTGAAAACCGGACGCAAGTCGTCGTTCGGCCGTTGCACCAACTGTTCGAGCGCGCCTAATGCCCTGTTGATCTGTTGCTGCGCCGCATCGGTCTCCCTCGCCGCCGCAAGGAGACTTTCGGAGGTGGCGGCGGCACGTTGATAGCCGCCGGTGGCGCAGCCCGCCAACATGCAGGCGAGCACGGCGGCGAGCCCTGCGGCCAAAAAGCGGAAAGCGGGCATTAAGGATAAGGAGATTGATTGCATGACGAGTGGTAGGGGGAGAGATTTATTTGAGCTTCTTGGCCGCCGTGACGCCCGCGATAAGCAGGATAACGCAGATGGCGAGGAAGATGAAGAACAGCACCTTCGCTATGCCGGCCGCGGCACCCGCGATGCCGCCAAAGCCAAGCGCGGCGGCGATGAGAGAGATGACGGCGAAGATTATGGCCCATTTAATCATGCTGGTGAGGGAGTTTAAGCGTTGCGGGCCCGGAGGTCCAGCGCGCCGATGTGGCGGGCACGAGTACTTTACGCTCTCGCCCGTGCGCCCGCCATGGGGGCACCCTCGTGGCACAGCATCCGGTTACGGCTCGGTGTCGTGGATGGCGTGAGAGGTCGTTGGCAAAACGGCCGAACTCTTGGCTCCGGCGTTTATCAGACGAGCCACGCGATCTTTTCGACTCGTCCCGCTAATGAGCGTCCGAGCCCGTCTGAGGATGAACTTGAATATCCCCAGTCCGATTGGAGTCTTCCCTTCGCGCGTGGAACCCGGCCGAACGAGCCGGCCCAGCCCAGCGGGGGGCAGCCGTCCTCCTTCCTGATGGCTCCTGCTCTCCATCACCTGTCCAGATCACTCCCGATTTGACTCTGTCGATGCGGGCGCGTCCCTACCCAACGTCCGCCCCGCGCATGTCGCCCGTTTTGAGGTACTGCTCGTGAAAAGCAAAGGCCCGTCCGAGGGACTGCGGGGTTTGTCCGTCGCGGGTGTGGTCCGTGTAGCGGCAGAGCGCCTCGCGGAAATCCGGATGCGCGCAGCAGCCTGCAATCAGCGTGGCACGCTCATGCGGCGATTTGCCGCGCAAATCGGCGATGCCTTGATCGGTGATGATCACCTGGACCGAGTGCTCGCTGTGATCGGCATGACTGACGAGCGGAACGATCGTGCTGATCTTTCCGCCCTTCTGCAGCGAGGGGCACACGAAGATCGAGATGAACGCGTTGCGCGTGAAATCCCCCGACCCGCCGATTCCGTTCATGAGGCTCTTCCCGAGCACATGGGTGCTGTTGATGTTGCCAAAGACATCGGCTTCGATCGCCGCGTTGATCGAGATGATGCCGAGCCTTCGAATGACCTCCGGGTGATTCGAAATCTCCTGCGGGCGCATGACGATGCGCCGCCGATAAAAATCGAGATTCGCCAGAAAATCGCGGTTCATCTCCTTGCTCACCGTCACCGCCGTGGTGCTCGCGAAGAGCAGTTTCTCGTTGCGAAGAAGATCGAAGACGGCGTCCTGCAGCACCTCCGAATACATCTCAAAGGGCGGGATGTCCGGATGATCGCCCATCGCCGCCAGCACGGCATTTGCGATGTCACCCACCCCGGATTGGATCGGAAGGAACGGCGACGGGATCGTGCCGCGACGGCGCTCGCTGGCGAGGAACTCCGCCACGTTCAATCCGATGCGTCGGGTCACCTCCGTCGGCGGCTCGAAGCGGCCGCACTCGTCGGGCAAATTCGTCTCGACGATGCCGGCGATGCGCGACGGATCGATCGCGACCACCGGAGAACCGATGCGGTCGCGCACGCTGAAGACCGGGATCTCCCGGCGGTGCGGCGGATCGCGCGGCTCGTAGATGTCGTGAAACCCGCGCAGGGCCGGCGAGTGGGCGCGGTTGAGCTCAATGATGACGTTCTCTGCGGTGTGACAAAACGTCGGCGTCGCGCCCACGGAGGTCGTCAGCACGATCTCCCCGCCAGGAAACACCTCGCAGGCCTCGACGACTGCAAACTTCATCTTGCCGAGGAAACCATAGCGCACCGCCTGAGGCAGCATCGAGAGGTGCATGTCGAAGAACTGAACCTCGCCCGCGTTGATGCGTTTGCGCAGATCGGGGTCGGATTGGTAGGGCGTGCGGAAGAGGACGGCGTTGGCGCGCGCAAGTTCGCCGTCCAGCGACGGTCCGGTCGAGGCGCCTGTGATCACACCCACCTTGAAATGCCGCCCCGCCGCCTGCTCTGCGCGCGCCCGGGCCGCGAGGGCCTTCGGAATGGCCTTGGCCGCACCGGCCGGCGTGAAGCCGCTGAAGCCGATGACATCGCGGTCGTTGATCAACGCGGCCGCCTCGTCGGCGGTGAGGCGGGGAAAAGGTGAGCTCATTCGTGGGGGGTAGATTAGCGAGCGGCGCCGGCACCGGCTGCGCAACCCTTGGTTTCCTGCACGCATCCTTTGCAACGACACCTCCTCGGGTGCAAGCTCTCGGGCGGAAGTGACGCAACGCGTCGTCAAAAACGCATTTTACAGGAGGTCGCAGAGGACGCGAAGCAACATCAGCCAAAGGTCCAACCCGTGACTTCTCCGCACTCTCTGCGGCCTCCTGTGAGATGGGATCGATTCGGACTTGGGTAACATGTCTTCGTGGATAGTCGGCCGGTATTTTGGGATTTCTCCATTTGGGATTTGGGATTTCCGGGATCGCCGGTGTAAGGTGACCTTGTACCCTCTCACCCATGAAAAAACTCCTCGTGATTGCCGCCCTGCTCGCCGGGCTTGCCGTGATTGCCGTCATCGCCGCCACCTTTTTCCTTGGCTCCATCGTCAAGGCCGGCGTGACCACCGTCGGCCCGCGATTGACCGGGACCAAAGTCGAGCTCGCCAGCGCCACCGTCTCCCCGTTCAGCGGTACCGGCACCCTCTCTGGATTTGTTGTAGGCAACCCTGCCGGCTGGCAGAGCGACCGAGCCTTCTCCCTTGGCAAAGTGTACCTCGACTTGGAACCGCGTTCGCTGCTGAGCGACACGATCGTGATCACCGAAGTGACCATCGATGAACCCCAGTTTTTCTACGAAACCAAAATCGTCAGCAGCAACATCAAGGAGTTGCTCGACCACATCGAGAAAGCCATCGGCGGCGGACAGGCAACCTCGCCTTCCGAGGGAAGTCAGAAGAAGATCATTCTTAAGAAATTCGTGCTGCAGAACGGCCAGGTCACCCTCGGCGCCGGTACGGCTGCGCTCACCGTCCCCATGCCGGCCCTCACGCTCACCGACCTCGGGGTCAAAGAGGGCGGGCTCACCCCGGATCAGCTCGCCGCCGCCATCATGCGGAAGGTGCTCGGCAATGTCGTCAACGCCGCCCTCTCCGCCGCCGGCCAGATCGGCATCTCCTCCGGCGGCCTTTCCAAAGACGCCCTCAGCGAGGCGGCCAAAAAAGCCGGCGAAGGGTTGAAAAATCTCTTCGGCGGCGAAAAGAAGTAAATGCCCCGGGGCGTTTGGCGCCCGCCTCCGCTTTCTCATGCCTGCTGCCGTTCGCATCATCTACTACGTCGAGATCTTCTCCTCCTGGTGCCATTGGGCCGAACCTACCTGGACAGCACTGAAGTCCCGGTACGCCGGCCAGGTGGACTTCGCCTGGCGCATCGCGCTGATGAAGCCCGAGGCGTTCCCCGACTCCGCCGCGCAGTGCGATTGGTATTACCAGCGGAGCGGCACCCTGATGTGTTCGCCGTATCGATTGAACAGCGGCTGGGTGAACACGTCTCCAGAAAATGATTACATCGCCCCCAATCGCGTGGCGGAGGCGGCGCGCGACTTCCTGGGCGAAGCCGACGAACGCGTTCGGCTCGCTCTTGCCCACGCCGCCATGCGCGACGGCCGGCCCGTCGGACTCCTCGATGAAGCCGTGGCCGTCGCGTCCAAGGCCGCAGATCTCCCTCCGGGACCTCTGCGGGCGCGCGCAGAGTCCGCGGCGGTGCGGAAGCGCGTGGACGCATCCACGGCGGAATTCCACGGTCATCGCATCGACCAGCGGCCCGCTTTCGTCGTGACCGACGCGATCGGCGACAAGGCGGTGTTGTCCGGCCTCGTGCGGCTGGAGCCCCTCGCCGCGACCATCGACGCCATGCTGGCCGATTCGCACGGCTATTCGTCGTTTGCCGCCCACTTCGGAAATCCTCCGGCCTCGTGAACCGTCCGCCAATGTTCTCATGCTACTGAAGTGGCGTCTGTCGCATATCCAAGGATACCTTGAACTGGGTCTCGTCTCCGAGGCCGCGGCCGAATGGAAGCTCATCCCGGCAACGGAACGCCGGACGCCTGCCGCGCTGCCGGCCCGCATGGCCGTGTTGCAGGCCCAGGAGAAATGGGCAGCATTGCGGCTCGCGTCCCGCGCGTGGGTCCGCCTGGCGCCGGACGACCCGGCCGGCTGGGTAACGTGGGCCTACGCCACCCGTCGCATCCTTTCACTCGCCGCGGCAGAAGTGATCTTGCGCCGGGCCGTGGCGCGGCATCCGCGCAATCCCACGATCCACTTCAATCTGGGCTGCTACGCATCCTTGCGGGGCGACCAGCCGGCCGCACGCCGCCACGTGGCTCAGGCCATCGCGCTCGACGACGCCTTCAAGGCCCTCGCCGCCAGCGACCCGGATCTCGCCGGACTCCGCGCCGAAGCATCCGAGAAGAATCCGTAGCTGCCCTCCCCTCCGGACCGATCGGCACACCGAGCCCGATCAGGCACGACAAGGGGAAGACGGGGGAATCGAGGTTTGATTTTGCCTGCGTCCGCCGCCTGGCCTACCGATGCAACATGCCCACGCGCGCCTGGTTTCCCACTTACATCTATTGCGAGCCTCTCCAAGCCCGGGGCCTCGAGCGGCTGAACGACGATCTCGCCGGCGAGATCGCCAGCCTGCGCGACTTCGACACCGCCGGACGCCGCTGGTCGGCGTCGAACTACCCGGGTGGATACACCAGCTACGCCTCGATGAATACGTTGCACACGTTCTCCAGCACCTTCGGCACGCTGGAGAAGAAGCTCACGCGGCATGTGCGAGCCTTTGCCCGCACGCTCGACATGGACCTGCGCAGCCGGACGGTCCACATGACGGACTGCTGGGTGAACGTGATGCCGCCCACCGCGGCCCACTCGTTGCACCTGCACCCGCTGGCGTTCATCAGCGGGACGTATTATGTGCGGACGCCCAAGGGATGCCCGGGCCTGAAGTTCGAGGATCCCCGCCTCGACCGCTTCATGGCGGCACCACCAAAACGGGCCGAGGCGCGACGAGAGAATCGCAGCCACGTCACCTACCCGGCCGAAGCGGGCAACGTCATACTTTTCGAGAGTTGGTTGCGTCACGAAGTGGCGTCGAACCGCGTCGAGGCCGAGCGAATCAGCATCAGTTTCAACTACAATTGGGCCTGACTTGCGCCCGCGGCCAAAGCGCCTTGCCTGACGCATGCTCGTGATTCGCCGCATGGTGGACCGTCATCGCGCCTACACCGCCCTCTTGCTGAAGGGCGAGCCGCCGCGCATCTTTCCCACCAGCGACGCTGAGCACGCGCGCATCCTCCAGATCTACAAGCAGGACCGGCCGTACGAAGACGTCGCCAACGACTTCACGGATTTCGGCCTGGCGCCGCGAAAGCCGGCCGGGAGTGGCTCGTGATGGGCTCGTGATCGAGCAAGGATTCCGAAGGAATCGGATAACCCATACCCGAAATCGTTTCCGTCCCAGAATTATTACGTGAGGTCGCAGAGACCTCCGAGTCGGCTGAGCAGGTTTACCCCAGGTGCACCGGGTCACTTTCTAGATCGGATCGTCTTGTTGTAGAAGCGCCTGTCTCAGGCGCTCCCGAACCAACGGCTGGGGACAGCCGTCGCTACAACGAGCCCGCTCAAGGAACCAGCGGTGTAGCCACGAGCGGCGACAGTCCTGTCCCCGGGTTTTATGCAGGAAGGGCGTGCGCGAGGCCGTCCTGCCCTCAAACCGGCGATAGGAGTGCTCCTTCAACCATCACTACTCGCTACCCGCTACTCGCTACCCTCTCCGCCGCCCCCCCGGCCCGGCCGTGCCACTTCCGGCTTCCTCCGGTTCTCGCTTTGCACAACGGTGCTTCCGTGATGCCCCCACCGCCTGAACCCCCTGTCGGCGAGCCGAAGCGCCGAAATCTGCGAAATTTCATTTCGTCGCTCCGTAATGGCGTTGAAGGATTCGGAGCAGCTTACAAACACGAGCCCTCCTTCCGGGAAGACATTCTGTTCGCTGTCCTGCTCGTGCCGTTTGCCATCGTGCTTCCGGTCAACGCGGTCTCGACCGCGTTGATGATCGCTTCGCTTGTGCTCATTTTGATCGTCGAACTGCTGAACTCCGCGATCGAATGGACCATCGACTACGTCCGGCCCGAGCGGCACCCGATGGCCAAACGCATCAAGGACATGGCGAGCGCCGCGGTTTTCCTGAGTTACATCGGCTGCGTCATCGTCTGGACCATCATGTTGTGGCCCTCGAACGCCGTGTGGCGGCGGATCGGTGCCTGGTTCGCAAGCTGAAGTATTTTACCATCGGTGGCCGGGCCCGCGGCGCCCGGTTTCTGACGGTCAGCAGAATCTAATTCCACGGACCGCGGTCGGCGCCCGCGGCTACAACGGAATCTCATCCGGCGAAGCCGGAAATCCTAAATCCCAAATTGCCAAATCCCAAACAACAGCGCGCCGCAGGCGCTTTCGTCCGCTTGGCTTAGGGACCTCGGTGTTTGAAAATTCCAGCCCACTAACATCTCAAGCCCTGTCTTTATTCACAAGTGAGGGACGATACTGCCTGGGCGGCGGAGCGACACCCGGTAATCCGGCGCCTTTAGCGCATGCGAGCAAACAGGCCGACGCCGATGCCGAGCATGGCGAGATTGGGCAGGAGGGCGGCCCAGAGCGGTGACATCACCTCGCGTCCGCCGAGCGCCGTGGCTGCCTTGGCCAGAAGAAAATACAGCAGGAAGAAACCGATCGACTTCGAGACGCCCACGGCGGGATTCACCCGCACCCCCGAAACGGCGAAGGGAATCGCGATCGCGAGAATGATCAGCGGTCCAAAGGTCTCGGCCAGCAGGCCGAAATACCGCACGGCGTACGGAGTCACCTTGGGGTTGTCCTCGATCGTGAAATATTCGATGATGCGTCTCAGCTCGAAGAACGACAGGTCGGACGGCTTGAGATCGAAGACCAGCATCAGCGCCGGATCCTCCTGAAAATACGGCACCACCTTTTCGTCGAAGGCGACCGTGCGGGTGACCTCGCCCGTTTCGGGTTCAAGCCAGGTTTCGCGTCCGTCCTTGAACACCCAGCAACCCCGACGCGTGTCGAACGCCGCCTCGCGCGCGTGCAGGCGCGTCTTTTCCCTGCGCTCCCTATCGAGCTCCGAAACCGTCACGCCATACCCTCGGTGAGTGAAGCGACTGTAGCGGTTGAAAAACCACATGCGATTTTGTCGCTGGTTGTCGAAGGCAACGCCCGTGCTCGCCCCGACGCGATCAGCCGCACCGAGCACGCCGGCCTCGGCTCGAAAGCGTAGCGTCTCCAAAATGCTGCGCGAAGCCTCGACGGACCACGGGATGACATTCGCATTCACATACCAGGTCAGCCCGCTGAGCAGCACCCCCGCCACCCACAGGCTGCGCGTGATCCTTCCCACGCCCACCCCGGCCGCGCGCAGCGCAATGATCTCGTTGCCCCGATGCAGCAGACCCAGCGCGTAGAGCAGGGAGATGAGCAGGCTGAGCGGAAGCACGATCGAGAGGTAGCTCGGCAGCTTGACCGCAAAGTACATCACGATGTCGGTCGCTCCCGCCCCATCGTCGAGCAGATCACGGAAGTCGTCGTACATCGCTTGCATGAGCAACAGCCCCATCGTCGCGCACAACACCAAGGCGAGGATCTTGAGCCATTCGCGAAGGATGTAGCGGTCGATGGTGGTCATGCGATGGGCACGGAGCAGGCCCGCGTCCCGGCAGGCTGCGCAAAGCGGCCGGGCCTCGGCGATGAAAAAATCCCAAACGCGGCGCGGACATTACTGTTATGGTCACTCCCACCCGCACAGTTTGATTGAATGATCCGCCATCCGCGCCAACCCTTGTCTCACTCAATCTCTGACATGACTCCTTTTCGACGCACGGTTCTCCTCCTCGCCACCGCGACCGCCCTTCTCACCGGCGGTTGCGGCCCCGGTTCCAGCGACACCATCAGGGTCGGCGAATACGCCTCGCTCACCGGCAAGGAGGCCGGCTTTGGGCAAAGTTCCCACCGAGGCACCGTGCTCGCCGTCGAGGAGATCAACGCGGCCGGAGGTCTGCTCGGCCGGCAAATCGAGCTCTTCACCGAGGACAACCAGACCAAAGCCGGAGAGAGCGCGACGATCGCCAAGAAGCTCATCTCGCGCAACCGCGTCGTCGCCCTGCTTGGCGAAGTGGCCTCCGGACGATCCTTGGAGGCCGCTCCCATCGCACAGGCAGCCCGCATCCCCATGATCGCTCCGGCTGCGACCAATCCGAAAGTCACGGAAACGGGTGACTACATCTTCCGCGTCTGCTTCATCGATCCGTTCCAAGGCACGGCCATGGCGAAGTTCGCCCTCGACACCCTCAAGGTGAAGCGCGTGGCCATCGCCTCCAGCGTCTCGTCCGCCTACAGCGTGGGGCTGGCCCAGTTCTTCAAGGAAACCTTCACGGCGGGCGGCGGCACGGTCGTCGCGGAGCAAAAGTTCTCCGAAGGCGACAAGGACTTCCGCGCCCAGCTCACCGCCATCCGCGCCGCCGGCGTCGAAGCGGTCTTCGTTCCCGCCTATTACACCGAAGCCGCGCTGCTCATCCGTCAGGCGCGCGAGTTGGGAATGACGATTCCCTTCCTCGGCGGCGACGGCTGGGAGGCTCCGCAATTGCTCGAGATTGGCGGCGAGGCTCTGAATGGGTCGTATTATTCCACCCACTTCTCCGCGGAAGACAGCTCCGCCCACGCCGCAAACTTCGTCCAGAGTTACCGCGCCCGTTGGGACGGCGAAACGCCCGGCGCCTTTGCCGCCCTCGGTTACGACAGTGTGCACGTGCTCGCGGAGGGGATCCGCCGCGCCGGCACCACCGACGGCCCGGCCGTGCGCGACGCCCTCGCTGGGATTAAGGATTTTCCCGGAGCCACCGGATCCACCACCATCAACGCGCAGCGTGACGCCACCAAGCCCGCCGCCATCATCGCCATCCGCGAAGGCCGCCTCACGTTTCTCAAAACGGTGGCGCCTTGAGCCAACATCGCCCGCTTCATGACGATGCATCGGGATGGCCTTGACGGGAGCGGCGGCACTCCTGCCGCCGGATCGGCTGGCGCAACGGATAGGGCTGTCGATACGGTTGTGAATTCATCGCCCGCACACGGGCCTCAAGCCCGGCGGCAGGAGTGGCGCCGCTCCATGTCCCACCTCCACCCGTGATCGAATTTTTCCAACAGCTGATCAACGGTGTCTCCCTCGGAGCGGTCTATGCGCTCATCGCCCTGGGGTACACGATGGTCTATGGCGTGCTGAAATTCATCAACTTTGCCCACGCTGATGTCTTCATGGTCGGAGCCTTCGCCGGCTACTACCTTGGCGGCCTCCTGCCCGGCGGCAGCTTCGGCACCGGCCTGATCGTGCTCGCCGGGGCCATGACCGCCTCCGCCATCCTCGGCGTGCTCATCGAGCGCTTTGCCTACCGCCCCCTGCGCAACGCCCCCCGCCTCAATGTGCTGATCACCGCGATCGGTGTGTCCTTGCTCCTTGAATACAGCGGACAGGTCTTCTTCGGCGCCGCACCGCGCACCTTTCCCGTCATTTTCCCCTCGACCCGGCTCGGCACCGACGGGCTGGTGATTTCGAGCAACCAGCTGGCGGTGATCCTCGTCACGCTCGTCCTCGTCGCGGGGCTGCGCCTCGTGGTCCACCACACGAAACTCGGCACGGCGATGCGCGCGGTCTCCGCCAATCCCAAGGCGGCGCAGCTCATGGGCGTGAACATCAACACGGTCATCGCCTTCACTTTTGCGCTTGGTTCCGCCCTCGCCGGCGCCGGAGGCGTGCTCTACGCCGTCAATTACCCCTCGATCGATCCGCTGATGGGCGTGATGCCAGGGCTCAAGGCCTTCGTCGCCGCGATCCTCGGAGGCATCGGCAGCATCCCCGGCGCCGCCCTCGGCGGTCTGCTGCTCGGGACCGTCGAGACCTTCGTCGCCGGCAGTCCGTGGTCGACCTACAAGGATGCCATCGCATTCGCCATCCTGATCGTGATTTTGCTCTTCCGTCCCTCCGGCCTGCTCGGCCGCTTCACGATCGAGAAAGTCTAGCCCGCGCATGGCCCGCCCGCACGTCATTCTGATCGCCACGCTGATCGTCGCCGCCGGACTCGCGCGCGTCTCCGGCGCACTCGACCCCTACTTGCTCGACGTGCTCATCGGCATCGGGATAAACATCATCCTCGCCGTCTCGCTCAACCTTGTGACCGGCCACACGGGCCAGTTTTCCCTCGGTCACGCCGGATTCATGGCCGTCGGCGCCTACCTCTCCGCGGTCGTCACCGTGTTTCTCGGACCGCGCCTGCTCGGGCCCGACGCCGGCTTGCTGGCCACCTCCGCGTTGTTTCTCGGCGCCCTCATCGCGGGGGGACTCAGCGCCGCCTTCGCCGGATTGCTCGTCGGCATCCCGTCGCTGCGCCTGCGTGGCGACTACCTCGCGCTCGTCACCCTCGGCTTCGGCGAGATCATCCGCGTGACGTTTCAAAACGTCAGCGCCGTCGGCGGCGCCCTCGGACTGCACGGCATCCCCTATTACACCACCATCTCATGGGTGCTGGTCTTCGTGGCGCTGACGATCTTCACCGTCACCTGCCTGGTCAACTCCACCTACGGCCGCGGGTTTCTGGCGACCCATGACGACGAAATCGCTTCGGAGGCCGTCGGTCTGGATACCACGCGTTACAAGATCGTCGCGTTTGTGATCGGCGCCTTCTTCGCCGGCATCGCGGGCGGACTCTACGGACACTTCAAGCTCACCATCACGCCGACCGGTTTCGATTTCACCCGGAGCATCGAGGTCGTGGTCATGGTGATTCTCGGCGGCATGGGCAACACCATCGGCGTCGTGCTCGCCGCGATTCTGCTCACCCTGCTTCCCGAGGTGCTGCGCCCCGTCGCCGAGTATCGAATGATCCTGTACGCGCTGCTCCTCATCGGCCTGATGATTGCGCGACCGCAGGGGCTGTTCAACCTGCGCTTCGGCAAAACCCGCGTCTGATGACCGCGCCGCTGCTGCAACTCGAACAAGCGACGATCCGCTTCGGCGGCCTCACCGCCGTCAACGCCGTCGACCTCGACCTGCACGAGGGCGAACTCTGCGGGCTCATCGGACCGAATGGCGCGGGCAAGACGACGGTGTTCAATCTCATCACCGGCGTCTACGCGCCGACCGACGGCTGCGTTCGCTTCGCCGGACACGACCTGATCGGACGCCGCGCCCATCAGATCGTGCGTCTCGGCATCGCCCGTACCTTTCAGAACATCCGACTCTTTGGGCAGCTCAGCGTTTTCGACAATGTGCGCGTGGCCTGCAATCTTCACCGCTCCACCCACCCCATCCACGCGCTGCTGCGGCTCGGGGCCTTCCGCAACGACGAACGCGCCATCGCCCGCCGCACCGAAGAGCTGCTGGATATTTTTAATCTGTGTCGTTTCCGCGACGCGCCCGCCACGTCCCTGCCCTACGGCGAACAGCGCCGGCTGGAGATCGTGCGCGCCCTCGCCACCCGCCCGCGACTGCTCCTGCTGGACGAACCCGCCGCCGGCATGAATCCCGCCGAGAAGCAGGAACTCGTGCGCCTCATCCGGCAGATCAAGGAGCAGTTTCACCTCACCGTTCTTCTCGTGGAGCACTCGATGTCCGTCGTGATGGGGCTCTGCGAACGCATCGCCGTGCTCGACTACGGCATGAAGATCGCCGACGGCACCCCGGGCGAGATCCAGCGCGACCGCAAGGTCATCGAAGCCTACCTCGGCGAAGACCATGGCACCAACGTCGCGCATCATTGAGTCATGACGGACCTCTCGCCTCCACCCGTTCTGCTCTCGGTCAACGATCTCGCGGTCAGCTACGGCGCAATCCGCGCGGTCAACGGGGTGTCCTTTGACGTGCCCACGGGAAGCATTGTCACCCTCATCGGAGGCAATGGCGCCGGCAAGAGCACCACGCTGCGCACGCTCTCCGGTTTGATCCAGCCCACCTCCGGTCGCATCACCTTCCGGGGCGAGGACCTGACGCGCCGACCTCCGCACGAAATCGTCGCGCGCGGCCTGGGCCACGTGCCGGAAGGCCGCATGGTGTTTTCCTCGCTCACGGTGGACGAGAATCTCGCGATGGGCGCGTACCTTCAGCGCGACCGCGCGCTGATCGCCACCCGTCGCGACTACGTCTTCGACATTTTCCCTCGATTGAAGGAACGCCTCAAGCAAACCGCCGGCACGCTCTCCGGCGGCGAGCAGCAGATGCTTGCCATCGGGCGCGCGCTCATGGGCCGCCCCATCTGCCTCATGCTCGACGAACCGTCGCTGGGCATTGCACCGCGGCTCATCGCGACGATCTTCGAAAAGATCGTGGAGATCAACCGCACGCAGGGCATCACGATTCTACTCGTGGAGCAGAACGCCCGCCTTGCCTTGGAGATCAGCCACTACGCGCACGTGTTGGAAACGGGGCGGGTGGCTGTCCACGGCGCGAGTTGCGACTTGCGCAACAATCCTCGGGTCAAAGCCGCGTACCTCGGCGGGTGAGGCTTCGCGTGCGGGGGCATGCCCCAGATAGTTTCACATGAGGACGCGGAGAGAAGATCCCCGAAACCAAGCGTATTGAGGCGGCTCACGTGAGGGTGGCCCTGTGGCGCCGTCGGTCAGTTTCGCAACGCGTCGTTGACCCATGCGGCTATTCCATGGCATATGCTTCGGACCCGTTCTCCCCATGAAAAAAGTTCTGATCTTTCTTGTCGTCGGATTCTTCGTTCTCAGCGCAGGCGGCATCGTCGCCGGTTACTTCTTCGTCTACCGTCCGGCGAAGGCCTATGTCGTCAACCTCACGCAATTGCAGGAGATTCCGAAGCTCGACGCGCAGGTGCAAAACAAGACCACGTTCACAGCCCCCGTCGGCGGCGAACTCACCGACGAGCGGGTCCAGCGCTTCGTCCGTACGCAGGAGGCGGTGGCCACCCATCTCGGTGATCGGATCAAGCAGATCGAGGAGAAGTACAAGGACTTCGTCCGCAGCCAGGCGGGCGAAAAAGAGCGGCCCATGTCCGTGACGGACGCCATGGGCATGCTGAAGGACCTTTCGGCCCTCGTGGTCGAGGCGAAGCGGGTCCAGGTCGAGGCCATCAACCGGCACGGCTTCTCGCTCTCGGAATACGAATGGACCCGCAGTCAGGTGTACGCCGCCGCCGGCATTCCGGTGGACGCCTATTTCTCCCGTGTCGTGCGCGAGGTGGCCGCCGGGCGAGAGCCTGACTTTAAGACCTTCGAGACGGAGATCGCGACCGTTCCGGAGAAGAACCGAACCTTGGTGGCACCGATGGTGAAGGATCTCACGGACCGCGCCGGCCTGGTCTTTCTTGGCCTGTAGGGCCCAGGCTCAACTGAAGCCAGAGCCCGACGAACCCGGCTCGGGAATGACGCTGCCGAAGCCCCCGGCGGAATTGCGCATCAGTCCTGCGGATGCGAACAACCGATGGAAAAACGAGCGATACCGCGGCGGACGCGTTACGCGGATCAGTTCAGGCACCCGTTGCATATCGGATCGTGCGTAGATCGCAATGCCCCCTTCCTGCCAGCGTAACAACACGTGCGCCAGGTCGTCGTGTGGGGCCAGCCGGGCCTGTTGCACGAACGAATTTTAATGGAGCGCGCAGAGAAAACAGAGAAAGGCACTCCACCCACGTTTCCCCAGAGTGATCAAAACCGACCGGCGGTGTCTCACCGCCGCTCTTGGCCGGCGTCGCCTCGCCGTGCTTGGATTCCGGGATCTTCCCTCTGCGTCCTCTGCGCCCTCATGTGAAAATATCTCCGTCACGCCGGGGCGCGGAAGCGCCTCTCACCCTCGTCGGCGGGAGCGCCTTCGAGCGAACGCGGCAGCGTGGGTCGCGGGGAATCCGGCTCGCTCGGGGCCTGGCGCAGACGCGCTTCGCGCTCGGGTGCGAGTCGACGCAACTCCAACCGCGCCAGACGGTATTCAATCATGCCGCTCATGCCGGTGCTGATGCAGGCCTCGAGCTCCCTTAGCCCGCGGTCGAGATTGCCCGCTGCGAGCTCCGTCTGCGCCACGATGAAATGCGCCTCGCTCAATTGCTCCGCCACCCGCAGATCACCACCTTCACGGGCGCGCTCAAACAAAGCGTCGGCCGTCAGCTCGCCATCGACGTAGCGAAGACACTCGGCCACCCACGAATCCTTCGGCACACTGCGCAGGCTGCGCTCCAGCAGACGACGTTCCGAGTCCCCCACCCTCCGCGCCGCGAGTTCAGCGAGCAACGCCGGATAGCCGGCCTCGGGTCTGCGTCGGGCCTCCTCCCGGAATCGCTCCAACGCCTCGCGATAGCGACCTTGGCCATAGCGGAGCACGCCGTACTCCAGCGTCGCCAAGATGGCCTCGTCGCGCCGTCCCGTTACTTCCGTGAGCAGGGCCTCGGCGTCCTCCTCACGACCCACCGTGGCAAAAACGACGGCTTGGTCGACGAGCAGCACAGAGTTGCGTCCCACCAGCTTGATCGCCGCGGCTAAATCCGCCAGCGCCTCGCTATGCAGGCCCGCCCGACCGAGAAAAACCCCCCGCTCGCGCAACGCCTTCGCTTGCAGCGCGCTTTGCCCGGCCAGCATGTCGATGCGGAAGGTCCGCTCGGCGACCTCGCGTTCAATTTGCTGGCGCAAGATCGCATTGATCGCCGGATCGCCCTGCCAGCCCGAATCGGTGTCGGCCAAGCCGGTGATCGAAACGCTGTTGATCTCGCCGCGCTCCCAGGCCGCAAGCAGCGGGGCTGCGGCCAGCTCTCCGACGATCTGCGGCAAAATCCGACGCCAGACCACGAAATCTCCGGGCGTCACGAAGCCACGCGAAACGACAAGGAGTCGTTGCATGACGAGCGCGAGTTCGTGCGCCTCGGCCGCCTCCAGCGCTGCGGTGAGTTCGGCCACCTCCTTGTAACCGAGCACGAGATCGCTGTCGCCCATGCGACTCCACAGGCGCTGCAACTCGCGTCCCTGCGCGCGGGCCTCGACACTGCCGCGATAGGCCGAGGCCGCAACCGGGTCGACCGCGTGCAACCGGGCCAACTCCGCCCATACGGCCGCCAGCGCTTCGGTGGTCACTTGGTCGCGGCGCTCGTCGGTGAGCTGGCGCTTCGGTTCCTCCGCCACGCGTTTTTGGATCGCGACGTCGACGAGTCCGCCCAGCAGCAATCCGTTGCGCGGCCAGACCGCCAGCCCTTCGCGGTAAACCTCGGAAATGACATCGAACTTCGCCCCCTTCACCCGATCATCGATGCCGGCAACGCTATCCATGATGATGGCGCCAAGCCCGTACACGTGGGCGAGATAGAGCGGACGCGTGCGCGCCTCCAGCGGCAGGAGTTGCGTGGTCGCCATCAGCACGCGGTTGGCGCGCCAGATCTCGCCGCCACTGGCCAGCAGCGTCGCGTGCAGCAGCAGAAAGCTCCCGTCGTTCGGCGCAATTTCAAGAGACGCCCGCCAGAAGTTCGGGTTGCGGGTCACCAGTGCGCCCACGTCGAGCAGGTCGAGGTCTGGCTCTCCGCCCTTCTCCTCCACCAATCGACGCGCCACCCCGAGGTCCCGCAGGAATTCCGCGATGCCCGGACAGTGGTCCGCCGGAATCTGACCGTACGCATTCGCGATATCCAACGCCGTGCGCCATGAGCGTTGGCGTGCCTCGGCAAGATCGGAGAGAAAGGTGCCGGCTCGTTCGGCCGGCGAGATCGTCGAAGGCCTCACAGGAGCGACCGTTGCGCAGCCGGCAAGCAACCCTCCCGCGAGCAGCAGGACGGCCAGCCAAGGTCGGAAAAGGCGGGTTTGCATCATGGGCAACAGGTCTGCGTCTAAGGCCCGAAGTCCACCGAGACGATGCGAAAATCGGCGCTGCCCGGTCCCTCTCATCGGGAATTACGGCGACGCACGGTCACCTGCACCCCACTTGCGCGTGTCGGAACCCGCCGGTGTCACCCACGTTGGATTTTGGAACTGCGTGCTTGGCGGCGTCACGCGCATCGGCTGATTTTTGAGCGAGCCTCCGGGGCTGACCAGATTGGCCGTCACAAAGATGAGCAGGTTGCGCTTTTGCGTCGTCTCGCCCTTGGATCGAAACAGACGGCCGAGCCCGGGTATGCTGCCAAGCACCGGTATCCGATCGTCCACCTGCTTCACTTCTTCCCGCGTCAATCCACCCATGATCAGCGTTGCGCCGTCCCAGAGGGTCACCTTGGTCGACACTTCGCGCACCGAAAAGATCGGCTGGTAAAAGCCGGGAGGCACCGTGACGGTTCGCCCGGACGAAATCGCGAGGCTCGGCCCGCCGTACTCCACGAACCCCTCGAACTCCGTCACCTTGGGATTCAAATCAAGGCTGATGCTGTAATCGTCCTCCTCGACAATCGGCGTCACCCGCAACTCGACCCCGACATTGCGCGTGGCAAAATCCTGCGGCGTACCGGCCGTGACGGTCACGCCGGCCGAACCGGACGATCCGGAACTGTTGCTCGAACCCACCTGGCTCTGAATCTCGCCATAGCTCTGCGGATATCGCATCTCCTGCGCCACCACCATCGAGGCCGTGTTGCCGGAGAGAACGGTGACCTTCGGCGCGCTCAGCAGGTCGGTGCCTTGTTTCTGAGAGAGCGCCCGAATCACCGCGCTGACATCGAATTCGCCCACGGCACCCCTGAGGTCGGCCAGCGGGTTTCCCGCCCCGCCCATCAGGACCGCTCCGGGGAATGTCGGAGGCGCGGTCGTCGCCGCCGCCTCGCCGTCGATGAGGATCGCGTTCACCGAGTTCGAGTTCCGAAACGCCTCCGCCAGCGGACGCACCCCGCCCGAGGAGTACGCGTCTCGTGCCGCGTGCCGGGGCGCCCCGGTGGGATCCAGCAGCGGCCCGCCCGTCGCCGGGTCGACGAACGCACGCCCGCGGCGCACGACGTTCCAGGTAACGCCCAACTCTTCCAACGCCCCCGCCTGCACCTCGATGAACTTCGCCTCGATCTCGACCTGCCGCACGTCGTTGTAGCGATTGAGGATGTTGCGAATGCGATCCAGGTTGCGGGCGGTCTGCGTCACGATCATCGCGGAGCCGTCGTACGCGAGACTCGAACCGGGCGTGCCTTCAAAATTCACCCCGGCCTGCTGCAGAAAACTGCGCAAGGCCTGCGCCTCGCTTCCGCCGGCGGGCGTCACGGCGGCGGACGCGCCGAAGGGATCGCCGTACGACGGGGGCGGTGGCGGGATGCTCAGGGCCGGGCCCGACATGCGGATGACCGTCGACCGGCTCACGGGGAAAAAAGCCGTGTCGAGCGTCGTCGTCTCGCCGCCCGGTCGCACCACCACCGCGTCGGCCTGCACCTCGTATTGATACCCGACAGAATCCGTAATGAAATCGAGGATACGTTTCAGCGAGAGGTTTCGCAGCGTGATGCTGACCGTCGGGTTCCGTCCCGCCGGGTCGAGCAGCACCACGTTCACGCCCCGCGCCGCCGCGCCGGTCGTGTCGTGGTCTTCGGACACCGCGCTCAGGGTCGCCGTCACCTTGGACAACTCCACCTGGTTGAAACTGATGCTCGGGATGTGGATCTCCGCGAGCTTCTGCGCCAGAGGCGTGGCCCGGGCGGCATCGTCCCCGTCACCCTGCGGTCGCTCGGCAAACAGCCCCGGACGTTGCCACGCGTTGGCCACGTCCTCGAGCATCTGCGCCCGCGACCTCGCCCGATTGAGAGAACCCGCCTCCTCGCGATCAAGGGCGATGCGCAGCAAACGGGCCTTTGCGACGACCTGATCCGGCGCAAGCGACTCCACCCTGCGGAAACTCTCCTGCGCACCTTCGAAGTCGCCTGCCGCGTATTGCGCCTCACCGCGGGCCAGCCAGCGGGCCACCTCCTTGCGAGCATCGAGAAAACCCGGGCTGGCTTCGGACAGCGATGGCGGCGGCGGATCCAATTCCGCGGCATCGAGCCGGTCCATCAGACGAGCCATGCGCACGTCCGCCACGCCTGTCCGGGCCTGCGCCTCCACCGCGCGTCGCGCCTCCGCAATGCGCCCGTCCTCGATCAGCCGGTCCGCGTGGAGCAGATGAGTCTCCGACTGCGCCTGGAGCACCTTCGCCTGCGCGGCCTGGGTGAGCGCCGTGGCGGGAAGCGCTCGCATGGTCTGCGCAAGCAGTGACAACGCCTCGCTGAAACGCCCGGCCCCACTCAATTCGCGGGCGCGCGCGACGGTCACGTCCGCCTCGGCTACCAGCCGGGCCTGCCGCGCGCTCTCGTGAACGATCAGCGCCTCCGCCTGATCCTCCAGGTTCGCCGCTTCGACCGCAGGCTCGCCGAACAGCACCGTACCCAACAGGCCCAGCAGGAATCCGATCCGCGAAGGAAGGACAACCAAATCACGCAGGATGATCATAAAGAAGATGTATTCGTTTTATCGCGACTCACTTCCCGACCGCGCCGGAAGCAGGATGCGTTCACCGTCGACGCTTTCCACCTCCACCCCGGCCGGCCTCAGGTGAAGCGCCCGCACGCGATACGTCCGGCCATGCACGGCAAACGTCTCGTCCTCTCGCAATTCGAGGGTACGATCCTCCCTCCGCACCTTGGCCAGCGCCACCGGCGGAGCGGACAGATGGCGTTCCGTCGAGGAGAGTTCGATCCGTTCCCCGGACAGGGCGTCCCTGAGCACCGCGATCGCATGACGTCGCGGTGAGCCGGCCCCCTCCGCCGGCGAGACTGCCGCGCGACGCACTTGAACCAACTCCACCGTCAGCCCCAGCCCGGCAAACGTATCGCCCGCCCTTGCGACCACGGATTCGCCGCTGGCCGCCACCTCAAAAATTCCCCGGAGGGTCGCCCCACTGCCGGCATAGCCCACCAGTTGGACCGGATACAGTTCGGCCCGGACCTCCAGCACTTCGATCAATGTCGAAATGTGACCACCCGACGACGGCACGCTGGGCAGGGACGGCACCACGAAACGGTTCGTCGCCGCGTCGTAGACAAGATGAGACGGCGTAAAGAGTTCACCGGGTCGTCCAACCGGTGGCATCCATTCGCTGGCGCTGACCTCATCCCCGTCCTCAAGGGGTTCGGGCCTGCCCTCGGAGAATACGATGGCAACCGGAGTACCCTGATTCAGTCGCAACCGCACCGCGTGCACAAGCGTCGCCAGCATCGAAAGCACCGAGACGGCCACCGCCACCGCACACCACCAAGGGGCAGGAAGATGTATTCGTTTCATGGTGACTTATTGCCCATGAGCCCGCCTCGCCCCAAATCGACCACGACAACCACCACCGTGAAGCGAACGAGATCGCTGTCCTCCGCGGCCGCCCCTCCGGGGACGTTCGCCGTCGCTTGTCGCGGCTCGACCGCAACGTCGCGCACCAAGACCGGCCCTGGCCGCGAAGCAAGGTCGTTCAGCCAGGCCCTTAACATGCGGGTGTGTCCGGCAAACGTGAGCCGGAAGACTTCCCCTTCCGCGCCATCCGGAAGAGCCACGGTGAGCACCGGGGCAGGCGCGAAATAGTCGGTCTCGTCGCGCGCGCTGCGTCCGCGGGAACCTGACGGCATCGGCTCGACACGCTGAAGTCCCTCGAACCGGTGGGGTCCCGCGGCAAACAGCGATCGCAACAAGCCCTCGGCGGCTCGCTGCTGCCGGTGCACGCGCTCGAGTTGCGCCGACGCCGGCCCCTGACGCGCATAGGAGTTGAAGCCGAATCGCTCATCCTCGCGCACACCGACACCATTTCGCCGCGCCTCCTCTCGCATGCCTTCGACGAAGGCCGCCGTTTCAAAGAAGGCTTCCGAGCGGGTGCGCGGCGGCGCGAGCGGTTCGCCCAAAGGGCCGCACGCATCGAGCAGTCTTTCCATGCGGGCCCGCTGGTCCGCCACACCTTGCTCGGCGCGAACGAGTTCATTCCTCGTCGGCGGCGGGATTCGCGTCGCCACCTCTGCCCGCTGACGCTCCCAACGTTCACCGTCCACGCTGGCCTCGCACCACGCTCGATGGACAGAGACCACCCACAGGATTTCCAACGCAAACAACGCCACAGCGCCTCCTGCGACAAGCCATTGAGCCGGACGAAATCTCACTTTCTTCAGGCGCATCCGTCAGGGCGCCATTCCTGTCGCCAGTTTGAAAACCGCCTCAAAACGCAGCCCATCCGCCTGCGAGGTGTCGAAACGTTCGCTCTCAAGCGACTCGACATAGCGCGACTGCCGCAGGCCCTCCAACAGCGTCTGAACGGTGGTGCGTGCGCGCTCAGCGATCGGACGACCTGGCGCGTGATCAACCTGCACCCGGCCCGTGAGGCGCAGACGGCGGGCCGCATCGGGTTCGTCACCCGGCGCGATCGCGAGTCTGTCGAACCACACGCCGTCCACCTCCCCTGATCGATCCTGAAGTTCCGCCATGAAGTCCACCCACGCTGTCCGCAGGCGCAACAGGCGGACCACGTCGTCGCCTTTTGCCCGCCACCCCGCCTCTTCGGTCGCGCGCGCCGACAACTCCGACTGAAGGCCGGCGATGGGGCGCAAGGCGGCGGCGAGTTCATCGGAGCGTTCGCGGATGGCCCGCGTCTCCGCAACCAGCAGGCACCCGGGAGGCAGCGGCGCGACGAGCAAGGCCAGTCCGGCAAGCACCAAGAAAGGCCGTCGTTGACGTCGCTCACGCTCTCGTCGCACCGACGGCGGCGACAAATCCAATCCCGGCGCCGCCATTGTTGCCGGCAAGGCCAGGCCGACCAGTTCACCGAGGCGATCAACGTAGTCGCCGAGCTCCACCCCGGCATCGATCTCCACACGGCGCAACGGGTCCATGCGTTCGACCGGCAGCGCAAGACGTTGCGCCAGGGCTTCGCTCAATCCCGGCAGGCCCGCTCCCTCGCCGGTGAGTAATAGGTGCTGCACCACGATGCGTCCGTCCGCCGGACGGGTCGCCTCCTGCGCGGCAAGCAACCGGGCGAGCTCCAAATGAATCCGCTCCGCCGTCGCCTGCGCGGCCAGGTTGCCTTGCGGAAGGAACGCCGGCGCCGTGCCCGTGGCGGTCGCGCCGCCGTTGAGCGCAACCGTCCGGACGGCATACGCGGCCTGATCGGCGAGCAGCACGCGCAGCGACCGGGCGCCGACCTCGATCACCGCCCACGTTGAGCCGGCGCTTTCGGGATAATTGTAACAAAACGCCCGATACAGAGCCGCGCAACCCGCCTCCAGTCGATTCACGCGCAGCCCGGCGCCGCGCACTGCGTCTTCCCACTGTTCCACCGTTTCGCGCCGCGCCGCGGCCAGCACGACGCGGGTGTGGTCCGGTGCCTCCGTCACCGCCACGTGCGCGGAGACTGTCTCACCGGGGGGCTGCGGGGCCACTTGCTGCAGTTCGAAGGCGACCAGTTTCTCGCGTTGTGCCGGTGGCAGGGGCGGAAGCGCGACACGGCGGACCGCCACGACGGACGCCGGCAGGGCGACCACCGCTCCCGCCTCCGTCCCGACACGGGCCACCGCCAAGATCAGCACTTCGCGCCACCGCTCGATCTCGGTGCTCTCAGCCGAAGCCGGATCGACCGGCACCGCGGCGAATTGCCGCAAGCTGAGTTGGCCGGAGCCGCGCCGGTCAAAGCGCGCGCAAACGGCGTGGCCGGGGGCACAGCCCACCGCAAGGACACGGACAGAACGCATAGGGGGCCCCGTCGATCCCAGAAAGTCTGTAGCAAATCAAGTGCAAATAATCCGCTTCGTTCTCTTTCTCGTAATCGTCCTCGTTCTCTTCTCTCGCCCTCGTCCGCTCAGTCCCCCGCCCGCCGCACCACCGTCGGCGCAGGGCGTTGCGGATCGAACGCAAACGGGCTCTGAACCTGCGGCACCAAGATTCCATCATTAGCTGGCGCCTCCGCCGCGACCCGACCCTTGAAGCGGGCAAGTTGCCCCGGTGTTCGCAACGCCGGCGACATCGCCGATCCATCCGGCGGCAAAGCCTGACCGTCCACCTCGAGTTCAACCAGAGTATGAAGGCGATCCGTTCTCATGCGATCGCGCTCGACCACCTCGGGCGGCAGATAAAAGCGCAGCTGCGAATTCCCCGCCGGCAGCGCCACCGCCTCGGCGGTCGCCCGGAAAAAGCGGAGGTCAGCCCCCGAGGGACCGGCCGGCTCGTAGGCGAGGGAGAGATTGACGCGCACCCGATCGGCAAAACGCACGCTGCCCGACCTCAATGTGACCGCGACCTGCACGTCGATTTCAAGCCAGCCGCCAGCCTGCCGAAGCAGTTCTGTTCGCACCGCACGGATAGATACCTCCGGCGCGGTCGGCGGGGCCGCGCTGCGTTCCGTCGACGAAAAAAGAGCACACGGCAGCGCCACTGCGCCGACCATCCAGGAGGCGAATCTGAGAAGCATAGGGGGACCAATTAGCATTGTGCCCCGACCCGGGCGGGTCACGTTCAAAACTTCTCATCCAGCCCAGAATGTCCGCACCGCTCGCTCACAAAATCGCCGTTCTCGTCTTTTTGGAAAATGCCTCCAGGCAGCACCTGCTGCTCCTGCGGGCAAAACCGCCGAACCTCGGTTCATGGAGCCCGATCGGCGGCAAGCTCGAGACTGCGACGGGCGAGTCGCCCTTCGAATGCGCCGTTCGCGAGACCCGTGAGGAAACCAGTTTCGAAATCAATGCGTCCGACCTGCACCTGTTCGGCATGATCGCGGAGAAGGCCTACGAGGGGGCGTCGCATTGGCTGCTCTTTCTCTTTCGCTGCAAACGACCGATCCCCGGCCTCCCGCCTGAAATCAGCGAGGGCCGGTTTGGTTTCTACAGCAGGGAAGAGATCGACCGCCTGCCCCTGCCCGAAACCGACCGCACCGCACTCTGGCCCATCTACGACCAAAACCGCGAACGTTTCGTCGCCTTGCGCGCCGATTGCGCCCCCGGCCAACCGCTGTCGATTGTCATTGAGCAGATCACACCTCCCTCGCCGTAGTCGCGGGCGAAACAACGCTTGATTTCCCTCCTATCCAACGGAGACTTTCCCTTTTCCAACCCATCGTCGCATTCTTCCGTGAGTAAAAAACAGTCCGCCACCGCCGACCAGAAAGCCGAAGCCGGCGCCACCTCCGCGGCCCAGGCCCCGATCAACACCCAGTTGACCAAGGAGCAGCGCATCGAGCTCTACCGTGTAATGGTCCGCATCCGCCGCTTCGAGGAACGCAGTCTGCGCGCCTACCAATCGAAGAAGATCGGCGGCTTCCTCCATCTCTACATCGGCCAGGAAGCCGTGGCCGTGGGCTGCTGCTCGTTGATGGGCAAGCATGACCACATCATCACCGCTTATCGCGATCACGGTCATGCCATCGCCGTCGGCATGGACACCAAGCCGCTCATGGCCGAACTCTACGGCAAGGTCACCGGTTGCTCCAAGGGCAAGGGAGGCTCGATGCATTTCTTCGATCCCTCGCGCAACTTCTGGGGCGGCCACGGCATCGTGGGCGGACAGGTTCCGCTCGGCACCGGACTCGCCTACGCCATCAAGTATCACGGACACAAAGGCGCCGCCATGACCTTCATGGGCGACGGTGCGGTCAACCAAGGCGCCGTGCACGAAGCGTACAACCTCGCCGCGCTCTGGGATCTTCCCGTGATCTTCGTGATTGAGAACAACCGCTACTCAATGGGCACGAGCCAGGAACGTTCCTCCGCCGGTCCCGGCCTCGCTCAACGCGCCGAGGCCTACGGAATGGAATGGGCGATGTGCGACGGCCACGATGTCTATGCCGTCCGCGCCACGATGGATAAATTCCTCACCCGGGCGCGCGAACAGTCAAAGCCCGCCGTCATCGAGATCGACACCTACCGTTATCGCGGCCACTCCGTCGCCGATCCCGACAAAACCTACCGCGACAAAGCCGAGATCGAGGAATACCAGCGCACGAAGGATCCGATCACGCTCTTCCAAAAGACACTCGTGGACGAAGGCGTTCTCACCGACGCCTTGATCGAGCAGATCGATACGGAAGCCCGCGCCGAGGCGGACGCCACCGTAGAGTTCTCCGAAGCGAGCCCCTTCCCGACCATCGATGACCTGCAGAAGGACGTGTACTGGGAGACCGACAATCCCGACAAGCGCACCTCTCAAGGCCGCCTCTTCTTCGATAACTGAAATCATCTCCCTCCGCCTTTCAGTTCTTCAGCCTTTCAGCTTTTCCGAAAATGCCCGTCATCACTTACCGCGAAGCCATCCGTCACGCCCTCGCCGAAGAGCTCGAACGCGATGCCAATGTTGTCGTCCTCGGCGAAGAAGTCGCCCAGTTCCACGGCGCCTACAGGGTCACCGAAGGCCTCCTGGCCAAGTTCGGCCCCAAGCGCATCGTCGACACGCCCATCAGCGAAGCCGGTTTCATCGGCATGGGCATCGGTGCCTCGATGCTGGGCGTCCGTCCCGTCATGGAGCTGATGTTCTGGTCGTTCTACTCCGTCGCCTTCGACCAGATTCTCAACAACGCCGCCAACGTCCGCTACATGAGCGGCGGGCAAATCAACTGCCCGATCGTGATTCGCGGCCCGGCCAATGGCGGAACCAACGTCGGCGCCACGCATTCCCTCACACCGGAAAACGTGCTCGCCAATCACCCGGGCGTGAAGGTGGTCGTACCCGCCACGCCGGCTGACGCCAAGGGACTGCTGAAGTCCGCCATTCGCGACAACGACCCCGTCTTCTTCCTGGAGAACACCATCCTCTACGGTGAAAAGGGCGAGGTGCCCGAGGGCGAACATATCATCCCGCTCGGCAAATCCGACGTGAAGCGCGAAGGCACCGACCTCACCATCGTGACCTACGGCCGTTGCGTTCTTCACTCGCTCAAGGCGGCCGAAATCCTCGAAAAGGAACACGATGTTTCCGTCGAGGTGGTCGACTTGCGCACGATCCGTCCGCTCGACATCGAGACCGTGCTCGCCTCCGTGGCGAAGACCCATCGCGTCCTGATCGTCGAGGAACAGAAGCCCTTCGCGAGCGTCGGCGCCCAAATCGCCGACATGATTCAGCGGATGGCCTTCGACGAACTCGACGGACCCATTCACCGCCTGTCCACGATTGACGCTCCCGCCATCTACAGCCCGCCCGTCGAGACCGAACAGCTGCCCAACCCGCAGCGCGTGCTCAAGGCAGCCCTCGCCGCCGTCGCTTGATTTAAGTTCAGCCCTTCAGCCTTCAGCCTTTAAGACCTTCCTCCCTCCATGGCCGAAATCATCGAAATGCCCAAACTCAGCGACACCATGACGGTGGGTACGCTGGTCAAATGGCTCAAAAACGAAGGCGACGCCGTCAAGTCCGGCACCATGCTCGCCGAGGTCGAAACCGACAAGGCCACCATGGAGCTGGAGTGCTTCTTCGATGGCACGCTTTTGAAGATCTTCGCCCCCGCCGGCTCGCAGGTCGCCATCGGCGAGCCTCTCTGCGCCGTGGGCAAACCCGGCGAAACCGTCGAAGCCCCGAAATCCAATACCCCTGCCCCTGCGGAAGAGAAAAAAGAAGAGCCGGAGAAGGAGGCTTCGAAGGAAGAAGCTCCCGCCCCGAAGGCTGAACCCGCCGCGGCACCCAAGGCAGACGCGCCGGCCCCCACCGCCGCGAAGGAGGGCGAACGCGTCAAGATTTCTCCCCTCGCCAAAAAACTCGCCGCCGAAAAAGGCCTCGACCCGTCGCGCATCCAAGGTTCCGGCCCCGGCGGGCGCATCGTGCGCGCGGACGTGCTGGCTGCCGAAAAATCCGGCTCCGCCAAGCCCGCCGCGGGCAAGGCAGGCTCGTTCACCGGCGGCTCCCTCGCGAACAAGGGGCCCGTCCAGGAAGAGCGCACCGTGCCGGTGTCGAACATGCGCGGCGTCATCGCCAAACGCATGGTCGAGTCGACCACGACCATCCCCTACGTCTACCTCGACATCGAGATCGACGCCGAGCCCCTGCTCGCCCTCCGCACCCAGCTCAACACCGGTCTGGAAAAGGAAGGGGTCAAACTCTCGGTCAATGACTTCGTCATCAAGGCCAGCGCCGAGGCCTTGCGCCGCGTACCGACGGTCAACTGCTCATGGGAAGGCGCCCCTTCGGCAGGCTCGGGGCAGGCGAACATCCGTCACCACGGTGCCGCCCACGTCGCGTTTGCCGTGGCCCTCGAAGACGGCCTGATCACGCCCGTGATCCGCGACGCCCACCTCAAGAGCATTTTCCAGATCAGCGTGGAGGCGAAGAGCCTCGGCAAGAAGGCCAAGGATAAGAAGCTCGCCCCCGCCGAGTACACGGGCGGCACCTTTTGCGTTTCCAACCTCGGCATGATGGGCATCCCGAGGTTCACCGCCATCATCAATCCGCCCAACGCCGCCATCCTCGCCGTCGGCACCACCGTGGCCAAACCGGTCGTGAAGAACGGCCAGATCGTGGCCGGGCAAACCATGACCATGACGCTGAGCTGCGACCACCGCGTCTTCGACGGCGCCGTCGGCGCCCAGTACCTCGGTGCCCTTAAACAATTGCTCGAGTCGCCCGCCCTCTTGCTCGTCTGAGGTGCCGTCACCTCCCACGCCGGCGCGACGGTTTGCTGTGTCGCGCTGGACTGTGACGCGGTTTCCCCGCGATTGACCGAAGGCGTCCGAAGCCTCTCGGCGTATTCACTTCCACATCACGAGCAGGCCCGACCGCCTCACGCCCGCGATCCGCCCGAGGGCGCGAGCGTAACCCCAAAGCCGCTCGATCCACAGCGCGCCGGCCGACGACTGCCTCAGGTAGTCGCGACGGTAAAGGCTCGCTCCAATCTGACGCGGCAGCGGCAAAAACAGCGCCCGCCGAAACCCCAGCGCTCGTCCCAGCTTCCACACCTTGCGAGGCGGCATGTCTTTCTCGTGCACACCGTACGTCGCGACCGCTTTCTGCGCGCCGGCGCTGCGGTGATGTCCCGCGCCTGGTTCGAATGCGAAGACCACCCCACCCGGCTTCAACGCACGGTACGCTGTCGCCAGGGCCGCCCTCTCGTCTTCGGCGTGATGGAGTGCGTCGTAGAACAACACGTAGTCGTACTCGCCTTCAGCGGTGAAGGATTCGTAGTCCGCCGCCACGAACGACACGGTCGTCACCCCTTCCTCTCGCGCCAACTCACGCGCGACGGCCACCGCATCCTCGGCCAGATCGACTCCGGTCACCGCATAACCCGCACGGGCCATGAACAGCGACGTCCAACCGGTCCCGCATCCGAGATCGAGCACGCGGCGCGGCGCCGGTTCCAACATCGACAGCAACGCACCCATGTCGACGAGGTACTTTCCACACTCCGCATCGGAAAACGGCTTACCGCGAGCATGAGCCACTCCGTCCGCGCCCAATCGGCGGTAATAGGCCTTCTCCCCCGCCTTCGGATCCGTCGCCGGCATTTCCATACGCGCGTTACTTACGAATCCCTCACCCAAAGCCGCAAGCCCGCTTTCGGGAACGCAGCCCCTTCAGGAAGAAGCGTTTCTTTTACAGGAGCTCGCAGAGCTCGCAGAGAGGCGGAGAGAAAGAAGATGCCGGATGGAGGATAGTGACAGCGGCACTCTTGCCGCCGGTTTGGATGCCGGACTGCATCACGCACGCCCTTCCCGCACTCAAACCCGGCGGCAAGGCCTCCGGAGGCGGCTAAAAGTGCCGCTCCTTGAAGCGACCCGGCGAACCTGCTCACCCACGCGAAAGCGGGGTTACCACGCTCGTCATTTGCTCTGGGAAAATCGGCCGACTCTGCGATCTCTGCGAGCTCATGAAAAATTTTGGGCAGGAATTACGGGCGAAGAGGGATCGTTCCGCCACTGGTCCCCTCTCCGCGTCCTCTGCGAACTCCAGTAAAATGTCCCCAAGAATCTGCAGTTATCCCTTCGGCCGGAAGGATTGCGCCGCCTTCCGGCACCCGTTTCACTGTCCTGTCATGCCCGCTCGCACCTCCGATAGAAAACCGTGGCCCATGAAGTGGGTCTTCGTCGCGATTCTCGCGTGCATCATTCCCTACACGTGGATCACCTTTAACTACCGCAAGCCGGGCCCGGCCTTCCGCCCCTACGAAGACTCCAAGAACCGCGCCAACGTCATGCGCCTGCTCGATGCCCGCTACCGTCGGTTTGTCGTCCCGGCCCAGCGCAACGCTGACCCGGCCCTCTTCCGCCTCGCCGGTCCGGCGGCCTCGGTCGCCGCCGCGCCCGGTGGACTGCCGGTGCTGTTGAGCCAGACTTTGGTGGAGATCCCCCTGATGCCGGAGCGCGTCGTCGCCGTCACCGCCGCGCAAACCGCCCGCGCCGATCAGCCCTACACGCTCCAGTTCACGTGCAGTGTACCCGACACCAAGGAACAACTCGCCGGCGCCGAACTCTACCTGCGCGAACCCGACCTCGTGCTCATCCCCGTCTTTGAACGCGTGCCCGGCGACCTCCAGGCCCGCAGTCGAGAAAGCCTCGTCCAGATCGAAATCCCCGCCGGCACCTTCCAGCCCGGAATATTGAACGCCGTTCTCATCGGCGCCCGCGAATCGCAGAAGTGGACAATCACCGTGGAATAGCCGGACTCCTGCCGCCGGCTCGTGTTGTAGCGACGGCTGGCCTCAGCCGTTGGCTCGGAAGCGCCTAAGAAAGGCGCCTCTACAATAAAGCGCGCACGACCGGCACGGTCATGGCGACACCCGCCGCCCCTCCGAAGACCCGAAGGACTTCCAATCCTGAGCGGAACCAGGAGGAGCGGCGGCACTCCTGCCGCCGGATTGGACGCCGGACCGCCTGTGATCCGCCCCGGCGGCAAAAGTGCCGCCGCTCCTTGGATGTTCGATGTTTGGCGTTCCATGTTCAATGGTGTGTCCGAACGGGCCGCGCGCCTCAACCATTGACGAATCGCCCCGCTTGTCCGAAGACTCCCTCCCAACCAATCCATGAGCAACGGCTCCGCTACGTCAGTCACCCCGGCCAACGCCACCAAGATCAAGCCCACCGATTTGCGTGGCATCCTGAAGTACATCCCGCGCTTCCGGGATCAGATCTTTGTGATCGCACTCGATGGCTCGAGCGTGGCCGACGAGAACTTCAGCAACCTGCTCGTCGACATCGCCGTCCTGCGCAGCCTGACCATTCGGGTTGTTCTGGTGCACGGCATCTCCCTGCAACTGCGCGAACTCTCCGACTTGCGCGGCGTGCCGATCTCCAATGCT
The DNA here is from genome assembly GCA_038212175.1 of Opitutales bacterium. Taxonomy (GTDB): domain Bacteria; phylum Verrucomicrobiota; class Verrucomicrobiia; order Opitutales; family Opitutaceae; genus CAMAXB01. The sequence goes on along the minus strand of JBBQUU010000049.1, from coordinate 8,798 downwards.
GACGGTACCGGAGTCACCGACGCCGCCACCCTTGACCTCGCCGTCCGGGCTTCGTCGCGTGTGTCCCATCTCATTCTCGAAGGCCTCACCCAGAACGGCCTCAAGTGCGCCATCACCAATGCCGTGCGCTCCCTGCCCATCGGCGTCCTCAAAGGGATCGACCAGCAATACACCGGCAAGGTCGAGCGGGTCGACAAGCACTTCCTCGAACATCTGATCGCCGAAGATATCATTCCCATCATCCAGCCCATCGGATTCGGGCCCGACGGACACACCCTGCGGGTCAACTCCGACCTGCTCGCCGTCGAGATCGCGGAATCGCTCAACGCCACGAAGATTCTGTATCTGACCGAGCTCCCCGGCCTCCTGATCGACGGCGAGTTTCGCCGCGAGATCTCGGTCGATGCCGTGCGCAGCCTGCTCAAAGAGAAGCCCGAACACATCGCCGACGAAGCCCGTTCAAAGGTCACCAACGCCGTCAAGGCGATCGAGACCGGCACTCCGCGCGTCCACATCGTCGACAGCCGTATTTTCGACGGCTTGCTCAACGAGATCTTTTCCAACGAGGGCGTCGGCTCGCTCATCTACGGCAACGACTATCAGCAGATCCGCAAGGCGACGCGCCGCGACGTGCGCTTCATCTACAGCCTGACGCGCAGCGCCGTGAAGCGGGAGGAACTCATCCACCGCACCCAGCAGGCCATCGAGAAGAACATCGACCAGTTCTACGTCTTCGAGATCGACGAGAACATCATCGCCTGCGTCACGCTCAACTTCTATCCCGACATCAAGGATCTCGCCGAGATCGGCTCCGTCTACGTTCTGCCGTTCTACCACAACCGCGGCATCGGGCGGAAGATGGTCGAGTTCGCCTCCCTTCGCGCCAAGGAGCGCGGCGCGCGGCGCATCGTCGCCCTCTCCACGCAAAGCGCCCTGTTCTTCACCAGTGTCTGCGGGTTCGAGGAAACCGACAAATCCATCCTGCCGAAGAACCGGCTCAAGCTCTACGAGGAAAGCGGCCGCAATCCGAAGGTCCTCGTCAAGGTGCTGGAGTAGCCGGTGCGCGCGGTCGTCCAGCGCGTGCGCGAAGCACAGGTCACCGTTGCCGGCCGCACCACCGGCGAGATCGGCCCCGGGCTGCTCGTTTTCCTCGGTATCGCCAAGGAGGATACCGAGGAAGATGTCGCCTGGCTGCCGAGGAAGATCGTCGACCTGCGCATCTTCGCCGACGACGAGGGACGCATGAACCGCTCCCTGCGCGACGCCGCGGGAGGCGCACTCGTGGTCAGCCAGTTCACCCTGTTCGCGAGCACGCGCAAAGGCACGCGCCCCTCGTTCAACGACGCAGCGTCACCCGTCACTGCCATCCCGCTCTACGAGGCGTTCCTGCGTGAGCTGGAGACCGCCCTCGCCCGACCGGTCGCACGCGGCGAATTCGGCGCCGGCATGCAAATCGGCCTGGTCAATGACGGCCCCGTGACCTTGATGATCGACTCACGCCGGCGCGAATAATTCCGACCGCACCGCGCCTGTTTAGAAACAAACGCGTTGGGCGTTAGTGGCGTCAGCGGTGGCGTAGTCGTTACCGGGAAATCGTTAACGCGCGAAGGGACGCGCTCGGCGCGGGGGGCGGCCAAGTCAGTTGGGCAAAACTTGACGCGTTCGTCCCGGCCTGGGGCGTCCGAAGTGCGATGTATTCGGGCTAAAGCCTGCGAGACGCCGGGCGAACCGGACTCGGGTCGTTCTCCGTTTACAGTTCGAAGCTGGCGCTGAGGATAAACTGCCTCGGATCAACGATGCGGTAGGCGTTTGGCGTGCCGTCCGGAAATGCTCCAATCGCACGCAGGCCGCCCTTTTCAGTCAGGTTGCGAACATTCAGCTGAAAGGTCGCCCGCACTTTGTCTTTGAAGAGTTTCGCGCGATAACCGACGAGTAGATCCACGTAGGTCTGTGCTTTCTGGTAGATGGGACGATCGGAATCATATTCCGTAATTACCGCTGGCAACTGTTGAAGTCCGTAGTAGCCGATCACGCTCTTATCCTGCCAACGCAGGGCGCCACCGACGTTCATACGCCCAAGCAACGAGTTCGAACCGAACAATCCCGCCAACTGGTAGTTGGTGCTCATCCGCGCAGAATAGCGGCCAACTTGGGAACGTGCCTTTCCTTCCAACACCTGCGCAAGCGCCAGTGGGGCTCGTACATTGTTTGCCAGGTATTGGCGCGCCGTGCGTGATCCACCGTAGTTGGTATCAAACCATTTGAGCCCCGTGCGCGGATCAATGACCGTTTCCCAGAATGGCTCCCGTTTGGTTATATAGGCGGGCAAATTGGGCGAGAGGTTGGTATCAATCGACTGCGATTCCGTCAGCGACATCTGTGTTGTCCAATTGGAATTGGGATTGTAATGAATCTCGATCTCGTGGCCTTTCGCCTCAATGTCGTTGGTATCCGCAATAGGAACGGCATAGAATGAGGCGATGTCCTCAGCTGTATAGCCCATGACTTTGGCCAGCTCGGTATTCAGGGCCGATTGGGAGATCCCAGGATTCAGCTGTGTGATCCAAGCGGTAGCAACAGTCTGGAGTGAAAACGCATCCGCCTCCGGCCGGGTCATATCAATGCGCAGAGCACGGGTCGCCAGCGTCCCAGTCTGCCCATCGCGCGCATTTATCTGTTTGTTGCCATAGCGATTGGCCCGGATCACCAGTTTGCCATCAAACAGATTCAAACTGAAACCGGCATCCCAGCCTTCTCCCGAGGGATTTGGAACGGGCGTGCGCAAAATCGTCTGGGCGACGCGACCCGGGACAAAGCTGTCCGACTTATTGGCGTGAAAACTGAGCCACTTGAAAGGTTTGACCACAACGCCAGTTTGCTTGGTGCGTCCCTTGTTATAGCTCCAGTCACCTACAAACTGATTCATGGTGTCGTAATCAAACGTCAGCCGGTCGGGCAACAGGGTCGAGGTCGCTCCGAATTTTGTGTAGAGCTCATCTTCGCGGATACCCACGGTGGTTACAATGCGATCCAGCCAGAAATGGCTTTGCAGCACCGCTCCTTTGGTTTTCAAGATCGAGCGCCCGCTGGCAGTACCACCCGAACCGTCAGGTGTCGCGGCCTGACCAATCGTGACCGCTTCCTTGGTAAGGACACCCGTCACACCATTCCCCTGTAGCAATTGGTAACCACCGTAATTGAAGTCATGCGGACCGTTGTCCACGTTGGAGCCATTCTTGTCGCCGACGTAGTAGCGGAAATAGCCCTTGGCAGCGTTCGGCCCCACGGGAGCCCGGCCCTGGCTGGCCGGAATGGCCGTCGCTGAAATCCACGGAGGGAAACTGGTGATGATATCACGGTATGAAAATTGACGCTCAATCCGTTCTTTGTATTCGCCGTAGCCAGAAAGTTGATGGCGGCCGAGCCAGCGCTTCCAACCGTGGTCCCGGGAATAATTCAGACCATAGGAAACTTGCGCCCGGTAGGTGTTCCACTCGAGTGGATTACGAGTAGTCCTCGGTTCCTTGATACTCAGATACGGCCGCAGGAAAAACGGGTTTGGCGAACCGTCGATCATCCGCTCATTGACGTCGACCAGCAGGTAAGAGGAGGTGCCCGCGTCACCAGCAATGCCGATGATATTTCGTGCGTAACTGTCAACTTTTTCGCGCAGCCAGCCAATTTGAAGGTCGACGCGCTGACGATCGGTGCGGAAGATTTGCTGTTCAATCGAAACGGTGGTGACCTTGGCCGTATCCTCAATGCCGTTAACGGCTGCGAGATTGATGCTCGAATAGTCATAGATCGATTTGTCACTGACCGCCGGAACGGTGCCAAAGAGCGCCTGGCCGCTGCGAACCGGGGCGAATGAGGATGCCATGAGCCGTACACTCTGGTTAGGGCTGGCCGGACTGATCGAACTGGTCTGCCCGACCGATAGGAACGAAAGGCCGCCTTCATCGATGAAGAAATTGGAGTGACTGTCTATGCCGCCAGTATTCGTGAGCGATGACGGGAGTCCCGTGTTGGATGGGAACGTACCAATCGACACCCCGTTGATCTTCGCCGTAAAGGTGACGGGGTCCCATGTTGGGGCGCCCGAGTCGCGCCAATAAGTAATGGAGTCTCGCGGCGTCGCGTTATTCGGCCGATTGCCCTCCAAATTGAAATATTGGTGGGACACACTGATCATCGTCTTTTGGAACGGCTGATATTTGATCATGCCATTCAGCCGCAAGGTCTCGGTGCCCGACGGTTTGCGCTCGAACTCATCCTGCTGGAACACCACACTGCCACGAACCGCCAGTCGGTCTTTAATCAGCAGACGATTCACATCCAAAGTGGAACGGAAGCCACCATAGCTATCGACGCGAAAGGTGGTTCGGACCGAATCCCGCTGGAGATTCGCGGAAGAGGGCACCATATTGAGAGTGCCTGCTGAACTTCCCAAGCCAAATACATTGGCATTTGGGCCGCGACTGACTTCAACAGAATCAATGGCAATGGGGTCCACCGGAATGCGGCCGCTCATCTCGTAATTGCCGAGCGAAATATTTGCCGCACCCAGACCACGAATACGGTTGGCCCGCGTGGGATTCAACTGGGAGCCGTCAATGACACTGCCATTACGATCGATTTGGAAATCCGTGAAGGTCCCCGTTCCTTCGGCATTCCCGACGTAGAGGAACAGATCATTCGTATCCAGCATGGCAAAATCACTCATCTGCTCCTTGGTAATGATTGAAATCGACGCGCCGAGATCCTCCACCTTCGTGTTGAACCGTGTGCCCGACATCGTGTTGGCCTCAAAGTAGCCCTGCCTATCGGACTTCACCACAAAGGGCGAGAGTTCCGCTACTTCATCATTTTTGTCGTCCTGCTGGGCGGGCGTGTTGCCTGTCGCTGTCTGTTGCGCAAGCGCGGCAACCGTAGCAAAGACACAGGCAGAAAGATAACAGACGGGCTTTGCCCGTCGTGACATGGCATAGGGTATTCTCATGGCGTTTGGGGGTTGAATCTTGGGGTCAATATGAAACCGAACCCTGATCCTCCCCGTATGCGCCCAAAGCCCAGAGAGGGCAAACGCCACGAAATTCAATAGATTGAAATTATTGTCCCATGATAGGCACTAGGGTGCTCGATAAATATTCGCTGTCCGAAACACGGGCTCCACGAGAACCGTTTGCCGTGAGTCGGGCAGCCCACGCTCGTTCCGTTGCAACATCGCGATGAGAAGGTCGGCGGCATGCCGGCCGATTCCGCGATTGTTTTCATGAACCCCAGGCGCGGGCGACTCCCCGGTTATCGCGAAACCCATGGCCGGCACGTCGGTATTCTCCCAACGTGCAGGTTGATCAGCCAAGATGATTTCAGGTCTGTATTTCCCGACCCATTGCTGCGCCGCTGCATCATCCACGATGCTGGCTGATTTCCCAGGCTGGAGAATCACCAATCGTTCCTTTGGATGCAACTGTTGGACCTGTTCTGCCAGATAGGCACCAATCCATCTTTCCCGCCGCAAAGCGTGATGATTACCTGTAATTGCCATACCAATACGTCGATGTCCTTGGGCGAGGCAGGCCTCAAAGGCGATCTTCACTCCATAATAGTGATCTTCTGTCACCCGGTGCACTGAAGGACTGGTGAGGGCGTAGCCAATGGTAACGGTGCTGAATTTCTCCCAATCAACATCTTCAATCACATGTTGGCACAGGGTCGGCCCAATGATTACCCCTTGAACTGCGCGGGTAAACCATACGCGGTTGAGTGCAGCCATCTTCTCCGCATAATCGCTCAATCGATAAGCAGAAAGGCGGTAGCCGACCTCCTGCACCCGCTCGCGTGCTCCATCGAAGATACTGGCAAAATGGGGATCCTCACCCCAACTGACACCGGGAGGATGGGAAATTAAGTACGCCAAGGGAACCGCCTGCAAAGAAGGGTTTCGCCCGCGTCTTCTGGCCACCCACGCGGCTACCATGGGATGAACCTTGTAACCCAGCTTCTTGGCCGCCCGTTCCACTTTCTCCTTCATCGCCTTGCTGATGCGGCGATCATTGCGCAGCGCCAGAGACACAGTGCTGGCATCACATCTGGCCAGGCGCGCCACATCAGCCATGACAGGATTCTTTGGGGCGGGTTGCATCGCGAAGAGTGTCATGCCCACCCCGCTACGCACGGTCAAGTTTCAGCGGGAATCATTAAATCACCGTGATCTGGCCCTCCGGTCCAACCCGGCGAATGTCACACCCATGGAAGTTTTCCCTCGATTCGGTCCACCTTCGCACCGCAAAGCTTTACCTGTTCGTGATCCCGCAGGCTGCATTCAATCAGCTGAATAACGCGTTGATTGGCACCAGCGCCGGTCACCACCAGCCTGCCATTTCTCCCAGTCATGCCTGACCTCAAGCACCCGAGTCCCGAGCAGTTGAGCGAATTTGCCAATACCGCGTTTCATACCCGGCGGCTGTGCCTGGAGTTCATCACCAACGCGGGTTGGGGACACCTCGGCGGTTCCTTCTCGGAGGCGGAATTGCTGGCCTGCCTATACGGCGGCATTCTCAACGTTGACCCCGCCAAGGCGGATGATCCTCGGCGGGACCGGTTTGTTCTATCGAAAGCGCACGCCTCTCCCGCCCTATATGCAACCCTCGCGCTGCGCGGTTTCTTTCCAGAGGAACGCCTCCACTCCTATTGCCGGCTGGATGGCCTTGACGGCCACACCCAGCGCGGCCAATGCTCCGGCATCGAATACTCCGGCGGCTCCCTCGGCACCGGACTCTCCTATTCGGTCGGCCTCGCCCTTGGGCTGCGGCTGGCCGACAATTTCACCTCGCGAGTCTATTGCCTGATCGGAGACGGCGAATGCAACGAGGGACAGGTCTGGGAGGCCGCCATGTCCGCCGCCCAGTACCGTCTGGATAATCTTATCGCCGTCATCGATTACAACAAGGTCATGGCGAAAGGTAAGATGTCCGACCTCATGGCGATCGAACCGCTCGCCGACAAGTTCCGCGCCTTCGGTTGGACGGCCATCGAATGTGACGGCCACGATCTCGCGGAGATCTGCCTGGCCTTCCACCGCGCCAAATATCTGGAGATGAACGGCCGGCCGGTGGTGGTGATCGCGCACACCTGCAAGGGACGCGGGCTGCCGGAGGCCGAGTTCAACTATCAATGGCACACGCACGCCCCCTCCCCAGCCCAAGCCGACGCCTTCCTCGCCGACCTCAACCGCACGTATGGACGAGACGAGAAATTCTCCCGCACCCTTATCGCGCCCAAGGACGGCGGCCTCGAAGCCGTCGTCACCTCCGATCTCGCCTAACCTTCGCTTCCACGGCTCCATGAAGTTTTCCTATTCGAAGAAACCGCTGCGCGAAATATTCGGCGAAACCCTCGTCGAGCTCGGCGGGAAATATAAAAACCTGATCGTCCTCGACGCCGACCTCAACACGTCGGCCCGCACCGTTCTTTTCAAACAGAAGTATCCCGACCGCTTCATCCAGTGCGGCATCGCCGAGGCCAACCTCTTTGGCATCGCTGCTGGGTTGGCCGCCCAAGGCTACATCACCTTCCCCTCCACCTTCGCCGCCTTCGCTACGCGCAAGGCGCTCGATCAGGTCTACGTCAATATCGCCTATCCGAAGCTCGATGTGAAGATCGCGGGCTCCTATTGTGGCATGACTGCCACCGAGTGCGGGCCTTCCCACAACTGCGCAGAGGACCTTGCCGTCATGCGTTCGCTGCCGCACATCAAGGTGCTCGATCCGGGCGACAACCGGGAACTGGCTTCAATGATGTACGCCATGGCGGCAACCCCCGGTCCCGTCTATTTCCGCGTTTCGAAAGTAAACGCTCCCGAACTGTTCGGGGACTGCCATCAATTCCAGTTCGGTCGCGGACATTTGCTGCGCAATGGCAAGGATATCGCGCTGCTCGGCACCGGCTTCATGACCGCCGTCGCCCTTGGCGCCGCCAAACTCCTGGAGCGGCAGGGCATCTCCGCTGCGGTGGCCCATCTCCCTTCGATCAAACCGATGGACGAGGAACTCGTCGTGAAGCTCGCCAAACAAACCGGCGCGTTGCTTACGATCGAAAATCATCGCATCTATGGAGGTCTGGGTGGCGCTGTCTCCGAAGTCACCGCCCGCGAATATCCCGTTCATCTCGAGGCGATGGGGTTGGGCGACGACGTCTTTGAATCCGGTCCCCTGCAGGATCTCCTTCGCCACTACCAACTCACCCCACGCGCCATGGCTCAGAGGGCGGCCGCTCTCGTCCAACGCAAACGCAAGGCCTCCGCTGCCTGAATAACAGATAATAAAATGTACAACTCCAGTCATCGTTTCACGATCATAAGCTCTTGCATGGCCATGCTGGCCCATGCACTCCCGGCGGAATCACTACTGGATTCACTACAGGGATCGACCCAGGGTCACCTCGTCGGTGGCCAAATAACAGCCGAAGGTTACAAGCCAACGGTCGAGGATGGTCACATATTTTACGCCTTATCACATTGGCCAGCGGCGGGGGCGATCGAGGTCGAAGTGCGCGGGATGATTCCGAATACCGCCGGAGACCATGCTTTTTTTGGCATCTACGACGGTCGAGGCATCGCCGAGCCCGTAAAATATTTCTGGGACTTTCGGGAAAACTACTTCCGATTCAATCTGCACTGGCGAACCGAACGACAGGTCCTCAAGGCCGTAATCAATTGTGCTGCCCCAACACCGGACCGTCTGAGTTCAGCACTCCCTGTGTTTGATACCGATAACGGGCGGGATTTTTTCGCAGAA
>JBBQUU010000048.1:0-39170 GCA_038212175.1 Opitutales bacterium | reverse complement strand
CGTCGGTTCAAGGGGGCCGAGTACCGTTGTATTGGCAGCAAATTTTCTCTTCAGGGCCAGGGTATAGTCCTATCGGATTGGTCAAACTGCTCCCGCTTCTATAGACTTGGCGACCCTTTTCGCTCACCCCTTCCAACCATCCCGTGCGGTGCCGGTGATGTAGCGGTTGAGCGAGCGGTCGTTGGTGACTTTGCCCGCCTTGGCGTCCCACTCGAGTTTCTTGCCGGTCCGGACTGCGACGACGCCGAGCAGCACCATCTCCGAGAGCGGTACGGAATACTCGAAGTTCGATCCGGGAATCGGTCCGGTCTTTGCGATCGCTTCGAGCCATTCCTTCATTGGTCCGCCCACCACGCGGGGCAGGGTGGTGGCGGGGCGGTCTCTCCGGAAATCCTCCCAGACTTTCGCTCCGAGCAACCGGGGACTGTCCGGGCGGCCGTTGGGCGCAAAGAGGGTGTTCTTCGAGCCGATCATGAACATGCCGCGCTCCGGCAATCCGGGCTTGTTCGGATCGTCTTCCCATCCCTTGGGTACCGGCGGTTTCTGACCGTTGCCTTCAAACCAGGTCAACGTGACCGGTGGCCGCTGGCCGCGCTTCGGAAACTGATACGTCACCTTGGCCGTCTGGGGCACGATTTCCGCGTTCACCTCGCTCACTTGGGCCTCGACCGACTTCGGAGCGCCGAGGCCAAGCGACCAGAACGGGCCGTCGAGCGTGTGGCACGCCCAGTCGCCGAGCATCCCGTTGCCGTAGTCCCAAAAACCGCGCCACCGCAGCGGCGCGAGCAGGGAGTTGTAGGGCCGCGCTTCCGCCGGCCCCAGCCAGAGATCCCAGTCCAACGTCGGCGGAGGCGTTTCCTTCGCCAGGGGCAGGGAAGCCGGCCGGGTGTAATAGCGTTCGGGGAACTCTGGCGACCACGCGTGCACCTCGCGCACCTCGCCGAGCACGCCGGCGTCGACCCATTCCTTCATCAGACGGATGCCTTCGGTGGCGCGGCCTTGATTTCCCATCTGGGACACCACCCCTTTGCGCTTCGCCGCGTCGCGCAGCGCCCGCGCCTGCGCCACGGTGTGCGTGAGCGGCTTCTCCACATAAACGTGCTTGCCGCGCTGCACTGCCATCATGGCCGCCGGATAATGGTGATGATCGGGCGTTGAAACCGTGACTGCGTCGATCTTGTCGCTCATCTGCGCAAACATCTCCCGGTAGTCGCGGAAGAGCGGCACGGTGTTCAGATCGGCGCCAGTCAGCTCTGAGTTCAACTTGAGCTCCGCCGCGCGCTTGTAGGTGTCGTCGACGAGCACCTGGTCGACGTCGCACACCGCGACGATGTTCACCCGGGGATCCTTCATCAGTTCGGACACGGCGAAGAAGCCACGATTGCCAATGCCGATGCAGGCGACGTTGATCCGGCCGTTCGCCGACGGCCCCGCCTGGCCAATGCTGAAGCGCGGCAACGAAAACGCGGCGGCCGCGAGGGCGGTCTGCTTGAGGAAGGTGCGGCGGGTGGCGGGGTGGTTCATGAAGAAGGAAAGTTGAGACTCGCACTTTTGGGCAATGACACGGTTTGAGACGAGCAGGGAGTGAGGGAGCGAAAACATTCGCGGGCGGTTTTTTACAGGAGCTCGCCGAGGACGCAGAGAGAGCGGCATGCGATTGGAGCGGTTCAGGTACCGATGTAGCCGCGGGCGTCGACCGCGGTCTGTTGGCATAAACCATGAGGATCCGGAATTCATTCACAGGAGGCCGCAGAGGAAGAACCCGGAAACCCAATGCGACGCATCAAGTCTTCAAACTCATATCTTGGACGTCACGGAGCCCAAACCGTCTTAACCATGGATTGCACGGATACGATCTGGATACCAAGCATCCTCGAATTGTAGCTGCGGGCGTGTCGCCCGCGCGGATGGCGGATGGAGTCATCCTTCACGCGACCAACACCCGCCCGACATGTGCGCCGCCACATTGTCGCCGGCAATAGTGCTTGATTTTTAGGCAATTTTGCCAACCATGTCTTCATGTCCCGCACCTCCGCCTTCAAGGTCGCCGAAATGCCGGCCGCGAAGGCGGTAAAGTTTATCCGCGACGGGCTTGCCGCTTCCGCTTTCGACGGTGTGGCCAAGGCACTCTCGTTGTCGGAGGATCAGCTCGCGATAAAACTGGGGGTTTCGCCACGCACCCTCCGCGACCAGCGCAAGCGGACCGGCCGCCTTTCGAGCGAGAATTCCGAGAAGCTCGTGCGTGCCGCCCGCGTCCATCACCTTGCGCGGAAGATTTTCTCCACCGACGCGGCGGTTTCACAGTGGCTCGCGTCGCCGGCTCCCGCTCTCGGCGGAGTTGCCCCCTTGGATATCCTCGATACGGATGTCGGTACCCGTGAAGTCGAGTCCGTCCTTCAGGGCATCGCGTACGGGAACGTGATGTGAGCGCGACATGCTGATCCATCGCATCTGCCTGAAAATCCATGCGCGGACGGCGACTGACGCGTTCAGCGGGCGTGGCGGCTTGTTGGGCAAGGGTCGATGGCACACGGCAGGCCGGCTGGTGGTCTATTCAGGTGAACACACGTCCCTCGCGATGGCCGAAAGCCTCGTTCACCTGCAACGCTCGACCGGCGTGGAACCTCATGTCCGCTGGGAGATAAATGTGCCGGACGAGCACCTCGCCCCCGTCAATCTCCTGCCCGTTGGCTGGGAGGCCGATCAGGAGTACACCCAAGCCGTCGGCGATGCGTGGCTTGCCGGAGGGAAATCAGTTGGGCTGCTTGTTCCAAGTGCTCTCGTTCCCAACGAGCGAAACTGCCTGCTCAATCCCGCTCATCCGTCGTTCGATCTTCGATGGGTCGTCGCCGGCCCGATTCCGTTCACCTTCGATCAACGTCTGACTTCGCCGTGACGGAGGCCAGTTGAAGGTCCGGCTGCGCCCTCGGGTTGAACTCATAGGAGAAGAGGGGTGCTCGCTTCGATGACCGTCAGGGTTGGCTCAGGCCGCTGCTCGAACCGACCCGCTGTTCGGCAGTATCCTGCGCGTGGTGGCGGCCGGCTTTGCGGCCATGGGTGTGAAGGGCTGCAGAAGCGGAAGCGGAGGCATCGGGCGCTCAGTGAGCGAGGGTAGACCGCGTCTGCCACGAATTGCCAAGGTACGGAGACCGCGACTGTCCGGCTATACCCTCAGCGCGGTTCATGTGCTTTTCGAAACGAGCATGCAAAACGTTAAGGAGGCCTTCGCGTTTCGCGGGCGACAGGATAGTTTTCGCTTCAGCGCTCTTCTTCATGGGGAGGTGGACTTTCTTTGCGTCGTGTCAGGCCGTGCGCTCAACCAAGCGACGGCGAAGGGGGGGGGCCGCAAGCACCGCGCGAGAGCCGGTGGAACATGTCAGCGGGATAGAACCGCAAAATGGTTAGCCGGATTAGACTAATAACACGGTGCCGGGGTCGGTGAGACAGTGTCCGCAGCTACAGACCGGCGGTCGGCGCCCGCCGCTACATCGGGGCGTCCGATGGTCGATGGCAGGTTAATGAATAAGTTCGTTTCGCCTGCTACCGGTTCAGCATCCAGATGCTCGCGTTGAGCGCGGCGGCGAAGCTGACCCAGGCGACATAGGGCACCCAAAGCCAGCCGGCGGCGCGGTCGAGTCGCCAGAAGGCGCGGAGGAGCGTCAGGAGGAGCAACCAGAGCACCACGATCTCGATCAACGCCCACCCGGGTTGCTTTAGGCCGAAGAAGAGGACCGACCACAGTGCGTTGAAACCGAGTTGGACAAAATGGAGGCCAAGCGCCCGCCGTGCGCCCGGTTTCTCGCGAATCAGCCAGACGCGCCAGGCCGCCACGCTCATCAACGCATAGAGCAGCGTCCATGCGGGACCAAACACCCAACTTGGGGGAGTCCACGACGGCTTGATCAGCGACGGGTACCACGAGCGCACATTCTCCGCCGTGGCAGCTCCGCCGATGCCCGCCGCGACGAAGGAGGCCGCAATAAATCCAAGCAAGACCAGCCAGCGGTGCGCGTTCATGGTCTCCCAACCTTCCTCAATCCAGCCGCGATGCAAGCGGGGTTGCGGCAAAACGCAGCCCGGCGAGAGGCGGGCAAGTCATCTTGGCGAAACGGTGTCGGCTGCGCCGTGATGAGCGATCTCGCACGGCACCCACAACGCAGTCGACGTTCTCTTGTAGCCGAGGGCGCTGACCTCGGTCCGGCGTTTGTTGCGATCCCAGATTCTGCCGCACCCTTCCGGTTAAGGCTTCACGAAGAGGATGCAAATCGGGGCAGGCACGTTGATTACACCCTTCGTCTGATAGGTGAGCTCGCCGGTATCCTGATTGACCTTGTGCACCGAGATCGTGTTCGAGTCCGCTCCGGCCGCGAGCAGCCAGCCGGCGCCCGGGGCGAGGTTGATGTTGCGCGGGAAGGCGCCGCGCACCGGCTGGACCTGCACCACCTTTAGGGCCGACGTGGCTGGGTCGGCTTGGAAAACACTGACCGTGTCGTGTCCGCGGTTCGACGTATAAACGAAGCGGCCGCTTGGGTGAACAAGGATCTCGGCGCCAGAGATGAACGCTTCCTTGGCCTTCACCTCTTCACTGAGCGTCGGAACGGTGGCCAGCTTGCGTGCCGTGCCGGTTGCCGCGTCCCAGGCAAAGGTGGTGACCGCCAACGACAGCTCGTCGAGCAGGTAGATGAACCGGCCGTCGGGTGAGAAGCGCATGTGGCGCGCCCCGCCGCCCGGCGCGGAGGCGGCGAAGCCGTGGCGCTCGATCGCGGGGGTCTCGAGGTTGACGCGATAGATGACGATGCCGTCAAGACCGAGGTCCGGCACGAGCGCGTAACGGCCATCGGGAGAGAACCCGACCCAATGCGGATGGGGGGCGTCCTGCCGGCGTTCGAAAACGCGCGAGCCGCCCTCGTGTTCGGTGAGCGTCGCCGTTCCCACCCGTCCGTCGGCGTCGAGAGGAAAGAGGGCCACGGAGCCACCGCCGTACTGAGCCGTCAGAAGAAATTTTCCAGACGGATGCACGCCAATGTGCGCTCCGCCACCGTCGCCGATGGGCGAGGTGTTGAGCACCGAAAGAGCGCCGTCCTTGCCGATGCGATACGCGGCAACGACCGGCACGCGGTCCTGGGTGGCCACGGCGTAGAGCGTGCCGCCCTTCGGGTGCGCCGCGAGGAATCCGGGGCTTCCGATCGGCGCGGCGAGAGCAGTGGGCGAAAGTTTGCCGGTGGCGGTGTCGAAGGTGGAGCGGTAGATGCCTTCGGCGCCGGGCCCGCTGGTTCCGAAGTAGACCTGCCAGGTTTCGGAGCGAAGCGACGAAGCCAGTACCGGCAGAAGTAGCACGAGGGCTACACGGAAGAACAGGGTCGGGGTTTTCATCACCGGGCGTTCTAGCCTGCTCTGATGGCCGAACCAAGCCGAGATGCGGGCCGACCAGTATTTTTAACAGAAGGGCGCAGAGGACGCGGAGAACGATCTTAGGTGTGCTCCGGCCTCTGCGCTCTCTGCGGTCTCCTGTAAAACGATATTCTCGTCGGGCCGGGCGGCGGATCAGGGCTGATTCATTCTACGGCTGCCTCCCTGTAGCCGGGCGCGTTGAGCCCGGACCGCAGTCAGCGCCCGCGGCTACACCCTAAAGCCGCAGTGAGCCACGCTCGCGAGAATCGCAGAATGAATCTACCCTGGGCGGCGGATGGGTCGGAGCGAAGAATGAGAAAGAGAACGATGACGAGAACGAAGGTCGGGCAGAGAAAAGCTCCCGTCCCCCAGGTCGGGGAAGCGGGAGCTATTGGGGTCCGCGATGGCCTCAGGCGCGCGGGCGGGAGCCGGCGGACGGATGGCGGACGTACTGGCGGCCGCTACCGGTCAGCCTGGCCTTCAACCGGCCGAGGGCGCGATCAGACGTGCGGTCGGCGATGGTCGTGGCGGCGCGCAGGGAGGCGTCAAGGGAGAGGGTGATGTCCGCCTTGGGAAGGTCGATCCGGGTGGCCTCCACGACGAAGGCGGGCAGGCTCACCACGGTGGAATCAGCGATGAAAACTTCGGCGCGGGCCGCGGAAGCCGCGAGGAGGGAGGAGATTGCGAGAGCGAGGATCGAGTACTTCATGGGTGCGGAGAATGACGCAGCCGCCACGTGGCGGTTACACGAGGTTGGATTCCGACTCAGGACTGACACCTTGCGCGGAGCCGCCCGGATGTCGGCGCAGGCGGGAGCACTGACGCAATCATCGCAGCGCCAAGAATGAGCGTGGCCCGTTCTGCTCAGTCCGGCTTGCGCTCCAGGCGTTCGCGCAGCTCGGCGATGAGTTCGTCGGCCTCGTGGGCCAGATCGATGATTTCGACGAGAATCGGACCGAGCAGGGTAGGCTTGATGAGCTTCTGCTCCTGGCACGACTCGGTGGCGCGCAGGGCGTCATCGAGATAAACGCGGGCCCGCTTGAGGCGGACGATCACGCTTGCGCAGAAGATCGTCTCCGGCGGCCACTCGTTGCCGTTGAGCGCGCCGGCGAGTTTGGCGCTGGCCTTCGCCACGGCTCCGACCAGGTCGGCTGCGGGGTGCTCCTCGCTGGCGTTGTCCGGCACCCAGTTGTTCTCGTCCTCGGCCTGCATGAGTTGCACGGATAGCTCGTAGGCTTTCTCGGCGAGCGGGTGCGTGCGGTCCGCTTCCTCGCGCAGAAATGGATCGTCGAGGGCCTCTTCGGCGGCTTGGTTTGCCGCGTCGATCCAGGCGGCATGCCGGGCGGAGTGTTCGGGAGTGGGGCCAGGCTCGCCGCGTTCCCGGCGCAGACGATCGATCTCCTCCTGGAGAATCTGCGCATAGTCCGCGTTATCGCCTTCACGGGCGAGCCGGGCTTGGACGCGGTCAATGAGCAGATCGCTGCGTGCCTGCATTTCCTCGGCCTCTTCCTCGGTGGGCGGCTTCTCGCCCCAATCCTCGGGCAGATCGTCCACGAACTCGGCCGACGCTTCGTCCTCGGCTGCCTCGACCAACCTGTCCATGAACTCGGTCATCGCCCGGGCAGACTCGATGCGTTGCTCCTTTTCCTCCTCCGCGGTCATTTCCCACGCCGGCTCGCCGACGATGCGCAGTTCAAAGGCGACCGTCTCGATCACCACGCGGCCATTGCTGCGGCTGTACCATTCGAGGTAGAGCGAGTTGCCCCAGTGCCAGGGAAACGGCTTCTTCGCCGCGTAGTATTCGTCGAACTCGCCGAGCGGGATGTCGGGGACCCTGACCTTGCGGGAGGCGGTGATGTCGCCGGTCGAACCCTCCTGCTTTTGGGCGAAGCTGCCGGGCAGGCCCGGTTGGGGGGAAGGATTGACGAATTCGAGCTTTCGCCCGGCCAGATCGGCCCAGGCATTGCCCTTCAAAGCCAGTTCCACGGCTTCCGCGCGCCCGGCGAACCAGATCCTTCCGGTGACGGATCCGCGGACGCGATTGTCGATCTCTCCGCGGACTACATGCTCATCGATACGCCATGCCATGCCGCCAGATTGCATCTGGGCCTTTGCTCGGCGAGCCGGATTTTTCGGCGGACCTCCGCCACGCTTGCGAGGCAAACGAGGTTGTCTCTCCACGCAACCGATGCGTTGTGCGATTGCTTCACGCGCGTGGTCCCTCAAGTTTTCCCATAGCCCCAATGACCTCCGTCCACCCTTTCTCCCTCCGCCTTGCGGTCTTCCTCGTCACGTCCGTCTTTGCCTTCGCCGAATTGCCTTCGCCGTCGTTTCGTCACCAAGATATCGATACAGAGATCGGCATCGGCTACGGGACGGCGATTGCCGACGTTGATGGCGATGGGAGGCCCGACATCCTGCTCGCCGACAAAACTTCGGTGCAATGGTATCGAAACCCCACGTGGACGAAGCACGTGATGGTCGAGAACCTGACGCCCCAGGACAATGTCTGCATCGCCGCGCAAGACATCGATGGTGACGGAAAGTGCGAGGTCGCGGTCGGCGCGGGGTGGAATCCTGGTGAGACCACGGATGCGTCCAAAAGCGGCGCCGTCTTTTATCTGCTCGCGCCCGAGGATCGGGCGCAGAGGTGGGAGGCTGTCCGGCTTCACCACGAGCCGACCGTGCACCGCATGCACTGGATCAAGGCGCCGGGCGGTGGTTGGGAGCTGATCGTCAAGCCGTTGCACGGCCGAGGCAACCGGAACAACGCGGGCGAAGGCGCCAGGGTTTTCGCCTACGCGAAGCCGGCCAACCCGCGCGACCCGTGGACGCTTTCGCTCGTGAGCGACTTCACCCACGCAAGCCACAACTTTCAGCCGATCATTTGGAATGACGATTCCAGGCACGCACTCCTTACCGGTGCAAAGGAAGGCGTCTTTTGGTTCGGGCGCGACAACGGTTCGTGGCAGCATCGTCAGCTCTCCGATCAATGGGCCGGCGAGGTGCGCGATGGCCGGCTTCCCGACGGCCGGCGGTTTTTTGCCACGATTGAACCCATGCATGGCGGTGTCAGCGCCGTCTACACGGATCCATCGAACGAGCGTGACCTCTGGCCGCGCCGTGTGCTCGACGACACGCTGAAGGACGGACACGCCGTCGTCGTCGCGGATTTCCTGGGCACCGGCAGCGATCAAATCGTAGTCGGCTGGCGGGGGATGACTCCCAGGGGAGCGCCCGGCGTCAGAATGTTCACGCCGCTCGACCCGGAAGGCCGGCAGTGGCGCACGACCGAAGTCTCCGGCGTGGAGGTGGCGGTCGAGGACATGAAGGGCGCCGATCTGAACGGTGACGGCAGAATCGATCTCATCCTCGCTGGCCGGGCGACCAAGAACCTTCGTATCCTCTGGAACGAGACGCCACAGTCGTCGTCGGCCGAACGATAGGCGCACCGGGAGCGGCAACCAAAGCGGCCGAAGTTTGAGAAGGAGCGCGCAAAGGGCGCGAGCATCTCCGGTTTGGATGTAGCCGCGGGCGCCGACCGCGGTCCGTCGACATGCAAAGCCGACCCTCAGGCGAGTGTATTCAACATAGAACCACAGATGGACACAGATCGAGTCCGGTTCATGCACCGGGCTCAACGCGCCCGGCTACAGGTATTAGAAAACTGCCCTGCCTCCCGCCGGCGATGTACCGTGGGTTTGTCCGCCATTGAGCCGAACTTGGGCCCGATTGCCGGGGGGAACGCTTTAGGCGTCCGGAATCTCCGGCTCGACCATCCTGGCCAGCATTTCGAGGGACTCCTGCCAGCCGAGGTAGCACATCTCCGCGGGGATGACGGCGGGCACGCCTTCCTGCACGACGTTGAGCTCGGTGCCGCAGAGCACCTTCTTCACGGACACCGTCACCGTCATGACGCCGGGCAGGTTGGGGTCATCGAATTTATCCGTGTAGCGGATACGCTCGTGTGGGACCAATTCGAGGTATTCGCCGCCGAACGAGTGACTCGTGCCGGATCCGAAGTTGGTGAACGACATTTTGAAGGTGCCGCCGACCTTCAGGTCGAGGTGATGGACTTTTCCGGTGAAGCCATGGGGCGGAAGCCAGCGGGACATCGCGTCGGCTTCGGTGAAGGCGCGATAAACCTTTTCGGGCGACGAGCGAAGGACGCGGTGCAGGCGGACGGTGTGGGAGGACATGATCTTCTCTTCTTTTTGAGGAATTGTTTTTGGTTAACATTGCCTCAACGAACGACTCGGAAACGGACGGACAGCCGCTTGTGATTTCATGAGAAATCACGCCTTCCCGGGTGTCTTGGTCAAGGCGTTGAACAGGAGGTCGCAAAGGACGCAGAGAAGGCGTTTCGACGGTGGTTCTCTCTGCGTTCTCTGCGCCCTCCTGTAAGCGACCGTTTGAAAAGCCGCTTCACGGCGCATGTTTTCGCAGGACAATGACTGTCGGGGTGAAAGGTTTCAGGCACGCGCCACTCTGTCCTACCGAGCTTTCAGGCGAAGGTTGCGAAACTCGACCTTCATGGGTGGACCGGTGTGGACTTGAACGCCGAGCTTGCCGCGCGATGGGCGGTTCGGCGCGTCGTCGTCCATGACGATGCTCATGACCTGGCCGTTGAGCAGG
Source organism: Opitutales bacterium (assembly GCA_038212175.1). Classification (GTDB taxonomy): domain Bacteria; phylum Verrucomicrobiota; class Verrucomicrobiia; order Opitutales; family Opitutaceae; genus CAMAXB01. The sequence continues at coordinate 29,144 of JBBQUU010000048.1, read as the reverse complement.
TGGATGAAGGTGTTGCCTCGGACGATGAGGTGGACGGTGTTCCAATCCTCCGTGATGACGCTCGCGAGGCCGGCGTTGTCGCCGATCTCGGCGATGAGCACGGGCGGGCGGCCTCCGACCACACGGGTGAGCTGGCCGCGCAGGGCGAGGAAGAGACGGCCTTTTTCTTCATAGTTGTTTCCGGTGTGCCGGTTGCGTCCGTCGAGGTCGAATTGGTAGCCGCGCAAGGCGAAGGCGTTGGTGGGCGTGACCGCATCGGGAACGGGTGTGCTGCGGTAGTTGATGCCGCTGTTGCCGGCGGGGGTGATGCGGTACTCGAGCTTCAGTTCGAAGTCCGCCGGTTCGCCGCCCTGCCAGACGATGAAGGTGTTGCTGCGAATGACGGTCTCGGGGGTGATCTCGCCGACCAGGACGCCATCCTCGACGCGCCAGTAGGTTGGGTCGCCCGACCAGCCGTCGAGGCTGCGCCCGTCGAAGATCGAGACGAAACCCGGTTCATTGTCCGCGGCGGGAAGAGGCCGGTCGCTCTGCTTGGGAACGTAAGGCGCAGACGCGTGGCCGGCGTCTTGGACGGCTAACGCGGGTAACGTCAGGCTTGCCCCGAGCAGGATAAAAGCAGTGTGGCGGATGCAGGCGAAGCGCGGGCGTAAGGGGAAGTGGGGCATGTTGAAAAGTGGAGTGGATCCGACCTTCGGGTGCAACGGTGACGTGCCTTGGATGAAGGAGGGACGGCGGGTCTGTGCACTGTCGATTCGGATGGGCCGGTATCTGGGCAGGCTTGGCCGGCGATGGTAAGATGGGGTTATGCAGTGTGCTTGCGGATGGGCTCTGCACCTAAGAAATGGGAGACATAACCCTTGCGGACAGAGTTTTTTTAAGGAGCCCCCCGAGGGCGCAGAGGGATCTTGGGAACGATCCTTCCAGCGTTTTGCAGCTCGCGAGCAGGGCAATGGGACAGAGGAATCAGAGGACAGCTCTCGGCGATGACTCTCTCTGCGTGCTCCGCGTGCTCCTGTTAAATGTCTTCGTAAATAGGCGATGCCGGCGACCGTCGTCGGCGGAATCCGCGTTGACCCACCCCGCTTCGTGGGTAGCTAAGACCCTTCGCAGCGGTGAACCGGGTCTATCTCAAAACCTACGGGTGTCAGATGAACGAGCGCGACAGCGAGGCTGTCGCGGCGATGCTTCGTGGCCGGGGGTATCGCATCGTGGCTTCCGAGAACGACTGCGACATCATGCTGCTCAACACGTGCAGCGTGCGCGACGCCGCCGAACAAAAGGCCATCGGCAAGGCCGGTCACGTCGTGCAGCGCAAGAAGCGCAACCCTGACTTCGTGCTCGGGATCCTTGGCTGCATGGCGCAGAACCGCGGCGCGGAGCTGCTCGACCGGCTGCCGGACGTCGACCTGATCGTCGGCACGCAAAAGTTTCACCAAGTCCCGGACTATCTCGACAACCTGCGCGCGGCGCGCGCGGCCGGCGTGCCGGTGGGGGCTACGATCATCGACATCGCCGAGGAGGCCGGTTCGCAAAACACGATTCGCGATCACCTGGAAGTTCCGGAGCGGCAGGTCAGCGCGTTCGTGTCGATCCAGCAGGGCTGCAACATGGACTGCGCCTTCTGCATCGTGCCGAAGACGCGCGGCGACGAGCGGTCGCGTCCGATGGACGACATCGTCGCCGAGTGCCGCCAGCTCGCGGAGCGCGGGGTGCGGGAGATTACCCTGCTCGGCCAGATCGTAACCAGCTACGGACGGCGCGACTACACACATACGAACGGGGTGTCGCCCTTTGTGCAGTTGCTCGAGCGGGTGCATGTGATCGACGGCATCGCGCGCATTCGCTTTACGTCTCCGCATCCGCGCGGCTTCAAGCAGGACTTGGTCGAAGCCTATGGCCGCCTGCCCAAGCTCTGCGAGTACGTGCACCTGCCGATGCAGAGCGGCAGCGACCGGATCCTGCGGGCGATGAATCGTCCGTATTCGCGCGATCGTTACAAGGAGATCGTCGATTCGCTGCGCGCGGTGCGGCCCGACATGTATTTCTCCACCGACATCATCGTGGGCTTTCCCGGCGAGACCGCGGAGGATTTCGAGGCGACCCGCGAGCTCTTCGAGACCTGCAACTACGACATGGCCTACATCTTCAAGTACTCCGTGCGCACCGGCACGCCCGCGGCAGCGATGGAGGATCAGATTCCCGACGAGGTGAAAGAGCATCGCAACCAGGTGTTGCTGGGCATTCTGCAGAAGAATTCGGTCCGCCGAAACGAGATGCTGCTGGGAACCGTGGAGGAGGTGCTTGTCGAAGGCCCGGACAAGACCGGCCAGCGCTTCACCGGCCGCACGCGCGGCAATCGCGTGTGCATCTTCGACGCCGATCCGCGGCTCGTGGGCGAACTCGTGCCGCTGCGGGTGGAGCGGGGGAGTGTGAGTACGTTGTATGGCAACTTGGTTCTGGAAGGCGTGGAGGCGTAAGCCGCGACTGCACGTCGTTCTCGTTCTCTTAATCTTTCTCGTTCTCTTCCTGTGCAACCTCTCTTCGATCACGAAAAGCTCCGCGCGTATCATGAAGCATTGCGTTTCGTGGCGTGGGTTGAGCCGGTGATCGAGCAGCTTCCGGCCAAGCTTTCTGCTCGGGACCAGCTCGACCGGGCGTCGACGAGCATCGTTCTGAATTTGGCCGAGGGAAACGGTAGGCGGTCCAAGGCGGATCGTTGCCGGTACTTCGACAGCTCGCGTGGTTCGGCCTTGGAATGCGCGGCGTGTTTGGACGTGCTCGTTGCCAAAGGCCGATTGGCGAAAGCTGTTTCAGATGAAGGGAAAACGATCCTTGTCGGCGTCGTTTCGATGGTGGCAGGGTTAATCGCCCGATTCTCCGGAGAAGTAAACGACGATCAGGCGATTTATCGTTTGGAGAACGAGAACGATTAAGAGAACGAGAACGATTTCATGACCCTCACCACCGCCACCCTCCTCCCCGGACTGCTGCTCCTCGCCCTCGGCGCATCGCTGCTGATCGGCAACTCGGCGATTGTCTCGACCTTCAAGGCGTTTCCGCGCTCGCAGTTTGCGGCGACGGTTTTCTTTGGCGTGGGGGCCGTGTGGTTTCTCTACAATATCTGGCACCTCTCGGCGGCGGATTTTGGGCAGTTCCGCGGTCCGTTGTTCATCTTCTTCGCCGTGGTGGCGGTGGCGGCGTTCTTCATGGTGCCGGACTTTCTGTCGGTGCGCGGGCTCGCCGTTCTTGTGCTGCTGGGGGCGATGCCCTTGCTCGACGCGGCCTACATGGAGTTCGAATACCCGCAGCGCCTCTTCATGGTGTCGGTGGTGTTCATCGCCATCGCGCTCGCCATCTACCTGGGGGCGGTGCCGTACCGGCTGCGCGATTTCTTCGAATGGCTCTTCCGGCAGCCGGCCCGCTACCGGGCGCTCGGCGGGGCGTTTGCGGTGTACGGTCTGCTGCTGGTCGCGGTGGCGTTCACCTACTGAGGCGCCGGCACCATGGCTGACGTTGCTGCTGCTTCTTCCACGCCCGTCTTGCTCGTGCTCGCCGGGCCTGCGGGCTCGGGCAAGACCACCTTGTGCGAACGCATGGTCGCGGAAGTGCCGGGTTTTTCTCGGGTGGTGACGACCACCACACGCCCGCCGCGGCCCGGCGAGGTCAATGGGGTGCACTATCACTTTTTCTCGGCCGAAGCGTTCGACAAGAAGGTCGCGGCGGGAGCGTTTCTCGAATGGGCATGGGTGCACACGAAGCACCGCTACGGCACGCTGGCGTCGTCCGTGCTCGATCCGCTGGCACAGGGGCGGAGCCTGATCATCAACGTTGACGTGCAGGGGGTGGACAATTTCCGGCGGGCGGCGCCGGCGAATCCGCTGCTGGCGCGCCACATGGGAAGCGTGTTCATCCACGTGCCGCTCGCGGTGCTGCGCGCGCGCATGGAGGAGCGGGGGCAGGACAGTGTGACCGAGATTGAGCATCGCCTTTGCACGGCCGAACTCGAGCTACGCGAAGCGGGGAAATTCGACTTTCGCATTCGCAGCCGTTCGCGTGAGGAGGATTTCGCCAACCTGGTGCGCATCTGGCACGAGGTGCAGAGGCGTGCGGCAAGCTGATGGGAGAAGGAGCGGCGGCACGTTTGCCGCCGATGTTGGTGCGGGGCGGCGGGCGCAAACCGTCCGGCACCCAAACCCGGCGACAGGACCTCCAATACTGAGCCGGTTAAAAGTGTCGCCGCTCCTTGGGGAGCCACCTGACCCGCGTCAGGGCTGGCGCACGGGGTGGTCCTGCGACGCTTTCACAACGTTGCCTGGACCGAGCAGGACGACGCGGGAGGAATGGCCGCCGATTTCGTCGGGTTCCAAGGCGACGTACGCGGCGATGATGATCACGTCGCCCTTGGACACCAGTTGCGCGGCGGCGCCGTTGACCTGAACCTGACCGGGTTCGCCGTAGATCACGTAGGTCGTGAAGCGCACGCCGTTGGTGATGTCGTAGATGTCGACCTGCTCGAACTCCATCAGCCCCGCCGCCCGGCAGAGTGCACGGTCGATCGAGACCGATCCCTCGTAATCAGGATCGGCCGCGGTGATCGTGGCGCGGTGCAGCTTGGTGCGGAGAAAGGTTCTAGTCATGACGGGCGATGGCCTCGGCGAAAGATCTGAGACCCGCCAGAATCAGGTCCGGTTCGATGACGGTAAAGAGTTTTTCCTGACCGTAACGGGCCGCGTGCCCTCCCGTGCCGATCACCACCGGCCGCGCGCGGGCGCCGAAAGCTTCGCGGGCAACACGTTGCGTCAGCTCCCGGATCGCTCCGGCATGACCGAGCAAGATGCCCGCGCGCAGACCAGCGCGCGTCGAACGCCCGAGAGCCGCGGGGGGAGGACCGTCGAGTTTGACCTCCGGGAGGCGCGCCGTTTGCGCTGCGAGCATGGCGGGCCAGAGGCCCAATCCGGGGAAAATGGCGCCGCCGAGGAGCGTTCCTTGGCGCGAGAGCGCCGTCACGGTGGTGGCGGTGCCGCAATCGACCACGATCACGTCGCGTTGGGGAAACCGTTTTTGTGCGCCCAGCGCGCAGGCGAGCCGATCGGCGCCCAGTCCCGACGGTCGCCGGTAGCCAAAGGTCAACCCGGCATTGGCGGCGGTGAGGATTGCGGGACGCAGGCCGGTCGCGCTTTTCAAGGATCGAGCAAGGACTTCGGTGTGCGCGGGGACGACCGAACACAGTGCGGCTCGGTCGAAACGCCCATGCAATCGTGGCGCCACGTGTGCGACCACTCCCCCGCGGGCAATCGCCACCTCGGCCGGCACGCGGAAACGCGCGGTCAGGCGGTCGCCGGAAAACACGCCCACGTAGAGCGTCGAATTTCCGAGGTCGGCGACCCAGGTGCGCGTCATAAACTCACGTTCCTTTCAACGCGGTCAGCACGCGGGCCGCGAGCGCTTCCGGCTCGGCGAGACGGCCGGGTCCGATCTCCCCGCAGGCCTGGGCGCCGGAGTCGGGCTCGATCACCGTGACGCCCCAGCCGCGCAAGGTGGCGAGGCTGGCCTGGGTGGACGGATGCGACCACATGCGAACGTTCATGGCCGGCGCGACCCACCACGGTTTTTGGGGAAACTCCCACGCCAGAAACAACGCGCCCACAGGATCGTCGGCGAGGCCGGCAGCGAGGCGGTTGAGTGTATTCGCCGTGGCAGGACACAGCAGCGCGAGATCGGCCTCGCGGGCGAGTTCGATGTGGTCGAGCGCGCGGCCTTCCTCCCAGAGATTGCCAAACACCGGGCGGCCGCTGAGTCCCTCCAGCGTGGCCGCGCCAACGAAACGCAGTGCGGCCGGGGTGGCGGCGGTCTGCACCGTGACGCCCGACTGCGCGAGCCGAGAGATGACCGTGCAGGCCTTGTAGCAGGCGATCGAGCCGCTCAGCAGGAAGAGGACGTGCGGTTTGCGCGAGGCGGTCATGGACTCAGTAGGACTCTTTCTTTGCAGGAAAATTCCCTGACTTCACCGCCTCGCTGTAGGCCGCGAGCCCGTTGGCAACCGCGTCGCCCGCCTCGGCGAAATGACGGACGAACTTGGCGTTGAAGCCCGGGTTGAGACCAAGCAGGTCGTGAAACACCAGGACCTGTCCGTCGGTGTCCACGCCGGCTCCAATGCCGATCACGGGGATTGAAAGGGCAGCGGAGATGTCGCGGGCGACGGCGGCCGGCACGCATTCGAGCACGAGGCCAAACACGCCGGCGGTCTCGAGTGCCCGGGCTTGCCGCAGGAGGTCGTCGGCGGCCGCCTCGCCGCGACCCTGGACCTTGTGACCGCCCAAGGCGTGGGTCGACTGCGGCGTGAGGCCCAGGTGACCCATGACGGGCACGCCGGACCGCACCAGGTGGCGGACGACATCTTCGTGGCCGTCGATGCCCTCAAGTTTCACCGCATGGGCTCCCGCGCGCAGCAGGGCGGCCGCACACTCGACGGCGGGGACGAGGCCCTTGCGTGCTTCGAGGAAAGGGAAGTCGGCGACGACCAGTTTTCCGCCCGCGCCGCGCACCACGGCCTGCGTGTGGCGCGCCATGATTTCAGGCGTGGCAGCGAAAGTCTGACTCTCGCCGTCGAGCACAACCGCCAGACTGTCGCCCACGAGGATGCAGTCGACGGGCGACGCCGCGAGAAACCGTGCCTCCCAGTGCGTGTAGGCCGAGACCATGACGATCTTCGGACCGGCACCCTTGCGCGCTTTGAACTCGAGAACGGATTTCATGCGGGAACCGGCAGCTTTGCGGTCACGGCAAGCGTTGGCCAGAGAGGAGTTCGAGAGATGAAGTCTGGAAGGGAAGGCGTAAATATTAATTAAGTATTTGCTTAATTAAAATTGATCTTAAAGATGGGGTTATGCTCAGTTTGGACGCACTTTCTGATCCCACCCGGCGCCGCATCGTCGAGATGCTCGCGGAGCGCGAGCGGTCGGCGGGGGAGATTGGGCGGCAGTTCGAGATGAGCGCTCCCGCGATTTCGCAGCACCTGCGGGTGTTGCGCGAGGCGGGATTGGTGACCGTGCGTCGGGATGCGCAGCGGCGGCAATACACGCTCAATCCGGACGGTCTCGACGAGTTGGAGGCGTGGCTGACGCGGACGCGTGCATTCTGGAGCCAGCGCCTGGATGCGCTTGAGGCGGCGTTGCGCGAGGACGACTTGGCGCGAACCACGACTTTGAAACCAAAATCAAAATGAAACCTGATCCCGCCGGGACTTCCGGCAACGTTACCGCCCCGGGCGAAGTCACCTTCATCCGGATCCTCCCCGGCCCGCTGGAGCGTGTCTGGGCCTTCCTTACTGATTCCGTAAAAGAAGTTGGCCGGTCGCCTACCCCTAAGCGACCGGCCATTTGCTTTCTTAGTTACCCCAAATGTCCCCGCTAGGCGGGTGACATGCGGTTAAAGAAGCATAGGCCGGGCCAGAGTCAAGCGGTCCAAGGGTGACAACGAGGTGTCAACTCACACCGACAGTTCGTGATGGTCGGCCCCTCGCGTTAATGCCGGTGGTGTTACAGGCGGTCGCCAAAGCGTATCTTATTGATCTTTCGTTTCTTTCGCGGCGACGGGGGAATCCCAATCCGGGGGTCGCGCAGCCGAACCAGTTGGACGAGACGCCGAGCGTCTTTTTCGAAGGATTCTGAACTTTCCGGCAAGTAGAGCCATTTTTTGAGCACCGGGTGCTGAAGGAGAGAGGGAAACTCAGCCCGGAGGCTGGGCTGGTGTTCGTGGAAGGTGCACACCAGCACGCCCTGCCAGGGTTCGCCTTGAGTGGTAAGGAACAGGTGGTGTTTGCCCTCCAGCATCACGGTGCGTCCGCCGAACCAGGATTTGAGCTCGAAGGTCGCTTCGCCCAGCAGAGGCTCGGCCAGCCACTGGAGCGGATGCTCGGGCTTGACGGCCTTGGCGCGAAAGGAGGAGGCGCGAGAAGATTTCACGGCAGGTGACGTTCACCCATACCTTCGTCCCGCCGGCGTTGCGAGGACAGGGTATCGCTGAGGCGTTGGTGAAGCATGCGCTCGATTGGGCGAAGGACAGACAGTTGGTCGTGCACGCCACGTGTTCATATGTCGCGCGCCAGCTCGCTCGTCGAACCTAGTTGCGGAGCGCAAGGTCTCACCCCTTGGCCCCAGGCAGTCCCGTCGCCCGGTAGCTTTTCAACGCAGTGAGCAGACGGTCGATCTCATCCGGCTGGTTGTAGAATTGCGGTGAGATGCGCAGGCCCGGACGGTTGCGTCCGGCACGAGTGGTGCAGGCAATGCCGTGATCGCGGTAAAGGCTGGAGGCGAGGGCGCGGGGATCGAGTGTCCCGCGACAATCTGAATCCTTCTCTTCCGGTCTTGGTCCAGGGTCATTCGCGGAAGGACCGGCAATCGGCTTGGCTTAGCCTAACCCGCAGACCTGTGCTCAGTGTGATTCCCTCATCGCTGAATCGAGCTTTCCACCTTTTCGCTAGCGGCGCGTCGGGGACTGCTCTATCCACGCGGCCATGAACGTTCTCGTCACCGGCGCGGCCGGCTTCATCGGATTTCACGCGTGCCGCCGCCTGGCGGCTTCGCGGCGGTGTTCGGTGCTGGGGGTGGACAACCTGAGCGACTACTACTCGGTCGACCTGAAACGCGCCCGGCTCGCGGAGCTCGAGACGGCGCAGGACTTTCGCTTCGCCCAGGTCGATCTCGCCGACGCCGAGGCGTTCAAAGGCCTGTATGCCCACTTCAAACCGGATTACGTTGTCCATCTTGGCGCCCAAGCGGGAGTGCGATACAGCACGGAGAATCCCGCGGCCTACCTTCACAGTAACGTGGACGGATTTCTGAATGTGCTGGAGGCCTGTCGGAGTCGTCCGCCAAAACACCTGGTCTTCGCCTCCTCCAGCAGCGTGTACGGCGCGAGTGCCCGCGTCCCTTTCTCAGAGGATCAACCGGCGGACCGCCCGGTGTCGTTTTACGGGGCGACAAAACGGAGCAACGAACTCATGGCACACAGCTATGCGCACCTCTACGGGCTCAACGTAACAGGGTTGCGCTTCTTCACGGTCTACGGGCCGTGGAGTCGGCCGGATATGACGCCGGTGATGTTTTCCAAGGCGATCTGCGACGGCACGCCGCTCAAACTTTTCAACGAAGGACGCAATCTGCGCGACTTCACCTATGTCGACGACGTGATCGACGGCCTGCTGAAGGTGCTGCTTTACCCCCGCAGCGAAACCGAGATGGCGGCCGACGTCGTCGCCGGCGAAGCTCTTGCGCCGTACCGGATTTACAACATCGGTCACAATCGCCCGGTGGAAATGCAGCTGTTCGTACGAATGCTGGAGGAGATCCTCGGCCGGAAGGCGGTGATCGAGCTGTTGCCGCCGCAAGCGGGCGACATGGTGGAGACCTGCGCAAGTCTCGACCGCATCCACGCAGCCTACGGTTACGCGCCCAAAGTGCCGCTCGAGGAGGGTCTTCGCCGTTTCGTTGACTGGTTCAATCGCTACTACAACTACACGGCGTAACGCGGCCGAGGCTAATTGTCTTTCAGGGTGGCTTGGGCGACGGCGTCGTCGGACGTATCCTCGGGGATGCGCATCGCGTAGAAGCTTCGATAGACGAAGACCAGCGCCACGAAGAGGATGACGCCGCCGATGGCGTGTTTCATGACCGCGTTCTCCATCGTCACGGCGATCTCCACCGCAAGCAGGCCGAAGAGCGTGGTGAACTTGATCACCGGGTTGAGCGAGACGGACGAGGTGTCCTTGAACGGATCGCCCACCGTGTCGCCCACCACGGTGGCGGCGTGCAGAGGAGTGTTCTTCTGCTTGAGCTCCACCTCGACGATCTTCTTGGCGTTGTCCCACGCGCCGCCGGCGTTGGCCATGAAGATGGCCTGGAACAACCCGAAGAACGCCATGCCGATCAGGTATCCAATGAAGAAATACGGATTGAAGAACGGCAGGGCCAGCGAGAGGCAGAAGATCACGATGAAGATGTTCACCATGCCGCGCTGGGCATACTGGGTGCAGATGCGCACGACTTCCTTGGAGTCGGCGATCGAGGCCGACGCGGCGTCGAGGCGAATGTGCTTCTTGATGTAGACTACGGCGCGGTAGGAGCCGGTGACGACGGCCTGGATCGACGCCCCGCTGAACCAGTAGATCACGGATCCGCCCATCAACAGGCCGAGCAGTGCTTCGGGATGCACCAAGGAGAGCCGGGCGATCGCGTCGCCGTAGATCTGCTCCAGCATGAGGATGATGCCGAAGACCATCGTGGTGGCGCCGACGACCGCCGTGCCGATCAGGACGGGCTTGGCGGTCGCCTTGAACGTGTTGCCGGCACCGTCGCCCTTTTCGAGCTGGTACTTGGCGTTCTCAAAATCGGGTTTGAAGCCGAAGTCGCGTTCGATCTCGCCCGCGATGCCCGCGCGGCCCTCGATCTGCGAGAGCTCGTAGACGGACTGGGCGTTGTCCGTCACGGGGCCGAAGCTGTCGACTGCGATGGTCACCGGTCCCATGCTGAGAAATCCGAAGGCCACGAGGCCGAAGGCGAAGATCGGGGCGGCGAACTGCACCGCCGGGGGCATCATCCCGAGCACGCTCTCATGGGTCGAAAGCGCGTAGGCGCCCACCATGAGCACGAGGATGGTCAATCCCTTCCAGAAGGCGGAAAAGTTGCCCGCAACGAGACCGCTGAGAATGTTGAGCGAGGCACCGCCCTGACGGGACGAGGTGACGATCTCCTTCACGTGCCGGCTTTCGGTCGAGGTGAAGACCTTGGTGAACTCCGGGATGACCGCGCCCGCGAGCGTGCCGAGGGAGATGATGCTCGCGAGCACCCACCACAGTCCCTCGTGCCCGGCGAGATCGCCCAGCAGGAGGTAGCTGGCGGCGTAGGAGACCAGCACGGACACGACCGACGTGATCCACACCAGATTGGTAAGCGGATTTTCGAGGTTGAAGTCCTTCGAGCCGCCGTAGAGCACCCGACTCATTCCCTCGTTGAGCAGATAGCTGCCGAGCGAGGTGAGGATCATCAGGATGCGAATCGCGAAGAGCCAGACGATGAGCGTGCCGCAGAGCACGGGCGCCGCAACGAGGGCCAGGGCAAGGAAGGCGATCAGCGCCACGCCCGTGACACCGTAGGTCTCGAAGCCGTCGGCGGTTGGTCCGACCGAGTCGCCCGCATTGTCGCCGGTGCAATCGGCGATCACGCCCGGGTTGCGGGGATCGTCCTCGGGCAGGTTGAAGACGATCTTCATGAGATCGGCGCCGATGTCGGCGATCTTGGTGAAAATACCGCCGCAGATGCGAAGGGCGGAGGCGCCGAGTGATTCGCCGATTGCGAAGCCGAGGAAACATGGCCCGGCCAGTTCGCTCGGCAGGAAGGCGAGGATGCTGATCATGAAGAACAGCTCGATCGACACGAGCAGCAGGCCGACGCTCATGCCCGAGCGCAGCGGGATGCTGAGGGTCGCGAGAGGGTTGCCGCGCAGGGAGGAGAAGGCGGTGCGCGAGTTGGCCACGGTGTTGATGCGAATGCCAAACCACGCCACACCGTAGCTTCCCAGAATGCCGAGGATCGAGGCACTGAGGACGATCAGCACGTGAGCGAACGACTCCTCCAGCAGACCGCCGAAGTAGTAGGCGATGCAGATGGCGATCAGACCCCAGAGACCAATGAGGAACTTGCCCTGCTGGGTGAGGTAGGTCTTGCAGGTTTCCCAAATAATATGGGACACCGACGCCATGGCAGGGTGCACGGGCAGGCGTTTGGTCTGGACGTATTGCCACCAGCCAAAGGCCATGCCGACGACGCACACCGCGAGTCCCGCCATGAGGAGCGCGTGGCCGCTGAGCTGACCGTTGAGAAACGAGACCGCGTCGAGATCGGGAATCCGAATATTCGCTTCGCTGGCCCGAACCGGGGAATACGACAAGGCTGCCAACACCGTGGCTGCCGCACTCAACTTCCGCGAGAGGTGAGGGAACATAAAGGGGAGGGGTTAGACTGCGCGGGAGTCTGGTGGCGTTGTGCGATGACCACGAGTCTATTGTCTGGTAATTAAGCGAAGGGACCGACGTCGCGCGCTGGATCCCTGATCGCCAGCGGCGTGACGAATCGTAAGTGTTGGTCCCGTGACCCCCAACCTCGTCCTCTCTTCCTTCGTCCTGACTTAAGGCGGGCGTGCCGGCGGAGCTGCTCGCCTTCGAGCGTGGCTCCCACGGCCTGGGCATGCGCACGGGACTGGGAACGTCCTCCACCTGGCCTGCACGCGCCGAAGAGTGGCTCCGCCACCGCGGCTTGCTTGAGCGGACCAAGTGAAAAGCGGTGCGTATCGCGCTTAGCTCAGGCCCTTGGCTTTGAGCAAGGCGGCGAGTTCAACGGGGTCGGCCTCGCCTTTGACCGTGTTGAGCTGGCTGAGGATCTTCAAGCGATCTTCCGGCGTGCTGCTGGAGATCTCGACCATCCAGTCCTCCGCCTTGAGCGCGCTGACAATCACCTCATCGGACCACGCGATGACCTCCGCGGCGTCGATGGCGCCGGCGGTGATGCCCTTGATGTAGTACTCGGCCTGGGTGCGATAGTTCATCCGGAAGAACTGCGGTTGGCCGTGCACCTTGCCAAGCGCGAAAGCGGGTTCGGCGGGAGTGGTGCGTGCGCCCTGATTATTAAGACATTCAACAGGAGCACGCGGAGGCCGCCGCGCGTCGGCGGAAGGAAGAATGAAGAAGGATGCCTGAAAGTAGCGGCGACATCCTGTCGCCGGTTTGGATGCCTGTAATGATCCTGGGACGGAAATGTTTTTCGTCAGGGGTGGTCGATTCAATCGTCATCAGGCATCTCGCCTTGATCGCTTCCGACTCCAGTAGTTGGCGAGCAGGGAACCCGAGATGTTCATCCACGTGCCAAAAATGTTGGCGGGCAGGGCGGCGACGTGGCTTTGCAAAACGGTGATGGCGAGGCCCGTGGCCATGCCGCCGTTCTGCATGCCCACTTCGAAGGCGACCGTGCGGCATTCGCGTTCGCCGACCCGCGATTCGGGAGTGGGGAACCATCCGAAGCGGTGTCCGATGCGCCCAAGCGCCGCGCCAGCGCCGCGGGCGCACCCATAGCCGAGCAGATAGCCGAGGCCGTTGTGCAACACCGCGGCCACGACCAGAAGGCCGCCAACGCGCATCAGCACATCGTGGGTTTGCGCCGTGATGATCGTGAGCACGGCGCAGATTCCGACCATCGAAACGACCGGCAGCACGCGGTTCATCCACTGGTCTCCTCGTTGCAACCAGAGCGTAATGACCAGTTTGCTCGCCGCCACCAGGCTGAGCAGCGCGAGGCCGAGTACGAGGCCGGGATGGAGCGGGGCGAGAGTGCCGAGTCGCGCGGAGGAACCCGTTCCGACGACGAACGCACCCAGGGCAAACGCGAGGGCGAGCACCAGCATGACGGCGCGGTTCCTCGTCCACGCGTCCGAACGATAAAGGATCGCGTTGGCCATCAAGCCGGCGACCACCGGCACGATGATGATGTTGATCACGCCCAGCATCATGGGAACGAAGGCGATCGGCAGGTACGAGCCGGCCAGCCACTGCATGGCGAGCGGCGTCACGAAGGGCGCGAGGAAGGTGGAGATGCAGGTCATCGTGACGGACAACGCCACGTTGGCGCCCGCGAGGTAGCACATCAGGTTCGAGGCGACGCCACCGGAGCAGGCACCGATCAGGATGATCCCGGCGGCGAGTTCACCCTCAAAACCGAACGCGCGGGCCAGCGCGTAGCCGGAGAGCGGCATGATCGCGAATTGCAGGAAGACGCCGACCACTACGGTGACGGGTGCCTTGGCCACGCGCGCGAAATCCGCCGGACTGAGCGTGGTGCCCATGCCGAACATGATCAGCTGTGTGAGAGGCACGATGAAGAGCGTGAGCTTCACGCCGCCCCAGACCTGAAACGCCGCCGGGTAGCACAACGCCGCGCCGACCCCGACCAGCACCCACGCGGTGAAGGCGTACGTGCGAAAGTAGATCCGCGCGACGACCGCGAGAAGAACAAGCGCGGCGATGACGACGACGCCTAGCATCGGCGGGATGTGCCGACGCCGCTCCGCTTGACGGGCGGCGGAGGATCAGGGGTAAACGGTGCGAGGAGGACGATCCACATCGGGGGTGCGTTGGCCGACACTGGAACAGGTGACCGTCCGCGTGGCGATCACCGTTCGCCCCGGTGTAGCCGCAGCCGTGCCGGCCGCGCGCCCCGCATCCTCTGAAGTACGAAGGAATCACCCCCACACACCGTATCAGCGGAAGGTGAACCACGGATTGCGCGGAGGGCACAGATTGCACCAGTAGCTGCCGCCGAAGGAGAGCGCGAGGTCGATGAGCGTACGAAAGGTCTCGGCAACGTGCGCCAGGCCGGTCGGCGTATGCTCGCAGTGGAGGTTGAAACGGCCCCTCGGGTGCGAAGAGCGTCGGCGGCACGCCCCATGAACCCGCGCAAGGAAGCGCGCGGCACATAGAGCTCGGAGATCATCTCGCTGCAACGACAGGGCGCTCCGAAGCGTTGATCGAGGACGGCGTGGTAATCGTCGGGGTAAATGCTGAGCTGGTGCGTGTCGCTCCAGTAGCGCTGGCCGTGGGTCGAGAGATAGTAGCCGGAATAAATTTCGAAGACCTTGGCCCGGTCGGTGTGAGCCAACGCGAGCAAGTCGATCCAGTCGGATTCCTGAAGTTGCCGCTGAGGTTTTGCCTCGTCGGGAGGTTCGTCGGAGCGGCGGTAGGCGGAGAAGACCCCGCGATGCAGGAAGTCGGACGAACGTTCATCGATGGAGTACTGGAAATCGCCGAAGAGCCAGTCGGAGGTGTCGCGCTCGACTGGCACCCGCACGAGTTCGTCGAGCGTGAGGATCTCCACGCTGCGTTTCACCGGCACGCGCGGCGCGAGGCGCAGGGTGACGGTATCGATGACCCCGAACAGGCCATAGCCACCGATGGCGAGGCGGAAGAGATCGGCGTTTTCATCCCGTGCACAACGACGGGGCATGGCGTCCGGACCGATCAGCGTAAACGCCTCCACGTCGCCGACGATGGGTGGCAGGCGAAGCCCGCGCCCATGTACATTGGCGGCGAGCGAACCGCCGAGGGTAAGGCGGTCGGCTCCGGTCTGCTTCTGGCGGATGCCCCCGCGCGTGCCGTCGGGCGCGGCCGGTTGCGCGGCGCACGCCTTCATCAACGCCGGCCATTGGATGCCAGCGTCCACCGTGATCAGACCGCGCCCGGCATCGAAAGCGCGGATGGCGGCATGCTGCCGCAGATCGAGCAGCCATTGGTCGGCGGCGAACTGCTGGCCTCCCATGGCGTGGCGCCCGCCGCTCGTCGCCAACCCGACGCCGGCGGCTCGGGCGGCCCCGACCGCATCGATAATCGCCTCGCGACCGACCGGTGTCAGGACGCGGGCGACGCGTGTGGGATTCAGCGCAGAGTGGAGGTCATTGACGAGGAGCGCGTCGGACATGTTTGTTGTGCGAATGACTTCCAGATACTGCCCAACCGGGCGTTCGTCTACTGGCGTAATTGCGTGCCGCGGTAACTGCCCTTGTGGAAGCCGACGAAGAGGATAGGCGGCGTAGGGCGCGCCGGGAGACCTGCCGCCCTCGTGGAGCCCTCCGGGACACTGTACTGTTCCCGCTGGTCGTCGGTGGTCATCCGTCCGCTGCGGGATCACGTACCGTTCCTGGCAAAGTCGAGGATGACCGTGGCCGGCGCCTGCGGGTATGGCCGGCGAGGCTTCGCTCGATCTCGCGCTCGCGGGCGGCGCGACCAAGGGTTAGACGATCAAAGAGATAGGAAGCAGGCGGGAGGAGTCAGGAATTGATGAGGTGGTAGGCCGGTGGGCCATCGGGGAGGAAGGAGGGATCGATGGCTCGGTCGAAGGTGGCGAAGCGCGCCTGCCGGGAGACGGCGAGGGCGAGCAGGTAATAGTCGGTGAGGTGGCGGGCGGAGGGCAGGCGGACGTGGCGCCGGGCGTCGAGCAGGGTCTGGTCATCCGGCCAGAACTGGTGGCCGGGCAGGACGGTCAGGCTGGCGAGGAGGATGCGCGCCTCGTCAGGCGAGCCGGGGCCGTCGGGATAGGCGGGATGGCCGAGAATGCGGAGCACGCCGTTCTCGGTAAGAGGGCAGGTGGCCCAGCCGGCGGACGCGGCGGTTTTGAAAAACCTCTTGGCAGGGAGATGGTGCGTGTGCGCGGGATCGAGCAGGGCGATCACCACGTTGACGTCGAGCAGGTGCATCAGCGCGGATCGGCGGGGCGGAGGGCGCGTTGCAGGTCCTCTTGGTCGAGGTCGTCCTGAATTTTACGGACGGTCTCGGGCGACACGGTCGCGTCGGGGCCGCGCTTAAGGACCAGAAAGCCGAGCTCGTCGCGGTGGTAGCGGTCGCCGGGAGTCGAGGCGGCCGGACCGGGGGTTTGGATTTCACGGCGGAGGGCGTGTTCGACGATGGCCTTGAGGGTGGTTCGGCGTCGGGCGGCCACGGCCTTGGCCTCGATGAGCAGGTCGTCAGGAAGATCGAGGGTCGTCTTCATATGGGTACCGATATGGTTAAATGGGCGATGAGCAAGGTACAAAGCGCTGGGCGCGGTAGCGGGGCTTGGGTGGCGAGCCAGCCAGGCGGCTGAAACAGCCGCCCCTACAACTCGGGCTTTCTTCCTTCGGGCCTCTTTGGCGTTTGGACGTTTGGCGTTTGAGATTTCGCCCGTCAACCGGGCGTCAATACACCGCCCGTCCGCCCGTCAGATCCCACGTGAAGGCGGTCGTGAAACTGGTCTCCGGCGAGACGATGATGCTGGCGAGCGCGGCGACTTCGCTGAGCTCGCAGCAACGTTTCATGGGGATCTTATCCGTCATGTAGGTCACCTGCGCCGGGGGCATCGCCGCGACCATCGGCGTGCGCACCACCGCGGGGGCGAGCGCGTTTACGGTGATGCCGGTCTCGGCGTACTCTTTGCCTTGCACCTTTGTCATCCCAATCACTGCGGCCTTCGACGCCGAATAGGCGAGCATGCCGGCGTTGCCTTCCTTGCCCGCAATCGAGGCGATGTGGAGGATGCGTCCATACTTCCGCTCCAACATGCGCGGCAGCGCGGCGCGGGCGGTGTGGAAACTGCCGCTCACGTTGACCCTAAACACGCGCTCGAAATCGGTCGGGTCCACCTCGTGGCTCTTGATGCCGGTCTGGCCTGTGATGCCGGCAGAGTTGACCAAGATATCGAGCCGGCCCGTGCGCCCCACCACCTCGGCGACGGCCCGCTCGGCTGCCGTCGGATCAGTGACGTCCGCCACAACGCTGAACGCCTTGCCGCCGAGCTTCGTGACGGCGGCATCGAGCCGGTCAGCGTCGAGGTCGAGCAACGCGATCGTGACGCCGAGGCCGGCGAGGCGTTCGGCAATGGCGAAGCCGAGGCCGCTGGCGCCGCCGGTGATGAGGGCCGTCTGTTCAGACCAGGAGGGAAGGGGGGAGGGCATGAGAGGATAGAGGGTAGAACGGAGGACGGAGAGCGGAGAGAGGGTAGAGTCATTTTGAGCCGGCGATGACGGTGGTTTTGCCCAGGCCTTCGGGGCCCATGCTTTGGTAACCTCCGTCGACGGGGAGGTCCGTGCCGGTGATGAAACTGGCATCGTCGCTGAGCAAAAAGAGCACGGGGCCGGCGATCTCCACGGCGTCGCCGCAGCGGCCGAGCATGTGATACTCTCCCCAGATGGGATCCCATTTCTCGCGTCCGCCGCCGTCGAGCGCAGCGGCCTTCAGCGTCTCGTGCGTCCAGATCCAACCCGGGCTGACGCTGTTAACGCGCACGCGATCGCCCGCGAGGTCGAGCGCCATGCACTTGGTCAACGTGTTCACGGCGCCCTTCGATGCGTTGTAGGTCCATCGGTTTGGTTGAGCGACGAAGGCGGAGATACTCGACACATTGACCACCGCGCCGCCGCCCGCGCGCTGAAAATGCGGCCGGCAGGCCTGCACCATGCGGGCGAAGGCGACCGGCCCGACCTGCAGGGAGAGTTCCCAGTCGGCGGCGGTGGCGTCGAGTCCTTTGGCGACGAAGGAGAACGCGTTGTTCACGAGGAAATCCAGCCGGCCGAAACGCGTCCCGGCGTCGTCGGCCAGCCGGCGGCAAAAGGACTCGTCGCCCATGTTGCCCTCGACAAAGTGCGCGGCGTGGCCCTGTGCGACGAGGTGATCGGCGACCTCGCGCGCGGCGGGGTTGAGGTCGGAGAAGACAACCTTCGCGCCCTCGCGGGCCAGTTCCCCGACGATGCTGCGGCCGATGCCGCTGCCGCCACCGGTGACGAGGGCGACGCGGTCTTTGAAACGATCCTTGATGACGGTACGTGTTCTCATGAGCGGTTTGGAAGGGAGCGGCGGCACTCCTGCCGCCGGGATTGTCCGTAGACCGGTCCAGCCTCGAACCCGGCGGCAAGAGTGCCGCCGCTCCGGGGATCGATCCGTGTGAGTCTCGTGGTCATCCTTCCGGGGAGGGTGGGCTTATTCGACGGCCGCCACGGCGCGGATGGGTGACCCGTCGCGGCCGGCGATGTTGAGCGGGAAGCCGATGAACGTGAAGGCGGGCGGGAGCTGTTCAAGCCGGGTGAGGCCCTCGACGATCACAATCTCGACGTCGGGAGCGAGAAGGATGAGGTGGCACTCCTTCCAGTCGATGCTCGGCGTGGGCGTATCCATTCCGAGCAGACGGATGCGGCGCGTGGCGATCCAGCGGGCGGCGTCGAGCGTAAGGGTGGGGAACTTTGAGAAATACTCCGGCCGGCCCACGCTGCGGTCCCAGCCCGTGCGGTAGAGCACGCGGGCGCCGCGCGTGAACTTCGCGGCGTGGGCTTCGAACATCTCGACGGTCAGCGGAGTGCCCGGCTCCAGCGCGCCGCCGGGCGCGAGGTCGACCAGCGCGGCGGGTCCGTAGAAGGAATCAAGCGGCATGCGGTCGAGGGTGCGACCGTCATCGTAGAAATGATACGGCGCGTCGAGGTGGGTGCCCTGGTGCGTGGCCAGGCTGAGCTGCGTCATGTTGTAACCGAGGGTCTCGACCGACCCATGCGGGATGATGCTCAGTTTCGGGTCGTACGGAAAATTGGGCTGCCCGTGGATCAGCGGATGGGAGAGGTCGATGAGTTTCATGGGAGTTTCTTCAGAAAAGTGGAACGGAGGGTCTCAGGGATCGACGCCCAAGGTGTAGCGGCGGTCGTGTCGACCGTTGGTTCGGGTGGCCCCAAACCCAAGACAACCCAGCACAGCAGGTTTTAACCACGGATGACACGGATTCGATCCGGATACCAGGCATCGGCTACCTGCGTTTTGGAGATTTAATCCGGTATTCATTCGCGAGCTGATGACGGACGATGGGCGGCGGAACCGCGGTCGGCGTCCGCAGCTACAGGGTGGGTCGCCGATGGGAGCGCCCTTCTTCACCTCTAATCCGTGTTCATCCGTGTCCATCCGTGGTTCTCCGGTTTGTTCAGGTCAGGGAGTATCAGTGCGCGAAGCGCCGCGCTGCGTCGTTGACGGGACAGCGCAGCGGCTGGCCGTGCAGGTAGCGGCAAACTTCCTCGGTGGCGAGGCGTTGCAGACGCGGGCCGCTGGCGTCACTCAACCAGGCGACATGCGAAGTGAGAAGGACGGTGGGCAGGACGCGGAGGGGATGGTCGGAGGCAAGGGGCTCGGTTTCGAACACATCGAGTCCGGCGTAGGCCGGTCGGCCGGAGGCCAGAGCGGCGGCGAGCGCGTGCGTATCGATCAACGCACCGCGCGCGCAGTTGACGACGATGGCGCCGGGCTTGAGGCGTGCTAGCCGCGGCGCGTCGAGCAGGTGGTGCGTCTCGGGGGTGTAGGGCGCGTGCAGCGAGAGGATGTCGGCCTGTTCGCAAAGGGCGTCGAGCGGAAGGCGTTCGACGCCTTGGGCGGCAAAGACCTCGTCGGGCACGAAGGGATCGCTGGCGAGCAGGCGGCAGCCAAAGGCGCGGGCGCGTTGCAGCACGGCCTGAGCGATCCGTCCAAAGCCGATCGTGCCGAACGCGAGGCGGTCGAGCGCCGGCAGACGGCGCACCGGCGCGAGCTTCCACTCGCCGGCGCGGATGCGTGCGTCGATCGGACCGAGTTCGCGCACGAGGGCGAGCGCGAGTGCGAGGGTATGGTCGGCGACCTCGCCGGTGCAGTAGTCGGGCACGTTGCAGACGGCGATGCCGCGCGCCTCGGCGGCGGGCACGTCGATGTTGTCGTAACCGATGCCGAGCCGGACCATCATCCGGCAGCGCGGCAGCTTCTCGATGACGGCGGCGGTGACGGGCGCGAGCTGCACGATGAGCGCCTCGGCGTCGGCACAGCTCGTGATCACCCCGGCCTCGCTGCGGGCCTGGTTGCCGAGCAGGCGCGCCCCGGCCTCCGCGAGCAGCGCGCGTTCCGCCTCGATGGCGGGAAAGACGTAATCCGTGTAGGCGACCACGCGGTCTGGAGTGGCGGAAGACATGGGGCGGGGTTGGCTGGGGCCGGCTCCCGCCCGGAGGCGAGGGAAGCGACGACGGGACGAAGCGACGTTGTTATCAGTGCCAACCGCCCGCGATCAGGGCAAGAGTTTGCCGAGAATCCGGAGAAAAACCGGCGCCCGGCGATGAATATTCAACACGACGACCGTGGTGTCGTGATTTATTGAATACGCGACGTCGCCCGGAGCGCCCGCGTTCCCCCTACCGCCGGTCCGGCAGGCTGGGGCCGTCGTGCCACTCGGGTTCGACCAGGAGCGTGCGGGGGTGCGTGGGCAGGCCGAGTTCGTTGCCGTGGAGCAGGGTGATGAGGTATTCGACGGCGGCGGCGCCGAGGTTGCCCAGGTCCTGGTCGTAGGGCGTCCCGGCGATATCGGCTGAGGACGCGTTGAGCGAGACGAAGCCGATCTTGCTCGGAAGAGGATGGCCTGCATCGCGTGCCCAGTAGTACGCGCCATCCGAGAAGCCGATGATGGCGTCGGGTCGGTGTTCCTTCAGCCAGGCGAGAAACGCGGGACGGTTGTCGTGTTCGCAGGTCAGGATGGGAACATGATCGTTGGCCGGGAGCAGCAGGGCCTGCTCCGCCTGGCTCGCTCCGATGCGGAAAAAATCGTCCTCCGCCGGTGGGGTGTGACAGAATACTGCGGCACCGATGCGGCGATAGCCTTTCTCCGCCACCTTGCGCCAGGCGAGCTGAGTGGCGCGGAACCAGTCGAACGTCACGGTGTGCGCCGGAAGGCTTCGCCAGCCGTAGCCGCAGCACACCGGAGTGAACACGGACCAGTCGAGCGCGTCCATGTCCTCCTCCGGCCAAAAGGGGGGCAGGAGCAGGCCCCGGATCCCGCGATTATAGAGCACCCGCGTCGCCGCCTTGGCGTTGCGATAGTCGTCGAGGTGGACGGTCTCGATCATGAAACCGTGGCTCTTCGCCGCAGCGGCCGCCGCCGGATAAATGCGACCCAGGGTGGCGAAAGGACGGCCGCGATTCACGAGCATGCCAATGACAACCCCCGTCCGTCCGCGGGGCGCGGCGCTGTTCCAGCGATGCGAGGCGATCAGCGCGAGGTTGGGGTCCGGAATGTAGCCCATCTCGCGGGCAAGCGCGCGGATGTGGTCGCCGGTTTCTTTCGAAATCGCCGGGTGGTTCTTCAACGCCAAGGAGACGGTTGATTTGTGGCAACCAGCCCGTTGGGCGATATCGGCCATGGAAACGCGTGGGGTCATCGCAGAATCGAAGTCGGCCGGAGCTAGCGGCGGTGAATCGCCAGGGTCAAGTCCGCGTGGCGGGCGGCTCCCAGCGCCGGCGCGGATTTGCGAAGACCTTTTAACAGGAGGGCGCAGAGGCCCCGGAGTACAGAGCAGCGGCGACACTCTTGTCCCCGGGTCTTATGCACGACGGCGGGCGCAAGGTCGTCCGGCACCCAAACCGGCGACAAGAGTGTCGCCGCTCCTTGCGCGATCTGCGTACCGCGCCTCGGGAGGATCCTGTGAGGCATCCGTCGTACGTGCTCGGCCTTTCAACGGGATGAACCTGGGGGTTCTCGCAGACGTGCCGTCGCCCGCTTACGGTTGCTGGCCCGATGGAGTCACCCGCGACCATCCTTGTTCCCCAGTCGAGTCCAGCACGTCGTGAACCCACGGTGGCCTCGTCGCTGACGGGCGAACTCGCGCGTCGGTTTCCGTGGCTGCTGTGCTTCGCCGACCCGCCCGTCTCGCATCGGCCTCAGCCGTTCTTCGTTTGGAATGGCGATGTGACGGAAGCGCGGATCACGGAGGTGTTGGAGCAATTCAAGGCGCGCGGTTGCGGGGGGGCCTTCATCCACCCGCGTCCGGGTCTGATCACGGAGTACCTCTCGGACCGATGGTTCGAATTGTGGGCGCACGCGCTGGCGGAGGCGAAGCGCCTCGGGCTCGAGTGCCATCTCTACGATGAGAATGGCTATCCCTCCGGCTTCGCGGGCGGACACGTGGTGGCATCGAATCCATTCACTGTGCGGCGCACCTTGCGCGTTGAGCGGTGGGAGGAGACGGACGACTGGACCGGGCAGGAGACGGTGGTAAGGGCTTTCCGGCTCGAAGCGAACGGCCGGCCGGTCGCGCTCGCTCCGGGTCAACGCGGTGACGCGGCGTCCCCTGAGACCGAGGTGTGGGTGGTCCGGCTCGTTCCGGCGGCGCCCCGGGCGTTCAGCGCTTCGTTTCCCGAGGTTGACCTGAGTCTGCCCGAGACGACGGCGACGTTCCTCGCCACGACGCACGAGCGATACGCGGCGCGCTTCGCGGGCGACTTCGGGAAGACGATCAAGTATTGTTTCACGGACGAGCCGAACGTGGGTGGCCCCGGTGGGCCGATCGCCTCGCCGTATTTGTTCGCCGAGTTTTGGCGCGACCATGACTACGACCTGCGCGAGCGCGTGGAAGCGCTGTTTTATGATGTGCCCGGAGGGGAGGAGGTGCGCTACGATTATCGCTGCACGCTCAATCGGCTCTGGGTTCGAAACTTTCTCCAGCCGGTGCACGCTTGGTGCGAACACCAGGGGTTGTTGTTCACGGGACACTTTTGGGAGCACATGTGGCCGGACCCGCTTCACCAGCCGGATGTCATGCTGGCGTACCGGTGGCTGCACGTTCCCGGCATCGATCTGCTCGCGTTTCAGTTCTTTCCCGACGACCGGCAGCGGACGCGCATCACGCTGCTGGCATGCAAGGAGGTGGGATCGGTGGCGCGGCAACTGGGCCGCGAACGCGTGCTCGCTGAGACCACGGGAGGCGGCGGCTACGATCAGTCCCTCGTGGACTTCAAGCCGCTGACCGATTTCTGCCAGATCTATGGGGTGAATTTGCCAAATCCCCACCTCAGCCATCAGTCGCTCGCCGGCGCGCGCAAGTACGACTGGGGACAGACCTACAGCGACCACGCCGCGTGGTGGGAGGATTATCGGCTGGAGGCGGATCACGAGGCGCGCGTTTCGTGGACTTTGTCACACGGCGTCGAGCGCAACCGGTTGCTCGTCCTGCAACCCACGACCTCGGCCTGGCTGCATCGCGGGGCAGGAGACCTTGGCGGGCAGGCCATGGTTCGCATCCGCGAAGACCAGTTGTCGCTGATCGCGCAGTTGACCGACGCGCAGGTCGATTTCGACCTCGGTGACGAGTTTATCCTCGCGGAATCCGGAGCCGTGGAGGATGCCGCGCTTAAAGTGGGCCACGCGCGTTACGACGTCGTTCTGATTCCTGCCTCCTGCGAGAATCTCCTCGCCCCGACCCTCGCGTTGTTGAGGGCCTTTGGAGAGGCAGGTGGGCGGATGCTCGCTGCCGGCGAGCCTCGCTACCGGATCGACGGTCGCTGGGGCGCGGGCAGCGAGACGTTGCGCGGCGTGGTCGAGCAAGTGGGTCCGGGCGACCTCGTGAGCCGGGTGAGGGCACTGCTCCCGCCCGCCATTCGACACCCGTCGGGGGCGGCGTTGCCCTCGGGGCTCTGCTGGACGCGCCGCGAGCTGGGCGACGGGTGGACGCTGCATGCCTTTGCCAATCCTTGGACAGAACCGATCGACACAGAGATCGTGCTTGAAGGGCAATCCTTGCACCGGCTGGACACCCTGAGCGGACGCATCGATCCGCTGCCGTCGCGTCCACAGGGTTCCGGCCGGCAGGTGGCCGGGCTCGCCTTGCCCTTTACTGGACTTGAACTCTGGCTCGCCGGACCCGAACCGTCCGCCGCGCCGTCGCGAACGGAGGTGCGCCGCACCGTGACGCGGGCGGTGGCGGCGTTGTGGACGGTGGAGCGGGAGCAGCCCAACCAACTCGTTGTCGATTATGGAACGGTGCGCGTGGGAAGTCGCGTTCACGAACACGTGCATGCCGCCCGGGCGAACGTGCTTGCCTGGCAGGCACACGGGCGGGACGGCGATCCATGGATGTGGGGGATTCAGTTTCGGCGCACCCTCGTCGACCAGGTGTTTGCGCCCGATTCGGGTCTGGAGTTTACCCAGCGCTTCGAGATCGATCCCTCGCTCGGGGCCTCGGCGCTCGCGGGGTTGGAAGTGGCGGTCGAACGCGCGGAGCTCTACCGCATCGAGGTGAACGACCGTCTCGTGCGCGGACCGGGAACGCGCTGGTGGGACGAGGCGATGTCGCGTCTGCCGATCGGGCCCTTGTGTCGCCATGGAATGAATACGCTGAGGCTGCGATTGTCGCCGTTCCATGCCTTGTGCGAACTCCAGCCTGCGTATCTTTGCGGCGAGTTTGCCGCGCGGCCGACGGAGCGAGGCTTCCGCATCGCGCCCGCGGCACCGCTTGGGTTTGGCGACTGGCGCGAGTTTGGCCTCGGCACCTATCCCTGGACGGTGGCGTATCACGCCGTCGTCCGGCTCGACGCGCCGGCAGAAGGCCTTCGCGTGACGTTGGGCGCGTGGGGCGGGGCTTCCGTGGCTGTGGTGCTCGACGGCGAGCCTGTTGGCTTGATCGCCTTGCCCCCGCCGGCGCTGACGATCGCGCGGCCGCTTGCCGCCGGAGAACACCACCTGACCCTGCGAGTGCGCGGACACTTGAAGAATGCGATCGGCCCGCATCACCGCGATGAATTGCCCGTGCCGTCCGCCTGGACGTATTCTCCCGATGCCCAACCGCCGGGGGCCGCTTATCGGCTGGTGGCGACCGGTCTGTTTGACCAGCCGCGCGTCGAAGTGTTGGGCTGATCGGCCAAGTGTAGCGGCGGCTGTGCCAGCCGCCTTCTTCGCGCCGCGCAGTGCGCCAAACCAACGGCTGGGGACAGCCGTCGCTACACCGGAGGCTCGCTCTCCCAATGCAACGGGACGAACATCGATGCTTTTGACCGTCCCGCGGTGCGGGCGCAGTCTGCTTGTGATTCCTCGCACCCCGAGGATTTTTTCCTCCGGCGCCCCGCCGAGGAACCACCCCACACCCAACCCTAGTTCTGCCCATGAAAGCAAAAGATTGCTTGATGCGACCCGTTTCACCCGCGGTCTTCGCCCTCAGCCTTATTGTCGGCGCGTCGGTCGCCGCTCAGCAGGCGCCCTCACCCGCTACTGCCGCCCAATCCGAGCAGGAGGCGGTCGTCCTCAGTCCGTTCACCGTCGACGCCTCGCGCGATCGTGGTTACCAAGCTGCGAGCACGCTCGCCGGCACGCGCATCCGGACCAACCTCGCGGACATCGGTTCCTCCATCTCGGTCATGACCGAGGAGTTTCTCCGGGATGTCGGCGCGACGGACAACGAGACGGCGCTGATGTATGCGGTGAACACCGAAGTCGGTGGGCCACGCGGCAACTTCTCCGGCGGAGTCAACGTTTCGACCCAGAACACCAATGAACTGGCGCTCTTCGCCAACCCCAACGCCAACACCCGTGTCCGCGGCCTCACGAGCGCGGACAACACACGAAATTATTTCCTCTCCGACATTCCGTGGGACGGATACACGGTCTCCCGCGTCGACTTGCAGCGCGGCCCGAACGCCATCCTCTTCGGCTTGGGCAGTCCGGCGGGCGTGGTGAATGCCACGATCAACCAGCCCGAGTTCCGCAATCGCGGTTCCGTGGGCGTGCGGATCGACCAGTTCGGCAGCCTTCGTGCCTCCCTCGACTACAACCGCACCTTCCTCGACAAGCAGCTGGCGGCGCGCATCGGCGTTCTGCACAACGAGCAAAAGTTCCGGCAAGACCCCGCCTTCTCGGACGACAAGCGTTTCGCCGGCGCGCTGCGCTACCGCCCGGCCGCGCTCAACCGGAACGGCATGACGTTCGAGATCTCTGGCAACTACGAAAAGGGCGCCATCGACTCGAACCGCCCGCGCATTCTCGCGCCTCTCGATCAAATCAGCGCCTGGTGGGCGCCGCAGAGCGAGGGTGGCCTGGACCGGCGGACCTTCAACCCGGTCCTCACCCGCCGGGAGACGGACCGGAACAACGCCGCCTTCTTTATCCCGCCCCTCGGCGGCTACCGCTCGGCGAGCCTGGTTGTCGACCCTGGCACAGGCGCGCTCGGGTTCACCTCACCGACGCGCTACCTCGCGCGTCGCCCGGACGGTTCGATCATCGATTCCGTGCAGGCAGTCGGCGGCGACGGGCCCTTTCCCCCAAGCAACTCCTACAGCCGGCTCGGCTTGAGACGATTCGACGAATGGGCCGCGGCGGCGGGTCTGCCGTTCGCCGGTTTCGGCGGCTATCTGCCCGCCACGGTGCAAGACCCCACCATCTTCGATTTTTACAACACTCACATGGATGGCAAAAACAAGGGCGAGTGGACGGACTGGAATGTCTATGACGTTGGCCTCACCCAAACCTTTTTCGGTGACCGCATCGGGTATAATCTCACGGCCTTCAAGCAGAAGCTCGACGGCGGCCAATGGGCGGCCCTGGGCTGGCAGAATCGCGTGATGATCGACGTCAATTCCCACAACCTGGACGGCACGCCCAACGCCAATGTCGGCCGCGCCTTCATCGAGGAAGAATTGCGCGACACCAACGCCACGCGCGTTTCGGATCGGGATGCCTGGCGCGCGCAGGTGTTCGGGCAGCACGATTTTTCGAGGAAGAGCTCGGGCTTCCTCGCGCGTCTGCTGGGCGAACATCGTCTCACCGGCGCTCTCAGCGAAGAGAACCAGAAACGCGACGACCGGCGCATCAAGGGCTGGAATCTCGATCCGCAGTCGCTCGCTCATTTCACCGACGAGCCTTACATCGAGGGCGGCGGCATAAGCACCGCCTTCCGCCACTATCTGAGCGGCGATCTGCGGGGCAACGCGTCTGCCGCGGGCGCCGGTCTCTCCAATATCTCCTCCACGTTCGTGAACCGGCCGGGCGGCACGGTGCCGGTGCGGTATTTCGACAACACGTGGATTGCCCCCGCCTCGGTCAATCCCGGCGCCTTCTGGCAAAGCCCCGATCCCTATGACACCAACGTGGGCCGTCTCACCCAGGCGAGCAATCCCGCCAACTACCGCGGCTGGACAAACCGTGACGTCAACATGGTCACGTTCTTCTCCCCTGATACGGTCAACGGGCTGAGCGCGCGCGACTACCTCACGTCTTCCGCCCAGCTGAGCAAGTTCAACGTCGAGTCGGTGACGGGGGTCTGGCAGGGCTACTTCTGGAACCGTTCGATCATCGGCACCTACGGCTATCGCAAGGACAAGGCACGCTCTTATCGCTTTGAGACGTCGCACCGCGCCAATAATGGGCGGCCGGATACGCGCGGCGCCGACCTCGATCCCGCCCGCTACAACTACTCCAACCCCAAAGGCACCAACGTCGAGCTCGAGACCACCACGCGCAACTGGAGTGTCGCCGCGCACGTGAACCGGCTGCTTGGCGGGGCGGACGTCCTGCCTCTGAATGTCAGCCTCTATTACAACCGCGGGGAAAACTTCTCGCCGCTGGCCGGACGGATCGACGCTTTCCGCCAGCCGCTGCCGCCTCCGGCCGGTGAGACGGAAGAGTACAGCGTACTCCTCGCGACGAAGAACGAGAAGTTCGCGTTCCGCGCGACCCGCTTCGAGACCCGCATGACCAACGCGAGCTCCACCGGCTCCATCGGCAACATGTGGGCGCTCGAGCAGACGCTCGGCTTCACCGCCAACATGATGCGCGACTTCCGCTCCGGTCGGGTGGCGTGGACGAATCACAGCTCAGATCCGGCGCAAGTGGCGCGATTGCAGAACGAGATCGCTCCGGCCTGGTTCCAGTTCGAGTCCGATATCGTGTCACGCTTCCCTGAATACGTAAACGCCTGGATGGGGCCGAACACGCCGTTTGGCACCGCCAATAACGCTTCCGTCTCCGCGTCCGCGCCGGCTGGCTTCGCCTACACGGAGGATTCCCTCTCCAAGGGCTGGGAGTTCGAATTCATCGCCAATCCGACGCCGAACTGGCGCGTGACGCTCAACGCGTCCCGCACCGAGGCGATTCGCGATGAGGTCCCGGGCGCTGCCTTCCGCTCCGTCGCCTCATTTGTCGACCAAGCCTACATGACGACCAACGTCGGCCTCGCGCCCGTCTGGTGGCACCAGAACAACTTCGGCGGACGTGTGTTCGGGCCGTACGCGAGCTTCCGGCCGGACTGGCTCCGCCTCAGTGCGCTCAACGGCCAGATCCAGCCGGAAGTGCGCAAGTGGCGCGGGAACTTCGTGACGAGCTACGACTTCAAGAACGGCCGGCTGCGCGACGTCGGCATCGGCGGCGCCTACCGTTGGGAAGATCGTTCGATCATTGGCTATGCGCCGATGGTCACGACCGACGGCTCGAACGCGATCAACCTGAACGCGCCCTTCTACGGACCGACCAACGACGCGGCCGACTTCTGGGTGAGCTACCGCCGGAAGCTGACCGACAAGATCACCTGGCGGATCCAGCTCAATGTTTATGACGTGCTCGGAAAGAACCGCCTGATTCCCGTGTCGGCGAGCGTCGACCCCGACGGCGTACGGGCGCTCGGGACGATCACGCCGACCAGCGTGATTCCGATGCGTGCCTCGGCCTTCACCATTCGCGAAGGCCGCAGCTGGGTGCTGACCAACACGCTCGAGTTCTGATCCCTCCCGACGCCAGCCGCCGATGTCATCTATTAGATGACATCGGCGC
>JBBQUU010000047.1:0-39555 GCA_038212175.1 Opitutales bacterium | reverse complement strand
CCGAAGGTGTGGAGCACACCGCCCTTGGCAATGGATTCGCCGATGAGCGCGCCGCAGGTCTTGAGGGTCGCCTCATTGATCTCGCGGGCACGCGCGAGCATCGTGGTGGCGGTGGTGTAATAGGACTCGGCGGAGGACATGGGAGAAAGGGCTGTGAAAGGCTGAAGGACTGAAGGGCTGAATCAATTAGCCGTCAATTAAGCGGCCTTGGTCTTGCCGGCGGGTTCAATCGCCTCCTGTTTGCGCAGGCGCTGGAGCAGGTTGTGGATCTTTTTCTAAGGACACGCTGCCGTCATCACGCCTGGCCGTCCCTGATCACGCCTCCCACCGGCCGTAGATGCCGCAGGGGAGCACCTTGCCGTCCGCAGCAATGGGCAACCCGACCTCGCCGGCGGTGAGTGTGCCGCCGTGGCCGTGGAGCAGTTCGCTCAGGAGATTGCCGACGACGCAGGGGGAGAGGCGGGCGGTGTAGGCGTTGATGAGGAAGAAGAGAGGGGTGGGGCTGAGCAAGTCCCGGCACTCGCAGAGCAGTTCCCAGAGGTGATCCTCGAGTTTCCACATTTCGCCCGTGCTGCCGCGTCCATAGGTCGGTGGATCCATGATGATCGCATCGTAGGTGCGGCCGCGCTTCTTTTCGCGGCGGACGAATTTGAGGCAATCGTCCACCAGATAACGGATGGGCGCGTTGGCGAGGCCGCTGAGCGCGGCGTTTTCCTTGCACCATTTGACCATGCCCTCGGCGGCGTCGACGTGGCAGACGGCCGCTCCGGCCTTGGCCGCGGCGCAGGTGGCGGCGCCGGTGTAGCCGAAAAGGTTGAGCACGTTCACCTCGCGGCCGGTGGCGCGGGCCTGACGGATACGTGCGGTGAACCAGTCCCAGTTCACGGCCTGCTCTGGGAACAGACCGGTGTGTTTGAACGACGTGGGATGGATGCGGAAGGCCAGGCCAAGGGGCGCATAGCTGATCTTCCAGGAGTCGGGCAACGGTCGGCGAAACTCCCATTTCCCGCCCCCCTTTTCGCTCCGGTGGTAAAACCCGTCCCAGTTTTCCCATGGTCCGGGTTTGCGGCGCGGCCAGATGATCTGCGGGTCGGGTCTCACCAGCGTGTAGGCGCCCCACTGCTCCTGTTTCATGCCTTCGCCCGCGTCGAGCAGGCAGTAGTCCTGCCAGGCATCGGCAACAATCAGGGATGGGCGTTGAACGGAAGCGGACATCGCGTGCGATACCAAGGCGGGTGGAGGGGCCCTGTCCAGCGTCGAACACGGGGGTGGGGCAAGCCGCGCCTTCCGGGCAAAACTCCATGCCGCCGTTGACTTGCCCGCCAGCGCGGCTCACTTCTCGGCCTCTTTGCCTATGACTACAACCCGTACACTCTCCACTCTTGCGGTGACCCTGCTTGCCGCTTTTGCCGCCTCTTGGACGTCGGCTGACGTCGTCGAGACTCGCAATGGCGCGCGCCTCGTCGGCACGGTCACCAAGATCGATGGCTCTTCTGTCGTGCTCGACACCGACTACGCGGGCGAGATCAAGATCAAGCAGAGCGAGGTCGTCAACCTCACCACGGACAACCCGCTCTTCGTGCGCCTGGCCGCCGGCACCGTGATCGAAGGTCGCGTGGCCCCGGCGGGTCCGGGACAAATCACCGTGAGCGGCAACGCCGGGTCCATTACGACCTCCGTCGACCAGGTGGCGATGACCTGGGGACCTGGCGAACGCGACCCGGCGACGGTCATCCGTACCTGGGCGTACGAGGCCGCCGTCGACATCACCGGTAAGAATGGCAACAGCGAGCAGCTCGGCACGGCGTTTGGTTTTCGCGCGACGCTGAAAGGCGCAACGGACACCCTGCAGTTCTACACGGCCTACAACCGGCAGGAGACCGACGACGTCAAATCCTCCGACCAATTCAAGGCGGGCGTCGATTATGCGAACAACTTCTCCGGACGTTATTCCTGGTACCTTCGCAACGAAGGTGGCTTCGATCGGGTGAAGGGCATCGAGCTCTACAACGTGGCCGCCGCCGGTTTCGGGTACGACGTCATCAAGAAGGACAACCAGACGCTGACGACCCGCGCCGGTCTGTCGTTCCGTTATGAAGGTTACCAGAACCCGCTCACCGAGAATGTGAAGAGCGCCGGTCTCGACTTCGGACTCGTGCATCGCCTGCAGCTCAGAAACGGCGTGCTGAACAACAGCCTTTCCTACGTTCCTGCCTTCGATGATTTCGGCAATTACCGCGCCCAGCATGACTCGTTTTTTGAGATGCCGATCTCCGCTTCCCTCTGGAAGCTTCGCATCGGTTTGAGCAACGACTACAACAGCCAGCCTGGCGTAGGCATCGAGAAGATGGACACCACCTACTACACCCGTCTCGTTCTCAACTGGGACTGATCGATTCGCGGTAGAATCTGAATCATTGAGGCTCCCGCTTGGATGCGGGAGCCTTTTTCTTGGCCGCCTGCGGCGAACGACGTTGGGCGCCAAGAGCGGGGTCGAGCCCACCGCATGCCATGCGTGCTCAGACTTCGTCGAGCACCGCCCGCAGCACCTTAACAGCGATTTCCGACACAGCGTCCTCGTTCTCGTCGATCTGGTTTTTTCCCGCCTGACCGCCGGCGAGGTCGCTCAGACCGCGAATGATCAGGATCGGAACCTTGTTCACATACGCGACGTGGGCGAGGGCGGTGGATTCCATGTCCACGCACCGTGCCTGCCAGACTCGGAACACCCATTCCCGGTACCTGGCATTGTCCAGGAAAACCTGCCCGGTCACGCCCGTGCCTCCGACAGACACACTGACGTCACGGCTCTGCTTGCGCATGGTCGGCAGCTTCGGAATCGCGCGGCCCGCTGCGGCCAGCAGGCCGGGGTCGGCTGGAAACGCGGCGACGTCCTCGAACGCATCCTGGCCTTCCCGGATCACCCCCGTGTCGTCAGGGAAGATCATGCCAAAGTTCTCGTGGCGCGGCTTGAAGTAGTCGGGAATCAAATACGTCCCCGGCCTGGCCGGGTCCTCGTTCAGGTAGGCGGCCTCGCCGTGATAGGCCCACCGGGTGGGGATGACGATGTCGCCGACCTTCAGCGACGGG
This sequence comes from Opitutales bacterium, assembly GCA_038212175.1. Classification (GTDB taxonomy): domain Bacteria; phylum Verrucomicrobiota; class Verrucomicrobiia; order Opitutales; family Opitutaceae; genus CAMAXB01. The sequence continues at coordinate 36,465 of JBBQUU010000047.1, read as the reverse complement.
TCGGTTCCGCCTGCGACGCCGGCAAAGAGAATGTGGGTGATGGGGAAGTGATCGAGCGCGAGCTGGAGCTGGTAGGCGGCGTTGACGAGGCTGATGCCCGTGCGGAACAGCACGAGTTGCCTGCCGTTGGCTTCGCCGCGCCAGAACTCCACGCCCTTGATCACGCGGCGCTCCCAGCCGCGGGCCGCGTCGACCCCGAGATCGACCTTGAGGGCGTTGAGCTCGGGCGGGTAAGCGCCGCAAATCGCGTAGAGCGGGGTGTCGGCGGCTCGGGCCCAGCCGGTGAATACGATCGCGAGGATCCAAAGAGAGACGGTCAGGGTGTGAGGTTTCATGGCGCGAAGTGAGCAGGCAGGGTGCCAGCGAGAGGCAGGTGAGCAAGGAAGCCGGCATGAACTAACGCTCCAAAGCGCATACCCATCCCGCACCAAACCGGCGGCAAGAGTGCCGCCGCTCCTTCCCTATCCTTGGCCGGCCGATGTCCGCCGTCGCGGCGTCCCGCGACGCCGATAGGCCGTGGGAGTCATGCCCGTGCAGCGCACAAACGCCCGCGAGAACACCATGGCGCTGTGGTAGCCCACCTGCGGGGCGATCGCGTCGAGTTTTGCCTCCGTGGTCACGAGCAGGTCCTGCGCACGTTGCACGCGCATGTAGGTCACGTGCTCCATCGGCGTGCGGCCGAGCTCCCGCCGGCACACCCGGCGCAAGTGCTCGGCGCTAAGGTGGCAGCTCGCAGCCAGCGAGGAGAGTTTCCAATCCGACGCGAGCTCGCGCGCGACGCGCGTCCAGAGGTCGCCGATCCGCGAATCGCCCCGCCACGGCCGGGCCGCCCGCACCGCGTGCCCATGGGCCAGCGCGAGCCAGTGTTGAACGAGCGACGCGTCCCGTTCTACGTCCCACTCCGCCCGCAGGCCTGCCAGCACCCGCCCGAGGTCGGCCGCCCCCTGCGCCAGCCTCAGGGGAGACTCCGCCCCGACCAGCGGCTGCGCGCCCGGTGACTCTTCGTAGCGGATCCACGCGAAGGTCCACGCCTTGCCCGGCACGGCATGGAACGCATTCAGCACCCGCGGTGGCGCCAGGCAAAGGGTGCCCGCCCGCACGCGCTGCCACCGGCCTTCCAGCCACATGCAGCCTTCGCCTTCCAGGGTCCCGAGCACAAAACTGCCGGAGGGCGCGAGGCGGACGCGTCGGTAGGGGGAGAAGACGGTGTCGATGCCCAGCCACGCGATATGGTGCGATTTCAACTCCGGACACTGACGCGCGTCCAGCGACCAGCGTCGCGTGCGCGCTCCGTCGACGGTCGTCTCCTGCCAGGTCGGATTCGTCGCCATGATCTCTTGCGATATCCACGCCGGACGGGGCCGCAAAGTGAATCGCCGCTTTGTTCCCACGTGGATATTCGTCGGTCGAATGTGTGAGCTCCAAGCTTCCTGCGGCCCTTCCTGCCGGCTAGCGTACCGATCAGCCCCTGCGTCTTATGCCCAACCCTTGGACCGGAAAAGGAAACCCTTACACGCGCGAGGAAGTGCGCGAACGCCTTCGCGCGACACTCGCCAACGGCGATGCGATCATCGCTGCGGGTGCCGGCACCGGCATCAGCGCGAAGTTCATCGAGAAGGGCGGCGCCGATCTCATCATCATCTACAACAGCGGCCGTTTCCGCATGATGGGCCACGGCTCCACGGCGGGCATGATGGCCTACGGCGATGCCAACGCGATCGCCATGGAGATCGGCGAGTACGAAGTGCTGCCCGTCGTGGAGGAGTGCCCGGTCATCTGTGGCGTCCACGCCACCGATCCGCGTCGCCGCATGTGGCACTGGCTCGGCCAGGTGAAGGAGATGGGATTCTCCGGAGTGAATAATTTCCCCACCCACACCATCGTCGATGGACACTTCCGCGGTGTGCTCGAAGAAACCGGCATGAGCGTGAAGAAGGAGTACGAAATGGTCTCCCTCGCGCGCCGCATGGATTTGTTTTCCATCGTCTACGTGGGAACGCCGGAGGAAGCCATCGAGATGGCCAAGGCCGGCGCCGACGCGATCATCGCCCACGTCGGAACCACCGTCGGCGGCAGCATCGGGGTGAAGAACGCGCTCGTGAGCTGGGATCACACGCTCAAGACCACGCAGGCCATCATCGACGCCGCCTCCACCGTGCGGAACGACATTTTCTTCCTTTGCCACGGAGGTCCGATCAACACCCCCGACGATGCCGCCCGCGTCATGGCGTCAACCGACGCCCATGGCTTCGTGGGCGCGAGCAGCCTCGAGCGCATGGGCGTGGAGGACTCGCTCACGCAGCTCACGCGCAAATTCAAATCGCTGAAGTGCGGGCGCGTGGTCGGCAACGAATCGCTGTAGGCCGCACTCCATCCCCGAAGAGAAAGATTCAGAGTGTCCCCCGCCGAACGTCACTTCGTCCAGATCGCCGACGCCCTGCGCGAAACGAATGCGTGGACCAACAACGAATGGTTGTGCCGGCCCGACCTCGTTTCGGCTGAGAAGCTCCTTCTCGTGCGGGCGAACATGGATCCGATGTTTTGTCATCCGTTTCACTCCCACCCGCACCGCGAGGAGATCATCTACGTGCTCTATGGTCGCGCCGAACAGTGGGTGGGCAACGAGTACCGGATCCTCCGTGCGGGCGAGATGGCGCACATTCCGCCGGGGACGGTCCATGCGACCTACAATCCGCACGCCGAACCTCTCGTCTTCCTCGCGATGCTTTCGCCTGCAACGTTGCCCGACGACCTCGCCTTCGCCGCCGATCCCTGCGACGTGTCCGCTCAGGAACCCTGGGCCGGCCTGCGCCAGGGACTGCCCGTCTGCCGCATCCGCACCTAATGCGCCGTCACACGCAAGTCATCGCATGGCCAAAGTGGAGGGAGCATCCTGCTCCCGCGATCGCGCTGCCAACAGATGGGAGCAAGATGCTCCCACCCCTCTGGAGTCCCGGCGGCTGACCTACTCGCTGCTCAATCCTCGCTACTCGTCTTCCTACCCCGCCCATGAAACGTCTCCTCGCCTTCGTCTTGCTCGGCGCCTGCCTGCTTGCGTCCGTCGTCTCCGCAGCCGAACCGTCCCTGCGCGTGTTCATCCGGTCCGGCCCCAAAACCCACGGCCCGGGTGCCCACGATCACCCGCGCTTCCTCGCGGAGTGGGTCGCCCTGCTCAATGCCCGCGGCGCTGTCGCCACCGGCGGAAATGCCTTCCCGACCGCCGAACAGCTCGCCGCCACCGATGTGCTCGTGCTCCACGCACCCGATGCGGGCAACCTTGCCGAGCCGGACCGCAACAACCTCAACACGTTCCTCGCCCGCGGCGGCGGCCTGGTCGTGATCCATGCCGCAGCCGTTTCCGCCGATCCCGATTGGTATAAATCCATCATCGGCGGTTCCTGGCGTCACGGCACCACCCGCTGGCTGGAGGCACCGATGCACCTCTACGTTGCCGACCGCGCACATCCCATCACCCGAGGCGCGTCCAATTGGCGGATGGACGACGAGATCTACTACGACATGGATCTCTCGCCGGACATTCACGTGCTCGCCACTGCCTACACGCCCAAGGCCATCGACACCGGCGGCCGCGGCAATCGCGAGGCGCAGGCGCGCGCTGCCGAGGCCGTCGCCCAACACAAGGCCGTCAACATTTACGACCATCAACCGCAGCTCTGGACCTACGAGCGCACGGTTGCCGGCGGTGCGAAGCCCTATCGCGCCTTTGTTTCGATTCCGGGCCACCGCTACGAAAACTTTTCGCGTCCCAACTATCGCGCGTTTCTGTTGCGCGGCATCGCCTGGGCGGGCCAGCGGGAAAATGTCGACGAGCTCTGCGTGCCCGACGAACTGGGCGACGCGCTGCGTTATCCCGAGGGCGGTCCGGTTGCGCCCGCGCAGGCTGCCTCCCGGATCGAGGTGCATCCCGAGTTTACGCTCTCCCTCGTCGCCGCCGAGCCGCTCATTAACAAGGTCATGAATCTCGACTGGGATGAGCGCGGCCGGCTCTGGGTGTGCGAAACACCCGAGTATCCCAACGGACGCCGCGTGCCCAACACGAAGGCGCCCTGGCAGGAGAGCGGATCCCTCAATCCCTACGTCACCGACCGCGAACCCGAGGACCGCATCTCCATCCTCACCGACACCAACGGTGATGGCCAGATGGATACAAAGAAGGTCTTCGCCGACAAGCTGGAGCTCGTCACCAGCTTTGTTCTTCACCGGCGCGGGGTGATCGCGGCCGCCGCCCCCGACATCTGGTACCTTGAGGACACCGATGGCGACGACGTCGCCGACCAGCGCACCAAACTCTACACGGGCCTCGGCATCAACGACACCCACGCCGTGATCAACAATCTGCGCTGGGGCCGCGACGGCTGGATCTACGCCACGCACGGCTACGCGCGCGGAGATGTCACGTCCGGCGACGGCACGCGGAAATTCCCCGGCATCGGCAGCGGCGTGGTTCGCTTTCGTCCCGATGGCTCCGCCTTCGAACAGTACAGCAGTCGCAATGGCAACACGTGGGGCCTCGACCTTACGTGGGACGGCCAGGTTTTTTGGACCCAGCCAACCAGCGGCACGGTGTTCTTCCACGTCGTCCTGCCCGAGAGCGTGCTCGCCCAGGGCAAACTCGCGGGCACGACGTCGTGGAAGGGGATGATCACCAATCAGCTCACGTATCCCGCGCTCTTGTGGCCCGAGCAGGCCTATGTGCAGATCGACCAGGTGGGCCGCTTCACCGCGGGCGCCGGGTGTGCGATCTACGAGGGCGGTTCCTGGCCGGCAAAGTGGAACTACAGTTACTTCACGACCGAACCCACGCTTAACATCGTTCACCACCAGTTTGTCCGTCCCGCCGGCGTCAGCTACACGGTGGGCAAGGAAGAGGGGCGTGAGGAAACCGAGTTTATCCGCAGCACCGACCTCTGGTTCCGGCCCATTGAGAACCGGGTCGGACCGGATGGCGCCCTTTACCTCGTCGATTTCTACAATCAGGCCGTCATTCACAACGATACCCGCGGGCCGCAGCATGGGCCGGCCAACGCGGCCGTGCGTCCGGACCGCGACCACCACTTCGCGCGAATCTGGCGGGTGCAGCACAAGGAGGCGACCGTCCTGCCCGCGATGGCGCTCGATCGCACGGACCTCGCCGGCCTGCTGCGCACGATTGAGACAAGTCCCAACGCCCACGTGAAGAAAACCGCGTTGCGCCTGGCGCAGGAGAACTTCCCGACGGCCCCGGAACTCGCCGCCTACTCACGTCCGCTCGGCAGTCGGGCGCTTGCGAGCTACGACACGGCGCGCGCAGCGAACTCCGCTGGACAGCGTACCGTCGTCCTTTCGACATACGCGACTGCGGGCGACGACTGGACGCGTTCCGCGCTCATTGCCGGAGCGATGCCTCACGCCACCGACTTTGTGGCCGATGCGTTGAAGCTCCCTTTGCAGCCTGAGCTCGCACCCTTCGTGACCGCGCTCACCCCGGCGGTGGCAACGGCGCAAATCGGCGCGCTGATCCGACAAGCTGCAACGGCGCCCAGTGCGATTACGGCGAGTTTTCTGAAGGCGCTCGTGGACGGAAAAGAAGCAGCCCCGGAGCTGGACGCGCCCACTCAGGCGGCCTTGCGCCAATTGATCGATGCGCCGCAAACGGTGGCCCCGGCCCTTCTCCTTGCGGGCAAGGCAAAGCCCTCGGCCACGCTTGCCGAAGCCATGACCGCGGCGGTCGGCCGGCTGCGCACGGATTTTGCCAACACCGGCGCGCCGCTGGAACGCCGTGCTGACGCCGCGCGATCGCTGCTCTCGCTGCCGGAGCATCGGGCCTCGACGCTTGCGGGTGTCGGCGCTCTGCTCCGGGCGCCGGCGACCCCCGAAAGGGAGCGGATGCGTTGGCTGGAAACGGTTGCCACCGTGCCCGTCGAGGAGTCCGCGGAGCTGCTCGTCGCTGCGTTTACCGAGACGAAATCAAAGCTCGTGTTCGATCAGCTGCTCAAGAACCCGGCGTCCGCGCTCGTGCTGATCGCTGCCGTCACGGACAACCGCCTCAGCCCCGCTGCCTTCGGCCCGGGCGACCTGGCCCGCCTTCGCAATCATCCCACCCCGCGGGTCGCGTCCGCCGCTGCGGTCGCCTTGGCCAAGGTGAATCCGCCCACGCCGGAAAAGGACGCGCTCATCGCGTCGCTGCTGCCGGAGGTTTCGAGGCCGGGCAACGTGGCCGCGGGTCGCACGTTGTTTGCCGGTGCCTGCGCGTTGTGTCACAAGCTCGGCGACGTCGGTCTTCGCGACGTGGGGCCGCCGCTTGCGGGCATCGGCAGTCATGCCCCGTCCGACCTGCTCACGCACATCCTCGATCCCAACCGCCAGGTGGAGCCGAATTACTGGCAGTGGAATCTCACAACCCTAGGCGGCGACGTCGCCGCAGGCGTGATCGTGAATGAAAACGCCCAGAGTCTCACGATTCGCAATCAGGCGGGCGACACGGAGATCAAGCTCACCGACCTTGCGCGCCGCGAAAATACGCGCCGCTCCCTCATGCCCGAGGGTTACGAGGGGTTGGGCGGCGAAGGTCTGCGCGATATCATCGCCTACCTCGTTGCCCAGGCCTCCGCCGCGGCCCCAACCGTGCCTGCGCCGCCGGTGGGCGCGCCCGCGACGGGCGAACCGAAGGCCGCCGACCTCACGCCCAAGGCGGGCGGTCGCGGAGATTTTCCCCTGCCGGAGCCGACGCCCATCATCTGGGAAGCAGGCAAGACGCGCGTGCTTCTCATCGGCGGAGGCAGTTCGCACAAGTTCGGCGAGTTCTTTGGCGGCACCGATCGAATCACGCTGCTCGCCGCGGGTTTTAGCGTGAACTACACCGAGGACCGCGATCAGGCCACCGAGGCGCTGCCTCACGCCGATGTCGCCGTCATCAGTGTGAACCGGAAGTTCTTCGACACGCCCGCGTACCGAAAGGCACTCATGGCGTCCGCCGCCGCGGGCAAGGGAATTGTCATGCATCACCCCGGCACCTGGTATGGCTACGCGGACTGGCCCGAACTCAACGCGCAGATCGTCGGAGGGGGCGCCCGTGGCCATGACCGGATCGCCCCGTACTCTGTCAACGCACTGAAGCCGGAGCATCCCCTGCTGCGCGGCGTGCCGGCGACCTTCACGGTTGAGGATGAGCTGTACTACGTGAACGCGGAGCCGGACAAGATCCCGCCCGGCACGGCGGGCATCACGGTGCTCGCGGAGTCGTCACCATCGGTCAAATACAAGGCACCGCACCCGGTCGTCTGGGTCACCGCGCACCCGAACGCCCGCATCGTCGGCCTGACCATCGGACACGACGAGCGCACGCACGACCATCCGGCCTTCAGGACCCTGCTCGTCAACGCGGTCACCTGGGCCGCCGGCAAATGATTCGGTTCCCGATTCTGCACCCGCGGTGGGCGGGCAGGTCCCTCTGCCCGCTCCGAATCCGGACGGCAAATTCGGCCTTCCCGCTGCGCGCACATCGGCACACTTCCGCCGTATCCGCCCGAAGCCGGCAGAGGGACCTGCCGGCCCACCTGTTTCCACCATGCCTATGATCGCGATCCTAGGAACATTCGATACGAAGGGTGCCGAGCACGCCTTCGTGGCGGCTGCGGTGCGCCGCCACGGTTGCGAGACGCTGCTGATCGACGTGGGCACGCTGGCCCCGCCGACGATCATTCCCGACCTCGCGGCGGAGGTCGTCGCCCAAGCCGCGGGCGAACCCGATCACGCGGCCCTGCTCGCCCGCCGCGACCGCGGTGAGTGCGTCGCCTTCATGGGCCGCGCCGCAGCCAGACTCGTCGCGCGCCTCGCGTCGGAAGGCCGCATCGAGGGCATCGTCTCCCTCGGCGGCGGCGGGGTCACCGCCATTGCAACTGCGGCGATGCGCGCCCTGCCGATCGGCTTTCCCAAGCTGATGGTCTCGACCTTGGCGAGCGGCCAGACGGCGCCGTACATCGGGACCACCGACATTGTCATGATGCCCGCCATCGTCGACGTTTCCGGACTCAACCGCCTCTCACGCCTCCTCTACGACAACGCCGCCGGTGCGATCTGCGGCATGGTCTCCGCGGCCGAGGTCCGCCGCACGACTCCGGGTGGCACGGACCGCGAAAAACCGCTCATTGTGGCGAGTATGTTCGGCAACACGACGGCCTGCGTGACCGAGGCCAAACGCGTGCTCGAGGAGGCTGGCTACGAAGTACTCGTGTTCGCCGCAACGGGCACCGGCGGGCGCACGATGGAGTCGCTCATCGCCAGTGGCATGGTCGCGGGCGTGCTCGACATCACGACGACCGAGTGGGCCGACGAGCTGGCCGGCGGGGTGCTCACCGCCGGACCCGAGCGTCTCGATGCCGTCGCGAAGGCGAAGATTCCCGCCATCGTCGTTCCCGGCTGCCTCGACATGGTGAACTTCGGCGAACGCGGCACCGTGCCGTCGAAGTTCGAGGGACGCCTCTTCTATCAGCACAACCCACAAGTAACGCTGATGCGCACCTCACCGGCGGAGAACCGCGAGCTCGGCCGGATCCTTGCAGAGAAGATCAACCGCTACACCGCTCCCGTCACGGTCGTTCTGCCGAGGCGTGGGCTGAGCGCGGTGGGGGAGCCCGGGCAGCCGTTCCACGATCCGGTCGCCGACGAGGCCTTGTTCTCCGCGCTGCGACGTCAACTGGGCCCAGGGGTGCCGGTGATCGAGACCGACTTCGCCATCAATGACCCGGACTTTTCGCGGCTGTGCGCAAACACCCTTCTACATCACCTTCAAGGCAGCCCCGACCGTCTACGGGCCGACTGAGTCGCGCGTTTGCGGTCGTGCGTCCTTTTTCGTTGGCGAAATGGAACGCGTGAGCGCAGATTGCGCGCACCATGCCCAGCCCGGCTCCCGCGGCCTTCCGCCGCCTCTTTGACGAAATCGGTACGGTCGACGCCGTCGGCGTTGAAGAGCGTGTCGCCAAGTACGCCACGCGCTCGATCAAAAAGGCGGCCAAAGTCTGGGGTCTGCGCACCGCCATCACAATGGTTGACCTGACCACGCTCGAGGGAAAAGACACCCCGGGCAAGGTGGCGGCGCTGTGTGTGAAGGCCGAACATCCGCACGACGATCCTTCCGTTCCACCGGTGGCGGCAGTCTGCGTCTACCCGTCGATGGTCCGCCACGCGCGACGCGCGCTGGGCGCCGACACGCCCGTGAAGATTGCGTCCGTTGCCACCGCCTTCCCGTCCGGCCAGGCGCCGTTGCGCACGCGGCTCGCCGAGGTGAAGGCGGCGGTGGCCGAGGGGGCCGACGAGATCGACATGGTGATCAACCGCGGCGCCTTCCTCGCCGGCGAGTTCGGACGTGTCCAGGACGAGATCGCCGCCGTGGTCGAGGCCTGTGGCGACGCTGCGCTCAAAGTCATCTTCGAGACGAGTGAACTCGAGACCTACGACAACATCCGCGCGGCGTCCTTCCTCGCCATGCGCGTCATCCGCGAGGGCGACTTCATCAAGACCAGCACGGGCAAGACCGGCGCGAACGCGACCCTCGGCAACAACCAGGTCATGATCGAGGCCATCCGTGATTATTATCTGGATACGGGCGTGGCCATCGGCATGAAGCCCGCTGGCGGCATTCGCACCGCCAGACAGGCGCTTACCTTCCTCGTCGCGATCAAGGAGACGCTGGGCGACGCGTGGCTGACGAACGAACGCTACCGCTTCGGCGCCTCGTCGCTGCTCAACGACCTGCTCCGCCAATGGGAGAAGGAGCGCACCGGCGCCTATCAGGCGCCGTACACCTTCAGCGAATCGACTGAGAGCTATTGAGACCCCCGCCCATGCCCGCTTTGAAAACCGAAAAACGCACCGGCCGCCCGACGCCCGAACTGATCTTCGGCGACCTCTGGGAGTTCGATCTCGCGCCTGAGACGGCTGACCCGAAGCTCAAAGCGCGCTACGACCTTTTCATCGACGGCCGCTTCGTCGCCCCGAAGGGCGGGGAAGTCTTCGACTCCATCAATCCCGGCAACGAAAAGAAACTCGCCGAAATCGCCCTCGCCTCCGTCGCCGACGTCGATGCCGCCTACCAGGCAGCGGCCCGTGCCTTCCCCGCATGGTCGAAGCTGCCCGGGGCCGAGCGCGGCAAATACCTTTTTCGCCTCGCCCGGCTCCTTCAGGACCGAGCACGCGAGTTTGCCGTCGCGGAGACGCTCGACGGCGGCAAGCCCATCAAGGAGTCGCGCGACTTCGACGTGCCGATGGCCGCGGCACACTTTTTTTATCACGCGGGCTGGGCGGACAAACTCGCCTATGCCTTCCCGGGTGCACAGGTCGCCCCGCATGGTGTCGTCGGCCAGGTCATCCCCTGGAACTTCCCGCTGCTCATGCTCGCCTGGAAGCTCGCGCCGGCCCTCGCGGCGGGAAACACCGTCGTGCTCAAGCCGGCGGAGACGACCTCGATTACCGCGCTTAAGTTTGCCGAGATCATCCAGGAAGCCGGCCTGCCTCCGGGCGTGGTGAATTTCGTCACTGGAGCGGGTGAAACCGGCGCAGCCGTGATGGCTCATCCGCTTGCGGCCAAAGTCGCCTTCACCGGCTCGACGGAGGTGGGCAAGCTCATCATGCGTTCGCTTGCCGGCAGCGGGAAGAAGATGACCATGGAGCTCGGCGGCAAGGCGGCCAACATTGTCTTCGCCGACGCGCCGCTGGACCAGGCGGTTGAGGGCATCGTCAATGGCATCTTCTTCAACCAGGGCCACGTGTGCTGCGCCGGCTCGCGCCTGCTCGTGCAGGAAGGCGTCGCCGCGCAGGTGCTGGCGAAGCTCAAGCGCCGCATGCAGGTGCTGCGGGTCGGCGATCCGATGGACAAGAACACCGACGTCGGCGCGATCAACTCGAAGGCCCAGCTCGACAGGATTCGCGAGTTGGTGGAAATCGGGGTGGAAGAGGGCGCGGAGCTGCATCAGTCCACGTGCAAGCTTCCCAACAAGGGCTGGTACTTCCGTCCGACGCTTTTCAGCGGCGTGCAGCAGAGCCACCGCGTGGCGCGCGAGGAGATTTTCGGGCCCGTGCTGTCGATCCTCACCTTCCGCACGGTCGACGAGGCCATCGAGAAGGCCAACAACACCGCGTATGGCCTCAGCGCCGGCGTGTGGACGGACAAGGGCTCACGTATCCTTAAAATGAGTACCGAACTGAAGGCCGGGGTGGTCTGGGCCAATACCTTCAACAAGTTCGACCCGGCCTCGCCGTTTGGCGGCTACAAGGAAAGTGGTTTCGGCCGCGAAGGCGGCAAGCAGGGCCTCGCCGACTACGTGAAGCAAGGCTGAGGGTTTAACCACGAATGGACACTAATTCACACGAATCCGAGCCGCTCTTACACAAGGATTTGGTTTACCGAATTGTAGGGTACGCATTCGAGGTGTTGCGAGAAATCGGGCATGGAATTCATGAGAAACCTTATGAAAACGCGCTTGTGGTGGAGTGCGGCAGACATGGCGTGACGTTCAGCCAGCAGCCTCGTTATCCGGTTACCTACAAAGGAGTGCTTGTGGGGGAGTTCATTCCTGATCTCATCGTGGGGAATGCGGTGGTTGTTGACGCCAAAGTCATCGATCGGATCACCGATCACGAACGTGGACAGATGCTCAATTACCTCCGCATCACTCAATTCCGAGTGGGACTCGTCATCAATTTCAAGAGACCGAAACTTGAATGGGAGCGGATCGTGCGCTGAATCATTTGTGTAAATTAGTGTCCATTCGTGGTTAAAAAACTCATGTCCCGTCTACCCATCACCAAGACGCCCAAGGCCTACGTTGGCGGAGCCTTTATCCGCTCGGAGAGCGGTCGCACGTTTCCGCTCAAGGATGCCGCAGGCGAATTGATCGGGCACATCCCGCAGTGCACGCGCAAGGACCTGCGCAACGCTGTCGAGGCCGCCGCGAAGGCCGGACCGGGCTGGGCCAAGCGCACCGCGTACAATCGCGGGCAGATTCTTTATCGTCTGGCCGAGATGATCGAAGCCCGCACCGCCGAGCTTGTGGCGGCGATAACGATCGGAGGTCCGGCCAAGACGGCGGCGCGCGAAGTTGCGGCGTCCGTCGACCGCCTGATCTACTATGCGGGTTGGACCGATAAGTATGAACAGGTTCTCGGCGCGGTGAACCCGGTGGCGGCGCCTTATTTCAATTTCACGGTGACCGAGCCAATGGGCGTCGTCGGGATCCTCGCGCCCGACCAGGCGCCGTTGCTTGCGTTGGTTTCGTTGTTCGCGCCGGCCATCGCCTGCGGCAACACCGTGGTTGCGCTTTCCTCGGAGAAACAACCGTACCCGGCGATCATTCTGGGCGAGATGCTCGCGACGAGCGACCTTCCTGGCGGCGTGGTCAACCTGCTCACCGGCTTTCGCCAAGAGCTCGTACCGACGTTTGCGACCCACGAGCACCTTCGCGCCGTGAGCGGCGTGGCTTCAGCAGGCGAGCGTAAGGTCCTGGAGACGGGCGCGGCCGAGAGTGTGAAACGCGTGAGGCTCCGCGCCGCAGAGGAACCCCTGGATTGGTTCTCTGATGCGGCGCAGAGCCTCTATGTGATCCGGGACCTCGTGGAATTCAAAACCACCTGGCACCCGGTCGGGGCGTGAGCAGTACGGCGGACTTTTGACGGTCCGCCGTAACCTTGCTCAACGCAACGTGCTTTGATCGAGAGCTTAGTCGGCGCGGGCCTTGCGGTACGCGGCTTCAACGCGATCCCAAGCGGCAATCGACTCTTGCTTGGCTTGATTCCATGTGTCGGCGGTGGCACGACCCAAGGCTGACATCTTGTCGTTGAAGTTGGAGCGGGCGCTCTTCAGCTCATCCATGGCTGCGCTGCGGCTGGCGTCGGCTTTGGCGCCGGCGTACTTGGCCTGAAGTTCGCTGATTTCTGCGTCCATCTTGGATGTCATCGCGCGGGTGTTGGCAACGAAGTCATCCTTCTTTTCGTAGGTGTAGCCCTTCACGTCGTTCCAAGCCGCCGACATGCTGGACTGGGCTCTGTCGACGGTATTGGCGGTATCGGTGCGGACGTTGGAGCGGTCGCGATCCGAGCACGCGGCCAGCGCGAGGGCGGCGGCGAGCATAAGACCGGACGTAAGGAGGGAGCGGGAGCGTTGTTGGGTTTTCATAGTGAAACGAGGTTGTGATGAGCTGAAAAATTCGAAGGGATGCATTTGCGGGCCAAACGGTTAGACCGGCGGTTTTCCGCGCAGTGCGCCCATGATCGCGGAGACGATCAGGAGAATTAGAAAGACGAAGAAGAATATTTTAGCGATTCCGGCCGCAGCTCCTGCAATACCCGTAAATCCGAGCACGCCGGCAATGATGGCCACGATCAGGAAAAGAAGAGACCAACTGAGCATAAGATATCTTGGTTTTGAGTTGAGCCCGAGTCTCGCTCGGGGGGCGACGGGAGGGTGGTGAAACGTCACCGAGGGCTGCGGCGAGAAAGGCAAAGGTACGCCTGAGACGGGCTTGGATCGGAAGCCCGGGAACCGGAGCTTGGCGGCACGTGAAGACAAACCTGGGAATGAGCTAACGAAGGAATAGACCGATCTGTATCTCCACAGTTCCCAAGTGGGTCAAATTGCTCCCTTTACAAATCAAAGGCCGGCAGGACGAATCCAGCCGGCCGAGACTGACCACAGCCCTTCCGTAGGCGGCGTTGGCGAATTAACGACGATCGGCCGGGTCGCGGAAGAGTTCCGCGATGATCTTCCGCAACATTGATGGAAGGACGGGCTTGTAGAGCAACCGATCCGCACCGAGCTCTTCGTAGGTGGTGGCCACCTTGGGGTCGAGCTCCGAGCAGAAGATGATCAGGCGTCCCGCGTAAGACGTCGTGCGCAGCGCTTTGACGAAATCCAGGCCGTTCATCACCGGCATGTGGTGATCGGTGATGATGAGATCGAAGGCCTGGGGATTTGGCGTCACCGAGGCCAGGGCCTGACTGCCATCCGGCGCACACACAACCTGATGGCCAAGTCGGGCGAGCGACAGACGGACGACATCACGCAGCTCCAGCACGTCGTCCGCATAGAGGATGCGGAGGGGAGTGGTGGCGAAAGGCGTGGAGGTGATGGCAATTTCGTTCATGGCAGTTCAGCCGAGCAGCGTGAACAGTAGGCTCCGCAGACCCGAATTTCCATCCCGAGTTCTGCAAAAAATCTGTGAAGAGGCGTTTGATTGACGACGTTTGTGCGTGCCAAATCCGCATCCCGTTGCCCATCAATCGCAGGGTGGATTTCCGGGCGCTGTCACGGGTCGACGAATACAGGCAGGCCGACCCAGGCCAGGTCGAGGAGGGTGCGTGCGTCCCAATTGGCGAGGCGGAAGCAACCGTGCGACTCTGTGCGTCCCACCTGCTCCGGCTGGGGCGTGCCGTGGATGCCATAACCGGACCGATTGAGTCCGATCCAGGCAAGGCCCACGGGGTTGTTGGGGCCCGGCGGAATAATGAGTTTTCTTCCCAAGTCGCGCCCTTCGGCCGATTCCGGAAACACCTCGGGATTGAACGTGTAGTTGGGATCAGGCACGACGACCGTCACGCGAAGTTCGCCGATGGGACGCTTGTCGACATTGCTGGCGATGCTGACGGGAAAGTGGGCGATCAACTGGCCCGTGGCATCGCGCACCTGCAGCACACGATCGGCGAGGCGGATATGCACGTGGGCCGCGAAGACCTGCGGCTTGGCGCGTTCGACGGCGGGCACGCGCAAGGAGGTGCCGGGGGCAACGTTTTCCCAATCGACCTCCGGGTTGAGCTGACGGAGGTAATGGGGATGGGCGTGAGCGCGCTCCGCGACACGCTCGAGGATCGTTTCGTGGGCGAGAGCCGATTGCCCGGATCTGCCCAACCACGTGGGGCTGAGCGGCTGCAGGCTGGCCAGATCGTCCGGCGTGACGACGTACGCGATGTGCACGGGGGCTGGCAGGTGGAGCACGGCGCGCGTGGGAGCGTCGAGCTGGCCGGTGACCGGCAGGCCTTCGCTCTCCTGAAACGCGCGCAGGGCCGCGCCCGTTTGCGCGCCGGCGATTCCGTCGATGGGGCCGCTCGAAAAGAGGCGTCGCGCGAGTTCGATTTGCGCTTCGAGCCACGTGCTCACGGGCCGGGGAAACGCAGCCTCGGGCTCGGGCGGGGGTGGTGGCGGAGTGAAGGCTACCCTTGGGGGCGACGCGGCAGGCCGGGGGGAGGGCGCCACAGTGACACCCGCCGATTCCATGGGCGGTTCAATGTTCTGTCTCGGGGGCGACGCGGCGGGCCGCGGGGTGAGTCGGGACCAAACGAAACCGATCGCGAAAAGAATCACGCCTATGATCAGCCACACGGAGGCGCGCCTTCCCCTGCGATTTGGACGCGAAGGGCGGGGACGACGGGACGGCATGGTTTTTCCAGCGTGGCGAGGTGCCAGTGAGGGCGCAACCCCCGGGAGGGCAGGGCGCGCGGGTTGCGCTCTGCGGCAGTAGTATCGTTCCGCAGCTTCGTGCTACGGATTGTAGTCGAGATACGGCCCCAGCCAGCGTTCGCACTCGGCGACCGTCTGGCCTTTTCGAGCGGCGTAGTCGGCGACCTGATCTTTGCCAACCTTGCCGACGCCGAAGTACTTTGCCTCCGGATGATTGAAGTACCAGCCGCTGACGGAACTCGCCGGATACATCGCGCAACTTTCGGTGAGCTTGATGCCGGTGGCGGGGGTCACGCCCAGGAGATCGAAGAGGATCGGTTTCTCGGTGTGGTCGGGGCACGCCGGATACCCGGGTGCCGGACGAACCCCGCGGTACTTTTCACGGATCAGCTCCTCGTAGCTCAGATTTTCCGTCTTTCCGAAGCCGCAAGCCTCGCGGGCGCGTTTGTGGAACATCTCCGCCATGGCCTCGGCGAGCCGGTCGCCAAGGGCCTGGGCCATGATCGCGTTGTAGTCATCGTGCTTTGCCTTGAACTCCGCCGCGAGGTCCTCGACGCCGTGGCCGGCCGTGACGGCGAAGCCGCCGCAGTAGTCGATGCGACCGCTGTCCTTGGGTGCGAGGTAGTCGGCGAGACAGTGGTTAAACTGGTCCGCGGGCTTCTCGAGCTGCTGGCGCAGCTGGTGGAACCGCGTGAGCACCCGGCTGCGTTGCTCGTCCTCGTAGATTTCGATGTCGTCGCCCACCGCGTTGCAGGGCCAGAAGCCAATGATGGCCTTCGCGGTGTAGCGCTTTTCCGCGACGATACGCTGGAGCAGGCCCTGCGCGTCCGCGAAGAGTTTTTTCGCCTCGGTGCCGACGATCTCGTCGTCGAGGATTTGTGGATACCGGCCGTGCAGTTCCCACGCGCTGAAGAAAGGACCCCAGTCAATGAACGGTACGATCTCGTCAAGCGGCACGTCGTCGAAAACGCGCGCGCCGAGAAACTCCGGGCGCGGAATGCCCGCCGATGACCAGTCGAATTTTGGGGCGCGGGCGCGGGCCTGGCCCAGCGGGAGCAGGGGTTTGCGCGCGCGGCGCGCGTGGAAGTCTTCCCGCTGGCGTTCCTGCTTGGCCGTCACGTCGGCCATGAAGGCGGGCTTTTGCTCCGGCGACAACAGGGCGCTGACAACGTTGACGACGCGCGAGGCATCGAGCACGTGCACGACCCCGTGCGCGTACTCCGGGGCGACCTTGACCGCGGTATGGGCGGGGCTGGTGGTGGCGCCTCCGATGAGCAGCGGCACCGTGAAGCCTTCGCGTTTCATTTCGCGGGCAACGTGCACCATTTCGTCGAGCGAGGGCGTGATGAGCCCGGAGAGCCCGATCACGTCGGCGCCGATCTCGCGGGCCTTGGCCAGAATTTTGTCGCACGGCACCATGACGCCGAGGTCGACGACCTCGTAGTTGTTGCAGGCCAGCACGACGCCGACGATGTTCTTGCCGATGTCGTGAACGTCGCCCTTGACGGTCGCGATGAGGAAGCGCCTGGGGCGGTCGGCGTCGGGTTCGGCGAAGTCGGCTACCTGGCGTGCGCCGGAACTTTCGGCGTCCGAGAGTCGGGCTGAGATTCCTTGCGCAGCCGCTCCTGACCCGCCGTCCGTAGCGCCTTCACCGTCGCTGCCGCCAAGGCGTCGTGGCGAGACTGGTTGCGCGCCCGCCGAGAAGAAAACTCGGCCAATTGCTGAGGCGTCAGGTTCACCTTGGTTTTCATGAATGAAATTCTCCGCCATCCTCTGTCCGGAGACAACTAGTTTGTCCGTTTCGGGATAGAGACGTTCGCGCAGCCATTGCAGGTCGCGTTCAGCCGCCTCTTCGAAGACGGTATTGTCTATTACCCGTATCTCGAGTCCGTCGGGCAGGGTTTCATTGATGTCGAGAACGCTGCGGGCGGACTGAAAATGACCATGGGCTGCGCGTTTGAGCGGAACCACGCGACCGCTGCCTTCGAGCGCACGACGCAGGATGTTGACCACGGCTTGCTCCCACGGGCAGTAGACAAATCGAATCTGGACGGTATGTCCTGCGAGCAGGGCAGCGATGATTTGATCCCGGCTGCGGTCCTGTTCCTGCAGGGTTCCGTCCATGATCAGTTCGGCCTGCCGTTCGACTTCCAGCTCCAAGGTGGCGGTCGTCTTACCGCTGCCTTGGCCGCCAGCGTTGAAGGCGATGAGGCTCTCGGAAGGGAGCTCGCCGATTTTCTTTTGGAAGAGCCAGTCGATGAAGCCTCCGGCTGGGGCGAGGGTGGCAATGCTCCAGCGCGTGCGGCTCGCGCGGCCGTCGGCGGCGTAGTCGGGGCTCAGTTCCTGAGCGTGGTTGCGGTCAAGAATGTTGCGGAAACGCGCCTCGTAGTTGCGCGCGGCGGCAGGGAGGTCGGTGGCGAGCTCGGCGGCGAACGTGTGCTCGATGGCGCGTTCCTCGGCGGAAAGGTCGGCGTAAGGCACGTAGGAGAACTCGTCGGTGAGGACGATCGGCCCGGCGGGGTGCTCGGCGAAGAGCTTTGCGGCGTGATGGCGCAGCTCGCGCACGCGGCGGGCTCGCTTCTTTTCTTCCTCCATGAAGGGAAAAAGATAGGCGACGGCGCGCTTCATCACGCGCGCGCTTTTCACCACCTGAGGGAGGAACATCTTGCCGGCGCCGAAAAGATCACCGACCACCCGCATGCCGTCCATCAGCGGGCCTTCGATGATGTCGAGCGGGCGCGGATACCTGGCGGAATTCTGGCGCACCTCCTCGGTGTCCTGTTCGACGTAGGCGTCGATGCCTTTGATCAACGCGTGCTTGAGGCGCTCTTCGGCGGGTTCATTGCGCCAGGCATCCACGGGCGCCTTTTCTGCCACCGCGCCGCCGGCTTTGGCCGCATCGAGTTCGGCTTTGATGGCGTCCGCTTTGACGATGAGTTTCTCCGTGGCCTCGGGATGACGATTCAGCAGGACATCCTCGACCCGTTCGCGCAAAACCGGATCGATCTCGTCGTACGTGCCGAGCATGCCGGCGTTGACGATCGCCATGTCCATGCCCGCGCGAATCGCATGGTAGAGGAACACGGTATGCATCGCCTCTCGCACGGGATTGTTGCCGCGGAAGCTGAACGAAATGTTGGAGAGTCCGCCGGACACTTTCGCGTGCGGCAGCGTCTCCTTGATCAGACGGGTGGCCTCGATGAAATCGACCGCGTAATTGTTATGTTCGTCGATGCCGGTGGCGACCGTGAGGATGTTCGGGTCGAAGATGATGTCCTCGGGCGGGAAGCCCGCGCCGACGAGCAGATGGTAGGCGCGGGTGCAGATGCGGACCTTCTCGTCGCGGGTGGCCGCCTGGCCTTGTTCGTCGAAGGCCATGACGACTGCGGCGGCACCGTAGCGGCGAATGAGTCCGGCGCGACGCAGAAACTCCGCTTCGCCATCCTTGAGGGAGATGGAGTTGACGATGCCCTTGCCTTGCAGGCACTGCAGGCCGGCCTCGAGCACGGTCCATTTGGACGAGTCCACCATGATTGGCACGCGGGCAATATCGGGCTCGGCGGCGATCAAGTTCAGGAACTTGACCATCGTCGGCTCGCCCTCGATCAGCGCCTCGTCGACGTTGATATCGATGATGTTGGCGCCGTTCTCGACCTGTTGCTTTGCGATCGCGAGGCACGCGTCCCAGTCGCCCGCCTTGAGCGATTTGGCGAACTTCGGCGAACCGGTGATGTTGGTGCGCTCGCCAACGACGAGGAAAGAGGACGCGCTGTTTTGCATCGCTTAGATGACGAACGACGAAGGACGCATGTCGAATGAGGATAGGGAACGCTGCCGCGGCCTCAGGCGGCGTTGAGCGGTTCCAAGCCGCTGAGTCGGAGCGCGGGCGCGGGAGAGGCGGGGGCGCGTGGTGTCACCCCTTTGACCGCATCGGCAATCGCCTTGATGTGCGGGGGAGTGCTGCCGCAGCAGCCGCCGACAAGATTGACGAGACCGTCGCGGGCGAACTCGCCGAGCACAACCGCCATGTCGGCGGGCGTTTCGTCGTAGCCGCCGAAGGCATTGGGCAAACCGGCGTTGGGATAACAGGTGACGTAGCAGTCGGCGATGCGGGCGAGCTCCTCGATGTACGGACGCATGGCGCGACCGCCGAGGGCGCAGTTGATGCCAACGCTGAAGGGCTTCGCGTGATGGATGCTATTGTAGAACGCTTCCGTGGTCTGACCTGAAAGGGTACGACCGGAAGCGTCGGTGATCGTGACCGAAATCATCACGGGCAAACGCACGCCGGTTTCTTCGAACACGCCTTCGAGCGCAAACAGCGCCGCTTTGGCGTTGAGCGTGTCGAAGATCGTCTCGACCAGCAGCGCGTCCACCCCGGCCCCGATGAGGGCGCGGATCTGTTCCGTGTAGGCATCGACGACGTGGGCCCAGGTCACGGCGCGATAGTCGGGGCGGTTCACGTCGGGCGACATGGAGAGCGTGCGGTTGAGCGGACCGATGGCGCCTGCGACGAAACACGTCCGCCCAGGGTGGGCAGCCTCCGCGGCGAGGGCGGCGCGCCGGGCGCAGGTTACGGCGGCATGGTTCAACTCGGTCACGATCGACTCGAGATGATAGTCCGCCTGGCCAATGCTGGTCGTGCTGAAGGTGTTGGTTTCGACGATGTCGGCGCCCGCCTCGAAGTACTGGCGGTGAATCTCTTCGACGATCTCTGGTTTGGTCAGGCAGAGCAGGTCGTTGTTGCCTTTCAGGTCGTGGGGGAAATCCGCAAAGCGCTGCCCGCGAAAATCCTGTTCCGTCAGGTTGTAGGTCTGCACCATCGAGCCCATGGCACCGTCGAGCACCGCGATGCGCTGGGCAAACAGGCGGCGAAGGGCGGCAAAGGAAGGGGACTCGACGGGCGGTGTGGACATGGACGGAGCGAAGACCGTGAGAGCAGAATTACCCGTTGGCAAGAAACATATCTTTACATTCGGATATGTTGATGCGTGATATTTCATCGCTTCGATCGGGTGCTCGCATCCCGGTGACGATCAATGAGGCCGACGTCCCAACCAAGGACGGAAGCGCCATTGCCAATCGCCCGGTTGCAGGACTGGATCGGAGGGTTCGCCGTTCTTTCATCCATCCAAGGTAAAGGGGAAAGCCGTGAGAACCGGCTACAGTTGCGCTGCGGTATCGCATCAATTCCAGACCCCCACCGTGCGGCGAACGCACGGGCAAAGCCAATCTGCGACTTCGGTCGCGGGTGAAGGCGAGGGGCGAGGTCCAGCGCGCGGGTGTGCGAAATCCTGAATCCTAACCATCCAAATCCTAAAAACGCGGTGTCCTGTGCCGCCGATCAAAACGGATCCGGGTGTGGGGTTGCGGTTTTCGACGGCACAGGCAGCAAAATCAATCGACCGACTTCAAGTGTCTCTTCGCCAGCGACCCTCCCGGCCGCCGACCGAAGGCCCACGAAGCCGCCAGACTGATTTTTTTGCGCCGCGCAAAAAAATGCGGAGTCCGAATATCCGTCCTGGGGTGCTCACGCGTCCGTTGGGTCTCGCCAGGTGGCGGGGTGCTCGACGTTCGCGAAAACTTCATCGCACTCATGAAGCGTGAGAGTGGTCCTGCCTCCGGTCCGCCGGCGGTGTGTCTGCTCTTGCCCGTCATCGCTCAAGCAAGACACCCATGCAGACACTGTCCTCGTTCCGTCTTTCGGGACGTACTCTTCTCGCGTCCGCCGCGTTCGCGGCGACGCTCCTCTCCGCGCGCGCCCAAGCGCCCGTGGAAACGCTCGACACCTACGTCCTCACCGCCACGCGCACGCCCGTCGCGCCCGGGGCGCTTGGCTCCGTCGTCGACACGATCACGGCCGCCGACCTCGCGCGGCGCCAGATCAGCTCGCTCGCGGGGGCCCTCGGCGGCATTCCCGGCGCGCCCGTGTTCCCCTCGGGCGCGCCGGGCGCCTCGACCGCGCTCTTCCTGCGCGGCGCCAACTCCAACCAGACGCTCTTCCTCGTCGACGGCATCCGGCTCAACGATCCCAACACCAACTACGAGCTCTTCCTCGGCGGCGCGTGCGTGGCCGCCTGCGACAGCCTGGAGGTGTCCCATGGTCCGCAGAGCACGCTTTACGGCGGCGAGGCCGTCGGCGGTGTGATCGCCCTGCGCGCCGGGCGCGGGCGCGGCGCCCCGACCGGTCGCGTTGCCCTCGAGGCCGGTGCATTCGGTACGGTGCAGGGCGCCGTCTCGGCCCAAGGCGAGCGCGGCGCGTGGGGCTATGCGCTCAACGTCCAGGGCGGGCACACCGACAACGACCGCCTGAACAACGCCTTCGACAGCGGCAACGTCGTCCTCCGCCTCGACCGCACCGTCAACGCCCGCCTCAATGTCGGCTTCACTGCGCGCAGTTTCCATGGCGTGTACGGTTCCCCGGGGTCGCGCTTCACCAACGATCCCGACAATGAGGAGCGCGAGACCAACACGCTCGTCACGACGTTCGCCGAGTTCCGGCCCACCGAAACGTGGACCTCCAAGCTCGTCCTTGGCGGACAGGACCGCCGCTTCGTTTCCGAGAGTCCGCGGCCCAACCGGCCGACCGCCGTCACGCTCGTGAAGAATCGCCGCGGCGTGCTCGACTGGCAGAACACGTTCACCGGACTCGAACGCCACCGGTTCACCGCCGGCCTCACCGCCGAGGAGAACCACACGCGCAACACCGGCTTCGGCGCCATCAACCGCCGGCAGTCGCTGCTCGCGTTCTTCGCGCAGGATGAGTTCAGCCCGACGGACACGATGCATTTCACGGCAGGTCTGCGCAGCGACGACCACGACACCTTCGGCCGCGCGACCACGGGCCGTGCGACGATCGCGTGGCTGCCCCTGCCTGACCGCCTCAAGCTGCGCGCAAGCACCGGCACGGCTTTCCGCGCTCCGAGTTTCCTCGATCTCTACGGAGAAAGCGCCTTCTACCAAGGCAACCCGGACCTCCGCGCCGAGCGCGCGCGTGGCTGGGACGCGGGCGTCGACTGGTATCTCGCCGACCGCCGCGGGACGATCGGTATCACGTGGTTCGATACGCGCTTCCGCGACCTCATCGCCAGCACGCCGGATTTCCGCTCGGTCGAGAATATCCAGCGGGCCCGCACCTGCGGCCTCGAGGTCGCGGCGCAGGCCCGCCTGCCGCGCGGCGTCGAGGCCCGGCTGGCCTACACCTGGCTGGAGGCGGAGAACCTGAGCACGGGCGTGCGGTTGCTTCGCCGCCCGCGCCACAGTGCGAGCGTTGACCTGTGGCACGACTTCGGCGGCGGTTTCAGCGCCGGCGCCGGCGCCACCTGGGTGGCGCAGCGCGAGGACATCCATGCGGCGACCTTCGCGCGCATCGACGGCGAGGACTACGCCGTCGCGCGCGTCTACGCCGCCTACGCCGTGAACGACCGCCTTTCGCTCCGCGCCCGGGTGGAGAACCTCTTCGACGAGGCCTACGAGCCGGTCCACGGCTACCCGCAGCCCGGCCTCGGCGCCTTCGCCGGCGTCGAGTGGCGGTGGTAGCCGAATTCTGAACCTCACTTCCCCCGTCAAAGGTCGGGCGGGGGAAATCTTACCCGTTAAAGTCGGACCACTTTACCCAAAAGCTCAAAAGGTGCGCTTTGGGCGTGCGAAACCACTTGCTGACCTTGGGCATCCCTGTGTTTTTTCATGATCGTGTCCTTCTCACCCCTGTCATGGTCGCGCGGCGCCGTAGTGGCGCGTGCAACGATTCGACCAAAGGGATCCTCGACGGAGTGCGCGCCACCAAATGGCGTCTTCGGCTTCCTTGCGCATGAAATCCTCCCGTAAACCTTCAACGTTCAATGTCGCCGTGATCGGTGCCGGGGCCATCGGCCTCGACCACCTCGCGAGTTTTCAACAGCATCCGGCCGCCAAGGTCGTTGCCCTTGCCGAGGTCTCACCCGAGCGGGGGCGCGAGGCTGCGGACAAGTTCAACGTGCCCGAGCTGGTTACCGACTACAAGGTGCTGCTCGCGCGCGACGACATTCATGTCATCTCGATCGCGCTGCCCAACTATCTGCACGCGCCGGTCGCCCTCGCCGCCCTCCGCGCCGGCAAGCACGTCATGGTCGACAAGCCGATGGCGACCAACGCGCGCGACGCCGGGAAGCTCGTCGCCGAGGCCAGGAAGCGTGGCGTGCTGCTCATGGTGGGGCAGAACAACCGGTTTGGCCCCGACGTGCAGACGGCCCGCAAGCTGGTCACGGATGGCGTGCTCGGCGACGTCTATCATGCCAAGACGGCCTGGACGCGTCGCAGCGGGATCCCTCGGATCGGTTCCTGGTTCACCCAGACGAAGTTCGCGGGGGGCGGCTGCACCTACGACATCGGCGTGCATGCGCTCGATCGCTGTCTGTATCTGATGGGTGAATTCGACGCGGCGGCGGTCAGTGGCCAGACGTACGCCAAGTTCGGCCCCCGTGGCCTGGGCGACGGTTCCTGGGGAAGGAGCGAGGTCGACCCGACGCGCCCCTTCGATGTCGACGATCTTTCGGTTGCGTTGATCAAGCTGAAGAGTGGCCGCACTGTTCTGCTCGAGGCGTCGTGGGCGGCCCATCAGGCCGATCCCGATTTCAACGGCACGCAATTGTTTGGCACCGAAGCCGGTTTGCTTTTCCCGCCGCTGCGCTTGTTTCGCCAGGGCAGGCACGGCTACGCCAACGAACTCGTGGCCCTTCTCCCGCCTGCGGTGAACACCAACCGCATGGTGCACTTCATTGACTGTCTGCTCGGCAAGGCGGAACCGTTCGTCAAGCCGTCCGAGTCACTGGCCGTGCAAAAGATCCTCGATGCCATCTACCTCTCGGCGAAGACCGGCCGCGAGGTGCGCGTCAAGTAACCGATTTGTCGATACATCCATGAACAAGATTCCCGTCGCCCTCCAGCTCTGGTCGCTTCGCGACGATCAGAAAAAAGATTTCGCCGCCACCGTCGCCGCCGTCGCGAAGATCGGTTACGCGGGGGTCGAACTCGCCGGCTATGGCAACCTCGACGCCAAGGGGGTGAAGGCCGCCCTCGACGCCACCGGTCTCCGGGTCGCGGGCATGCACGTGGGCATCGGCCAGTTGACCGCCGACCTCAACGCTGTCGTGAACGATGCGCTGCTCTTCGGCACCCGCCACGTCGTCTGCCCGTCGTGGTCCGCCGCCCAGTTCGCCTCGGCGTCGTCGTGCCAGCGGATCGGGGAGCGCCTCGGCGAGATCGGCGCGACGTTCCGTTCGGTCGGCATCCAGTTTGGTTTTCACAACCATGCCGCCGAGTTGAACGTCATCGATGGCCGCACGGTGTTCGACTGGATGCTCTCCGCCGCCGCGCCGCGCGATCTGGCCGCCGAGGTCGATGTCTATTGGGTGCAAAAAGGCGGACAGTCGCCGGCGAAGATCCTGCGCGATTTCGGCGCACGTTGTCCGCTGGTTCACCTGAAGGACGAGAAGGAACTCGGTCTTGGACCCGTCGACTTCGCCGAGGTGTTCGCCGCCGTCGACTCTGTGGCCGCCGCCGAGTGGTACGTCGTGGAGCAGGAGGCCTACAACCACGCGCCGCTTGAGTCGGTGCGGCTCTGTTTCGAACAACTCAAAGGCTGGGGCCGCGCCTGACGATGAGCGACACGCTGGCATGGGGAATTCTCGGCACGGGGGCCATCGCCCGCACGTTCGCGCGCGGGCTGGCGCATGCGAAACGCGGTCGTCTCGTCGCCGTGGGCAGCCGTGCGGTCGCGACAGCGCAGGCCTTCGCGGACGAGTTCGGTGGCGTCACCGCGCATGGGAGCTACGAGGCCTTGCTGGCCGACCCTGCCGTGCACGCCGTCTATCTGGGCGTCCCCCATCCGGATCACGCCCCGTGGGCGATCCGGGCTGCCGAGGCCGGCAAGCACGTTCTTTGCGAGAAGCCCCTCGGCCTCAACCATGCCGAGGGCATGGTCATGGCCGAGGCCGCCCGCGCTCACGGGGTGCTGTTGATGGAAGCCTTCATGTACCGCTGCTCGCCGCAGACCAGACGGATCGTCGAACTCGTCCAGAGCGGCGTGCTCGGCGAGGTGAAGGTCATCCAGGCCACCTTCAGCTTTCGCGCGCAGTTCTCTCCGGAGAAACGCCTCTTTAACAACGCCCTCGGGGGAGGGGGCATTCTCGACGTCGGCGGCTACCCGGTCTCGTTCGCCCGGCTCGTGGCTGGCGCGGCGGCCGGTCAGGCCTTCGCGAATCCGCTCGAGGTGAAGGGCAGCGCCGCTCTCAATCCTGTCACGGGCATCGATGACCACGCGGCGGCGACGTTGAAGTTCGCCAACGGTATCATTGCCCAGGTGGCGACCGGGGTGGCCGTTTCCCAGGACAACTCCGCGCGCATCTATGGCACCACGGGCTGGCTGCATGTCCTCACGCCGTGGATACCGGCACGCGAGGGTGGGGCGGTCACGATGTACCTCCACCGGGCGGGCGCGGCCGAGCCCGAACTGATCTCCGTGGAGACGACCGACTGGCTCTATGCCTTGGAGGCCGACGCGGTGGCGGAGGCGCTCGCCGCCGGGGCCCGTGAAGTGCCGGCCATG
Organism: Opitutales bacterium; assembly: GCA_038212175.1. Lineage (GTDB taxonomy): Bacteria > Verrucomicrobiota > Verrucomicrobiia > Opitutales > Opitutaceae > CAMAXB01. Next base: position 10,435 of record JBBQUU010000047.1, on the reverse strand, counting down.
ACGATCGCCGACACGTTGGGTAATCTGGCGGCGCTCGACGCCTGGCGTCAGTCGGCCGGGTTCACCTATGAGGCCGAAAAGCCGGAGGCGTACACGCATACGATTTCCCGGCGCCCGCTGGCGGTCCGGGCCTCGCGCCCCATGGCCAAGGGTCAGGTTCCCGGACTCGACAAGCCGGTCTCGCGACTGGTCATGGGTTGCGACAACCAGCGCACGATGCCTCACGCCGCGGCGATGTGGGACGATTGGTTCGAGCGAGGCGGCAACGCGTTCGACACGTCGTATGTTTACGGCGGTGGTGTCCCGGAGCGGCTGTTTGGGCAGTGGATGCGCAACCGCGGCGTGCGGTCCGACTGCGCGGTGATCGTGAAGGGTGCGCACACCCCGTGTTGCACGCCGGACTTTCTCACGTCCCAACTCTACGAAAGCCTGGACCGGCTTCAGACCGACCACGCCGACCTCTACATCATGCATCGCGACAACCTCGACATTCCCGTCGGGGAGTTCGTCGATGTGCTCGACGAGCACGTGCGCGCCGGGCGCATCAAGGTTACCGGTGGTTCCAACTGGACGAGTGAACGCTTCAAGAAGGCCAATGCTTACGCGCGGCGGAAGGGCCGGCAGGGTTTCACGGTGCTCAACAACAACTTCAGCCTCGCCCGCATGGTGAACCCCGTGTGGAACGGTTGCATCTCTGCATCCGATCCCGAGACGCGCCGCTGGCTCAAACGCACCCACACTCCGCTGTTCTCCTGGTCGAGTCAGGCGCGCGGTTTCTTCACCAACCGGGCCGGCCCCGACAAGCTCGACGACCGTGAACTAGTCCACGCCTGGTACAGCGAGGACAACTTCGAGCGACGCACCCGCGCCCAAGTCCTAGCCCGTGAGCGGGGAGTCGCACCGATCAACGTGGCTCTCGCCTATGTCCTTCGTCAGCCATTCCCCACGTGGGCGCTGGTGGGCCCGCGTGAAATCTCTGAAACCGTGTCCACCTGTCCGGCTCTCGACCTCGATCTTTCGCCTGTCGAGCTTGCCTGGCTCAATCTTGAGCGCGCTCTGCGCTGATTCACCGCAGTTAACGATTCTTTTGTTTGCATCGTTCCCGCGTGTATCCCTTTTCTCCAACCGGTTCGTTTTGAGTCTCGCCGCGCCCATGCTGCGGTGAAGTTCCTGCTCCCTCCCCCTCGATTTCATGGCTTTCCCGATCTCCCGCGCCAAAGCCTTCCGCGAATGGCGTCTGTATTTCTTCGTCGTCCCATCGCTGATCATGGTGGGCGTTTTCGCCTACTTTCCTGCGGCTTCGGCCATCTACCACAGTTTCTTCGACTGGCAGGGCGGCGAGACCAAGCAGTTTATTGCCTGGGGCAACTTCCAGCGCATCTGGAATGACGGGGTGCTGTGGAGTTCGTTCATCACGGTTGGTGCCCTGATCCTCTTCAATCTCTTCAAGATGATCCCGTCGATCGCGATGGCGGTCATGATCCATCGCCTCAAGAGCGACCGCTGGCAGTACCTCTACCGCGTGATGCTCGTCGTCCCGATGATCGTCCCGGGTCTCGTCACGCTCTTCATCTGGAAGTTCTTCTTCGACCCCAACCTGGGCCTGCTCAACCGCATCCTCGACGCGACCGGCCTCAAATCTGTCCTCGTCCAATTCGACCAATGGTTTGGCTGGGGGGTCTTTTATGCCGAGGTGCCCATCGGCTGGCTCTCGCAACCTGAACTCATTCTGCCCGCGCTCTTCCTCTGGGGCTTCCCGTGGATCGGCGCCGTGGGTGTCCTCATCTACCTCGCCGGCCTGCAGAGCATCGGGTCCGAGATCTACGAGGCCGCCGAACTCGACGGCATTGGCCCCATCCAGAAGTTCTTCTACATCGAACTGCCTCTCATCCTCACGCAGGTCCGCCTTTCCCTCACGCTCCTCGTCATCTCGACGCTTCAAGGTTACGGCCTGCAATTGCTCCTGCTCGGTGACTCCGGCGGCCCCGGCGGCCGCGGCATGACGCCCGGACTTTGGATGTACAACCGCGCCTTCATCGCCGGCGAGTTCGGTTACGCCTGCGCGGTCGGCATGGTCCTCTTCGTCTTCATCCTCGTCCTCACCCTCATCAATAACCGCTTCGTGCGGGTCGAAAAATGAGCACCGCGACCCAAGCCGTCGGCTCCTCCCGCCGCAAGGACTGGCCCAAACACGTCTTCATCGCCATCGTTCTCGGCATCGAACTGCTGCCGCTCTACATGATGTGGCAGATCAGTTTCAAGGATAACGCGGGCTTCATCCAAAACCCGTGGTTCCCCTCCAACCCCCTCGACTGGAAGTGGGCCAACTACATCTTCGCCGCGAAGTTGATTTTGCCCTACGTGGCCAATACGGTATTCGTCGCGGTCTCCGGCACCGTCATCTCCCTGGCCCTCGCCCTTTGCGGTGCGTATTTCTTCGCCCGCTACAAGATGCCGTTCTCCACCGTGCTCTGGTCGGCCTTCATGGTGCTGATGCTTCTCCCTGGCATCGCGAACATCGTGCCGCTCTTCTCCCTTCTCAAGGACCTGAACCTGCTCAACACCCTCTACGCCCTGATCGTGGTCGGCGTCGCCGGCGGCCAGGTGTTCAATATTTTCGTCCTGCGCGGCTTCATCGAGGACATTCCCAAGGATCTCTTTGAAGCCGCGGAGATGGACGGAGCCGGGCACTTCCAGCAGATCGTCAACATCGTCGTGCCGATGTCCGGCTCGATCATCGGCACCCTCAGCATCCTTGCCTTCCTCGGCAAGTGGAACGAGTTCCTTCTTCCCCTGATCGTGCTTCGTGACAAAGAACTCTTTACCTTGGGCGTCGGGCTGATCTACCTCGACGGCGAGTACGTGAAGCAGTGGGGCCAGATCATGGCCGCCTACTTCCTCGCCTCCATCCCCCTCATCATCCTCTTCCTCTTCACCATGCGCCTCTTCGTGAAGGGGCTATCGCAAGGAGCAATCAAGGGCTAGAATACCTGCACACTTGTGCCCGTCCGCCCTTCGGTCACATTCACCGCCACGCATCGCCCCCAGATTTCCGCCGTTCGTCACCCCCTTCAGCCCTTCCTCTTCCCCCATGGCCACCGTCATCCTCAAGGACCTCGTCAAGACCTACCCGCCCTCCGAAAAAAACGCCGCGTTCACTGCGGTGAAGGGCATCAACCTGGAGATTAACGACGGCGAATTCATGGTGCTCGTCGGTCCCTCGGGCTGCGGCAAATCGACCACGCTGCGCATGATCGCCGGGCTCGAGGAGATCACCGGAGGCACCATCTCCATCGACGGCCGGGTGGTGAACGACGTGCTGCCCAAGGATCGCGACATCGCGATGGTATTCCAAAACTACGCCCTCTACCCACACATGTCGGTGTACGAGAACATGGCCTTCGGCCTGAAGCTGCGCAAAATGTCCAAGGCCGAGATCGACGGACGCGTGCGCGATGCGGCCGCGATGCTCGGCTTGGAGTCGCTGCTCGATCGCAAGCCGAAGGCACTCTCCGGTGGACAACGCCAGCGCGTCGCGGTCGGCCGCGCGATCGTGCGTAAACCCAAGGTGTTCCTTTTCGACGAGCCGCTTTCCAACCTCGATGCCAAGATGCGCGTCTCGATGCGCACCGAGATTGCCCGCCTGCACACCAATCTGGGCGCGACCATGATCTACGTCACCCATGACCAGGTCGAAGCCATGACGATGGGCGATCGCATTTGCGTCATGAAGGATGGCGAGATCCAGCAGGTCGCTGAGCCGCTCACCCTCTACAATGAGCCCGTCAACCTCTACACGGCCGGCTTTATCGGTTCGCCGCCGATGAACTTCTTCCGCGGCAAATTGCGCCAGGATGGGAATGCGGTCCGCTTCATCGAGGACAACGCCAAAGGTGCGCCGGTCACGATCGATCTTCCGGCGAACCTCGTTCAAGCCGGTCGTCGGCATGTGGGCAAGGCGGTCGTCCTCGGCATCCGCCCGGAGGATCTTCACGAAGAGCCGACGCCTCGCGCCGGTGCGACTGCGACGGTTAAGGTGGAGATTTCCGAACCCATGGGCGCCGAGACGTTCCTTTACCTGGACAGCGGATCCACAAGCTTCATCGCCCGCGTGCAACCCACCGCCATCCACGCCCACGGCGCAACCGTCCACCTCGCCTTCGCACCCGAGAAACTCCACCTCTTCGACGCCGAGGGCGAAACCGCCTTGGTGTGATCGTTCGCGAGCAATGTAGCGGCGACCGTGTCGGCCGCCCCGAATCCAGCCCCCACCCACCCCGCTCGCCCTCCCGCCTCCACCGTCAGCCCCCTTTGCTCGCCTGCCCCAAGCGTGATCGGGAATCCGTCTACGAGCACCTCGCCCGGATGGGAGGTCGCGTCGCCCTTCGTCGTCACCGTGTAAGCGCGGTCTCGTTGCACCGTGTACCCTTCCCGGTTTCCCCGGGCGCATCTGCGGTGTTGCCCTTGAGATCGTCGATCGCGGCGAACTCGACGGAGTGATGCAACGGCATTCCCAGAAAGAAGACGCGTATCCCGAGGCCACCATGGTCGGAGAAGCGCCGGCGTTTGGATTCTTTATCCGCCATGCAGCCGGCGTGACGCTCGAGCGCGTCAAGCTCATCACTCGCCAGCCGGACGCCCGTCCCCCCGTGGTGTGCAGGATGTGATCTGAAGTCGCGGCGGGCGTCCGGAACGCCCGCCTGCGCGCGCAGCGCGAAACGGCGGCTCAACGTCCCGCCACTTTCCCCCGAAAGCCGGCGCCACGCCACCCGTCTCCTCGGACTACTGACGGTCAACGCGAAAACGCCTTATGTTCGTATTACGAACATAAGGCGCCAAACAAACTAAAGTTTTTTGGTCAAAAAAACCCCCTCATTTTGTTCGTATTACGAACAACGAGAATTGGGTTATTTTGTAAGATTTCCTTTGGTTTTTCACTTCGCGACGGATGAACCGGCTTTTCCGGAAACCACGCTGATTTCTCGGACTGGGTCTATCGGAGGGTGCCGCTGGAGGAGCCGACGGCATATCCGTGGCTCCCGAGAGTGTGAGGACGGATAGACGGGACAGCCAGCGGAACCGAGCCGGGGGCGACAGGCGAAGATTGGCTTGGAAGAGTCAGCGAGTGCGGCGGGAGAACCAACCAGGAATGTGGAGCAGGAGCCGGCCCTTGACCGTCGGTAGGATGAAGGCCCCGCCGGCATCACGCCCTAATTCCTCGCAGGTACCGAAGACATGGACGCGAGTGGCTTCGTCCGCTCCGGCGAGGCGCAGCGCCTCTCCGGCGAAGGTGGACGGTTCGTCAATGACGTCGATGTCGAGAGCCTTGCGGATCGGCACGTAGTGGAGCAGCGTGAGCAGGAGATCGTTGTCGCGACGCACCGGATACACCTGGACCGTGCCGGGCAGGCCGTCGCCAAAGGGGGTGGGACCGATGAGGTCGCACACCGCGCGGCGCCAGACATCGCGCACCGCGAGGTTGCCGGTCTGGCGGTACTCGCGGAAGATCGGATCGGCGAAATACACAAACCGTTCTCCGCTGATCACGGCCGGGAAGGGGCAGGGGCGGGCGACCGGCGGCGTCTGGAAATGCGACGAGAAGGTGCTGGCGGTGCGTTTGAAGTAGGGGAGCACGCGGTCGACGAGCACGCGGGCGCCGGAGCCGGGTTTCACCTGGAGACCCGCCTCGTAGAACACGCGGTCGCTCTCGCCGAGGGTGGCGGCGCAGCCGGAGCGGGCGCGCCAGTAGGTGGGATACTTTTCCACTTCGCCGTGGAAGGAGAGCGGCAGAAAATCCAGCGCCCACTGTCCGTCCGCATCGAAGCCGGCGCGGTGGGAGACGATCAGGCTGCCACCCTTGGCGTGGAAGGCGGCCAGCTTTTTTGCGAGTGCGGGGGTGACGACGGTGCTGTCCGGCAGGATAAGCAGAGAGTGGCCGGCGAGCTCGCTTTGGCCATCAAGCACCGCGCAATCGCGGTGGGCCTCCTCGCAGAGGAGCACGGCGCCCTCCTCGCTCTTTCCGCCATCGAGGCCGGCGTCGCTGGCGGAAAAAACGCCGACGCGCGGGCTCACGAAGGAGGAGCCGGCGTAGAACGGTTCGGCGTATTCCCATTGTCGGTACACGGAACCGATCAGCGCGTACGCGTCGGGATCGAGGGTGCCGCGGGGCGGCAGCTGGTCGCCCACGGAGCTGGCGCCGCCGAGGGCCTGGGCGCGGAAACACTCGAACTCGAGCGCGGCCTGCGGCTTGATGCCACCGAAGTCGCCCCACATTTTCTGAAAGCGCCCGGTCATGCCGAGCCAGGGCTTGCCCCACGTGCTCTGCGCGCGGGCCATGCGTGGAAAGTGATGGTAGCCCCAGAAGCCGGAGGGCAGGGACTCGATCTCGTTGTGGGTTTGCGCCGCGGCGCGGACGCGCGGCCCCACCTGCGGATGCATATTCCCGTCGTTCTGGGCGTTGTAGAAAACGGTGGCGCGCGGCTGCAGCCCGTGAACCAGGCGCGTAAACTTGCGCGCGAACGCCTGTTGGGCGAGGCCTTGAAAGCGGGCGAAGGTGGCGCGATCGTCCGCGAGCAGGCCGTGCCGCGCGCGAAACCGACGGCTGGCGTCGCTCCAGCATGCGCTTCCCTCGAAGAAAAGAATGTCGAAGAAAAAGCCGTCCACCTCGCGGCCGTAGCGCGCGACGAGCTCGCGCACATGGGTTTCGATGTAGTCCTGGTAGTCGGGGTTGAGGAAATTGTTGAACTTCCAGGTGCCGATGTGGCCGGGCTGGCCGTCGGGGCCGGCGCGCCCCTCGGCGAACCGTCCGTCGCGCGTCATCTGACGCCATTCGGGGAACCGCTGGGCCACGTTTTCCTCCCACACGATGGTGGTGTAGATCGGGGCGCGAATTCCACGGCGATGGAGCGCCTGGATTTGCTCGCCGAGAAGGTCACGCCCCGCCTTGAGCCCGGGGTGAACGACCCCGGTCTTCGTTGGATAGTAACACATGCCGTGGTGGCATTTGGCGAAGACGGTGACGCTGTTGACGCGGGCGCGCCCGATCGTCTCGGCGAAGGTTTCAGCGTCAAACTCCGAGCCGACGTCGGGAATGTGCGGTGAGGTGTGGAAGTCGAGATGGACCTGTCGTTGGTGGGCTTGGAAGATTTCGGTGAGGGTCATGGGGTCGAGAAGGGAAGCAGGAGGCGAAGAGGGGAGGGCGAATGTTCGAGAGTGTCATCCGGGCGAAGCGGCCTGCAACCTTAGCGTCGGGCAAGCGCGCGGTCCGGGCAATGCCGCGCCGCCAGTCCGTGACCAGCTCCCGTTCGCCGATGCGCAGCAGGCCGAGGGCCACCTTGGGCCAGGAGCCGTACCAGGCGGGATCGAAGCGCGAGAGACGCATGCCCGAGGCTCCGCCGCCCGGCCGGAGAAGCAAGGGGCTCGCGCCGTGGTACTGTACCAAGGCGGCTTGGCCGGATCCGGGCTGGTGTCCGTTGTGTGAAGTAGTTGCTGTCGCGCGCGACGAGGAAGGTGTCACGCCGGAGGGTGCGCCATTGGCCTGTGCCTTGCATCGTGGTTTCGCGTTGCTCCTTGGTTTTCGTTCTAAGTCCGACAAGCTCCTGGGCAGCGAGGAAGGCGCGGCCGTGACCGGCGGCTCCGAGAAGTCTCATGCGCGACGTGACCTTGAGCAGGTATTTTTCGGCCACGTAGGATTGGAGGCCGTGATCCATGGCGGTGGTCTTCCAACCTGCGTTCTTGGGCGAGGCGAGCGTGCCGGTGTGCGCGAGGTAGAAATCGCGGGCCGCTTGGGAGCGGATGAGCAAGGATTCGCTCGACCAGTTGACCTTGACCACGCCAGCCCTCGCGGCGGCGGCAAGTTCCTTTTCGCTCAGGCCGGAAGAGCCATGGAGCGCGCGCCCGATCCGGCGGCCGGTCAGTTCGTGGACGAGATCGATGTTCTGGCCGATGAGGTCGACGTTGAAGTCGGGATACGTGTCGTCGGCCATGCCATGAACGGTGCCGAGCGATGACCAACGGCAACGATGACCACAAAGACGCGGTGATCCTCAATCCGGCAAAGGATGCGGTAATCCTCCACGCGGTAGCGCCAGAGGCCATGCGGGTCGCCAGTCAGGGGCTTCCCAAAGGCGCGGGGGTCGAACGTGCCGACCAACCGCTTGTTTACGTAGGCGATGACCTTCGCGGTTGCGGAAGGTCCAAGTTTTTAGAGGTGACGGCGGGCCTCCGGAGAGATTTCAACGCGCCACTTCACGCACGAAATCCTCCCATGGAATGGCCTTTCCCTCGCCGGAGTCCAGGCGGGTGCAGACCTTCTTTGCAATCGCCAGATCCGCCTTGTCCTCCGCGCGCCGGATCTTCGCCAGCTTTGCGCGGCGGGCGGGTTCGGCGGCGGTTGTGCGGGTGGATTTTTTGGCCTTGGTCTGCGTGCTCATGGCCACACTGGGAGCCCGTTCCGGGCGCCGTGACAAGCCTGCCACGACCAGGACAAGGCCGCCGGCCAGGAAGGCGAAGGGAGCCCAGGGCGGGATGGGGTGATCGGCGAGGGTTCGCGGCGGCGCGGGCGGATCTGGTGGGTGAGTTTGTCACGGTGTGACCGGCGGCCGACAGAGTGCCTTGTCCTTTGACGGCGTTCGAGGTGAGGCCGGCGATAAATTCGTTCTGGAGGAGGAAGACGAAGAAGAGGAGCTTTGGTGCTACCGCTACAAGCGTTCCGGCCATGATGAGCCTGCAGTCTTGATTGTAAACGCCCCGAAGCGGGTTGATGAAGATGGAATGTCGGTCAAAAGAAAGTTGCGAGATAGGAATTTTATTGCCTAGATGCAATGACGATAAGGATCCGATCTTCCCTGGTTTTTGCCGCCCCCTTTCAGCCGCCGTCTTGCGGAAGCAGGCCCGGTTGGCGGCGGGCGGGCGGACGCTCGTCGCGTTAACCCGGAGCCCGCGTCGTTCGTTTCCCTCTACTCCCTGCGATCTGTTCATGGCCTCGATTCTGGCAACCTACTTGGTTGAAACCGCTCATCCGCTGGAGCGGGCGGTGATGACTCTGGCCGGGGAGCAGTCGGCGGGCACGTTCGTGCGTGTGGCGGGAGAAACGCCGGAACTGCTGTCCCGCCACGCGGCGCGCATCGAGAGCATGGAGGAGGAAGATGCCCCGGCGGTGCCCAGTCTGCCGGGGGCGAAGCCGGGGGCAGAAGGCGGTGGTCTGCGGCGGGCGCGGGTGACGGTGCGCTTCCCGCTCGAAAACATCGGATCGTCGCTGCCGAATCTGCTGACGCTGCTGGCGGGCAATCTCTTTGAGCTGGGCATGTTTTCCGGGGTGCGGCTGCTCGACGTGGTTCTGCCCGAGGCGTTCACCGCAGTGCAAGCGGGGCCGCAGTTTGGTCCGGCCGGGACGCGGCGGCTGAGCGGGGTCTACGACCGGCCGCTGATCGGCACGATCATCAAGCCGAGCGTGGGGTTGTCGCCGGAGGAGACGGCCCGGCGGGTGGACGAACTCGCGGCGGCGGGGATCGATTTCATCAAGGATGACGAGTTGATCGCGTCGCCGCCGTATTCGCCGCTGGCGGCGCGGGTGGGCGCAGTGATGCCGGTGATCAAGCGTTGGGCGGACCGGAGGGGGCGCCAGGTGATGTATGCGTTCAACATCACGGGCGAGCCTGATGCGATGCTGCGGCACCACGACGCGGTGCACGAGGCCGGCGGCACCTGTGTCATGGTAAACCTGATACCGACGGGGCTGACAGGGGTGCAGTTGCTGCGCGCCCGCAGCGCGCTGCCGATACACGGTCATCGCAGCGGCTGGGGCATGCTCACGCGCTGTCCGGCGCTGGGCCTCGAGTATCCCGCGCTGGAAAAAATGTGGCGGCTGGCCGGGGTGGACCACCTGCATGTGAACGGCCTGCGGAACAAGTTTTGCGAAAGCGACGCGTCGGTGCTGGCGGCGGCGCGATCGGTGCAGACGCCGTTGCACGGCGCCACGTGGGCATGCCGGTGTTTTCCTCGGGGCAAACGGTGGTGCAGGTGCCCGACACCTTGCGGGAGTTGGGGAATACGGATCTACTTTATGTGGCGGGTGGAGGGATCGCGGGGCACCCGATGGGACCGGCGGCGGGGCTGAAGAGCCTGCGCCAAGCGTGGGACGCGGCGCTGGCAGGAATCGATCAGGCGATCTACGCCAAGGATCATCCGGAGCTGCGGGCGGCATGGGATTTTTTCGGCCATGACAACGGTTGAACAGCGTCCTTGGCTCGCCTTTTACGGCGACGATTTCACCGGCTCGACCGACGTGCTCGAGGCCTTGTTTCTGGGCGGGGTGCCCGGCGTGTTGTTCCTTGAGCCGCCGAAGGACCCGGCGGCGTGGCGCAAACAATTCCCGGCGGCCCGGGCGGTGGGGGTGGCCGGGGTGGCGCGGTCGCTGCCGACCGGGGAGATGGCG
>JBBQUU010000046.1:0-41106 GCA_038212175.1 Opitutales bacterium | reverse complement strand
GACCGGAGTAAGCGCTGGACGCAGCCAGCTTTGAATCGCTACCGTTTCCCTGACGGCTCCCTTTTTTGTCATCGTAACCAAATTATGGACACCGTTTTTTGGCCGAAGCCAGGAAATCCTCCCGGTTTCGGCCGTTATTTTCCCCCGCTTATTCCAGCCAACCAACGATTTGCGAACTTGGGACAGGCTCTAACTTAGCGCCATTCCACCCCGACCCCTTCGCTTCCTCGCCTCGGGTCGAATCACAGACATTCGGGTTTGACCCCTTTTGGCCGACTGGGTTTGACCCCTTTTGGCCGACTCGTTGCTTGTTGGGTAAGTGCCGTCAGAGGCAGTGGACATGGTGGTTAGTTCAAAAGGGGGGGGGGAAAGGGTCAAACCCTACTTCCTGTGATTCATAAAGGGAGTAGGGCGGAAAAGGTTGCGCGATGACGCGAAAGCTAGGTTGGGAGTTTGCAGGAGCGAGGTGCCACGTGATCAACCGTGGGTACCGAGCGGAGCGACTGTTTGTTGGCCTCGGCTTCGAAGAGGTCGGACAGAAAACGGGCATGGCTGGTCAGTTCTTGGCTTCGGCGCGGCGTCGGGCCTCGGCGTGCTCGCTGGCGATGGTGGGCGGCCGCATGGCGCGCAGCAAAATGAGTACGACCCGCGTGCTTTACGATAACAACACGTAGGCGACCGGCGGTCCGCGTCCGGTCGGCCGTATTGTTCGGCGTACTTGACCCTGGGCCGGATCAACATACATTAAACATAACATGGCTTTCAAAACTCTCACCATCAAGGAAAGCACCTACCACAAGCTTGTCCGGTGGAAGGAACCCGGCGAATCGTTCTCCGATCTGTTCGACCGCGAGTTCGACCGCCGGATTGAGACTGCCGCCGACCTGCTCAAATACGCCCGCGAGCGCAAGGGGGTCGGTCTCGGCCTGCGCCAGCGTAAGTCCGCCCGGAAGCCGGTCGCGTGAAAGCCTGCCTGCTCGACACCAGTTTCCTGATTGATCTCGAGGAGGAGGCCGCGGCGGGCGAGGAAGGCCCGGCCACGCGCCTGCTGACCCGCCTGGGCGCTGCCCGGCTCTATCTCTCGCCTGTCACGGTCGCCGAGCTGCTCGAGGGGGCCGAGGATGCGGCCGGCACGGCGCGGGCCCTGGCCGGCTACCGTCAATTGACCATCGGCTGGGCTGCGGCCCGTCGCTGTGCGCTCAACCAATCGCGCGCGGCGCAGCGCCTGGGGGAGAACGACGCCTGGCAGGCCGCCCTGGCCATGGCGGGCAGCATGACTCTGGTCGGCCATGATCGCGGCTTCCGCCGCCCCGCCGGCCTCGCCTACTTGGATCACCGCAAGGGCTGACCGACCCACCTCTCCTTTTTCCGGCATGAAGTAGGGTTCAAGCGCGCTTCCATTTATCGGTTGATCAGTGATCCGTCCTAACCTTGTCGCGATGAACGCGGGCCGCTTCAGCGAAGCGAGCGCAAGACTTCGTTGACCTTGCGGCCAATCGTCCGGCGGCGCTCATGACTGACGCTTCCGACCGCCGCAGAATATGAGCATGTTGAAACGGCTCCGACACAGAGGCGGCGGGAGACCGCACGTTCGCCGCTGTGGGGCGGCACCATCAAGGCAGGGGCCGCAAGCGGACGATTCGTCCGGCGTTCTCCCGACTGCGGTGGTTGAGCGCCACGTAGACGAAGCCGTCCGGGCCGACGCGGACGTCGCGCACGCGGCCAAGCCCTTCCAAAATTGGTTCGCTCCTCGCGGTGCCATCGAGGTGGACGACCACAAGGTCGAGGCGCTCACCGACGAGACCACCGGCGAGGAAACCGCCGTGCCAGGCCGGGAAGGCCCTGCCATCGTAGTAGGCGAGTCCCGACGTGCCGATGCTGGGCTTCCAGTCATGCAACGGCTCGGCGACGTCGGCGCGCGATGAAAGCCACTGAACGGGTGCGAAGTTGTAGTTGCGCCCTCGCGACACCTCGGGCCAGCCGTAGTTGCGTCCGGGCTCGATCAGGTTGAATTCGTCGCCGCCGCGCGGGCCGTGTTCTGTCTCCCACAGCCGGCCGGTGGCGGAGTCGCGCACCAGCCCCTGGGGATTGCGGATGCCGTAGGCCCAGATCGTGGGAAAGACGTCGGGTCGGCCGGCGAAAGGGTTGTCGGCAGGGATGCGGCCGTCGTCGTGCAGGCGGTGGATCTTGCCCGCCGGGTGTTTAAGATCTTGGGCGTTCGTTCCGCGCCCGCGTTCGCCGATGCCGAAGAAAAGATAGCCTTGGTCGAAGACGAGCCGGCAGCCCCAGTGTTTTTCGGAATCGTTCAGGAAGCGGTCCGGTGCCTCGAAGATGATCTCATGATCCGACCATTGTCCGTCGCGAAGACGACCGCGGGCCACGGCGGTGAAGGCCACCCTTCGCCCGTCGACCTGGCGCGGCTGACTATAACTCTAATAAATCCAGCCGTTGCTTTCGTAATCCGGGTGCACGGCAACATCCATCATGCCTCCTTGGTTCTCGGCGAACACCTCGGGCGTGCCCAAAACGGGTGCGGAGAGCGTGCCGTCCGTTTCGACCAAGCGCACGGCGCCGGACCTTTCGGTTACGAGCATCCGGCCGTCTGGCAACCAAGCGAGGCTCCAAGGCATGTCGAGCCCGTCGACGACCGTCTCCACCCGGAACGTCTCCCCCGCCGCCGTGAGGTCCCGGTCGGGGGGCGTTTCGGCCTTCTCGCTCTGACGTTCGGCGTGGATCCTGCCTGCCTCGTCGAGGTAGGCGACAAAGGTCGAGATCTCGTCGTCGCCGAACAGCGCGGCAAAGCCCGGCATTCCCGATTCGGGCCAGCCTTCCTTGATTGAGCGAAACACCTGTGCGGGATCGCCGCCTCGTCGCCATTTGCCATCGACCAGCGAACCGCCTTGTCCGCCCATCCAGTCCGCGCCGTGACATGCCGCGCAGACTTGCATGTAGCGACGATGCGCCTCCGCGAAGGCTTCGCCTGAAAGGGTTTGGGAGGCGCCCGCCCCGGCCGCTGTCGAAGCGAAGAGTGCAAGCGCGGCAAGGGTCGGGGGGAAGGGTGCGCTCATGGCGGATAATGGCTCAACGAAGCCGGGACGGGCGATTCCGCCAGCGACCCGCGTGTCAACCTGTTGACCGGGTGGCGGCTCGACGTCGCGGTTTACGATCCACATCTCAGTTCGGCATGGGCTCGCTTTCCACTCTTTTGTCGCTCGTCGGTTCATCGATGGCCGTCGCCGCCCTTGGCGCCGAGCGGCCTTCCTTCGGTGACCGCGTGGCCGCGGCGCATGCGAGTTTCGCCATTCGCGACGCTATGGCGGGCGAATGGGAACGATGGTCCACCGCCGAAATTGCCCGGCGCTTTGGTACGGGCGACTTCACGGTTTTCACGCCCCCCCTGGAGGTTCGGCCACCTGACCGTCCGGGCAAGGGCGACGGCAGGATCACCGACGATACCTTGGAGGCGGAGGCGTTGATGCGCGCGTATGCCTCGCATGGCGGCCATCTGGACGCCAATGCCTACGTCAGCGCGTTTCTGCCCGAAGTCGCTGAGCGGGCGGTCTGGGTGCCCGAACGCGGGACGACAGAGCCCCTCCTGCAGCGCCCTCTCTGGTGGCCCGAGCGCTACGCGTATCATCGCAACGCGATCAACCGCGTCGATCCGCGCCTGGCGGGACAAGGCAACTGGCTGAATCAAGGGCTCGCGGCATTTGTCTGGCCGATCGGAGCCATCAACGCCGGCGATCCGCACGGACATGCTCAATCCCTACGTGATCAAGGTCGGCGGCTTCACCGAGCTTGATCGTATCCATCATCTGGCGACATGCTTCCAGAAGCCGATCCAGCTGCACAACAGCCGGCCCACGGTCTCCACGGCCGCGTCGCTGCACGCCATGGCCACCTTCAGCCAGGTGGGTCGGTTTCTGGAGTTCCCGCATATGACTCCCACCCTCGAGGCGCAGGTCCGCCTCTTCCGCCAGGATCTGCGACCGCGCGACGGCTGGCTGCACCTGCCGACGGGACCGGGAGTGGGTCTCGAGCCCGACCTTCCAGCCCTCCGCGCCGCGATCGCGGCCGCGTGAGGGTCCCGCCGTGCCGCGGCAACGACCCTCTCGAATGAATGGTTCCGGCTGAGATCAACAGGGTGAACGGGAAGAGGTTTTGCGAATGCCCGGGCCGGTGCCTTTCCTGACTTGCCGTAACCCGCCGCCCGGATTGCTCCGTCCGAAACACGCCACCGCACCCCGATCTTCTTCAGCGACGCTGCGCGGACCGCCGTCCGTCTCCTCGGCGCGCCGTTCGACGCCCTCCACCTTCTCCCCATGGCCGATTCCGCTTCCGTACCCCTCATCTCTCGTTCGCGATTGATCGGTCTCGTCATCGGGCCGGTCCTTTTCGCCGTGCTCTTCTGGGGGTGGGGCGGACCGGCCGACAAGCCGCTCGTCGGGGCCATGGCTGCCGTGGCGGCGCTCATGGCCGTGTGGTGGATGACGGAAGCCGTGCCGTTGGCGGTGACGTCGCTGCTTCCGCTGGTTTTCTACCCCTTGCTTGGCATCGCAGACGCGCGGCGCGTGCCGACGCATTATTTCAATGAGATCATCGTCCTCTTCCTCGGCGCCTTTCTCATCGCGCTCGCGATGGAGCGCTGGCACCTGCACAAGCGCATCGCGTTGCGGTTGATCGATGCGGTTGGCGTGACGCCAGGCGCCATGATCGGGGGGTTTCTTCTCGCGGCGGCGGTGTTGTCGATGTGGATCTCCAACACAGCCACGGCCCTGATGATGCTGCCGATCGGCTTGGCCGTGGTCGCCCAAATCGAGACCACCGTAGGAGCGGAACGATCGCGTCCGCTTGCCCTCGGTCTCATGCTGGCGATCGCCTACGGCTGCTCCATGGGCGGTATCGCGACGCCTGTCGGCACGCCCACCAACCTCGCGTTTCTCAAGATCTACCGCGATACGTTCCCCAACGCGCCCGCCATTTCTTTCGGCGAATGGATGCTGTTCGCCCTGCCCGTTTCCATCCTCATGCTGACGGCGGGGTGGTTCGCGCTGGCGAAGGTCTTCTGCCGGTGCGAGGCCGGACTTCGCCTTGATCGGGAGGTGGTGCGGCGGGAGCTGCGGGCGCTCGGCCGGATGAGTTTCGAGGAACGCGTCGTGGCCGCCGTGTTTGGCACCGCCGCTTTTCTTTGGATCTTTCGGCAGGATTTAAACCTCGGCGCCTTCGTGGTTCCGGGCTGGACGCGGCTTCATCCTGCGCTGGCGGCGGTCGACGACAGCACCGTCGCAATTTGCCTCGCGCTCCTCCTCTTTCTCCTGCCCGCCCGCACCGCCGGCGGGCCGCTGCTCGATGGCGCCACCTTCTTGCGCGTCCCGTGGGATATCTTGCTGCTTTTTGGGGGAGGCTTCGCCCTTGCGGCCGGCTTCACGTCGACGGGGCTTTCGTCGCATCTCGCGCAGGGTCTCTCGGCGCTCGGCCATGTCCCTGAAATTGTGGCGCTGCTGATCGTCTGCCTGCTCATTACCTTCCTCACCGAACTCACCTCGAACGTGGCGACGGCGACGATGTTTCTCCCCGTGCTGGCGGCATGGGCCGTGGCCGAGCAGATCAATCCCTTGATCCTGATGATTCCGGCGACGCTCTCGGCGTCGATGGCCTTCATGCTTCCGGTGGCCACGCCGCCCAACGCCGTCATTTTCTCCAGCCGCCGTGTGCGCATCGCCGACATGGCGCGGATCGGGCTCGCGCTGAATCTCGTCGGGGTCGTGGTCATCGCCGTGCTCTCGCAATGGTTGCTGCCCGCGATTCTAAACTTCGACCCCGAGGTGTTGCCCGCTTGGGCGGAGCTGCCGCGATGACGGTGACCTTGCCGGGGTGCGGGGCGATGGCGAAGGGTTGCCAGAGGAAGGCTTTGTCCTCACCAACCGATCAACGCGTTCTGCGCATGAACAAATCCGGAGCACATCATTCCGAGGTGTCGCAGCGCGCCGAACGCGCCGCCGGCTTGGTGCTGCGCGGTGTGCTGCTCAACGTGGTTCTTGCGATCATCAAGTTCGCCGGCGGCATCATGGGCAACACGTACGCGCTCGTCGCGGACGGCGTGGAATCGCTGCTCGATGCCTTTTCCTCGGTGCTGGTCTGGGCCGGCTTTCGCGTCGCGTCGCGTCCGCCCGACTCGAACCACCCGTACGGTCACGGCAAGGCCGAGCCCTTGGCCGCGATGGCCGTGGCGCTGGTGGTCTTCGCGGCCTGCGTGTGGATCGCGGTCCACGCGGTCCGCGAGATCGTCACGCCGCATCACGGGCCCCATTGGGCCACGTTACCGCTGCTCGCGCTCATCGTGGCGGCGAAATACGGGTTTTCGCGGCGGCTGTTGGGCGAGGGTGAGCGCGAGGGGAGCACGGCCCTCCGGGCCGAGGCGTGGCATCACTACGCGGATGCGCTGACGTCTGCGGCTGCCTTCGTCGGCATCGCCATCGCGGTCGTGGGCGGAGAGGGCTATGAGGCGGCGGATGACTGGGCGGCCCTGCTCGCGTGCGTCATCATTGCGACCAATGGCTTGAAGATCTTCCGGCAAGCGCTGGACGACGTGATGGATATCGCTGCGCCGGAGTCCTTCGATGCGCAGGTCCGCGCCGTTGCCCTCGCGGTGCCAGGTGTGCGCGGGCTCGACAAGTGCCGTGTGCGCAAAAGCGGCCTCAGCCACCTCGTCGACATTCACGTGGAGGTTGATCCGGAGCTCAGCGTACGCCTTGGACACGATATCGCCGGCGCCGTGAAGCATGCCCTGCTCGCCTCCCCGCTGCGCATCACCGACGTCCTGGTCCACATCGAGCCCTCTCCCTAAGCCGGCGAAGCCGGAAATCCCAAATCACAAATGCCCAAATCCCAAACTAAAGTGCGCCGCAGGCGCTCTCGCTCGTTTGGCGTTTGGACCTTGGGCGTTTGGAATTTCCCGTCCATTTTCGTCTCAAACCTGCACGTTCCTCACAAGTGAGGTCCAAACAACAAAAGTTCTACGCGAAGCATCGCAGATAATACACAGCGCCAAGGGGTCCTTTCCGGTTTACTAGCCCCCGTACGGCGTAATCATCTTTTCAACCGCTCCGGCCATGAAAGCACGCAATCCGTCCGTTCCGCTCAGCGACAATAAGAACCTGCTCAAGTGGGTTGAAAAAATGGTGGCGCTCTGCCGGCCCGCCGCCGTCCATTGGGTCGACGGTTCCAAGGAGGAAAACCGGACGATCTGCGACCAGCTGGTGGCGGGCGGCACGTTCATCAAGTTGAACGAGAAGCTCTGGCCCGGCTGCTACTACGCGCGCTCCGATGCGACCGATGTGGCGCGGGTCGAGGATCGCACGTTCATCTGCTCGCTCTCGAAGGACAGCGCCGGGCCGACGAACAACTGGGTCGAGCCCTTCCAAATGCGGAAGAAACTGAAGGCGCTCTTTTCGGGCTGCATGGCGGGCCGCACGATGTACGTGCTGCCCTTCAGCATGGGACCGATCGGTTCGCCCATTTCGCAGCTCGGCGTGGAGATCACCGACTCGCCTTACGTCGTGGTCAACATGCGCATCATGGCGCGCATCGGACTTCCGGTCTTCAAGGAGATCGACAAGAACGAAAAACGCGTCGTGCCCTGCATGCACACCGTCGGAGCACCGCTCGCGCCAGGACAAAAGGACGTCGCGTGGCCCTGCAACCCGGAGAAGTACATCGTGCATTTCCCGGAGACGCGCGAGATCTGGAGCTACGGTTCCGGCTACGGTGGCAACGCGCTGCTGGGCAAGAAGTGCTTTGCCCTGCGCATCGCCTCCAACATGGCGCGCGACGAGGGCTGGATGGCCGAGCACATGCTCATCCTAGGCGTCGAGGATCCCAAGGGCGACAAGACGTACGTTGCCGCCGCCTTCCCCAGCGCTTGCGGCAAGACCAACTTTGCCATGCTCATTCCGCCCGCTCACTTCAAGAAGCAGGGCTGGAAGGTCTGGACGGTCGGCGACGACATCGCGTGGATCAAACCCGACGCCAACGGCCGCCTCCGGGCGATCAATCCCGAGGCCGGTTTCTTCGGCGTCGCACCCGGTACGTCGGTGAAGACGAATCCCAACGCGATGAAGTCGCTGGCGAAGAACACCATCTTCACCAATGTCGCGCTCACGCCCGACGGTGGCGTGTGGTGGGAGGATATGACCGACGAGCCTCCGGCGGAGTGTTTGGACTGGAAGGGAAACAGATGGACGCCCGCCATCGCCAAGGAAACCGGGGCGAAAGCGGCCCATCCCAATGCCCGCTTCACCGCGCCGGCCTCGCAATGCCCGACGATCGATCCCGAGTGGGAGAACCCTGAGGGCGTTCCGATCAGCGCGATCATTTTCGGCGGACGCCGGGCGACGACGATGCCGCTCGTGTATCAGTCCTTCAACTGGAGCGCCGGCGTGTATTCAGGCGCGACCATGGGTTCGGAGATGACGGCCGCCGCGGCCGGCACGGTCGGCACGGTGCGCCGCGATCCCTTCGCGATGCTGCCTTTTTGCGGGTACCACATGGGCGACTACTTCCGCCATTGGATCAAGATGCAGCGCAATCTCAGTGAGACGCCGCGCGTGTTCAACGTGAACTGGTTTCGGAAGGACAAGCACGGCAAATTCATGTGGCCCGGCTTTAGCGACAACATGCGCGTGTTGAAATGGATCGTCGACCGCGCGCGTGGCCGCGCGCTCGGGCGCGAGACACCCATCGGCTGGGTGCCGCGTTACGAGGACCTCGATTGGACCGGCATGGACTTTTCCAAGGAGCGCTTTGACGAACTCCAGGCCTTTGACCGCTCCGCGTGGCGTGCCGAGGTGCTCGGGCACGAGGAGCTCTTCCTCGACCTCCACGCCCATCTGCCCAAGGAGCTCGTCTACGAGCGCGAACTGCTCATCTGCCGGATGTGAGCGCGCGCGCGGCTGCGCGCGCTCACATCCAACATCGAACATCCAAGGGATTCCAGTGTAGAGGCGGCTGTCTCAGCCGCATTTTCCGAACATCACGAGCCAAGCGCCGCCCGTTCCGTGTCGTTGCGGCACTCAAGCGCAACCCTTCGAACTGTTTTAACGCAGAGACGCAGAGACGCAAAGCATGGGTCGACGGGCGCGTGGTTGACCTGAGGGGTTGCGGTGACGCCCAGAACTGCGCCCGAACCCTTTCACAGGTAACGGAGGGATCGGAGGGAGCGGGCGACACGCCCGCTGCTACACCTTCGGCCAGCGCGTTCTCCAGTGCACAGGTCCTTCCAGCTGTAGGCCGCGTGCCCTCACGCGGCGGGCTCTTACCCGCGTTCCGCCTGCTCCTCTTGCGGAACGCAAACCACCGCGCCATCGTTGCCCCACAGCGATGCGCGGCTTCCTCGTCTTTTTATTCTTCTTCTTCGCGACCGTTGTCGTCGCGGAGCCGACTTTGACCGGCGCGCCGGAGCCGCTCGATGTGGCGCTGCGCAAGCTGCTCGCCGACGAAGGTTACTGGGCCTACACGCGAACGATCCGGATCTTCGACAAGAACGACCGGCTCGAGCGCACGGATGTCGAGCGTTACGACCCTTCCCAGCCGGAGGATCGCCGCTGGCGGCTGGTGTTGCGCAACGGCCTGCCGCCGTCGTTGGGCGAGGCGGGCAGTTGGGAACGTCAGCGCACGCGGGAGATGCGCCGGCGCGGTCGTCCGCTGGGAGCGATTTTGGATTTTTCGGGCGCGACGGTCGCCGACGACAACCGCAGCCACCTGATCTATTCGATTCCGATTCAGGCCGGGGCAAGCCGGCGGCTGCCGGCCGAAAAATTCTTCGTTCTCCTCCAGATCGACAAGACGCGCGGAGAGATCGACCGCCTCGCTCTGCGTACGACCGAGGCCTTTCGGGTCGCCGCGGTGGCACGGGTCGACAACGTTGAGGCCGACGCGACCTTTGGCGTGATCGATCCCGACTATCCTGCGCAACCGGTGAAGGCGACGGCGTCCGGAGCGGGTCGCGTGGCGTGGCTGATCCGTGTCGGCGGTCGCGCGGAACTCTCTTGGGCCGACTTCGAGCGCGTGACGCCCTACGATGCCCGCTACGAGGTGAGCATCGGAGACCTCAAGGCATTGGATTTTTGAAGGGTATTATGGAGCGGCGGCACTCCTGCCGCCGGATTCGAGGCCGGTGTAGCGGCGGCTGTCCCCAGCCGCCCTCCGGCGTCCGCAGGCCGTCCGGCACCCAAACCCGGCAACAGGGCCTCCAGAGGCGGTTAAAAGTGCCGCCGCTTACAGGTTGAACCGCCGAAACGGGACAGACCAATTCCGGTACCCTGCAGGCCGCGTGCCCCGCCAAAAGCGGGCAAAGCCCCACGCGGCGGTCTGAGACACGCATGCCAAAGCGTGTGCGAATGGTTGACGGACGCCGGGTCAGGGGACCCGGCCTACAGGTGTTGGATGGTCCGCGTTGAATGTTCCATGCCTCAAGTTCCGGTCAATCCAGCCGATACAGAACCCTCGGCGCGCTCTCCCTCATGCCTCTCGACCACTCGACCCTTGTTACGCTCGGCAGCACGCTGCCGCCGTCTCTCCAAGTATTTACCCAACTGGAGCAGCGGATGCACGATCCCTTTGTCGATGTCTCCGAGCTTGTGAGCGTGATCCGCACCGATCCTTCGCTGGTTTTCAAACTGCTTCGTCTCGCGAACAGCGTCATGTTTGGACAACGCGCACCCTGCGATTCGCTCGACGAAGCCGTGACGCGCGTAGGCATTCGCGAGATTCAACGCCTCGTGGGTCTGGCCTCCTCTCATCAATCGTATCAACAGGACCTGCCGGCGTACGGGCTGACGGCGAAGCAGGTATGGGACAACGCACTCACGACGGCAGTGGCGGCGGAAGTGCTGACGCGCGCCGTGGGGCGTCGCTCCGATGCGGGCTATGCGGCGGGTCTGATGCGCAATTTAGGTCGGGTCATTCTTGAGAAACTTCGCGCCGGATCACTTTACCCCGGGGAAGCTGCGGTTCCCGATGTGGCGGTTTGGGAGCGCGCGACCTATGGATTGAGCAGTGCCGAAGCAGGTGCGGACCTTTTGGCCCATTGGCGACTCTCCGCTGAGTTGGTGGGAATGATCCGTTTCCACGCCGATCCCTTTGCGATGCCCGAACCGTCCGCGGACGCGGTTTTGCTCAATCTCGCCGGTCATATCGCGACTCGTCTCGGCTCCGGATTGCCCGGCGAAGCGGGTTATTGGACGGTGACCGCCTCAAAGCTCGCCACGGCCGGTCTCGAAGAAGTGCAACTGGCCGAAGCCGAGGCGGAAACCCGCCAGCGCCTGACCCAAGTCCGTTCTGCCTTCGCCTCCTTGCGCGACGCGGCCTGAGAAAACAAGGTGCCCCTCGATCAAGGCACGGACGCATCAAACGCCTTTGTAGTCGGCCGTCCGCGCGCAATTTTCGTCATCACTCCCAAGAGAGCGTCTAAACCTTGCCCGTCGAACCGCGTACAACGAGGCGTGGGGCGATGGTTTTGATGACGGGGCGAGCGTTCGCCGGTTTGCCGATCCGGCTGACGAGCAGGTCGGCGGCAGTACGGATGGTGGCCTCGATTTCCTGGTCAACGCTGGTGAGGCCCGGCGTGGTCATCTCGCAGATGTCCTGGTTATTAAAGCCGGTGACGGACACGTCGTCCGGCACGGCGAGGCCGAGGCCCTGGAAGGCGTGCATCGCACCGATGGCGATCTCGTCGTTCATCGCGAGGAACGCGGTGGGACGCTCCTTCATCTGGAAAAAGTTCTTCGCGAGGCGCCGGCCGAACTCGAAATCGTTGTCCCGGATATGAAGATGGTCGAGGGAGCGGGTTGCCTCGGCGATGTGCAGGCCTGCTGATGCCAGCGCCTCCTCGATGCCTTGCAGGCGGTCAAGCGTGCTGCGCGCCGTGCCCGAGATGCCAAGCAGGCCGAAAGAGCGGTGGCCCAGTTTCAGCAGGTGGTGGACGACCTCGGACATCGCCTTGCACCGATCGAGTGTGACCGAGGTGCCGCCGGGAACGCCCGACTGGTCGATGAAGAGATGCGGCAGATTCTGGCTGCCCAACTCGGCGATGTGGCCGGACACCTCCGCGATGTCGAAGTGGCCGATGAACACCACCGCCTCGACGCGCATCGATTGGAAATGGCGCACGACCTTTCGGCCCGCGCCGGGCTCGAAGACCTCGATGAGCGACGTGAAACCGCGCTCGCGCAGGTTGCGTTGAAGCTCGGCAAGTTTGCGCACCGCGGGAGGAGTGAGCAGGTTCTCCATGCAAATGCCGACCATCGAGGTCCGCTTGCCCTTCAGGTGAAGCGCGTAGGCGTTGGGGGTGAAGCCCGTCTCGGCCACGGCGCGCTGGACGCGTTCGATCGTCTTGCGCTTCAGGCCCGGCTGGCCGTTGAGCACGCGCGACACGGTGGTGCGCGCAAGGCCGACGTAGCGGGCGAAGTCAGCGGTCGACGCGATGACGGCAGGGGTCGAACTCGCTTTGCGTTCGCGCGTCTGAAGCATGGGATAAGGAGGATGTGGCGTCTCGCCCGTGCCTTGTCAAACGACGTGTGGCCACTGACCGCCCAATCTTGTTTTGGGACACTTGTCCTTAAATCGTTTACTTGCTCAATGCCACCAGTGGTCGCTATCTCAACAACGTCCGCGTTTCCATCGAGGGCACGACCCAGGAAGCGTACACCAACGAATTCGGCGAATATCGTCTGGTCGGGGTGCCGTCCGGCGAGGCCCGTTTGAACGTGGTCTTTACCGGCATGACGCCGCAGACCGTCACCGTGAGCGCCCCTGCCGGACAGGTGACCGAAAGAGACGTCACTCGCGATTCCTCGATGTCGACTACTCTGGCGAGGATCCTCACTTCGGCATCCCGAACATTCAGTGGCCCAGCCCGTTTCTCATGTGGGAAGACTCTCTGAGCAACCCGAGTCATTGGGCGGAAACGCCGGCGCAGGCCGCAGCGACGGAAACCTTCCGCATCACCAACTCCGAGTTCCTCAAGGAGCGCGTGACGGCCTACTACTTCCAGATGGAAGGCCGGTTGTTGGACAATCGCCTCGGTCTGGTCACCGGCCTGCGCTACGAGAAGATGGAGGACAACGGTCGCGGTATGCTCTTCGATCCGGACGCTGCCTTCCAGCGCAACGCCGACGGCACCTTCGTTCGTGACGGCGCGGGCAACCGCGTGCGGAAGGTCGAGGCCGGCGCGGTGGGCTCGATCGACGAAGTTCGCGTCACCCGGTTGGAGCGCGCCTATGTCGCGAATAAATCCTACGACGGCACGTATCCAAGCTTCCACGCCAACTATAACGTGACGGACAACTTCCTCGTCCGCTTCGCCTACGCGAAGACCTTTGGGCGTCCGGACTTCTCCAACATCATCCCGCGGCGATCTGACGCCCGACTATGCCCGCTTCTTCCAAGAAGAAGAGTTTGGCGTGCAGATGTCCGTCGGCGTCAAGGGCACCTGGTAAACCCTCCGCGCAACGCAAGGGATTTCAAGGCGGCGGTCTTCGGACCGCCGCCTCTTTTTCTTCCGGGTTTCCCTTTGGCCATCGTTTGCCACACTGACGGTATGAATCTGCACCACTCTCCCGGGCCGGCCGAGACCATCAGGTCTTCGCCGACATGGACGCCGTTCCGCTCACGACGTTGAAGTAATCCGTCATGAACACCTACCTCGAACACCGGTTCGGATTGTCCGGCAAGGTGGCGCTTGTCACCGGATTGTCGCAATCCCAGGCAGGGCGCGTTTCGACTCGGCCCGGGGGCGGGGCGCCCTTAGCGTCGAAGCCATGGTGATCGATTTTTCGCAACTTGCCCCGCGCGATGCCTACGCGTGGATGACCGGAACGATTTTGCCGCGACCGATCGCGTGGGTGTCGACGGTCGCGCCGGACGGGCGCACGAATCTGGCGCCGTTCAGCTTCTTCCAAGGCATCACGTCGAATCCGCCGACGCTCATGTTTTCCCCGGTGAATACGCGCGACGGCACGAAGAAGGACACCGTGCGTAATCTCGAGCACGTGCCGGAGTTTGTCGTGAACCTGGTCTCGTATGCGCTCGCCGAGCAAATGAATGCGACGGCGGCCATGCTTCCGTATGGCGAAAGCGAGTTCGAGCGCTATGGAATCGCGCCGATGGCGTCCGAGCGGATCCGTCCGCCGCGGGTGGCGGCCGCGCCGGTGGCGTTCGAGTGCACCGTGCATCAGGTCGTGAACATTGGTGAAGGGGCCTTTGCGGCCAATGTGATCTTTGGTCTCATTCTTCTCGCGCACGTGAGCGAGGCGATGCTCGATCCTGAAGGCCGGCCCGACGCGGGGAAGCTCGACTTGGTGGCGCGGTTGGGCGGCTCGTTTTACGCGCGCACGACGGATCGATTCGAACTCAAGCGGCCGGTGTAGCCGCGCCCGTGCTGGCCGCGAGGGGAGTGCAGGAGCGAAGGCCGTCCGGCATGCGGGCGGCACGCCTGCGGCCACACCTTACGATGAACGATCGTAGACCTCGGCCGATACGACCGCGTCCAAGGGCGTGCCGGCCGCATAGGCGCGCAGGTTGCGCAGGGCAAAAATTCCGGCATCGCGCGGGCGGTCGGAGGTCGGCCCGCCGATGGGGGGCGTGAGCGAGACGTCGGTCAGTCCACGCAATGAATGGTCAGGGGGCAGCGGCTCCGCGCGAAAGACATCGAGGCCGAACATCACCTTTCCCTCGCGCGTCACGCGAATGAGCGCCTCTTCGTCGACCACCGCGCCGCGTCCCACGTTGCCCCCGTACCTCGTCGAGCAGAGGCTCGGGAAGGAAGTCGCTCCGTTCGTTTGGGATTTCCGGCTTGGCCGGGTTGGGGATCTCTGGGTGGCGCGTTCCCTCCGTTGGGGCGGCCGGTGCGGGTCGCGCCGCGGGCACGGTCAGCCTTCGCTGGGTGCCGGCCCGGACGTCTCGCCCACGTGGAGTTGGGCCGGGAGCATCAGGTCGGTGAAGCTTTCGTCGAGCGTACCGGTGCTGCCTAAGACAAGACGGGCGGCGGCTTCGCCGAGTTTCTCGGGGCTTGTCCCGGCGGCGGTGATGCTCGGTTTGCTCTCGGTGGCGACGCGCGAAAGATCCGCCCCGGCCACGCTGACGGCCGAGGGCACGGAGAGGCCGGCGCGCTGGAAGGCGCGGATCGTCCCGGCGGCCATCAGCGCGTTGTAGCAGATGAAGGCGGTGGGAAAATCGCGCCGCTGCCGATGGGTGAGGACGATGTGCGCGGCCTCGACGCCCTCGGCGCGATCGCCCTGCTCGAGCTTGATGGTGTAGCGGGGATCCAATTTGAGTCCCGACTTCGCCAGTGCCGACTCCAAGGCCTTCAGTCGCGCCTCGTGCCGCCCAAGCCCGAGGTTGCCCCCCATCCAGCCGAAGCGCCGGTGCCCCGCCGCGTAGAGGTGCTGCACCAGCATCTCAAGCGCGAGCGGTTCATTGCCGAGCACGGAGTGACAGAGTCCCGGAAAGCGGGCCGAAACCGCCACCAGGCGTCGCTCGACGGGCCGGAGTCGTTCGAGAAACGAACGCGAAACCTCGCCGAGCAGGACGACGCCTTGGAACGGGTGTCCGGCATGAAAAAGCCGGGCGAGGCGCTCGTCGCCCAGGTCGTCCTCGTATCCAAGAAATACTGACGTAAATCCTTGCGCCTTGAGCGCGGCGTGCAGGCCGTGGTGCACACGGGTGAAGTATACGCTGGGAGCGTGCAGACGGAGGTCGTTGCGCATCACAAAGCCGACCTCGTGCGCCTGGTTCACCGCCGGAGACGATGCGAGATGCATGCCCTTGGGCTGATAGCCGCGCTTGAGGGCGTGCTCCCAGACGCGTTCGTAGGTCTCCGCATGAATGCCGGATTTGCGTCCGTTAAGGACGAGGGAGACGAGCGCTTGGGAGACGCCCAACTCCCGCGCAATTTGAGTCTGTGAGATCTTCCTGGGCCGGGGCATGGAACGGTTAACGAAGGTAAAGCCGGAGCGAACATCCAAGTTTCACGCGGAGTGTCGCGCGGTGGCGAGAACGTAACGACTGCCGGATCTTACGGATACAGCCAGTACTTGCGACTTTGTTGCTGGTAGATTGCCGTGCGCTCCCGCCAGGTGGCGAGAAACCCGGGCAAATCGACCTTGGCCCCGTCGCGGGTGAGTGCCTGCCACCACTGCATCGATCCGACATGGATATTAAAGCTTCGGGTTTCCTTGGCCGGAAGTTTGGCGAAGGGGTTGGGCGGATTGTACACGCAGGCGAGGCGCATCAGGTGGAAGCTGAGCTCGGTGGGATTCCAGTCGTCCCAATCCACCACCTCCACGTAAACGCCGTTTGCCGGCTGGCCGTTCGCCCCTGCGACGGAGACCTTGCGGTAGCCGAGTCCGGGAATCTTCAGGGCCTCGAGGTCGCGGATGAGCGTGTCGGGTTTCTTTCCCCGGAAAGAGATGCCGCGAAACGGGTACTCCTTGCCGATGCCATGGGTGAAGCCGCTGTATTCGCAGCCAAGTCCAATCATCGCGTAGCCCACCACGGCGGCGAAGTCGCGGATCATTGGCGACGTCGGCACGAACGTGAGGCCCGTCTCGGGCCACCGCATGCTGCGCCGCCAGCCCTTCAGCGGAATGATCGTCAGCCGGCCCTTGGCGCGCACCTCGTCGGGAATGGGCAGCACACCGGGCGCGGTGGCGGCGAGACGTGCGAGTTCTCCCATCGTCAGGCCGTGCACGTACGGAATGCGGAAGGCGCCGACGCCGCTCATGAGGTCGCGGTCGAGCAAAGGCCCGTCGACCTTGAGGCCGCCGAGGGGATTGGGCCGGTCCAGCAGCACAACCTCCACGCCATGGGTGAAGCAGGCCTCCATGGCGTAGCGCATCGTGACATTGTAGGTATAGGAGCGGACGCCAATGTCCTGCAGGTCGATCACCAGCGCATCGAGTCCCTTGAGCTGCGCCGCGGTGGGCTTGCGATTGTCACCATGCAGCGAATACACGGGAAGGCCCGTGCGCGGATCGAGGGCGTCCTTGAAGTTTTCCCCGGCCTTCACGTCGCCATAAAGGCTGTGTTCGGGTGCGAAGAGGGCGGCGAGCTTCACGCCAGGTGCGCGGTGGAGCACCTGCACGGTGCTGATGCCTTCGCGATTCACCCCCGCCGGATGGGTCAGCAAGCCGATGGTCTTGCCCTTTACCGCGGCGAAGCCCTCGGCCGCCAGCACGTCGATGCCGAGCATGACGGGAAAGGTGACGGGCTCGACTGGCGGGGGAGCCTCGGGCACCGTCACCGGAGTGATCGTGACCGGCGCGGGAGCGGGTGCGGGTGGTCTATCCGCGGCCGCGCAACCGGGGAAGCCGGTGAGCCACACGCCAAGGACGGGAACGAGCAGGGAGAGTCGGGTGGGGCGGAGGAGGCCGGACATGAAGCGCTACTTTGGGAGGAGGGGGGACGTGGTCGAGTGGGAACGGGCGCGACGAGCCGCCACGCGTGCGCGATGGGCGGCGGCGCGGTTGGCTCCGAAGCGCCAGGCAATGTCGAGGATGCCTCCCACGACGACGCCGACGATCGCCCCGCCAATGATGAGGGCGTTGATGCCCGTGCCGAGCAGACGCGTCCATTTGATCTGCGTTGGCGGCTCTTCCTCGGCGGCGGCAGTCGGGGAACCAGGGAGTGTTTTGGCGGGCGGGCGGGTGAGCGGGAGCTCGGATGGAGCCACATACGGGGTGGGCGAGTCAATGACCTCAATGCTGCGCCCGAAGCCCGATGCGTCGATCACGGCCTTCCCGAGCTGATAGGTGGCGGTGTAGATGCCGATCGCGGTCAGCGGATTGGTGATGAATTGCAATCCGCCCAGCACCATGACGTTGAGCCGCAGGAGGAGCGCGAGGAGGAACGCGGCGGGCAATTGCACCCCGAGCGCAGGCATGAAGGCAAGAATCGACCCGACGTAGAGCGCCGGCCGGACCTCCGGGGTCTTGAACGACCAGAGGTAGGATCGCTTGCGCGCGGCCTCGGCGAAACGACCAATGAACGGGTATTTGTGGAACACCGCCCGCCGCGGCATGAAACGCAAAAAAAGCTTCGTGCGCCGGATGCGCGCGAAGTGTTCCTTGCGGTGGTGATGGTGTTCATCGGGCGACATGCCGTTTGGGGTACAAGTGATGCCCACCCGGGTCTCGGCGCAAACGCAATCGCGTGCGGCGGGGACACCGGCTTCCCATCTTCAGCGCCGTACGCCCAGAGCCGGGCATCCAACGTCGAACCGTGACCCGTGTGCCCTTTGTCGCACCGAGCGCCAGACCACTACCGCCCGCACCGGTTACCGCCGATGTTGTTCACCTGTCGTTGGATGTTCGATGTTGGGTATTGGGTGTTGGTGTCGCCTCTCTTGCCTCCGGTAAACTTCTGTATTTTAATACCAAATACGGATTCAGAATTTTCACAGGAGAGCGCAGAGTTCACAGAGATCGAACTCGGACAGAGGCGAAGCTCGATCCCTAAGGCCGATTTAACCACGGATTTCACGGATGCCACGGATTTTTGAGGTCCAATCTTCTTTTCACGCGGAGGGCTCTGCGGTTTCTGTGCAAGGTGTGGTTGGGTCGTGCCAGCCTCTTCGGGGTTGTGATCCCCTATCCGTGTTATCCTGCCATCCGTGGTTAACTTCAGTGGTTCGTAAGTTCGTGTCTTCGTGCCTTTGTGGTGAACCGGTTCTGAAGGATTGAACTACGAAGCCACGAAGTCACCGAGGTCGGGGGCAGGGAGTCAGGGGACAGGAGACGCCTGCGCCCCGAAGGCCGCCCTTGCCGCGTCTTCGAGGCGCCAGCCGGTTTCGCGCAAGGCTTGGGCGAGCGGAAGATCGGCGGGGCTGAGGGCGTGGGTTTGGAGGCCCGGGCGCGGCAGGGCGGTCACCGCCCCGGCGAACACGTGCACCGTCCGGCCAAGCGCGAGCGCGTGCGCCGCGAGGGCCCCGGGTCCTTTGCCGGAGAGGGAGCTTTCGTCGAAACGCCCTTCGCCGGTGATGACGAGATCGGCGTGGGCGAGCCTCCGTTCGAGATCGAGCCAGGCCGTGACGAAGGCGGACCCCGGCAGCAACCGCGCACCGGCGCCCGCCATGAGTCCGAACGAACATCCACCGGCCGCCCCGGCGCCGGCAACGGCGACGAGCGCCGCCGGTTGAGCACAGTGTTTGCACAGCAGTCCAGCCATGCGGTCGCTCGCGGCTTCGAGCGCCGCGAGGTCCTCCGGTCGAAGGCCCTTTTGCGGTCCGTACACGGCGGCGGCACCGGAGGATCCGAGCAACGGATTGGTTACATCGCAGGCTATGCGCAGCGGGGGAAATCCGGCAGGAACTTCGCCTTCAACTTTCACCACCTCCCCCCAGCGGGCCGGGACTGGAGGGAGCACGGCATCGCCGGACGACGTGAGGAAGGAGAACCCCAGTGCGCTCAACGCGCCGAGTCCGAGATCATGGGTGGCGCTCCCGCCCACCCCGAGGAGCACCGCGCCGGCCCCGGCCGCGAGCGCGTGGCGCACGACCTCGCCGGTGCCCCGCGTAGTGGTTTGCCAAGGATCGCGTTGTTCAGGCGCCAGCAAGGCGAGGCCGCTGGCCTGGGCCATTTCGATGACGGCAACGCGGCCTTGAGCTTCGAAGCCCAGCATCGCTTTTGCGGCCGCCGGGATGCGTGCGGCGTCGACCAGCCCGTACGTGGCGTCGACGGGTGTTCCGCGCGGGCCGGACACGGTGACGGTGTGCAACGTTCCCCCGATGGCTCCGGTCAGGATCTCCGCAAAGCCCTCGCCTCCGTCGGTCAACGGGCAGAGATCGAGCGACCATTCCGGTTGGGCAATGCGCAACGCGGCGGCCGTGCGCTGGCAGGCTTCCCGCGCCGTGAGGGAATCCTTGAATTTGTCGAAAGCGATGAGGATGCGCATGACGGGGGAAATCAGTCAGCCGGGCCCACCCAGGCGAAACGTGGTTGGGTTACGCCTTTGACTTCGACCGCCTCAAGAAACATCGCGCGAGGTCGCACCCAGAGGCCGAAGTCGCCGTAGAGCAGGCGGTAGACGACGAGTTCCTCCTCCGTTTCGGAGTGCCGCGCCGCCCCGAGCACAAGGTACTCCTTGCCCTTGTAGTGACGATAGCGGCCCGGACGGGGGCCCTGGGGATGCGCGGGCAGCGGGGGAAGGTCCATCCCGGCACCGTGGGCGGTCTTGGTGGCAGACTCAAGCCGGAGCAAAGTCACTCTGTTGTGGTGGACGAAATCCGTTGCGCGTCTGCAACGTCTGCGCTCAACACCCCGTCCGGATGAGTTCGCCCGTGAACATGAGGGATATCGCCGAGCGTGCTGGAGTGCGCATTGCGGCCGTTCCCGGACGAGCCGGCCCGTGCTGGCCTTGATCTCGGGCCTCGATCATCCGGACGCGTGGAAAAATTCTCCGTCTCCCACGCGCCGGGCGATCCGCGAGGGCGTCATCGAACGCGGGGCGCGACTCGGCTACGAGGTCGCGGCATATTGGCTGCACCCCAAGGGTTTGTCCGTCGAAGCCTTCTCCGCCGCTGCGGGCAAACGCGGCATCTCGGGCGTGATCATCGGGCCGCTGGCCGAGGGCGCTCCTCCACCGGCGCTGCGCTGGCAGGATTTCTCCGCCCTCAGCCTCAGCGTGCCGTTGCAATCGCTCACGCTTCGGACCGTGAGCAACGACAACTATTTCACGAGCCTGCGCGCGGTCACGGAGTGTCACTGCCTCGGCTATCGCCGTCCGGGCCTGGTGCTGCGCTCCGTCCATCGCCAGCGATTCCAAGGACGCTGGGAGGCGGGCTTCGCAACCGGCCAGGCGCTGCTCCCCGGACTGGTCAAACTGCGCACGTTCCTCATCAAGGACCAGGAGGACCTTGCCCGTTTCCCGCACAAGCGCTTCAAGACGTGGATGGACCGCGAAAAGCCCGATGTGATCGTCACGATGGCGGCGGATTTGCTTGAGCGCGTGCTCGTCGGCCAGGGATTGCGCGTGCCGGAGGACATCGGCATCGCCGCGCTGTCGTGTCCGGAGAAGGGGCATCGTCACAGCGGTGTGTATCAGAATGGTCATTACATTGGCCTGGTTGCGATCGACCTGCTTGTGGGCATGATCGAGCGCCGCGAGACGGGGCTGCCCGAACAGGCCATCGCCACGATGGTGGAGGGCGTGTGGAATCCGGGGACGACGTTGGTCGACCGGAATGCTGTGGTTGCGGAGGAGAACGCGCGACTGGTGGCGAACACCTGAGTGCGGCGCGGACTCCGGCCACACAGTTCCATCTTGAAGGCCGCCTTATGCGCGTCCTGCAGCCTACGCCTGCGGGCGAAGGAGAAGCCTGTGGAAGCACGCACGCTCCCATAAGTTGGCCGGGTGCGCCGACATCGCGTGGGTTCGATCTGCGGTCGTCCGCGGCTCCGTTTGCGATGGCATTGGCGGGCTCATCCCTCATGCTTTCTCGATCACCCGCGTTCAGAAATAATCAACCCCCTCGAATCCCATGCGCATCGCAAAGCAAGATATCCCGGCCCGCATCAATGTTCCCGGTGCAGTCGCCCGGCAGGAACTCAACTTCGGTGACGCGACCGGCTATGGGCAGATTGCCGGCGAATACTTCTCACTTAAGCAGGGCACCGACATCGCGCCGCTGCTGAAAGGTCTCAAGGCCGACTGCTGTCATTCGCCGCATTGGGGCTACATGCTTGCGGGTCAGGTCGTCGTGACCTATACGGATGGCAGCGAGGAAACTGTCTCGGCCAACGACCTCTTCTATTGGCCTCCGGGTCACTCGGTCCGCGCCGATCAGGATGCAGAGATCATTTTGTTCAGTCCGCAGGCCGAGCACTGCATGGTGGTCAACCATATCAGCAAGCAACTGGGGCTTGCCTGAGCGAGGTCTGGAGGCATCCCGTTGAACTCTGACTCGATGCGTGGCTCACCATCCTCCAGAAGCATTTCGACGACCTCGCGAAGATTGGTCTGCAATCTCGTCCAAGGTCGGCTTGGGTGTGCGCGCCAGGAAATCCCGGCACGTAGCCGACGAGAAGTCCCGTCACAGGGTCACGTTCGACGACGGCGGTGTAGTTTCTCATGAGTTCTAGGATACGGCTGGCCGATACGCAGGCAAGAGCCAGCGCCAATCAGCTTCCTTGTGGCGGCAGGCGCTCGATTGACCGCGATAAGCGCCCTACTTCGCGAGGCGTCGCCTTAGAACGGCTTGCCGTCCCCCTTGGTTCCACAGAGTGAGACTTCCAGGCCGAGTTCGGCGGCGAGCGCGGCTTTGGCGTAGAGGGAGAGGTCGGCTTCCTTCGCGGAATTCGCGTAGGCCACCTG
The DNA here is from genome assembly GCA_038212175.1 of Opitutales bacterium. GTDB lineage: Bacteria > Verrucomicrobiota > Verrucomicrobiia > Opitutales > Opitutaceae > CAMAXB01. The sequence continues at coordinate 18,741 of JBBQUU010000046.1, read as the reverse complement.
AATGTGGTTGGCCTTGTGGCGGGCCATCATCTGGTCGCGCGTCACGCCGTACGTCACCGCGTGCATGATCGGCCACTGTGGCGTGGTCTCCTGCCAGCGGCGCTCGGTTTCCTCGGCGGGCAGGGCGATGGCCTTGGCGCGACCGAGGTCCATCTTGAGTTTGCCGTTCTCCAGGAAGACGCGACTCCACACGATCTCGCCTGGCTTCGCGATGCCGCGCAGCGTGCCGCCGCCGAGTCGGAAGTACATGTTGGGCTGGCGGTGCGAATCGCTGCCCGCCCAGCCGCCGACGTGGTGATCGGCCGGCGCGCTGCCCGAAATGAGGAAGACCCAGACGTACTCGGCCGTCGTGCCGGACTTGTCCCAATCGCCCCAGCGCAGGTCGTGCAGCGTGTTCGCGCGCGGCTGGCCGAGGGCCTTGTGAACGCGGTCGGTGAAGAGGCCGTCCAGTCCGGCGCACTCGTCGACTTCGTTGAAGTGAGGAATCGGTTCGCCGTCGCGAATGAGGGAGCCGTCGGCGCGTTTCACCGGTGGCCGCTCGGTGGAGTTGAGCGTGCCCTCGACGAGATCCGACGCGGGCAGCAGGTCCTTGAGCCCCTGCTGGTATTGGATGCCGATCGTCTCACAGCCGTACTCGTCGGCAATGCGCACCGCGGCGACGTAGGTTTTGCACTGCCAGAGCACCTGCGCCTCCGTCAGCTCAGTGGCCTCGTCGGTGCCAAAGTGGAAGGTGAGCCCCATTTTCTTGTACCAGGCGAAGACGGCCTGGGCTTCGGCGTCGGCCACCTGCGTGGCGCCGTAGTAGAGGGCGGATTGGGAGAGGCGTTCCTTGTAGACGCCCGTCGGGAAGAGCAGCTCGTCGGGGATGATCGCGTTGTACATGCCCATGCAGCCTTCATCGAAGACGCCCATGATGGATTTCCTCACCCGCAGGTCGGCGGCGATCTTCTTTGCCGTGGCGCGGGCCTTGGGTGGAACGGTCGCCTTGGCGAGCGGCTTCACATGCGCCGTGCGATGCTTGACGACGCCGGTCTTCAGCCAGCTTTCGAGTCCGCCGAGGAAGAGTGCGTCGTCGAAGTTCTCGCTCCAGAGCGTCGAGTACTTCACGCCGGCCTTCGTGAGCGAACCGTTGAGGTTGAGCATGCCGACGAGACCCGGCCAGGTGCCGGACCAGTTGGCGACGGTGAGGATTGGCCCGCGATGGGAGATCAAGCCGTGCAGCAGATGGTGGGAATATTGCCAGACCGACTCTGCGACGATGAGCGGTGCGGTGGGGTCGATCATGGCAAAGACCTCCATGCCCTCCTTTTGCGAACCGATGAAGCCGTGCTTGACGGCCGGCTTGTAAGGATGTGCGCGCACGAGCTTGTAGCCGAAGGTCGAGAGGCAGGTCGTAAGCTGCTTCTCCATCGCTGCCTGGGCGGGCCAGCATTTCTCGTTGGCGGATTGGCGCAGGTCGCCGTTGGCGACGAGTAAAGCGGTTTTCTTGGGGGTCTTTTTCATGGAAGGATGGGGGAGGATCGAGACGAGCCAGGGTTTTGTTGTAGCCGGGGCGCCGACCCCGGTCTGCTTGAGGAGAGAGATGACCTTCAATCATCGGGCACAGTGAGCCCGGCCAGCGTTGTTAGTGAGATTCCCTAGAGATTTTCGGCCGGACGCGAGTGAGCGGCGCCCATGTGCGGAGGACAGTATGCACTCGCAGCAGCGATGGAGGGAATGGATAAACGTGGGATCTTAATGGATAAAATCGACCCACAGGTTCCTACGCCGTTGTTGTCGCAGCAGGTGACGGACACCCGCTACTTCTTCCTCGATCTCGCGCCGACGCGGGGCTCAGGGCTGGCGGTGACGTTGGGCGGACGCGAGACCTGCCGGCCCGATTACGTGATCGCCCGCCGGGCCTATGCCTATCACGGCGTTGAGTATGTCGCCGAGGGAGCGGGTTGGGTGGTGCTCGATGGCGTGCGCCAGGAATTGCGGGCCGGCTCCGTGTTTGGCTACGCGCCGGACACCCCTTGCGAGATCCACACCGACCCGCGTCATCCGTTGGTGAAGTACTTCATTTGTTTCACCGGGCGCGGCGCAGCGGCACGGCTGCGGACCGCCGGCTTGGGCCGGCTCAGCGTCAGTCATCTCGATGCGCATGCCGAGGTGCGAAGTGTGGCGGAGGACCTGATTCGTGAGGGACGTCGCACGACGCCGCAGGCGCGGGCGATCTGCCAGACCTTGTTTGAGTTGCTGCTCCTTCGCATCGAGGAAGCCGCTGGTCCGGCCGCTGCGGGCGGTGATCCGTCGCGCGAGAACTTCCTGCGTTGCAAAGCCCTGATCGACGCGCACGCCGAACGCCTCGGCACCTTGGAGTCGATTGCGTCGCGCGCCGGTCTCGAAGCGTCGAGCGTGTGCCGGCTGTTTCGGCGCTTCCAAGGCACGAGCCCGTACCAGTACCTCCTGCGCCGAAAGATGAACCTCGCGGCTGAGCACTTGGTTGAGCACGGCGGCCTCGTGAAGGAAGCGGCCGAACGCGTCGGCTACGACGATCCGTATCACTTCAGTCGCAACTTCAAGGCCGTCCACGGCATCTCGCCGCGGGCGCTGCTGCTGAGGAATCGGGCAAGAGATTGAGGGCGAAGGAGTGGCGGAACCGGTCCCAAGTTCGTCGGTTCAGTTTGCCGGCGGCAAAACCACCAATACAAAGGCGGCAAAAGTGCCGCCGCTCCGCCCGCTCACGACTCCTCCAGCGCCTGCTCCACGAGGGCTGTCCGCCGGCGATAGTACAGCGCCATGCCTCCTTGATAGCCAAGGCTCACCAGCGCGACGGCTCCGTACATGAACTGATAGACGACCTTCACCATCGGAATGATTTCCTCTTCACTCACCCCTGCAGCCTTGAAGGTGGCCAGCATGTCCGGCGTGATCAGCGAGCGCATGAGCTCCGGGTCGAAACTCAGCCATCGCGCGACGACGTAGCCAAGAATGACCATCAGCAGCGCGAGTTGACTGCGCACGAGCCAGGTCATGCCCCGCGGATTGCCATGGCGCAAGAGGGTGGCTCCATGGAGTTCCAAGGCGCCCGCTCCGGCGGCGAGGCAGCCGGCAATGGCGCCGATCTTTTGCCCACCCAGGGCCGACACGAGTGCGAACAAGCCGGCGATGACCAGCAGCATCCGCCCGTCAGCCCGTGCCAGGCGCTGCACGCGGGCGAGCACGTCCGAGGGGAGAGGGGGAGGGAGGTCGTTCTTGCCAGCCATGCGGTGAGGGTCGGACACTCTGCGATTCACCGGCATGCCCGCGCCAGACCAAAAACCATTTCGCTTCCGCCTCGATTTTCCCCCCGAGCTGCCCATCAGCGCCCGGGCCGGGGAGATTGTGGACGCGATCCAGGCCAATGGGGTCGTGATCCTGGCCGGCGAGACGGGCTCGGGCAAGACCACGCAGATTCCCAAAATGTGTCTCGCCGCCGGTCGTGGGGTCCACGGACGCATCGCCTGCACCCAGCCGCGGCGCGTGGCGGCCTTGTCGGTTTCGCGGCGCGTGGCTGAGGAGCTGGGGGTGCAGTGGGGCCGCGAGGTCGGCTGCAAGATCCGCTTCAATGACCACACGTCCAACGACACGGTCATCAAGTTCCTCACTGACGGCATGCTGCTTGCCGAGGTTCAGGGCGATCCGCTGCTGCGGGCCTACGACACGCTGATCATCGACGAGGCGCATGAGCGGTCGCTCAACATCGACTTCCTTCTCGGGCACCTGCGCACGCTGCGTTACAAACGACCCGAGCTGAAGATCATCATCACCTCCGCCACCATCGACACCGGGGCATTCTCCAAGGCCTTCGACGGGGCTCCGATCATCGAGGTCTCCGGCCGCACCCATCCGGTCGAGGTGGTTTACTCCCCGCTCGACGCGCTGGGCAGCGACGCGGCGGAGGATGACGAACCGGTGGGCCGCTCCGAAGCACTGCACTACGTCGACGGCGCGGCGGAGGCGGTGCTGCGCATCGTCGACACCGATGAGGCCGGTGACGTGCTCGTCTTCATGCCCAGCGAGCGCGATATCCGCGAGACCACCGCGCTGCTTGAGGGCCGGTTGCGCGGGGCGGAAATCATTCCGCTCTTCGGTCGCCTCTCGAACGTGGAGCAGCAGCGCGTCTTCGCCTCCAGCCAGCGCCGCAAGGTCATCATCGCGACGAACATCGCAGAAACCTCGCTCACCATTCCCGGCATCCGCTTCGTCGTCGACACCGGCCTGGCGCGCGTCAGCCGCTACGTGCCGCAGGGCCGCACGCGCCGCCTGCCCATTGAACCCGTGGCGCAATCGAGCGCCGACCAGCGCAAGGGCCGCGCCGGCCGCGTGGCGGCGGGCGTATGCATCCGCCTGTATTCAGAAAAGGACTTCAACGAGCGTCCGCGCTTCGCCCAGCCCGAGATCCAGCGCGCCAACCTCGCGGATGTCATCCTGCGCCTGAAGGCCTTTGGGCTCGGCGACATCGAGCGGTTTCCCTTCATCAACATGCCCGCGGCGAAGGCGATTCGCGGCGGGTATGCGCTGCTGGAGGAATTGGGCGCGATCGAGAGCGGCGGCGCCTCCCCGGAACTCACTCCGCCCGGCCGCGAACTCGCGCGGCTGCCGGTCGATCCCACGGTGGGGCGCATGATCCTGCAGGCGCGTTCGGAGAAGGCGCTGCGCGAGGTCCTCGTGATTGCGGCGGGCCTGAGCATTCAGGACCCGCGGGAACGTCCGATGGACAAGCAGTCGCAGGCGGACGCCGCGCACCGGCGTTTCGCGCATCCGGACTCGGACTTCCTCACGCTGCTCAACGTGTGGGAGGATTATCATGACGAATTCGAACGCCTTTCGCAGGCGCGTCAGCGGCGGTTCTGCCGCGACCATTTCCTGAGCTACATCCGCATGCGCGAGTGGCGCGACATCCATGCGCAGCTCTGCGATGTGCTCGAGTCGCGCGAGGACTTTCGCCCCAGTTCGGTGCGCGACGGCGTGCCCCCCGACGCCGAGTTCAAACTCGATTTCGGTTCGCCCGCGTACCGGGCGATCCACCGCAGCATTCTCGCCGGGTTGCTGGGCAACATTGCCGTGCGCGACGATGAGAAGGGCGGCTACAAGGCGACGCACGACCGTCGCGTGACGATCTTTCCCGGTTCGGTGTTGTTTCCCAAGGACGAGAAGGGGAAGAAGGTTTCGTACGCGAAGGCTGCGGAGGGCGCAGCCCGCGAGAAGCGAGGGCCGCGGTGGTTGATGGCCGCGGAGATCATGGAGACCTCGCGACTTTACGCCCGCACCTGCGCGCGTCTCGATCCGCTCTGGGCGCTCGATCTCGGCGCGCATCTCGTGAAGATCGCGCACACCGAACCGTTTTGGAACGAGGCCGGCGGGCGCGTGCTCGTGCGCCAGCGCACGCGGCTCTACGGACTGGAACTTGAATCGCGCTCCGTCAGTTACGGTCGCATCAATCCGATGCACGCGACCGAGCTCTTCATCCGTGAGGCGCTGGTCAACGACACCGTCACGTGGCCGTTTGACTTTCTTGCCCACAACCGCGCCGTGCGCGAAAAGATCGAGAGCCTGCTGACGCGCGCGCGCGATTCCGGCTACCTCAATCTCGACGAGGCCGTCTACCGTTTCTACGCGGCACAGCTCCTGCCGGCGGCCGGCGAGCCCGGGATTTCCGCCGTCGCTGAGTTGGTGGACCGGGTGCGCGATCGCAAGGGTGCCGAACCGCGTTACCTGATGATGGAGCCTGAGGACCTGCGCGATCCGGAGGAGATTGCCGTCGATCCGGCGGCGTTTCCGGAAGAGCTGCCGCTGATGAACCATGCGTTGCCGCTCAACTATTCCTACAAGCCCGGTCAGGCGGACGACGGGGTCACGCTCGACGTCAACGTGCGTGCCGCCGAGGCGCTTACGCCCGCGGCGCTCGATTGGGCCGTGCCCGGTCATCTCGAGGCCAAGGTTGAGCATTATCTGCGCGCGCTGCCGAAGGAGTTGCGTCGCGCCTTCATGCCGCTGGCCGAGGCGGCCAGGAGTCTTGCGCAACAGGTGGCGCAGCGCGACCGTCTCACGGGACGTCGCGAGACGCTCGCCGACGCGCTCGCGGCGCAGATCGAGGAACGTTTCAAGGTGCGGGTCGACCCGGCGGTGTGGAAGGACAAGCCGCTGCCGGATCACTTGTGCGTGCGCGTCCGGGTGATCGACGATGACGGCGCGGAGTTGTGTGCGTCGCGCGAGCTTGTCGAGATTCAGGCCGCGCTTGACGTTCGAGCGCGCGAGGCGAGCGCGGCGGTGTCACGGGAGGATCCTTCCGTCTGGCGCGAAGCCCGCCGGACGTGGGAAAAGCCCGAACAGGAAACGTGGACCTTCGGCGAGGTGCCGGAGCGCGTGCATGTGACCGACCAGGCGGGTGTTCCCGTGCACGCGTACCCGGCGCTTCTGCCGGGCAAGACCGGCGTGAGTCTGCGTTTGCTGAAAACGGCGGACGACGCGGCGAAGCACACACCGTCCGGCCTCGAACGCCTTCTGGAGCTGGCGCTGCGCTACGAACTGGGCTGGCTGGAGAAGGACCTTCGGTCTTTGCGCAGCCTCGGCACGCTCGTGGCGACGCTGGTTGATGGGGAGACGTTGCAGCTGCAGGCGCTTCGCTCGATCCGTCGCTGGCTTTGCGACCCTGCGCGGGTGACGGCACTGACGTCGAAGGCATTTGATGCGGCCGTGGAGCGCGCCAAGGCCGATCTGCGGGGACTCGTGCCACGTTTCACGGATCTGTTGCGCGAGATCCTCACGCTGCGCCAGACCCTGCTCGTGCATCCCACGCCGCCCCTGAAGCTCGCCCCTGACCTTTCGTCCCTCCTGCCGGCGGATTTTGTCGGCACGATCGCGTACACCCAGCTCGCGCACCTGCCGCGCTACCTCAAGGCGATGAAACAGCGGGCCGATCGCTGGAAACAGAATCCGATAAAGGACGAGGAGCGCGCCAAACAACTCGCGTCCTATGTCGCGGCGACTGCGACGGTCCGCTCTCTTCCTGGTGGCGAAGCGTTTCGCTGGCTCGTCGAGGAGTACCGGGTGAGTCTCTTTGCCCAGGAACTCGGCACGGCGGAGCCCGTCTCCATCGTGAAGCTCGACCGCGCGCTCGCGGCCCTCCGGCTGGGCGCCCCGACATCGCCGCCGCCGGCCCGGGAAGCGGTGACCACGCCGATTGTTGTCGCGGCCGCGCCCGACGCGAAAAAGAAAACCCCGCCGCTCAAGAACCTCGGCGCGCTCGATGCTTTGTTTCGGAAATAGGATCGGCTGATCCGCAGCGCTTCACCACGGATTGCGGATGCAAAAGGCTGCGCCGCGAACAAACGTCGTTCAACGAATCGCCGGAGAACACGAGCGATCAAGAGAACGGAACCGCGGTCGGCGCCCGCAGCGACAAAGGCTGCTCAGCGGCGGCGGCGCCAGGCACGGGCACCGAGGGCGGCGAGGCCCATCGTGAGAAGCACGTAGGTGGAGGGCTCCGGCACGGGCGTGAAGGTGATGAAGAGATCGTTGTTCACGCGCGTGAGGCTGAAGAGGTCGCTGGTGACGCCGGCAAAGCCGGAGGCGTCGAGGGTGAACGAGTCCGCGAGACTGCTGCCTCCGGTGATCTCGATGCCACTCGTCCCAAAGATCAGCCAGCTCGCCGCTTGGTTGGGATTGAAGCCCGTCGGCAGGTATTCTCCGGTGATTTCGCCATCGGAGGAAAAGAGTTTGAGATTGAACCGGGACGCGGCGTTGGAAGCGATCGTCAGGGTGTTTGGCGTAGTGACGTAGAACACGTCCCAACCGGTTCCCGCCACGCTGCTGGCGTTGCGCAGGGTCCATTCGATGTTGCCGCCGCCCATCAGCGTGAGGTCGTTGAAGGAATACGTCCCCACGGAAACGGCGCCAGATCCGCCCGGCGAAAACGTCACGCCGTTCCCAAGGGTCGCGGTCAGGATCGAGCCGTTGCCGATCAACCGGCTTCCGGGGTTGAATATCATGGCGTTCGACAGATGGGCCTCGTCGAGGCGGAGGGTGCCGCCCGAGTTGACGGTCACGTTCCCCACGCCCAGCGGATCGTTTCCGCTGCCGGCGACAAGGGTGCCGCTTTCGACAACGGTGCCGCCGGAGTAGGTATTGGCACCTGAGAGCCTGAATTCGCCATCTCCCTGGATCTTGAGCGCTCCCGCTCCGGAGACGGCGCCCCGCAGATCGAGAGAATCGCAATCACTGATGCCGTTGAGGGTGGCGGTGCCGCCCGGGAGGCTGACGGGATTGTGAATCCCGACGAAGCCATCGAAGGCGTACACCGACGTGGCGTCCTTGAGGGTGAGGATCCCGGTGCCCGCCGGGCCCGAGACCAGCACGCCGCCATCCATGACGGACTCGCGACTGAGAAAGAGGATTCCCTCCTCCACCGTGACGCCGCCGGAGAAGGTGCTGCTGGCGTCGGTGCCGGAAAGGTACAGCCCTCCCAGCCCTTTCTTAACGATGCTGGCGACGCCGTCGTGATCGAACACCTTCGCGAAGACGCTGACGATAGTGTCGACGTCGACGGTGTGGGCTCCGGGGGTCAACCCGAGCTCAAGGCTCGACGCCAAGGTCACTGAGCGATTGTCGCCGCCCATGGTCGCCGTGACGTTTCCCGTCAGGACGAGTTGCTGACCGCCGCTTCCATTGAAAATGTACCGCGGACGATCGGTTCCGGTGAAAGAAATATCTTTAAAGGCGGCGGAGAGGGGAATGAGCACCTGCTCTTCCGTTGAGCCGTTGATCTCGCCAAAAACCAAGACTTCGGATCCGTCTCCCGTTGGGACCGCAGGCGAATTCGTCTGCCAATTTGCCGCGTCTTGGACTGAGTTTCCCTGACCGCTGGCCCCCGTCCAGAGGTACGTTGGGATGCTCTGCTCCGCGTCCAAGGTCAGACCCATGCACAGGGGCGTGCTTAGCTTTAGGATCAGAACCCAGACTTTCACGTCCGGAGGCTCTTTTCTTTGCAGAGTACGGGCAAGGCGAATTCCGGGCGGCGCGTCCGAGGAGGGTTGAGTGGATTCAAGCCGGGCAGCGGCGTGAATAACGCCGAGCGGGCCGAGGGGGCGTTGGAGTGAAAGGCTCTATTCGGGCGCGATCCCCTCCAGCACGGCCTCCTCCTGGTCGCGTTGAAACTGGCTTGTGTAGAGATCGAAGTAGTGTCCGCGACGTTGCAGAAGTTGCTCGTGGGTGCCGCTTTCCTCGATCCGGCCCTTCGTGATGACAAGAATGCGGTCCGCCCGGCGGATGGTGCTCAGACGATGGGCGATCACGAAGCTGATGCGGCCGGCGAACATCGTTTCAAGGCCGCGCTGGATCAACTGCTCCGTCTCCGTGTCGATCGATGACGTGGCCTCGTCCATCACGAAGATCTGCGGGTTGGCCAACAACGCGCGGGCGAACGACACGAGCTGCCGTTGTCCGGTGGAGAGGCGATTGCCGCCTTCGCCGACGGGTGTGTCGTAGCCGTTCTCCATGCGCGAGATGAAGTCGTGCGCATTGACCTGCATGGCCGCCTGCTCGACCTCGGCATCGGTGGCGTCGAGCCTCCCGTAGCGAATGTTGTCGCGCACCGTCCCTTTGAAGAGATGGGGCGTCTGCAACACGATGCCGAGCTGAGCTTGGAGCCAGTTGAGCGGACGCTCGCGGTAATCGACGCCGTTGATCTGAATCTCGCCTTCGACCGGTTCATAAAACCGGCACACGAGCGACGCGATCGTGCTCTTGCCTCCGCCCGACGGACCGACGAGGGCGATCGTCTCGCCGGCGCGTACCGGCAGGTTGAATTTCTCCAGCACGACCGGCCCCGTGGCATAGCGGAAGGTCACGTCGCGGAACACGATTGTCTCGATCTTCGCCGGCAGCCCGTCCGGCGCCAGCGTGGGCGACGGCGGATGGGCGGCGTGGGCGGCGAGGCGCGCGCGGACGTCGGCGTTGTCCTTGATGCCGGGTTCCGTTGCGAGCAGGCCCATGACGCGTTCGCCTGCGGCCTGCGCGCCCTGCATCTCCGTGAGCTTCTGCGCGAGCTGGTTGATCGGGTGGAAGAACTGCCCGGCGAAGTTGATGAACGCGACGAGCGTGCCGAGGCTCATGGTCTCGCTGCCGGTGAGCAGGCCGCCGCGCCAGAGGGCGAGACCGCCGGCGAGCGTGCCGAGCGTCATGACGAGCGGATAGTACACGGCGTTCTGCCTCGCATGCAGGACGGCGGCATCGAACATCTTCGCGCTGAGGTGGGAGAATTCGCCGAGGTTCTCCTGTTCGCGCACGAGGGTCTTGGTCGTTCGCACGCCTTGGATCGATTCGTTGTATGCGGCGGTGATCTGGGAATTGTACTTCCGGATCTCGCGGGCGCTGAGCAGCATCTTTCGTTGAAAGTATTTCGATACGACCGCGAGCGGCGGCACGATCGCGATCACGATCAGGCCGAGCTTCCAGTTCATGATGAGCAGGCTCGCCGCGATCATGAGCAGGTAACTGGTGCCCCAGACGATGTCCAGGAACCCCCACGCGATGATCCGGGCGAGCCGGTCGCAATCGCTGGTCAGGCGCGTGATCAGCCAGCCGACCGGCCGGGTGTCGTAGAAGCTGAATTCCAACTCCTGCAGCCGGTCGAAGCCGTCGCGCCGGATGTCATGGGCGAGGCGATTGGAAATGTTGCCCGCCATGTCGATGAACACCCACACGCCGATGCACAGCACCACGATGATGCCGAGGTACACGGCGATGTAGCTCGTGAACGAGGCCTCGGCGCCATCCCGCACCACGCCGTCGATCACCCAGCGCGTGACGTGTGCGAACGCCGCCTCGCACGCTGCGATCAGCACCGCGGCGATGCAGAGCGGCACCAGGAAGCGCTTCAGGTAAAGCGCGCGGCGGAACAGTTTCCACCAGAGTCCGGCGTCGAGCCGGGCTTTGAAATCGTCTTCTTGTTGGAACGAGGCGGACATGGAAAATCAGCGGTGAGCGGTGGATGTGAACACGCCGCGTGAAAGTACGCGGCCTGCTGTACGCCGGGTCCCCGACCCGGCGTCCGGCGATAGGCGCGCAGACGTCATCACGAGGGCCTCCCACTGGACAACGCCTCCTGGCGGAAGGCGGTTTCCACGCTGGTCTGGATCTGCCAAAGGCGGCGGTAAAGGCCGTCTTCGACCGCAAGGGAGGCGTGCGTGCCGGATTGGATGATGCGCCCGCGGTCGAGCACGAGCACGCGGTCGGCGTGGGCGAGGGTGGAGAGGCGGTGGGCGATCACCAGGGTGGTGTCGCGGCCGCGGCGCTCGCGCATGGCCTTGAGAATCATCGCCTCGGTCTCGCCATCGACGGCGCTCAGGGCGTCGTCGAGGATGAGAATGGGCGGACGCTTCAGGATGGCGCGCGCGATGGCCACGCGCTGACGCTGCCCGCCGGAGAGCGTGATGCCGCGCTCCCCGATGAGCGTTTCGTAGCCCTGCTCGAAGCTCTGTATCGTATCGTGAATACACGCGGCGCGGGCCGCCTCCTCGATCTCGTGTTGCGGCGCGTCGCCGCGCCCCAGGCGCAGGTTGTCGCGCAGGGTCTTGGAGAAGAGGAAGGGTTCCTGCATGACGACTCCGACCTGGGTGCGCACCCATTTGCGGGGAAGCGTCGACAACTCGCGTCCGTCGAGAGCGATCGAGCCCTCGCTGTAGTCGTAGAGCCGGAGCAGCAGGTGCATGAGCACGCTTTTCCCGGCGCCGGACGGGCCCAGCAGCGCGATGGTTTCGCCCGGTTGCACGTCGAAGGAAATGCCGTCGAGGGCGGGCCGCAGGCCGTCATGGCTGAAGCGCAGGTTGCGCACGGCGAGGCGGCCCGTGAGCGTCGGTGGCAGATCGGACGCCGACGCGACCTCGCTGCCGCCCTCGCGGGCGACGGAGAGAATTTCGTGAATGCGTGTGAGGGCGACCGTCGTCTTGCCGAGTTCGGTGAGGATGCGTCCCATCTGTCGAACCGGCCAGAGCATGATGCCGAGGAAGGCGAGGAAGGCGAAGAGCATGCCCACCGTGAGATCGCCGGTGGTAATCCAGTGGGCGCCGACGAGCAGGGTGAGTCCAACCTGAGAGAGGGCCACGAAGTCGCTGATCGACCAGTACCACGACATCAGCCGCAACATATGCAGGCTGCGGTCGCGGTAGCGTCCGTTGGGCACGGAAAATTTATGGCGTTCGAAGTCCTGACGGGCGAAGGCGCGCACGACGCGGATGCCGGTGAGATTCTCCTGAATGACGGCGGTGAGTTCGCCCTCGGCCTCGTCGACCTCTTTGAAGACGTGGCGCACCTTCCGGAAGTAGACGTAGCCGTAGACGATGATCGGGCCGATCAGCGCGAACGACACGAGCGTCATCGGTACGCTGAGAGATAACAGCAAGGGCAGGGCCGTGGCGGCGAGAATGGCGGCGTTGCCGATCTCCATCACCTGCGCGGCGAGGAACTGGCGCGTGGTCTCGACGTCGCTGGTGCAACGTTGGACCAGATCGCCGGTGTCGCTCCGGTCGTGATGCTTTGCGGGCAGGTGGTTGAGGTGATCGTAGAGGGTATTCTTCAGCCGGCGCGCAATCCCGTCGCTGGCGAGCGAGGCCTGCCAGCCCTTGAGGTAACTGAAAACGCCCGAGACCAGACTGAGCAGCACCATGCCCACCGGCGCCAGCCAGAGGTTGTCACGCAGATGCCCGGCGCCGCCGAGCAAGCTAAGCAGACCGGAGATCAGTGCGGGTGTCCCGGCGTCGACGGTGCGTCCGGCCACGGCGTAGTCGATCGTGGCGCTGCCGATGAGTGGGATGCCGTAGTTGACGAGCGTGGCGACCACGAGGCAGCCGAGGGCGAAGCTGTAGCGCAGGCGGTTGCCGCGCATCAGCTGCCAGATGACCTTGAAGGGCGAAACCATGGAGGGAAAGAGACCGATAGAAGGAAGGGTGGTGCGGTGCGAAAACGAAAAAGCCCGCTCGGGACAGAGCGGGCTTTGGGAAACTGGGAGAGTTTTCGCGGGCCCGCATTGAAGGCGGGCCGTGATCCGATCAGGTGGTACCCCTCGGAACGCCCGCGCATGTGCCGATCTTAAGATTCATATGACGTGCGCGGCTGATCATCGGGTTCCTTGGCTGAGGCAAAGCCGAGAAAGGGCGAGAGCTTGTCGCGAGGCAAGTGCTTTTCTTGGAGAGCAACGGACGCCGGGTCAGGGGACCCGGCCCACAGGCTGAACGGACGAACTTGAACAGACCGGTTTGTACGCGACTCGTTCGACGCAATTATTGCGCGGGCGGCGTTTCGAGTATCTGTCCGTCGACCAGCAACTTTGACCGCAGCCCCGCGTACGGCACGTCCTGCACGGTTGATCCGGAATCAATCGCCATGACGGCCGCGGTGGCCGCGGACTGGCCGAGGATCATGAAGACGGGCTCCATGCGGATCGACCCGAAGGCGATGTGCGAACTGGAGACACAAATCGGTACGAGCAGGTTGTCGGCCTGGCCGCGTTTGGGAACGAGCGAGCCGTAGGCGATGGCGTAGGGGCCGGGCGTCTTCACGCCGATGTCACCCTCGTTTTGCACGAAGCCCTCGGGCGTGATGTAGCGCTGCACGTTGTGGGAATCGATCATGTACGAGCCCATGCCGACCGAGTCGGGCGTGGGTTTGCGACGGAGCAGTTCGTTCTCGGTCATGACGAAGGCGCCGACCATGCGACGCGCCTCGCGCACGTAGAGCTGGTGGGGCCAGTGGCCGTTGTCGGTGAACTCGTCGCGGGCGAGTCCCCATTGGGCCATCTTCTCGCGGACCTCGGCGGGCACGCGCGGATCGTTGGCGATGAAGTAGAACCAACCCTTCTGGTAACGCTCGTGTTCGGCGACGATCTCGCGACGGCGCTCGTAGGAACCCTCGGGATAATCGTAGTTGAAACCGATGTTGTCCGTGCTGAACGGACCGTGGTTGTTGGTGTCGGTCTTATGGTTGGGAATGGGGTCGAACTTATGAAACGTCTCGCGCCAGCCCGCCTCGAAGTTGCGCAGGAGCAGTGCGTACTGCGCGGGATCGTAGCCCTCGGGCTTGGGGAAGGGCACGCGGTTGGCCGGGTCGTCGGTCAGGCACATGCGAAAGCAGTAGGCCTGGATGCGGTGGTCGCCTTCGCCGTAGGCGCCGGGCGGTTCTGTGCTGATGCGCGGCAGCACGCCGCTCGTGGGATCGCCGGGGATGCGATAGGGGCTGATGCCCTGTTCGAACACGCCGAAGTGATGGCGATGGTGGAGCACGCCGGTCTGCACGCCGTTCCACTTCTCGTCGTAGACGCGGTTTGCTTCGCGACCGACGTGGTAGTCAACGCCGGCTGCGGCCATCAGATCGCCCTCGTAGGTGGCGTCGATGAACATGCGCCCGGTGTAACGCTTTCCGCTCAACGTCGTGAAGGCCGTGATGCGCGCCCCCTGCTTCTCCACGCCGCCGTCGCGTTGCAGCCACTCGTCCCGATGCACCGGAATGGCGTGCTCGCGCACGAGGTCCTCGAAGACCTGCTCGGCGACGCGCGGTTCGAAGATCCACATGGTGCGCTGGGTGCCGTCGATCGCGGGCGTGCCCTGGCCGCGCCCGCCGTACTCCTCGCGCTTCTGGAAGGTCCACGCGTCGTCCTTCTGGTAATGTTGCCAGACGCGGTGGTAAAACTCCCGGGCGAGTCCGCCAATGACGCTCTTGTCTCCGGTGTCGGTCCAGCCGAGCCCGCCGCTGGAGAGTCCGCCCAGATGCTTGTCCGGACCGACGACGATCGCCGTCTTGCCCATTTTCTTCGCCTGCACGGCGGCAATCACGCCGGCGGAGGTGCCACCATAGACAACCACATCGAAGTCGTGCGTTTCGGCCCCTGCGGCGAGAGGCATGAAGGGCAGGGTCAGGGCCAGTGAGAGAAGAGCTAGAGGGCGCATGGAGTGAGGGTGGGTAGGTGGGGGGCGTCCGCAGGGACGAGGGGAGGAGCGGGCTGGAACGCAGTCTAGGCAAAAATGGACGTGTGGCCGAGCACGGTAAGGTGTTTGCTAAGGAAGAATGCGGTACAACCGTTTAATTTCTCCGACGGACGGGCCCGCTGGCATCCATGCCTGAGTGCCTTCTCATCGTTGGCCAAGGACTTGCGGGTTCGCTGCTTGCATGGGAATGCGAGCGGGCGGGTATGACGTTCGAAATTGCCGACGCGGGACATGAACGGTCGGCGTCGCGCATCGGTGCGGGCATGATCACTCCGGTGACCGGCCGGCGCTGGGTGAAGACGTGGCGGGTTGAGGCCTGGCGAGGCCCGGCCGGGCAGACGTATCGTGAACTGGAGAGCGTGCTCGGTCAGCCCTTGTTCCGGCCGATGCGCGTGTGGCGACGGTTTCGCGACGACGGCGAGCGCGAAGGATTGGCCGCGCGGGTCGCTCGCGGGGAACTCGCGCCGTACGTGGTGGCGGTGGAGTCCGACGGGTGTTGGATCGAAGGCGCGGCGCAGGTGGATACGGCGGCGTTGATCGCCGCGGCGCGCGCACGCTGGCTTCGGGCGGGCGTGTTGACCGAGCGCCGCGTGGACCTGGCCGAGGAGAAACGGCGCAGGGAACTCGTGGTACTCTGCGGCGGGGTTGAGACCTTGGAGTCATTCGCCTTTGTGCCGTGGGAGCGTGCTTGGGGAGAGATTCTCGACGTTGCGACGACGGATTTGGACCCGAAGGTGATCCTGAACTGCGGACACTGGGCGCTGCCGTTGAGCGCAACGCGGGCGCGCGTGGGGGCGAGCTACGTTCGAGCGACGGACGTGGAAACGTTGGACCGGAGCGCTGGAGGGCGGGATGCCTTGGAAGCGAGTGCGCAGAGATTGCTGCCTCGTTCCTGGAATCCGTTGGGGTGGTCCGCCGGCTGGCGGGTGACCACGCCGGATCGCCGCCCGTGTGTGGGGCGACATCCGCATGACCAGCGGCTGGGCATTTTTGGGGCGTTGGGTTCGAAGGGCACCCTTTGGGCCCCGGAGCTGGCCCGCCAATGGGTGAAGTATCTGACCGACGGCACGCGTTTGGATTCCGAGGTCGACGTGGGTCGCTTCCTACGTCCCTGACGCCCCGTCATTCTCGTGGGCGGAGAGATGGGCGAGCAGAAGGGTGAAGAAAAACAGGACGACGTTCTGCAAGGGCAGTTGGAGGGGAGTGGGCATTGTATAGATGATGCAGACGGCGGGAATCCAGACGCCGAAGTTTGAGAGCAGGACGGGAAGGACGCGACGGTGGTACCAACGTGGCGCCCGGAAGTCGGCGATGACGGCGGAGAAGGAGAAGTGGCGCCGGCACCACGCGTAGACGAGGACGGTGAACGGGACCGCGAACGTGGGGCAGTAGACGAATTGGTCGAAGACCATCTTGGTGAGCACCGTGCCGACATCGCGGCCTTCGCCGACGGTCGCGGCGAGCAGGCGATAAAGCAGATCGAACTCTATGCCCTTGTAGCCCCAAAACGCAGTGAGGGCGAGGCCTTGAGCCCAGGTTGGCCGATGGCTCAGACCGGGCATAAATCTCAAGTAGAGCAGGGGAAGGAGGCCGCCACACACGGCGGTGGAGACGAACGAGAAACCGAAACCGAAGTGAACGCGTACGCGCGCGAGTTCGCTGAGGGCCGCGCGCGTGGCGTCATGGTTGAAGTAGGCCAGCACCAACGCGAGGGCGAGGCCTTGGAGGATCAGTCCTGGAACAAGATTGGCCCGTGCGCCCCGCAAGCCCGCCTGCCAGGGCGAGGGTGGGTGGGCGGAGGACGTTGTGGGCATGAACCTCGCAAGCTGTCAGAGCTTCGTGCGACCGCGCGAGGCGGAAACGCGAATGGAGGAGCCACCGGCTACACGGGAATTGCCGAACCGGCGGGGCCGGAAATCCTAAATCCCAACCGGCCAAATCCTAAAGCCCGAAAGAACGACGACAACGGAGACGCGCCCGATTTCCAATCGGGTGCAGCCTCGAACACAGTTTGATGTAGCCGCGGGCGCTGACCGCGGTCTCCGAACTTACGCAAGGCCTCCGGCGGCGAGCCGACTTCGTGCCGGCACGCTGCGCAAGACCTCCGAGACCCTCAAGCAAGGGAGCTCTTCGATCGGCACAACCCGCACGTTTGCCGAGGAATTGATGGGCAAGGAGCCGCAGCCTTAGCGACGTTTCTTCACCGTCCTGTATATTCCGATCTTCGTGAGTCTGAGTCGGTGAGTTGAGCCGTTTCTGTCGGTGGACGGATCCTCCTGCACCGGGGAGCCGCCCGTAGATTTCGCTCAAACCGGTTCAGAGTCCCGCCACCTGCCAGCCGGGGCGGTATTCGCGGCGGACATACGCGTTGGCTTCACGGACGTTTTCGAAGCGGAGGGCGTCGGAGTTCCACTCCAAGGTCGTCTGCGGGAACCTCACGGCCACGCTGCCGAGCAGCACGGCCTCCGTGAGCGGTCCGGAATAGTCGAAGGGCGCGAGCGGCTTGGCGGACTTGCCGACACAGGCCTCCGCCCAGTCGCTCCAGTGGTGCGTGCCCGCGATATCCGGCAGGGGAAAGTCCTTGAACTTCTCCGCGGGGAACAGGCGTGGCGCGGCGACGTGCGGAAGGTGCAGCATGCCTTCGGTGCCGATGAAGATCGAACCCTGATCCATGGGAATGCGGCGGGCGAGGGCGCGTTCACGGGCAGCGCGTCGCTCCTCGTCGTTGGTCGGAGGCGGGGCGGGCGCTTCGTTCGGGGT
Source organism: Opitutales bacterium (assembly GCA_038212175.1). Lineage (GTDB taxonomy): Bacteria > Verrucomicrobiota > Verrucomicrobiia > Opitutales > Opitutaceae > CAMAXB01. Next base: position 979 of record JBBQUU010000046.1, on the reverse strand, counting down.
CGTGAGTTCGGAAGGCGTCACGAGGGCGAGCAAGTCGGCGGGCGGGCGGGCGTCGCCGTCGTACCAGGTGATGGGCAGGGTGGACTCTGCGGTGAAACGCGTGCCCGGAAACACGTAGCGGATCTGCGCGTTGATCGACCAGTTCCAGGCGTCCGGGGCGGGACCTTCGGAGCGCAGCGAACGCGGGGCGGTGAGGGCGAGCCCCTCAAACACGGGGTCGAAGATGTGGCAGCCCATGTCGCCAAACGTGCCGGTGCCGAAGTCGAGGCGCTTGCGCCAGTTGCCTGGATGGTAGTAGCCGTCGCCGACAAAAGGGCGGGTTGCGCTCGGGCCGAGCCACAGGTCCCAATCGAAATCTGCGGGAATGGCGGCGCCCGGGGCGGGAGGCGCGCCGGTGTCGCCCCATTTCTTGGAGCTCCACGTGTGCACCTCTTTGATCTTCCCGATGACGCCGGACTGGAGCAGGGAGACGGCCTGGCGGTACACCTTCTCGGAGTGGACCTGGATGCCCATTTGCGTGACGAGCTTCTTCTCCCGTGCGTAGCGGGTGAGCACGCGGGTCTCGTGAAGGTTGTGCGCGAGCGGCTTCTGGCAGTAGCAGTGTTTGCCGAGTTGCATGGCCGACAACGCGATCGGCGCGTGCAGGTGGTCGGGGGTGGAGACGTTCACCGAGTCGAGGTTGTTCGCCTCCTGGTCGAGCAGCTGGCGCCAGTCCTGATAAATGCGCACGTCCGGAAACGCGGCCTTCACCTGGGCGGTGCGCGTGAGATCGACATCCGCAACCGCGACCAATTTCACGAACGGGTTGCTGCAGATCGCCTGGATGTCGGCCCAGGCCATGCCGGAGGCGCCGAAGCTGGCGTGGCGAAGGACGGTGCTCGGAGGGACGGAAACGTGCCGGCAGCCAACGAAGGGGAAGCCGACGGCGGCCGCGCCGAGCGTCCGGACGAACTCACGACGGGTGAAGCGGGGCATGGGC
>JBBQUU010000045.1:0-41952 GCA_038212175.1 Opitutales bacterium | reverse complement strand
GACGCGCGCACGCGGTCGACGATGCCCCGGATGGTCTTTACCTCGTTGTAGCAGGGTATGACGACGGAAAGTTTCATGCGTTCGCGGTAGGATGACGCTAGGCGCGCGCTGCCGGTCGAGGGAAGTCTTTTCTCCTTGGCTTTCAGCTATTTGACCAAGGCTTTACGTATCGCGGGGGCGTGGGCGGGGAGGGAGGAATGAGTGGAGGGTAGCGGGGAGCTCGTGGAGGTTAGCCCGAACTGCCCCGGAGTTTTTAACCACGGATAGCACGGATGAAGACGGGATTAAGGTCGCTCATCGGAGAAAGACTCGGCGCATTCGTTGTCGGCCAGACCGGCCAGTTCAACGGCGGCCGATTTTGCGACCTTAACGGGGGGAGGTCGCATGCTTCACTGCGTCGAGGGAAAGGTAACCGCCGGCTTTTTCGGCCTTGATGGAGTTGCGTCGACGAAGACGGGCGGGCGGCAGGTGCGGAGGTCGGAGAGGTGGTAGCCAGGTCTGCTTCGTGGAGACCGAGGTCGGCGCCCTCGGCTACAGGTGGTGGCCACGGAGCGCGTCACTCAGCCTCCTAAGAGTACGGTGCCTCACGGGGCGACGTCGTCGCGCCGCAGGTAGATTCGGTTGCCGTCGACTTCGGTGACGAGGCGGTAATGCGCGGCGACGTAATCGCCCAACGCGGGGAAGCGGATTTCGTGGCGCTTGTCGTCGCCGGGAGGGAGGGCGTCGACGAAGACGGGCGGGCGGCTGGTGCGGAGGTCGGAGAGGTAGCGCTCCTGATAATATTCGAAGTGCGGGCCGGGATAGATCGCCCAATGCGTGGTCACATCGCGGGTGGCGGGCCTCTGACCATTTTGCACGTAGTACGTGGGAATCCAGCCCCAGACCGAAAGGGATTCTCCGGACGGCGCCAGGCGGGCGATCTCCGCCGAGACGGGAACGCGCGGATGGGCCAGCATGTCGTGCAGGCGTCCAAGGTAGGGATGCGGCGTCGCGACTCGGAAACTGAGCATCGTCATGACCACCACGGTCAGGGCGACGGGTACGAGCCATGTGAGCCGGCGTGACGCTGCGACCGCGTTGGGGGTGGCAGCCCACGCCAGAACGTGGCCGAGCAGGAGTGTGACGGGCACAACCGCCAGTTGCCAGTAATGGGGGAACGGGCGCCGGGGCGACACGATGCACAGGAAGGCGACCGCAACGAGTGCCGTGACGAAGGCGCCTCTCGCCCAACGTGGACCCGGGCGAAAAGTCGCGTTGGGGGTCGCGTTCTGAGCGGACGGGTCACTCGAATCCGGAAAGCGGCCGAGCAGCAGGCGCGTGCAGGCCGCGGCTGCGAGCAGAAGTAACGTGCCGGCGAGCCACGGTTTCAATTGCGCGGAAGGAGGGGTTTGCCGGGACATGTCGGCCAGTACGGCGGAGATGGCCAGGGGGGAGTCCTCCACGTACCAGAGGTTGTTGGCGATGTAGGAAGTGACCGCATGTATCCATTGATCGGTGACGACGGCCATCGATGCGAAGGAGGCGATGGGCAGGAGGGCCCCCGTCACCAGCATCGCGAGGGCGCGTACGCGTTCGCGGCCGGAGCCGGAATGCGCGAAGGCCTCCACCGCCACCCAGGTCAGTCCAATGAGGGCGGCGATCGGCGCGGCCTGAAGTTTTGCGAGGGGCACCGCGCCCAAGGCGAGACCGCCGAGCAGGTTGGGTACGAGGCTGTCTCCGCTCGCGAGCCGTTTTGTCCAAAGATAAAGTCCGGCGGCGAGCAGCGCCATCGGCATGAGTTCGCTGGAGTAGTGCAGGAAGTCGTCGTGTAACGTGAACGATTCGAAGAAGAGCGCAGGCAACACGGCAATGCGCGCGACCGCCCGGCCGTAGAGCGGTACCAACATCCGATGCAGAAGGATCAGGCTGAGCCCAAGGAGCAGCGCCGCCGTGACCCGGGCGGAGAAATAAGTGTCGCCTCCAAGAAGGGTCCCCAAAGGGAGGAGGATGTAGGTGTTCAGGGGTCCGGAGGTGGTGGTCTCGAGGGATCGCCAGAACACCGGGTCATGTCGCAGCGCAAGGGCACCTGCAATGAACTGGCTTTCGTCGACATTGAGTTCGTGCGTCACCCACCATGTGGGGCTGCGCCCGATCACGAGCAAAAGGAGGATGAGCACGATCCATCGTCCGTCGCCCAACCGGGACTCCCGAAGGTTGGGAGAGAACCACGTTCGTAAGGCCACTGCCGAGGCTCCAAGGGAGAGGGCCGCGAGTAGAATACCGTGCAAAACGGGGTAATGGTCGAACCAAGTAAGCATGGAGGAGCCCGGGAACCGGGCGGCGCAGGAGCATGGATACGCCACAATCGTTGGCATATCGCAATCGGTTAGTATCTGATTGGTTGCAAAAGTTCCCGCGCGCAGCCCGTCGGATTTGGAAAATTATCTTCGAGGTGATTCGCCGGTCGCCTGACGGCAGCGCATCGGCCAACTCTGACGGGCTGCTACACAGGGCGTGTTCATGCGTAACGCGCTTTCTTCCGTCGAAGGTGTTGACGACTGAGGGACATTTGGGGGCGAAACGCTGGTAAACACCCTATTTTGTAAAACAGGCGTCGGGTGTAGGATCAGCGCATGACAACGGTCCTTCTACTCCTCCTTTGTTACGTGGTGGCGACCGCGGCGTTTGTCTGCTGGGTGAAGACCCACGCCCCTGAGGGGTTTGAGGACGACGTCCATGGGTTTGTCATGACCTCCGGCGCGCCCGTCGTGGAGTCCAAGGCGGTTCAGCCCAAGGTCACCCTTACCGGCTCGACGCCCGCTTGGGCGACCCGTCCGTCGGGGCGATAGGGGGTTCGTCCCGCCGAATTGCGGCTGGGTGAACTTTCCCGGGTGACCCCGGGGGTATTCCCTATACCCGAATCCGGAGTAAATCGGTATCCTTACGGCATGATCACCGTTACCTTCCTCGCTCTCGGCTATGCCGCCTCCGTGGTTGGTTTCATCGCGTGGGCAAAGGCCAGCGCGCCCGAGGGTCACGAGGATGAGGAGCATGGATTTGTTTTCGCCCCGGTGGCGTCCCCGCGTCCAGTGGTAAAATCGCTCTCAGCGCCTCGTCCGTTGCTTGCGGATGGCGTCGGCTTGGCTCGCTGAAGCGGCCGAAAGTTTTTTGTTTTCGACCGGCCCCGTGAGGGCCGGTTTTTTTGCGCCCGCGCTGACCGGCTTTCAGCGCCGATTCGTGAGCAAGGCCAAATGCTTGATGACGACGGGCGGCCGGAGGAATCGATAACCCGTACTGGAAAACGTTTCCGCCCCCGAATTATTACATGAGGTCGCAGAGACCGCAGAGTCGGCCGATTTTCTCAGAGCCGACCGACGAGCACGAAACCCCCGTCATCACGTGGGTGAGCAGGTTCGCTTCTAGGAGCGGCGGCCACTTTTGCCGCCGGGTTTTAGTTCAGGAAGGGCGTGCGCGAGGGCGTCTGGCATCCAAACCGGCGGCAAGAGTGCCGCCGCTCCTTGAAGACCTATCCACTATCCTCCATCCACTATCTTCTCTCCGTCTCTCTGCGCCCTCCGCGTACTCCTGTTACGTGTCTTCGTGAAGAGGCGCTGACCGGCTTCGTTCGCCTTCGCCCGAGGCTCGCCTTTTGACTCCAAGGTGTTTGCGTGCCCGTCGTGAGCTTCACCCCCCGCTGCCAAGCAGGCCTCGTGTTCATTTTGATGCTATCGGCAACTGCAGCGTTTCCGGGTGCGCCGGCGGCTTCACCGCCCGCCTCCCCGGACGTTCTGATCGAGCGTGGCTATTTGCCGGAAGCGAAGCCGAATGCCTTCGCCATCGGGTTTAGCAACGGCGTCGGATTTTGCTACGATCCGGTGCGGGGCGGACTCAACTACGTGTGGACAGGCGGATTTGTGGACGCGACGCCGATCCGGCCGGGAATGGGCAAGAACCTGGGTCCGGTGACGTTGCCGGGCCCGGTTGTCTTTCGCGAACGGGGCGAGGCTCCCTTGCGAATCGGCGATCCCACACGCAAAGCCGAAACCCGCCTGGTCGGCTACGAGCTGGGCGAAGATCGTATCGAATTTATCTATACGGTGGGCGACGTCGAAGTGCGCGAGCAGATCCGACCGCGTGACGGCGGGGGTCTGGTGCGGCACTTCCGCCTGTCCCGGGCATCAGGACCGGTCTGGTACTTGCCCGGGGCGACGGAGGGAGCCGAAATCTCCGTGCGCGCGGGCGTGCCTGACGCCGGCGGGTTTCGGGTGGCCGACGGAGCGGTCAACGAATTCACGGTCGAGATCGTCTTCCCGGAGGCGCGGCGATGAAAACGTCGATCTTCGGTTCGCTCCTGTTTTTGGGTTCGATGGCGCTGGCGACGGCGGCGTATCACATCGAGTCGGTGCCGCGTCCGGTCGAGATGCGCGGCGGCATTGCGGGAGTGGCTTTCACGCCGGGCGGTTCGCTTGTGGCGTCCACTCGCTTTGGCGAGATTTGGATGCGTGACAAGCAAACGAAAGCCTGGCGGCGCTTCGCCCGTGGGCTCAACGAGCCGCTGGGCATCTTCGCGGAATCCGAGGAGGTGATCTACGTGGCCCACAAGCCGGAACTCCTGCGCGCGGCCGATACCGACAGGGACGGGCGGGCGGATTCATTTCGCATCTTGAACGATGACTGGGGGGTCTCTCAAAACTACCACGAATTATTCTTCGGCCTGCGTCGAAACAAGGAAGGCGAATTCTTCGGGGCGCTTTCGTTGGCGTCGCTGGCCGACCGGGTCCCGATTCTTCCTGAACAGACCCGGGGGCACTTTAACGACGCGAACCCGGTTGTGGCGGCGAATCATCGTTCGCTTCTGCCATACCGCGGCTGGGCGGTGAAGATCGACCGGGCGGGGAAGCTCGTGCCGCTTGCTTCGGGCCTGCGGCAGCCCAACGGCGTCGGCCTCAGTCCGGAGGGCGAGATGTTCGTCACCGACAATCAAGGGGACTGGAAACCGTCCTGTGGACTCATCCATGTCGAGGCGGGCGATTTCCTCGGGCATGCCGCGAGCGTGAAGTGGGAGCCGGGGCATGACCCCGCGGCAACGACGGTCGAGTCGTTGTGGCGCCGATACAAGGCGCCGGCGGTGGTCTTCCCGCACGGGCCCGGCGGCGTTTCAGCCGGCGAACCCGTCTGGGATCAGACCGGTGGCCGTTTCGGACCGTATGCGGGGCAGGTCTTTGTCGGGGACTTCTCCAGCATGATCCTGCGCGTCAGCCTGGAGAAGGTCGGCGGAGCGTGGCAGGGATCGATGTATCCGTTTATTGGACGGGGCGACCTGCCTGGGACGGTGGCGGGAGAGCGGCTGGCCGCGGGCAACACCCGCCTCGTCTTCGGTCCCGACGGCAGCCTCTATACCGGGCAGACCGGGGGGTGGGGAGGCGGAAGCGATGGCCTGCAGCGCATCGTTTGGGACGGCCACGTGGCGCCGGAGATGCATGAGGTTTCCCTGACCGAGCGCGGCTTCCGGATCCGCTTCACCGAGCCGATGGATCCGTCCACCCTGATCGCCGGTAATTTCGCAGTTAACCGCTTCCGTTTCTATTATCACGTGGAATACGGGTCGCCGTGGATCGACGAGGCGCCCCTGCCTCTGGAGGAGGTTCGCGTATCCGCCGATCGGCGACAAGTGGAGATCGTCCTGTCAGGTTTGGCCGCGGGGTTCGTTTACGAAATCGGCGTGCCCGCCCTGCGCACGGCCGCGGGTGCGCCCCTCGCCAATCCCGTGGCTTACTACACGGCGAATCGACTGCTCACGGGAGAGGTGGCCCTTGGTGGAACGACGAGGCTCCCGAGTCCGGGCGAGTATGCGACCAACGTGAAGGCGATGCAGGGCGGACGCCAGACGGGTGCGGCGCTGCGTGCCGCGGGCGAGAGGGTCTACAAGCTCTACTGCGTCGCCTGTCATCAGCCTGACGGACGCGGGTTGCCGGGAGGTGCGGCCAACTTCGTCGACGACAAGGCTCGGTTGGCGAAGAGCGATGAAGCACTCTTGGAAATCATCGCCAAGGGCAACGAGGAGAAAGGCATGCCCGCGTTTGGCTCGTTCGTTGGCCTGCCCCAGCGGCGGGCGGCCCTCGCGTACATCAGGGCGAGATTCGGGGATGGCGGGCCCTGACTTCTTTCTCTTTCGCCTGGTTTCGATCCGACGGATCGGACAGATCGGACGGATCGGATGGATTTTGGTTGCGGGCCGGCGTTACGGCCGGCGCGCGAGGAAGACGAAGGCGCCGAGTTTGGAGGCCGTGAGAACGTCGGGGAGGCCGTCACTATTGACGTCGGCCACGGTGAGTTGCGTGCCGAGGCCCGAGGCATCGTCGATCAACACGGGCGTGTAACGTGCGCCTTTCTCGGGGTCGCGCTGCAGTCGGAACCAGTAGTTCACGGGTGTGCCCATGGGCTCGACATCGCCCGTGGGGCCGTGTGCCCAGCGCCGCTTGCCCGTTACGATGTCCATCAAGCCGTCGCCATCGAGATCGGCCAGGGCGAGGGCGTGGGGTTGGGAGAAGGCGACGCCGAACAGAGCCTCTTCGGAACGGTCGCCCATGATGCGATGCTCGCGAAACGTGACGTTGCCGTCCGCGCCGCCGATTTGTTCGAACCATGAAAGGCCCCAGCGGTGGGCGTCGAGGGCGGTGATGACGTCGTTCTTCCCGTCTCCATTTACATCATACACGAGAATATGCGCGCCGCCGCGCGCTCCGAAACGGAAGCGATGGGCGATCCAAGGCTGGCCGCGCTCTGCGGGTTGTTCCCACCAGCCGTCGTTGAGGACGAGGTCGAGGCGTCCATCGCCATTGAGGTCGCCGAGGCCGCTGCCGTGGTAGTACTCGGCCCAGGTTTCCTGTTCGGTGACGCCATGGAAGCTCCAAGGCTTGGTCGGATCGGAGGGTTCGGGCATCCACCAGCCCCAGCGTCCCTCCCAATGCGACAGGATGCCGACGCGGCCGTCCTGGTAGGGAGCCACAAGTTCGGGCGATTCGCCGAGGACACGATGCGTGACAAAGTGCTTCTTCCAGAGCCCGGATTGCCCGCGGGGATTCTCGTACCAGAAGGCCTCGTGATGCTTCACGCGGCCGCAGACGAGGATGTCGGACCAGCCGTCGCCGTTAAAGTCATGCACGAAGGAAAACAGGCTGTCGGTCGGATGCTTTTCCAATTCCTGCGGCGCCATCGGATAGAATTCATGACGTTTCGCGAACGTTGGACCTTCGTACCAGTAGGGTCCGCAGACGACATCCATGTGACCGTCGCGGTTAAAGTCGCCGGCGCCGATGCCGTCGGCGAGGTATTGGTCGTTGAGAACGATCTTATCGAAACGCAGGGGCGCGTCGGCGGCTGCGACGGACACGGGGAGGGCTCCAAACAGGGCCAGGGCAAAGCGCGAGAGAGGCATGGGATAAAGGGGGTGCGCGAGATTCAACGCCTAGGCCCGGCGGTTGCAAGGGCGTGCCGCTGCCGAGTGGTGCGCGTGGCGCTGATTTACGGCGACTTTGCGCGGGGACGCGAGCCACTGCGGTCGGCGCCCGCGGCTACAGGGCGTGGTTGGGGGGCGGGCGGAGGCGGATGCCCGGCACGGAGGGGGACAGCCGTGGCTACACTTGGCGATCCGGCCGGCGCCTTGCTCAGAGCAATTTGCCTGGTTCGTAGGTCGCGGCGCCGGCGATCTTGCGTGCGAGGGGGGCGACGGTGCGGACGAAGGTGTCCACCTGCTGCGGCGCGGCGCCGACGAAGCGCTTGGCGTCCGTGAGGATGGCCTTGAGCTGCGCCGCCGTCAGTCCGAGGCGGGCGTCGCCAGCGAGGCGGTTGACCATGTCGGGCTCGGCACCGTCGCGGATCGCGGCGGCCGCAGCGAGGGCGTGCTCCTTGATCGCCGCATGGGCCGTCTCGCGGCCCGCGCCCGACTTGACCGCCTCCATCAGAATGGTGGTGGTGGCGAGGAAGGGCAGATTGCGGGCATTCTCCGCTGCGATGACGGCGCTGAAGACGTTCATCTGCTTCAATACGGTGAGGAAGGTTTCAAGCAGGCCGTCGATCGCATAGAACGCATCGGGCAGCGCCACGCGGCGCACCACGGAGCAGGATACGTCGCCTTCGTTCCATTGGTGACCGGCGAGCGCGCCGGTCATGGTCACGTAGCCGGAGAGGATCGTCGAGAAGCCGCAGATGCGCTCGCAATTGCGGGCGTTGACCTTGTGCGGCATGGCGGAGGACCCAACCTGGCCCTTCTGGAATCCCTCGGTGAGCAGGCCTTGTCCGGCCATGAGGCGCAGGGTGGTGGCAAAGCTCGCCGCGGCGGCGCCGATCTGGTGCAAGGCGCCGACGACCTCGAAGTCGAGAGAACGTGGATACACCTGGCCGACCGCGAAGAACGACACCTTGAAGCCCAGGTGCTTGAGAATACGGCCTTCGAGCTTCGCAACCTTGGCGGCTTCGCCATCCAGCAAGGTGAGCTGGTCGAGCTGGGTGCCGACGGCGCCCTTGAGTCCGCGGACCGGGTAGCGCGCGGTGAGTTCGTCGAGGCGCGTGAAGGCGACAAGCAGCTCCTGTCCGAACATGGCCAGGCGCTTGCCGAGGGTGGTGGGCTGCGCGGGCACGTTGTGCGTACGACCGGTGAGGAGGAGGGTGCGGTGTGCCTTGGCCTGCCTCGCGAGCGCGAGCAGGGCGGCGGCTGCCTTCATGCGCACGACGCCGAGGGAGCGGTGAATCTGGAGCTGTTCGACGTTCTCGGTAAGGTCGCGGCTAGTAAGGCCCAGATGGATACTCTCGCGCCCGGCGAGGGCGTTGAACTCCTCGATGCGCGCCTTGACGTCGTGCAACGTGATGCGTTCGCGCGCGTCGATGGCGGCGAGGTCGATCTTGTCTTTGGCCTTTTCGTAGTCGGCGATGGCGGCGGCGGGAATCGACACGCCGAGGTCGCGCTGGGCCTTCATCACCGCGATCCAGTAGTCGCGCTCGATGGCGATGCGCCCGGCGGGCGACCAGACCGCCTTGATGAGCGGCGAGGCATAGCGTTCGGCGAGGACGTTGGGAATGGGGGAGGACATCGAGTCAGGACGATGAAGCGGGCGGCCGGGGGGCGTCCAATGAAAACCCTGACCGGCGGAGCCGGAAATCCTAAGCGGCTAAATCCTAGCCCCGGCTATGCCGGAAATCCTAAATCCCAAACCGCCAAATCCTAAAAATTAGCATGCCACAGGCTCTCTCGCCCTTTGGCTATTGAACTCTTCCGGCCATTACCGTTTTCCACCTTATCGTTGCTCACCGGCAAGGGGCTAACGGAACGGTGAACCCGTGGAGGGTGGTTGGCAGGTATGTGGGCTGTTTTTTAGGATTTGGTTCGTTGGGATTTAGGATTTGCGGCCAAAAGGCCGCCGTCAGGCGGTCAGACATCTGACCGCCATTTCCCGCAAAACTTCCTCCTGCTCATGCGGGCGTTGCACGATGCCTTCGAAGGCGCCGATGAATTCCTGCTGGTTGTCGATCAGGCGGCGCAGGGCGGGCAGGCGGGCGCTGCTGGCGAGTTTGCCGACGTACCACGCGTTCTGGGTGAACAGGTTGAACGAACTCTTTTCGGTCGCCCCGATGAAATGCCGTCCATAGGCGGTCTGGGCGCGGGGCAAGCCGTCGAGTCCGCGCGGTCCGAGGCGGACCTCGCCGGCATCGAGCAGGGCGCGCACCTGGAGGAGGATCCGATTGCGGTTCTGCAAGGCGCTGATGACAGGGCGGGCGTCGCCGCCGGCGAAGAAGTGCCGGTGCAGCGCGGCAAGCGTCCAGTTGAGGTCGCCGCTGAAGAACGCCTCGGCCGCCTCGAAGAAATCGCCCTCGGCCACGTTGGGCGTCAGCTCGGCGACGAGCGACTCCTCGATGCGCGCGCCCTCGTCGGCATAGGTGGCCAGCTTGTGCACCTCTTCCATCAGCAGCCGGGTGTTCGGTCCGATCTTCGCCAGCAACAAGGCGAGGGCGTCGGCCGTGAGTGAGACGCCGAGGGATTTCGCCTCGGCAAGCACAACGCCTGCGAGGGCGTCCGAAGCGCCCTCAGCATCGCCCCCGACGAGCGTGAATTCGCCGTTCTTTTCGCACCATTTCGGGAAGGCCCGGCGACGGTCGACGGGAGACGCGGTGAGGAGCACCGCGACCTCGGCCGGGTTGAGCGAGGCGAGCAATTCCTGCAGGTCCTCGACCAGTTTCAGGGTGCTTTCGGCGCGGCCGGTGACGGTGTCGGCGAGAAAATTGACATCCTTCAACCAGACGGCGCGGCGTCCGCCGAACATGGAAACCGTTTGCACGCTCTCGCGAAAGCGGTGGATCGCCTCGCCCACCTCGCCGACGTTGCCGGCGAAGCCTTCGATCACTTCGCGCGAGAACTCGTCCTCCACCTCTGCACACACGGTGGCCCAGCGCTCCTTGCCGAGGCGGCCGACGAGGAAGTCGTCGGCGCCGCAGATGAAGGTAAACCGTTTTGCGTCGGGCATCGCCTTGTTTCTTGCCGCCGGAGGGCCACGATGCCCACGAAAAAATCCAAAAAGAAGCGGAACTTTGCGCGAGGAAATCCGCTCAGTATCAACGCCAAGCATCTTGGCGACGGTGTCGTCTCATTCCCGGAGTTGCGCTTTATCTGCAACCGGCCGATATCCCCCGGTCGACCCGACCGGACGATCGCCCTTCATGAAGTTCAAATTTATTGCCTGTGGTCTCCTCGCCTCTGCCCTTGGCTGGGGGGCGACGGCGTCTTCTGAAACGAAGATCGCCGACGACGATCTTCGACTTCCCGGGATCTTCCAGGCGCTCCTTCCCTTCACTGAAGGGAAGTATGATCTCAAGCTCACCTTGCGGCCGCATTTTAGCGATCTTACCAAGCGGGACTTTCTGCGGGTGCCGATCGGTCTGCGTTATGGCATAAGCGACCAGTGGGAAGTGAGTGGGGAGGCCGAGACCTATTTCGCGCACGGACTGGGCGATAGATCGTTCTTCGGCGATTCCGGGCTGGCGGCCTTCCGCCTCGCGACCAAGTACAAGTTCGTCCGCCTCTGGTTTAATCGGTGGGACACCGGAACGGGCATCGAATTCATTCGTCCCATTAACCACCCGCCGCCGCAGCTCACCGACGGCTACCAGCATGTGATCCCGTTCGTGACCTTTGCGCGTCCGCTGGCCTCGTACCCGGGAGCGCGCGTGTTTTGGGGATTCTCGGCGGATCTTATCAATCGGACGGATATCCCAGGCGAGATGGTGCGCAATCAACTCGACGACGACACCCTTACGTTCACGACGGGCATCGTCTGGCAACGGTTCCCGTTCACCTACACGTTCGAGACGGCGATCGCGACGACGCGGGCGTTTGGCGAGATTGACGAGGAGATGATTACAATCCGCCCCGGCGTGCTCTGGCGCGTGCCGCAGAAGTACACGTTCGATTCGAAGGCGGAGTGGTTCCTCGGCCTCGGGCTGCGAGGCGAATACGGGCCGGAGGGGGCCGACTTTGGCGTTTCGGCGCGCGTACGGGTGAACTTCGATTTCAAGCGCTGGCTGCGCGATCGCCGCGAGGCGAAGCAATAGGTGTAGCCACGGATATCCCCATCCGTGCCGGGCACCCGCTTCCGCCCGCCCCCAATCACGCCCATGGGGACATGGGCGGCTACACCGGACGGGTTTGGATGCCGGACCGACTTGCGCAAGGCTTCCGGCGGCAGGACCTCCAAGCAGAGGAAAGCTCCCGGCGTTGCCTCTCTCTGCGCCCTCCGCGTGCTCCTGTAAAATGTCTTCGTCTATAAACGCTGGACGGTCCCGGCTTGGCGCCTTCGAGGCTTGCGCGCGGTCGCTTGCGCCTAACCATGTCGGCCTTTCCATGACCACCGCAAACTCCACCCGTTGCGCCCGCTGGCTGTTGCTGGCCCCGGCCTGGGCGGCGGTTGCGGTGGCGAACGGCGGGCTCGTCGTGGCGCAGGGGTGGTTGCTGGCAAAAGGAGCCGATCACGATGAGTGACGCCACGGAATTCGAGCGCGAGAAAGGCGTGTTGCCGGTCGCGATTTTCCTCATCGCGGCGGTGTACGCCTACTACCTGATCTTTGCCGAGATCGCGTTCCTGCGGCTCGCCGAACCGGCGGTGGAGGGTTCGCGCCAGCTGAGTTTCCTGCGCTCCGTGCTCGGCGCCGGAGGGCTGGTGGGCGGATTGGTCGGGGGCTGGCGGTTTCGCCTGTTGCGGTATCCGCGTTCGCTCTCGCACGCATTGCGCGCCTGCGCGGTCGTGGCGATTCTCGCGCTGCTGGTGCAGTCGTGGGAACTGCGGCTGCTCGTGGCTGCGCTCGTCGGCTTCGCGCTCGGCTGGCTGTTGGTTGTCATGATCGCGGGACTACGCGCGTGCGTGGGCACGCCACGTCTGGGTCTCTGCATTGGGGCGGGGGCAGGTCTGGCGCACGCCGTCTTCAGCCTGCCGTGGCTTGCGGCGGCGGATCCCACGATTCAAACCGTCGTTGCGACCGTGTGGATCGGTCTCGCGGCGGTGCTTACGCCTTGGTTGTTGCCGCAGGAGCCCTCGCTGGCGTGGTCCAACGATTACCGGACGGACGGCATGGCGGCCTGGATGGCGGTGTTTCTCGCGCTCATGTGGATCGACGCGGCGGCCTTCACCGTGCTTCCGCGCCCGGCGGCGGGGTTGGCATGGCTGACGGCTGCAACGGCGTTGTCCTCCGCGCTACTGGGAGGGCTCTGGCTCGACCGGGGTGCGCGTGCACGGGTCGCGCTGACGAGCTTTACGTTGCTCGCCTTGGCCGGGGCGTTGGTGGCGAGCGGACAGGGACCGGTGTGGGCGGCAACTCTCTGCGCGGCGTCGGGCGGGGCCATTGCGGCGACTGCGTTGTTTCATCTCGCCGCGCTCGGGGGCCGAGCCTGGCAGGCAGGCGTGTTGTTTGCCGTCAGTCTCTGGATCGGCTCGGCCTTCGGTGTCGGCATGGGGCGCGAACTCGGCACGGTGCCGTGGTCGTTTCTCGCTGGAGCGGCCGTCGTGGTGGCCGGTGGACTGGGCTGGCGCGAAAAACAGCGCCGCGACGTGGCGTTGGGTGGTTGAAGCGCGCCCGTTCAGAAGAGTTCACCCTGCTCATCGTCCACGGCCGGAGCGGGTGCGATACATTCTTCGTCGTCGTTACGCACGGAGTTGACGCGAGGGGAGACCGTGATCGCGGTCATCAGCGAGGGGTCCCACGGCTGAAGCAAGGACGCGTGGGTTGCGCCGGCGCCAGGTGAGGGTTCGAGCCAGCATTCCCAAGCGTCCTCCGCCAGGATCACCGGCATGCGGTCGTGGATGGGAGACATCAACGTGTTCGGGGCAGTGGTGATGATGGCGCAGGTTTCGACCGGCGCTGAACCATCGGGCGCGGTCCAGGTGTCCCAAAGGCCGGCAAAACAGAAGGGCGCTTCGTCCCGTCGCCGGACGAGCCAAGGTTGTTTGAGCCGTCCACGCGTTTGCCACTCGAAGAATCCGGTGGCGGGAATCAGGCAGCGCCGACGCCGGTAGGCTTCGCGGAAGGTCGGTTTGTCGGCGAGGGTTTCAACGCGAGCGTTGACCGGTGCGTTTTCGGCCGCCCGCGCCCACGACGGCACGAGTCCCCAGCGCAGGGCGACGAACTCGCGCGCGCCGGTCGCGCCGATGCGCGCGGCGGAGAGCAGGGAACCGGGCGGTACGTTGTAGCGCGAGGTCGGCAAGGGATCGGGTGGGGCGATGCCGAGTTGCACAAGCACCCGGCGCAAGTCGGGCTGAAGCAGACTGTAACGCGTACACATGGAGCGTCAGGAATCGAAGAGGTTCAATTGAACCCCACCGGGGCGGCGAAAATGGGCGGTGGAAAGCTCGCCGCGTCCCTGGGTGAGGCCGACGCGGCGCGACACCACACGGAACAGGTCGCGAATCTGGTCCGCAAAAATACCCTCGCCCCGCAGGCGCGCGCCCCAGTCGCTCACGTTCAGTTTACCTCCGCGCAGCTCGCGCACGCGGCTCAGCACGCGGTCTTTTTTGCCGGGGGCGTGGACGTCGAGCCAGTCGGAGAAAATATCCTTCACCGTGTGAGGCAGTCTCAACACCACGTAGCCCGCGTAATTTGCGCCGGCGCGTGCGGCGGCGTCGAGCAGCGCAGGCAACTCGTGGTCGGTCAGGCCGGGAATGACCGGCGCCACCATCACGCCGACCGGAATGCCCGCGTCGGCCAGCGCTCGCACTGTACGCAGACGATGCTCGGGGCGCGCGGCACGCGGCTCCAGCTGGCTAGCCAGAGTAGCATCGAGCGTGGTGATCGTCACGTAGACCGACGCGCCGTTCCATCGAGCGAACTCCGCCAGCAGGTCGCGGTCGCGGGTAACCAGGTGATTTTTGGTGATGATCCCGACCGGATTGCGAAATTCCGCCAGCACCTCGAGGCAGGCGCGCGTGAGTTTGAAGTGACGTTCGCAAGGCTGGTAACAATCGGTCACGCCGCTGAAGGCGAGCAGTTGTGGCTTCCACGACGGCGCGGTGAGTTCGCGGCGCAACAGTTCAGGCGCGCGCCGCTTGACGAGGATCTTCGTCTCGAAATCGAGTCCGCTGTTCCAGCCGAGAAAGTCGTGGTAGGGCCGCGCATAACAGTACGCGCACCCATGCTCGCAGCCACGGTAGACGTTCACTCCGGCGCTGTACGGGATGTCGGGGCTGTCGTTGTAGGTGATGATCGATTCGCTCGCGTCGTCGTAGAAGGTCGTCCGCGGACCGGCTGCGTCGGTGTCCGAAAACTCCGGACCGAGATCCGCGTCGGGGTCGGGCTCAACGTGCAGGCGCTCGAAACGGTTGGGTGGGGACAGCGCCGTGCCTCGTCCGGGAGGGGGAGGTCGTGGCGGCGGCGCAGGCATGCCGTGAACATGGGCAGCCGCGTGCGCGGCGCAACGTTCGGCGGGCCTTGCGTTGCTCCCGCAATCCGACTCTGTTCGCGACTCGGCGCGGCCGCTGCGGGCACATTGTCGCCTCACACCGGTC
Source organism: Opitutales bacterium (assembly GCA_038212175.1). Taxonomy (GTDB): domain Bacteria; phylum Verrucomicrobiota; class Verrucomicrobiia; order Opitutales; family Opitutaceae; genus CAMAXB01. Next base: position 26,932 of record JBBQUU010000045.1, on the reverse strand, counting down.
GTATTCGATTCCATGCGTTTTCCGTCTCCCCGATTTTTTATCTGCGCCCTGCTCCTTCTGAGTCCGTGGATGGCGTTGGCTCAAGAGACCAAAGCCCTCCGCGACCTGAAGATGTTGGTTGAGCGGCAGAAGACGTTGCTGACCCGGTCTGCGCGGGCGAACGATGAAGCGGCGATCGAGGACGTGCGCCCCCTTTTGCAGCAATTGGTTTTCGACTACGAGCGGTACCTGCGGGACTTCCCTCATGAGGCCGCGGGTTATGCAAGCTATGCGCTGTTGCTGGGCAATCCGCTGATCGACGAACGCAAGCGGGCGGTGGCGCTGCTTGTGAAGGCCAACCAACTCGACCGCCATCTGCCGCTGGTGAAAAATCAACTGGGCAAATTCCTCGCCGAGGAGGGACGGCCGCTCGAGGCGCTGCCGTATTTCCTGGCGGCCGTTCAGCTGGAGCCGAAGGAGCCGCTTTATCACTACCAGATCGGTACGCTCATCACCGAGGCGCGCGACGATTTTCTGAAGAGCGGCGAGTGGACGCGCGAATCGCTCGACAAGGCGATGCACAACGCCTTCGACCAAGCGCGGACCCACGCGCCGGACAATCTCTTCTTTGCCTACCGTTATTGCGAATCGTTCTACGATCTCGATGCCCCCCGGTGGGACGATGCCCACGCCGCGTGGGAAGCCCTCGAGGCGCGCGTGAATAGTCCGGTCGAACGACAGACCGTTCGCTTGCACCGGGCCAATGTTCGCCTGAAGCAGGGACGCCCCGAGGAGGCCCGGCTGCTGCTCGATGACGTCACTGAACCGGTCCTTGCCGACCAGAAACAAAAGCTGATTGCGCAACTGCCCGGCGCGGTCGAGAAGTAGCGGCTATGGATTTTATGGGCATCGGTCCGGCGGAACTACGCAGCGGCCTCATCCTCTACATCATTATCGTTGCCAGCCTGAGTGTTCACGAATGGGCGCATGCCTACACTGCGGATCGGTTGGGTGACGACACGCCCCGCGATCAGGGGCGTGTCACTTTGAATCCTTTGGTGCACATGGACCTGTTTGGCACCGTGATCTTTCCGCTGCTTTGCATTTTTGTCTTCAAGGGCGGGTTCTTTTTTGGGTGGGGCAAACCGGTCATGGTGAATGTGGCGAACTTCAAACACCGCACGCGTGATCACATTCTTGTGACGCTGGCCGGTCCCGGCTCCAACCTCGTCCTGGCGCTGATCGCGGCGATCGTGGGCGGTCTGGTGTATGGTTTCGATCCCAAGACCACGGAACTCTTCGGTTTGTTGATCGGGATCAACGTGGTGCTTGCGGTGTTCAACATGATCCCGATCCCCCCGCTCGATGGCGGTCAGCTGTTGCGACATGCGGTGGGCATGAGCGACGAGACCTTCCTCAATATTTCCCGCTGGGGATTCGTGATGCTGATCGTTGCGATCAATTTCACGCCCCTGCGCGGGGTGCTCGGCTATGCCGTGGCCCTTGTGCAGTATCCCTTCGCGTACGTCTACGAGTGGGTCGCTCGATGAAGCCCCGGCGCGCGTCGCGTCCCGCGCTGGCGTCGCTGCCCGTCACGTCCCAGTTGGCGACGTTGCGCGCGTGGGTGGCCTTTGCCGAACAGGTGTACGCGCAGGCGGGACTGGCGCTCGGGCAGGTTGCGACCAATGCGCACGACGAGGCGCTGTACCTGTTTTTGCGCACGTTGGAGTGGCCGCTCGACAGCGATCCCACCGTGTTCGACCGGCCCTTGACGCCGGCGCAGCGCATCGCGTTGCGCACCGTGCTCACGCGTCGTGTCGTCGACCGGACGCCCGCGGGGTATCTCACCTGCGAGGCCTTTCTCGGCGACCATCGCTTTTACGTCGACGAACGCGTGATCATTCCTCGCAGCTATTTTCTGGAGGTCATTCCGACCCTGCCGGCTCATTTGCCGGCAGGACTCGATGTGAAGCGCGCGGTCGACGTGTGCACGGGCTCGGGCTGTCTCGCGATCCTGCTCGCGCTCCAGTTTCCCAAGGCGCGGGTGGACGGCATTGATCTCTCGCCCGGCGCGCTCGAGGTGGCGGCAATCAACGTGAAGGCGCACGGCCTGAGCCGGCGGGTGAAACTCCACCGAAGCGACGTGTTCGCGCAGGTGCCGCCCGTCGCCTACGACGTGATCCTGAGCAACCCGCCCTACGAGCCGAGCGCGGTGTGCGACACACTCCCGGAGGAGTTCCGCCAGGAACCGCGCCTCGCGCTCGACGGCGGCAAGGACGGGCTCGACATCATCCGCCGACTGTTGCGCGAAGCGCGCGATCGTCTCGTCCCACAGGGCATCGTGGTCATCGAGGTCGGCGCGCTACAGCCGGCGATGAACCGCGAGTTTCGCGCGTTGAAGCTGCAATGGCTGCCGACCGCTGACGGCAGCGATTGCATCTGCCTGATCCGCGCGGAGCGACTGCGAGCATGGAAGGGCTGATTCCAGCCCTTGGCGTTTGGAATTTCCCAATCTAACCCGAAGTCCCGTTTGCTGAAACTCTTCACATGAGTTCGCAGAGACCGCTGAGGCGGCCGGGTTCTGCAGAGCCGACTGACGAGCACGTTAACCCACCTATCGCGTTGGCGAACCGGGTCGCCCCAAGGAGCGGCGGCACTCTTGCCGCCGGGTTCTATGCTGGAAGGGCGTGCATGAGGCGGTCCGGCATCCAAACCGGCGGCAAGAGTGCCGCCGCTCCTTCAACCACCCCACCCAGCGCCGAGATTCTTTGCCTCGCGAAAAGCTGTTCCAGCCTGCAGGTCGTGCAGCTATGTCTGCAAAGGAAGCAGAGGAAAGCTCCCCGCGTTGCCTTTGTGTCCTTTTGCCCGGAGGGTCTGGTTCGCCCATGCCGAACGCGCTCGTCTCCGAAACCTCGCCCTACCTGCGTCAACACGCGGATAATCCTGTCGCCTGGCTTCCGTGGGGCGAAGCGGCGTTTGAGCGCGCGCGCAGGGAGCAGAAACCAATCTTTCTGAGCATTGGTTATGCGACCTGCCATTGGTGTCACGTGATGGCGCACGAATCCTTCGAGGATCCCACCATCGCGGCGATCATCAATGCGCATTTCGTCCCGATCAAAGTCGATCGCGAGGAGCGGCCCGATGTGGACCGCGTGTACATGACCTATGTGCAGGCGCTCACCGGACACGGAGGCTGGCCGCTCAGCGCGTGGCTCACCCCGGAGCTGAAGCCGTTCTATGGCGGGACCTATTTTCCCCCGACGGATCGGCCCGGGCGTCCGGGGTTTCCCTCGGTTCTCCAGGGCATCGCGCAAGGGTGGGCGGACGAGCGCGACAAACTCGTGGCCGAGTCGGACCGGGTGCTCGGGCTTCTGCGTGAGCAGGGGCAACGCGCGACGGGGGCGGTGCCGTCGGCTGCGGAGGAGGACCTGACCGAACCGGCGGGGGAGGCCTTCGAAAAGGCCTACCAGTATTTGTACGAGAACTACGATGCGTCCCACGGTGGCTTCGGTGGAGCGCCCAAGTTTCCGCGCGCGTCGAATCTCAATTTTCTTTTCCGCTGCGCCGTGGTGCAGGGCCTCGCCTCCGAAACCGGTCGCGAGGCGGTCGAGATGGCGGCCGCGACCGTGGCGGCGATGGCGCGGGGCGGGATCCACGATCACGTGGGCGGCGGGTTTCATCGCTACGCCGTCGACGAGGGGTGGTTTGTGCCCCACTTCGAAAAAATGCTCTACGACCAGGCGCAGATCGCGGTGAACGCGCTCGACGCGCACCTGTACACGGGACGCGACGCCTACGCCTGGGTGGCGCGCGACATCTTCGATTACGTGCTGCGCGATCTCACCGATGCGGAGGGCGGGTTCCACTCGGCAGAGGATGCGGATTCTCCGATCGCGGGAACGCAGGCCCATGCGGAAGGGGCCTTCTATGTCTGGACCGAAGCGGAACTCCGGTCGGCGCTCGGCGCGGAGGCGGACTTGGTGGTCGGGCATTTCGGCGTGCGCGCTGACGGCAACGTACCGGCGGCGCTTGATCCGCAAGGGGAGCTTCGCGGGAAGAATATTCTGAAGCAGGTCGCCTCGATTGTGGACACGGCCCGCGCCCACCACCTTGCGCCGGAGGAGGCCGCGGACCGGATCGCGACCGCCCTGGAAAAGCTTCGGGCGGTGCGCGCCTCGCGCCCGCGTCCGCTGCGTGACGACAAGATCATCGCCGCTTGGAATGGACTGATGATCGGTGCGCTCGCGCGAGGTGCGACCAGCCCGGCGGCGTGTCTTGACGACAAGCGCGAATTCTATCGCGAGGCGGCGGAGCGGTCGGCGCGTTTTGTCGAGCGGGAGTTGTACGATGCGGGCCGGGGCGTGCTCCATCGCACGTATCGCGAGGGGCGCGGCGCGCAGGAAGGCTTCGCCGAGGATTACGCGGCGATGGGCGCGGGGCTGCTTGATCTGTATGAGGCGACCTTCGATCCGCATTGGCTGCTGTGGGCAGAGCGCCTGCAGCAAACGATGGACGAACAGTTTTGGGACGAGGCAGAGGGTGGCTATTTCAGCTCGGCGGCAGGCGACACGGCGCTCGTGCTACGGCTCAAGGACGACTACGACGGCGCGGAGCCGTCGGCGAATTCGCTGGCGGCGTCGAACTTGTTACGCCTGGCGGGGGCGTTGCATGACGACCGTCATCGCCGGCGCGCGCTGCGTACGCTTGCAGCCTTTCGCTCGCGATGGCTCGGGGCTCCGTACGCGGTGCCCGAGATGCTCTGCGCGCTGGAGCGGGCGTTGGAGCCGCCGCGTCAGGTCGTGATCGCGGGAGATCCGCGTTCGCCCGAGTTCGCCGCCTTGGTTGCGGTGGTGCGGGAAGCTCCGCGGCGACGCCGCGCGCTCCTGGCGGCGCATCCGGAACTGGAGTCCCGTGCGCCGTGGCTTTCGAGTATGAAGAAGATCGATGGCCGGGCGGCGGCGTACGTGTGCGAGCACTACACCTGCCAGGCTCCTGTGTGCACGCCGGGCGATTTGCGCGAATTGCTTGCGTAACCGGCGTCGCGGCGAAGATTTGGCAAAGGATTTACGATTCCATTGCGGTTTGGTCTTTCCTCGGAAGCAAGACGGTCGATGCTGATGCGAATCTAACGGAAAGCTTCGGAGGGAAGCAGCTTCGGTTCTTCAAACCGGGCTCGCCAGTAACGACCTCCTTTGCGAGTACATTCTTGATGAACGTGGATAGCCCAGAGACGACCCTTCGCGGGGAAGGGCCGCTCGCCATGGCGGTTCTGGCCACGTCTGTTTCGGGATTGCTCGGTTGGCTGCTGGACAAGCCGCGGATGTTGACCTGGGTCGCGTCGGGTGCGCCGATGATGTTCAATACGGCGCTGGGGCTTGGGCTGCTCGGGGTCGCATTGCTTGCCCTCAGAAAAGAGCGTCCCCTGCTGGCGCGAACGCTCGGTTGGATTGTGTGCCTGCTCGGAGCGATCACCTTTGTGCAGATTCCGCTGGGCATCAGTTTCGGGCTGGACCAGCTCTTCGGATCGTTCGGACAGGGGTTCTCCTTTTCCGCCCCGGGCCGCATGGCGCCCACCACGGCACTGGCGTTCACCTTCACCGGAATAATGATTCTCCTGTGTTCCGCCGAGCGGCCGCGGTTGGCGTCGATCGGGGTGATCTCGGGTTTGGTGCTCGCGGTGGGATTGCTGATGGTGGTTGCCTACGGCTTCGGCCTTCATGCGGGGTTCAATTGGGGTGAATATGCGGGTATGTCGTTGCCGACGGCGGTCGGCCTTCTCAGTGCGTGCGGCGCCCTGTTGGTGCGAATGGATGCGCGCCTTCGCTCCCAACCTCGATCCACGATGCGGTCATGGGTTTACTTCAGCGCGGCGGGTGCGATCGTGGCTTTGGTCGGCATGGCGGCGATCTCCAGCAACCGCACGCAGCAGTCGGTCGTGGCGTGGGCCTCGAATGCCCAGGATTTTTTGGGGGCGACCAGTCGGCTCGAACTGGGCCTGACACGGCTTGAATCGGACCTCCGGGCCCGGCTGCTGGTGGGAGAGCAGCGCTTTCCCGGCACGGGACTGGACGGGGAGCGTCCGGTGCGCGCGGAACTTGCGAAGATCGTGGCGCTTTCCCGGTCAGAGTCTGAGGACACTGCGGCCGCAGCTGAGTTGGCCAAGCTGGTCGATCAGAAACTCGAATACCTTCGCACGGCGGCGAATGCATCCGCCAACGGCGACCGGCTTGGGGCCATCCAGATCATCCACGCGGGCGACGAGGCCGCCTTGATGACGGTGATTCGCGGCCACCTGGCGGGTATGCAAGAGACCCGGCGGCGCGAACTCGATCAACGCAATGCCCAAAGCACCCAGCTCGCATCGCTGACGAATCGGATCATTCTGCTCGGCAACGTTCTCGCGCTGGGTCTGTTCATGACCGCGTTGATTCTGATGAATCGGGCGCGCCGCGCCCAGTCGGACACGCAGGCGCAGCTGGTCGAGTCCAACCGTTTTCAACAAGCTGTGCTCGACGGCACCGTCTATTCGATCATCGCGACCTCGCCGGACGGCATCATTCGGGTCTTCAACGCAGGTGCGGAGAAGATGCTCGGTGTCGATGCCGCCGACATGGTGGGCAAGGCGACCCCGCTTCGTCTGCACGATCCGGAGGAACTGAAAGCCGTCGCGGCGGAGGGGCCGGGGAACGCCTCGGGTGGAGTCACGCTGGATGTCCTGTTTGCCAAGGCGCGGGCCGGTGGGGTGGAGGAGCGCGAGTGGACCTGGCTCTGCGGCGACGGTCGGCGCCTGCCGGTGCGGTTGAGCGTGACCGCGTTGCGTGATGACGAGCGGAAGGTGACGGGATTTCTCATCATCGCCAACGACCTGACGGAGCGCAACCGGGCCATGGCGGCCTTGCGTGAAAGCGAGGAGCGTTTCCGCAGTGCCTTCGATTCTGCCGGTATCGGCATGGCGCTGGTCGACCTCGACGGCCGGTGGCTGAAAGTCAATCGCGCCATCTGCGAGATCGTAGGGTACTCCGAGCCGGATCTCGTGGCCAGGACCTTGCAGGATCTCACCCATCCGGAGGATCTCAATCTCGACGCGGAGGAGATCGGGTCGCTGCTTGCGAACCGCCAGCGCTATTATCAGATCGAGAAGCGTTACATCGACATCCACGGTCATACCGTGTGGGTGCGCATGACGATGTCGCTCGTGCGCGACATGGCGTCGGTGCCGCTCTATTTCATCGCGCAGATTGAGGACATCACGGTGCAGCGCCGCTACGAGCACGCGCAGCGCGAGAGCGAGGAGCGCATGCGGTTGTTCGCCGAGCACGCGCCGGCGTCGGTGGCCATGTTCGACCGCGAGATGGTTTATCTCGTGGCCAGCCGCCAGTGGTTTGTGGACTACCGGCTCGAAGGCCAGCCGGTGATCGGTCGCAGCTTTTACGATGTCTTTCCCGATCTCGCCAACATGTGGAAGGACGTGCACCGCCGCTGTCTGGCCGGCGCGGTGGAGAAGGCCGAGGCTGACCTGATCGAGCGCGCCGACGGCACCCGCCAGTGGCTTAGCTGGGAGGTGCGTCCATGGTACCGCGCTTCCGGTGCGATCGGCGGTCTCGTGATGTTCACGCAGGACATCACCGAGCGGAAACACCTCGAAGAGAACCTTGCCCGGGCCCGCGACGAGGCGATCGAAGCGTCGCGGTTCAAATCGGAATTTCTGGCCAACATGAGCCATGAGATTCGCACGCCCATGAACGGCATCATCGGCATGGCGAGCCTGCTCATGGACCTGCCATTGAACAGCGAGGCGCGGGAGATGACGCGCATCATCCAGAACAGCGCCGAGAGCCTGCTGGCGATCGTCAACGACATCCTCGATTTTTCCAAGATCGAGGCGGGCAAGCTCTCCATCGACTTCGCGCGCCTCCTGCTCGGTCCGCTGGTCGACGAGGTCCTGGCGCTGCTCGCGCCGAAGGCGCAGGGCAAAGGGCTCAATCTCAAGTACGAGTTCGACGAGAGCCTTTCCATGCCGATGCAGGGCGATGCCGGACGAATCCGGCAGGTGCTGCTCAACCTGCTGGCGAACGCAATCAAGTTCACCGAACGCGGGGAGATCGCGGTGCTGGTGAAGGGCAGGGGATTGACCGCGGGGCGCGTGAGCTTCCGTATTGAGATAAAGGATACGGGCATCGGCATGTCGCGGAAGGCGCAGGGGCGTCTGTTCCAGCCGTTCGTGCAGGCGGACGGCACGACGACCCGGCGTTTTGGGGGCACGGGTCTTGGCCTCGCAATCTCCCGCCAGCTGGTCGGGTTGATGGGCGGCGAAATCGGCTTCGAGAGCGTCGAGGGCGCTGGTTCGCGCTTCTGGATCGATCTCAGCCTCCCGCTGCTCTCCTCTTCGCCCGAGTCCACGCCCGGTTCGCTGCCGGCGGGCCTGAGGGTGCTTGTGCTGGATCCGCAGCCAGACGAGGCGCGGACCCTGCTGGAGCACCTTGGCGCCCTGGGCGCCAAGGCCAAGGCCGTCTCCACCCGTGCCGAGGCGCTGGAGTGTCTGCGCGAGCCGCCAGCGTCGGGGCCGTTTCAAGTGGCGCTCCTGGCCGCGCAACTGCCCGACGGACCGGGCCTGGAGTTTGCGGCCTGCCTGCGGGCGGACCCCGCGATTGGAGCGTTGCGCCTGATTCTGATCGCGCCCGCTGACGCCCCCGTGCCGGCCGAGGCCCTGGCTGCGGCGAAAGTCGAGTCCGCCCTCACTCTTCCGATCCGCATTGAGCAACTCTACCGCGCATTGCTGCCTTCCGGCTCGCGTCCGCCCTTTGGCGATTCTGAGTCGCCGCACACGGGGTCCTCCCACGCGGAGGACGGGCCGGGGCCGAGACTGCTTCTGGCCGAGGACAACCTGGTCAACCAGATGGTGGCGCGCCGCATGTTGGAGAAACTCGGTTGCCGGGTCGATGTCGCGGGCAATGGCAGCCTCGCGCTCGCCGCCCTTCAGGCGACGCCTTACGACGCCGTGTTGATGGACTGCCAGATGCCGGAGATGGACGGCTACGAGGCCACGCGCCGGCTGCGCGCAGCCGGTCATGGCGCCATGAATACGTCCGTGCCGGTGATTGCCCTCACGGCATTCGCCATGCCCGGCGATCGGGCGAAGTGCCTCGATGCAGGAATGAGCGATTACGTCAGCAAGCCGGTGCGTGCCGAAGCGCTGGTGGAGGCGCTGACGCGGTGTGGCGTCAAACTCAACGGACGGCGAAAAGACGGGCGGCCGGCATGAACGGCGGCAAGGATCGATCCGTGCCCTGGCGAGTGACGCTCGTCGACAGCCGTGCGGAAGGCGTTCCGGCTCTGCGCGAGATGTCCGGCATCGACCTCGTCCACCTGACGGACCGGTCCGCGGTCGGGTGCGGTCAATCCAGTTCCGACCCGGACCTGATCGTGATCGCCTGCCGGAACGGGGCGTCTGCCGACGATCTCTCCCTGCTGGGGGAGTGGCGCAATGCGGGCTGCCAGTCCGGGGTCGTGTACGTCATCGAGCAGGACGATCCGATTTTCGAGGAGGCGGCGCGGGCGGCCGGAGCGGTGGACTGCGTTGCGGAAGGCGAGCTCACGCGCGCGCTTCTCCTGCGCATCTTCCGCCTCGTCGAAGCGGCCCGGGCTCCGGGTGGTCCGGGCTTCGACCGCCTGAACTCGCAGATCATGGCCAACCTCACCCATGAAGTCCGCACGCCGATGAACGGCATCATTGGCATGACGGGGCTGCTGTTGGAAAGTTCGCTCGCCCCCGCGCAGCGGGAGTTGGCGACGGCGGTGCAAAAGAGTGCCGAGGCCCTCATGCGCGTCCTCGGCGACCTGCTGGATTTTTCCGTGATCGAGTCCGGCCGCCTCCGGCTGTACGAGACCGATTTTGACCTTCGGGCGCTCGTGGTCGACACGATCAATGCGCACCGGGAGCGCGCCGAGGCCAAGGGACTGGTGCTGCGTGCCGATTTCCCCGAAGGCCTCCCGGACCACCTCCGCAGCGATGCCGGACGGCTCCGGCAGGTGCTGGGCAACCTGATGGACAACGCCGTCAAGTTCACCGTGCGGGGTGAGGTGGTGGTGCGCGCGTCGGTTAATGTCTTCGTGGATGGCAGTCGACGCGTGCGGTTGGCGGTGACCGATTCCGGCGTGGGTATTTCGCGGGCGGCGCAAGCGGAGTTGTTCAAGCCGTTCATGCAGGCGGATTCCAGCCTCACGCGAAAGCATGGCGGCATGGGGCTCGGTCTGGCCGTCGCCCGCCGCCTCATCGAACGCATGGGAGGGCGCATCGGGGTCGAAAGCCAGCCCGAGGCCGGCGCCACCTTCTGGATCGAGCTGCCGCTCGCTTCGACCGCCACCATGCCGCCGCTGCCGCCGGTCGTGGTCGCGCCGAACTCCGGGGCCTGCCATATTCTCATCGTCGACGACAACGGTGCGAACTGCACCATGCTGCAACGGGATCTGTCCAAGAGCGGACACAGTTGCGATATCGCGCGAGACGGTGCGTCGGCGTTGTCGATGCTGGGCATGCGCGCCTACGATCTTGTGTTGATGGATGCGCAGATGCCGGTGCTTACGGGCAGCGAAGCGACGCTTCGCGTGCGCGAAGGCCGCGTGCCCGGAGTTAATCCCCAGATTCCCATCATCGGCATGGTGGCCTACGGTCGCGATGACGACCGCCACGTGTGCGCCGAGGCAGGCATGGACGCGGTCTTCGACAAACCTGTGGCTCCCGACGAATTGCAGGCGCTCATTTCGAGAATGGGGCTGCCCACCACGATTCGAGGCGGATCGGCGCCGGGCTTTGGCACGTCTCCGGGGCTTCCGGCCGGACGCGCCGAGGTGCTCGAGCTTTCGCAACTCGAGCACCTGCGTTCGTTGCAGGACGAGGACCAGCCGGAGTTCGTTGCCGAGTTGATCGACCTGTTTCTAAGCGAAACTCCGCGTCGGTTGAGCGAATTGCATGTGGCGCTGGCCTCCGGTGATTTGCCCCAGGCGGCCAAGACCTCCCACACCGTGAAGGGCGCGAGCGCGACGTTTGGCGGGCGCGAATTGCAGGCGCGTTGCTCCGAACTGGAAAAGTTCGCCGGATCGGGCCGCCTCGGAGACGCCCGGGTGGCCGCGCGCGAACTCGAGCGAGCCTACGAGCGGCTTGCCTCGGCGCTCGGCGTGCACAAAAGAAGGCGGCTCCTTGAGAATCCTCACCGTTGAAGACGATCCCGTGTCCCGACTGGTCCTGCACCAGGCGCTCGGAAAACTTGGGCACGACGTGGTCGCCTCGTCCGATGGCGAGCAGGCGCTGGAGATTCTGAATCGCGAAGGGGTGCGCGTGGTGGTGAGCGACTGGACGATGCCGCGCATGGACGGTCTGGAACTCTGCCGCCGGGTGCGCGCCCGCACCGGGGTCGACTACGTGTATTTCATCCTGCTGACCGGGCGCACGGGGGATGAGCACAATCGTGAGGAGGCGTCAGACGCCGGCGTCGATGATTTTCTCACGAAGCCGCTCGACCGCACCGAGCTGTGGATGCGTCTGCGCGTGGCCGAGCGCATCCTCCGTTATGCCACGCAAGTGCGCCAGCTCGAGGCCTTCCTGCCGATCTGCTCGTATTGCAAAAAGATCCGTGACGACCACAACTACTGGCAACAGATCGAGAGCTACATCAACGCACGGACGGGCACCGACTTCAGCCACTCAGTCTGTCCGTGCTGCTACACGAATGTCGTCCTGCCCGAGATCGAGAAACTCAAATCCGCCGCGAGCGGGCGCGCCACACCCCATGTCCGCCGAACGCATTGATCGTCTCGAGGAACGCCTCGCCTGGCTGGAACGCCATGTCGAGGAACAGGACAAGGTCATCCTGCAACTAACGGAGACGGCCGATCGCCTCCGGGCGGAGGTGCGCCTCGTGCGCGAGCGCTCCTCGTCGGGCGCGGGCGGCGAAATCGCCCCGGGCTCAACCGACAACGAACGTCCGCCGCACTATTAGTCTGCTTTTTTCACATACCCACGGAGGACTTTTTTGCCACCGAGCGCACAGAGCTCGGACACAGAGGCCACGGAGCAAGGCAGGTGCGGCTCTGTGGCCCATGCCTCGACTTCGTTCCCGTGTGAAGTTTTCGGTTGGTTCCCTCACTCGTGAACACACTAACGGCCGCGAAATCCAAAACGCCAAACGAGCGAGAACGCCTGCGGCGCACTTTGTTTGGGATTTGAGCGTTGGTGCTTTGGGATTTCCGGCGCCGCCGGCTTGGGTCCATCGTGTCGGCGCCCACGGGGTTCGCCAAGGTAGGATTTGACGGAGAACGCACATTCTGCGGACGTGGCGCGTGCCTAGCGTCATTACGTTTCACTACACCTTGCGCGACCCTTCTGGTCGCGTGCTCGATACCTCTTCCGGAGCGGATCCGGTCACTTTTCTTGAGGGCGCCGGGCAGATCATCGATGGCCTCGACGAAGTGCTGCGTGATCTGCCTGCGGGGACGAAGGCGCAGGTCAAGGTGCAGGCGGCGCGTGCTTATGGCGAGCGCGACGAGAAACAGGTGCAACGCGTGCTGCGCGCTCTGCTCCCCGTGGAAGGCGAGTTGCGGCCGGGCGATCAGTTTCAGGCGGGCGAGGACCGGTACGCGCCGGTGGTGACCGTGGTTGCGATCGAGGGCGAGGAGGTGTTGCTCGACGCCAATCATCCGCTCGCGGGCGTCGATCTTACCTTCGACGTCGAGGTGCTCGGCGTGCGTCAAGCCACCGCAGACGAACAGGCTCACGGCCATGCCCATGGTGAAGGCAGCCAGTGCAGCGGCTGACGCGGGATCGTCACCTTCTTTGGGCTTTCGCGCCGGCCGACTGGTGGACATGGTTGACCGCGACATGCGCGCTGTTTCTTCGCAGATCCTTGCCATCCTGTTGGTGCTCCCCTCGGCGTGGGGCGCTTCCGCCGAGCGTTTCAGTTTCGCGGCCATTGGCTGCATGCCTTACGGCGAGGCCAACTACCCGGCCTTCGAGCGGCTGATCGCCGAGATCAATCGCCACGCCCCGGCCTTCACAGTACACTGCGGCGACACCAAGGGCGGCAGCGAACCGCCGACGGAGGCTTTTCTTCTGCGGGTGAAGGACGGGTTCAACACCTTCGATGGTCCGCTAATTTACACGCCAGGCGATAACGAGTGGACGGACGTTCATCGGGAGAATAACGGACGTCAGGATCCCTTGGTTTGGCTTGGTAAAGTGCGCGCCACCTATTTCGCCGAGGAGCGCAGCCTCGGACGCAACCCCCTCCCGCTCGCGACCCAGCGCCGCGATCCCTGCTTCAGCGCGTTCGTCGAGAACGCGCGCTGGTCGGTCGGCGGGGTGATTTTCGCGACCATCCACGTCGTAGGCAGCGGCAACAATCACAATGCGACTCTGCCGGGTGCGATGGACGAGTTCCTTGCGCGCGATGCGGCCAACGAATCGTGGATTCGGGCCGCGTTCGCGGAGGCGCGCGAAACCGAGGCGCCGGCCGTGGCGCTCTTTTTCCAAGCGCAACCCTTTGCCCACACCAACGGCAGGGAGGGGCGCGCACCGGGGTTCAAGCGCATGCTCGACACCGTCGAAACCGAAGCCCGCGCTTTCGGAAAACCGGTCCTGCTCGTGCATGCCGACGAGCACCGCTACCGCCTCGAATCGGCGGTGAGCTTCGAGCAGGGCGGCCCGCCGGTTCCGAATGTGACCCGCCTCGAGACGTTCGGCGCGGGCGACATTCATGGTGTGCTCGTAACGGTCGACCCGGCCTCGCCGCAGGTCTTCCTTGCTGGCCCGCTTCTCGTGCCCGGCAATCCCTTGCCTGTCCTGCCTCGCTCGCCCGCTCGTGAATGACCTCAAGCTCCTTTTCCTTCGTGAACCGCGGCGCACCTTGGCGGTCGCCGAGAGCCTGACTTCCGGACACCTGCAAGCGCTGATCGGAGCGATCTCCGGTGCGTCGGAATTTTTCGTCGGCGGCATCACCGCGTACACCCTCGACCAAAAGGTCCGCCACCTCGGAGTCGAACGGACGGCGGCGATGGAGGTCGACTGCGTTTCCGACGGGATTGCCCGGCAGATGGCCCGTGGGGCGTGCGCCTTGTTTGGGAGCGATGTGGGGTTGGCGACAACGGGTTATGCTGAACCGGCGCCCGCCCACGGCGTGGCCAGTCCGTTTGCTTTTTGGGCGATCGCCCGCCGGAGGGAGGACAACACTTACCGGTTCCGCTCGGGCCGCATCGTCTGCGCAGGGATGTCGCGAACCTCGGTGCAAACCACCGTCGCTCAAGCCGTTCTTGCCGAACTGTGCGTCGAGCTTGCGTAGCCTTGGGGAGCGGTCCCGTGGCAAAACTATGCGACCTCGATTGAGGTCGCGCACGAGGTCCGTGACGAAGCGGCGGGCAAAAAATCTCTGTCGCTGGCTATCTTTTGCGTTTCGGTAGTCCATGAGCCCGAGTTTCTTGAGTGCGTCGGGCTGGGTGGCCTGAAGAAAGGCGAACAGTAGCTTTTGCCCCAGACCTCCCGTGTGCGTCAAAACTGTTGGTCTCGGCAGGCGTCTGCATCAACCTCTCCTTTCCCATGAAGTACCTTAGACTCCTCCGTGCCGTGTGTGTGCTGGTTGCGCTTCCTGGTGCTGCCAGCGCCGCAGAACTGAGCCCGGCCTTCGTCCGTATCGATCTGACCGACGGGCGGACTTTGCGCGACGTCACCGTAAAATCCTATGACCCCGCGACTGGTAAGGTGCTGCTGCTGGCGGGTCGGACGGCCATGAGCGTACCGCTCGCCTTGATTCCGTCCCCGTTCGATGCGCAGGTGAAGGCGGCGGTGCCGGTCGCAGGGTCCAATCTGACCACTGTGACGGTCCGGCCCGCGCCCGTGGTGGCCGCGCCGCCGGCCCCTCGGGTGGTCCGTTTGGCATCGCCTTCCGCTCCGTCCGTGGCCGTGGACGACGGAGCCCGGGCGCGCCATCGCGCGGCCGCGGTGAAGCGCGCGGAGCGGTTCTTCACCTACGAGTTTCAGGCCGGCTCAAGCGCGATCAGTGTTTACGACCGTGACATCGAGGTCGAGGAGACCGAGGCGATCGAGGGCTGGCCGGGACGATACCGCACGAAGGGGCGGGCGTATTTGCAATTCTACGACAGCCGGGGCCGCAGCTTCAGCCGCACGAACAGCCGGTTTGAAGTGATCACCGAGCAGAAGCCGGGCCGGGAGGTGGCGGCGGTGGATTTTACGCGTCTCGGAGAATTCCGTTGAACCTCCCGCCGCGCGTTCATCAGCCCTCTGCGGGGGTCGTGCGGCTTGATCGGTCGACCTGGTCGCCGAGGGGGCCGTCGGTTTCCTTGGGCTGGGCGGCGGGGTTGTGGGGCAGGCGGCTGCTGACCGTGAACAAATCGGCGCGACGGTCGAGGCGTGGCGTGACCGTGCCGGCGCTGCGCGAGGCATGGAGTGCGTCGAGATCCACGTCGCAGATCAGCACGGTCTCCTCGTTGGGCTCGGCCTCGGCGGCCACGCCGTCGCGGGCGAACGCGAAGTCGGACGGCGTGAGCACGGCGGCCTGGCCGTACTGGACATCCATGTTGGTGACGTCGGGCAGGTTGCCGACATTGCCGGCGAGGGCGACGTAGATCTGGTTCTCGATCGCGCGGGCGGCGGCGCAGTGACGCACGCGCAGGTACCCATGGCGGTTGTCGGTGCAAAACGGCACGAAGATGATCTCGGCGCCGGCATCGGCGAGGTGGCGTGCGGTCTCGGGAAACTCGATGTCGTAGCAGATGAGCACGCCGATGCGGGCCTTGGGCGTTTCGATGAGCTGCAGCGTGTGTCCGCCGGAAATGCCCCACCAGCGCCGTTCGTTGGGCGTGATGTGCAACTTGGGCTGCTCGACGATCTGACCGCTCGGAAGACAGACGTAGCTGATATTCATCAGATCCTTGCCGGCGCGCACCGGATGGCTGCCGCCGATCAGCGTGACGCCGTACTTCATCGCGAGCCCCTGCAGCAGGGTGACGAGCTTCGGCGTGTAGTCGGAGAGCTTGCGCATGCCCTCAAGCGGTGTTTTCGCGTCCACGGCGGAGAGGAGTTGCACCGTGAACAACTCCGGAAGCAGCACAAAGTCGGACCGGTAGTCGGCCGCGATGTCGACGAAGTAGGTCACCTGCTGCGCGAAATCGGCGAAGGATTTCACCTTGCGCATCTGATATTGCACACAGGCGATGCGGACCTTGCGCGGTCCGCGTGCGATCGCCTTGTAATCGGGGTTCAGCCACTCGATGAGACTGCCCCAGTTGCGGCTCTTGGCGTCGCGCAGGTAATTGGGCATCACCCCCCGCAGCGATAAACCCTCGCGTAGTTGAAAACTGAGGACAAGGTCCTTGAACTCCCCGTTCACCACGCGCTGGGCGTATTCGGCGGCGGACATCGTGGCGGCCTGATCCTCGTAGTTCCACAGACGGCCGCCGGCGAGGATGCGGCGCTTGTTGAGACGGCGGCAGAGGGCGCGCCGGGCCTCGTAGAGGGCGTGGCCGACGCCCAGTCCGCGCGATTCGGGGTGCACATAGACATCGGCGCCGTAGAGGGTGTCGGCCTCGATGTCGTGGTTCGTGAAGTACCCGCTGTCGGTGATGCCCGACCACGTGTGCGGGCGCAACGGGTCGCGGCCGAGATCGACGATCAAGGTGGCGGCGGCCCCGACAATCTTCCCGCTGACCTCGGCCACCCACTGCCCCTCGGGGAAGAGCCGCTGGTGGCTCTCGAGGTGGGCGCTGCCCCAAACGACGTTCTCGGTGGCGAGCACCGGGTAGGCGGCGCGATTGAGCTCGATGAGCGACGGGATGTCCTTGCGGGTCGCCTGGCGGACTTTGATGGGCTTTTTGTTGTGCGAATTCACGATGTCCTTTCCGGCGGTGAACGGTCTGCGGTCAAAGTTGGAGCGGCACGGGAACCACCGTCGCCTCGTGAGCGGCGACGGCGGCGGCGATCGCGGCGAGCACCTCGGGGTGGTCGGCGGCGACGTTGACGCTTTCAGAAGGGTCCAGCGCGAGGTTGAACAGCAGGGGTGTCTCGTGCGTCGTGGCCGTCGGTTCGCCGAAGCCGGCCTGCGTCTTGAAATGCGCCTTCCATTTCCCGAGGCGGCAGGCGAAGACCTGGGGCCCGCGGTAGTAGATAAACGGATACTCAGGCAGGGCGGCCTGCTCGAACAACAGGGATCGCAGATCGCGGCCGTCGAAAGTCACGCCGGTCGGACGCGGCGCTCCGGTGAGCGCGAGGGAGGTGGGATAAAGGTCCAGGACACTGGCGGGCTGGCGGATCACGCCGGGCTCGATGCGCCCGGGCATCCATGCGATCGCCGGAACGCGCATGCCGCCTTCCCACGTGCTTCCCTTGCCCTCGCGGAGCAGGCCGGCGCTGCCGCCTTGCAGCCCTTGCGTCAGCCACGGGCCATTGTCGCTCGTGAAAATGACCAGTGTGTTCTCGGCCAGTCCGGCTTCGCGCAAAGCCGCGAGGATTTGCCCGGTGCTCCAGTCGATCTCCTCGACGGTGTCGCCGTAGATCCCGCGCGGGCTCTTCCCGGCGAAATCGTCCGAGGCGAAGAGCGGCACGTGGGGCATGGTGTGGGCGAGGTAGAGGAAGAACGGTTTGTCTTGGGTGTGGCTTTCGCGGATGAAACGCAGCGACTCCTCGGTGTAACGGCGCGTGATCGTCGTCTGGTCGACGGGACGTTCAATGATCTCGCCGTTGCGAATCAGCGGGACGTTCCAGCCATCGGCGGGCGGGGTGGGTGACATGGCGGAGCCGCGAGGCAGGCCGGGGCGTACATCCATGTCGTTCGAGTAGGGAATGCCGTAAGTGTAGGCGAAGCCTTGGTCCTGAGGGCGGGAGCCTTCGTGAATGCCTAGGTGCCACTTTCCGATGTGAGCGGTGGCGTAACCGTGGTCGCGCAGGGCTTCGGCAAGGGTGATTTCCGAGGGCGGCAAGCCGCCGGGCGAGTTGGGAAACAGCACACGGCGCTCGCCGACCATGCCGCTGCGGAGGGCGTACCGACCCGTGAGCAGCGCAGCCCGACTGGGCGTGCAGACCTCCGCCCCAGAATAGAAATTGGTGAACCGAAGCCCTTCGTTCGCCATGCGGTCGAGATGGGGTGTGCGAAGGGTGGGATGTCCGTAGCAGCCGAGGTCGCCGTAGCCGAGATCGTCGGTGTAGATGACCACGATGTTCGGCGAGACAGGTTGTGCGGAGGCGATCGCCGGCAGGGCGAACGCGCAGCAGGCGAGCAGCGCGAACAAACAAGGGAGTGAGGCGCGAGGCCGCTGCACTTTAAGGAGGGGTCGTTTTGCTGTGGTCATAAATTTACCAGTTGTCCGTGCGGAACGGCGCCGCGGGCAGGCCGGCGCCGTTGAAGAGGTTGGCGTCCGGGTTATTGCTCCACGCATAGCGCAGGGCGATCGGCTCGGTGACTTCAGGCGCGCTGACCACGACGGTGTTGCGCTCGATCACGGCCTTGGCGGGGTGGAACGTGCGATCGGGTCCGGCGACTTCGAAGGCCTGCAACGGTCTACCCGCGGCGGTGAGTCCGTTGTCGGCGTGCGTGAAGTACACCCGCAGGGCCGGGCCTTCGCGTTGCGCGCGCTCGAAGACGGGGCCGGAGAAATCGCCCGGGAGATTGTACACCTGGTGGCGGGCGAGGAGCGAGAGGCGCCGGCCGACCTCCTGCTTGTTCGTCGGATGAATGTCGTCGGGGTCGCCAATGTCGATGATCACCGCCTGCCCGGTGGCGGGCAGCGCGAGCGTCTCGGTTTGTGCTTCGCGCAAGTAGGCCCAGGTCTGTCCCGTGGCATCGTTGCCGACCTTGAAATTGGCGAGCTGGACCCAGAGGAACGGGAAGTCGCCCCGCCCGAAATGCTTGCGCCAATGGGTGATCATCGCGGCGAAGTACCCGTGATACTCGGCGTGGCGGCCGGCGTTGCTTTCACCTTGGTACCAAAGCGCGCCGCGCAGGGCATAGGGAATGAGCGGATTCACCATGCCGTTGAAGAGACCTGTCGGGGTTGCCGGATGGCCGGGGCCCGCAGGGTTGGCCGGACGGCCGCGGTTGAAGGGCTGGTTGGCGGCCTGCGCGGCCGTGCGCTCGGCCTCCCATTTGGCGACGGCGGCGTCATGGGCGTCCTGACGTTCTGGATACGACGCGAGCGTGGCGGCCCAGCGTTCTCCGATCACGGCGAAGGCCGGGTTGCTGGCGAGCGCAAGCGGGCTCAACCATGACTCGATCGGCGTGCCGCCCCAGGCGGCGTGGACGAGCCCGATCGGGACGCCGAGGCGGCGCTGCAGGTCGCGGGCGAAGTAGTAGCCGACGGCGGAAAAGGCCCCCACGGTTTCGGGAGAGGCGGAAACCCACGCGCCTCCGGCGTCAGTCTGGAGCTCGGTGGCGACGTGGCGGGCGACCTTGAAATGGCGAATGAGCGGATGAGTGCCGGCTGCGATTTCCGCCTCGGCGTTCAGCGAACGCGAGACGGGCCACTCCATGTTGGACTGGCCGGAGAGCAACCAGACTTCGCCGACGAGAATGTCGCGCACCGTGACGACATTCTTTCCTGTCACGACCAGTTCCGCCGATTCGGTGCTGCCGGGGAGTGCATCCAGCACGACCATCCAGCGACCGTCCGAACCGGCGGTGGTGCCGACCGTCTGTCCGCCAAAACTTACGGAGATCTTCTCGCCGGCATCGGCGCGTCCCCAAACGGGCACGGGTTTGTCGCGTTGGAGCACGGCCGAGTCGCGAAAGAGCGGTGCAAGCACCACTTCGGCGGTCAGCCCCGGAGCGAGGGCGAGAATCAGCAGACACGAATAAAAGAGGGCGCGGGGCAAAAGCATGTCCTGTGAATGAAAGCGCGGGTGACTGAGGGCAAACGTACAAAGGGGTTTAAAGAGAGCGATGCGAACATGCCCGGCCATCGAGCCGGGCTCTTGAGAGGGGCCGGCCAAAAACCCGAACCTGGCGCACACGGCTTATCCCTTCGGTTCGCCGTCCGCAGGTTCAGTCTTCGCCGGCGGGGCGGGCTTGGCCAGGAAGATATGCAATTCGGCGGCGAGGCGGGGGCCGAATCCTTTGACCGCAGCGATGTCGTCGACGGTCGCGGCGCGCAGGCGGTCGATGCTGCCGAAGTGTTCGAGCAGGGCGGCGCGACGCACCTTTCCGAGGCCCGAAAAATTGTCGAGCACGCTTTCGCGGATCTTTTTCGAACGCAGGTCGGCGTTGTAAGTGTTGGCGAAGCGATGGGCTTCGTCGCGGAGACGTTGCAACACCTGCAGGCCCGGATGATTGAGAGGCAGATTGAGCGGGGCTCGTTCGTCGGGGAAGATGATCGTTTCGTGTTTTTTCGCGAGGCCGATCAGGGCAGGCGGCTCGAGATCGAGTGCGAGAAACGCCTTCAGGGCGGCGCTGATCTGCCCGCGGCCGCCGTCGATCACGACCAGGTCCGGCATGCTGCGGCCCTCTTCCGCCAGCCGGCGGTAGCGCCGTCCGACGACTTCCTCCATGGCGCGAAAGTCGTCGTTGCCGATGAAGCTTTTGATTTGGAAGCGCCGGTACTGATCCTTGTCGGGGCGTCCCTGCGCGAAGTGCACCATGGAGGCGACGACGTAGGTCCCGCTGATGTGCGAGATGTCGAAGCATTCCATGTGCTCGGGCGGGGCAGGAAGGGCGAGTGCCGCCTGGAGTTGTTGCAGCGCTTGGTCGACCGCCCCACCACGGGGGCGGTCGCGTTCGAAGCGGCGCGTCTTGGCGAGGGTCTTCTCCAACGCGAAGACGATGTCGCGCAACTCGGCCGCCTTCTCGAAGGCCTGCTTCTCCGCGGCAACGGTCATCTCAGCCCGCAGGTGTTCGAGCCACTCGCGGGATTTTCCTTCAAGGAAAGCGCACGCATCTTCCACACACTTGCGATAGTCTTCGGCGGAGATCTCGTTGGTGCCGCCATAAATCTCCTCGCGTACGTCGTCGTAAAGTTGCCAGAGCCCGCTCGCGCGCAGCTGGGGTGTACCGTCGGCGAGCAGGATGCCGAACTTTCGCCGCATCTCTGCGAGGGTGCGACGCAGCAGGCCGCTGTGGGCGAAGGGCCCGAAATACCTTGAGCGGTCGTCCTTGCGCAGGCGCGTGAGTCGAAAGCGCGGCAGTTCCTCACCGAGGTCGACGCGCACGAGCAGGAAGCGTTTGTCGTCAGTGAAGTCGGTATTGTACTTCGGCCGCCATTGCTTGATCAACCGGCCCTCAAGCAAAAGGGCTTCGGGCTCGGATTTGACCTCGATGGTGTCGAAGTCCGCAATGAGGTCGATCAGCGCGCGAATCTTGGGGTGAACCGTCATGGCGCGCGACGGGGTGAAATACGACGAGACGCGTTTCTTCAAGCTTTTGGCTTTGCCGACGTAGATGATGCGGCCGAGCCGGTCCTTCATCAGGTACACGCCGGGCTTGTCGGGCAGGCGGCGAACCTTTTCCTTGGGGGTGATGATTTCAGCCATGGTTAAACCCGCTCCCGGCGGAAAGCCGGAGGCGACATGAAAATTGAACTGGCGCCATGGCTGGCATTTTTAGAAGTCTAGCTTAGTTTACGTGGTCGCAAGTATGGTATCACCCGCCCCTCTATCCCGCACAACGCCCAAACCCCTGGCACAGTTGCGTTACGAGTTGCTTACGCTCGGAGACGAACTGCTCCTCGGATTGACCGCGAATGGCCACCTCACCTTCATCGGCGCCGAACTCGGCCGCCGCGGGATCACCTTGGCGCGCAATGTGACCATTACGGACGAAGCTGACGTCATCGTGGAGCAATTTCGCGAGAGCTGGGCGAAGGCGGATGTCGTCATCACAACCGGCGGGCTCGGCCCGACCTGCGATGATCGCACCCGTGAGGCTGTGGCGGCGGTGCTTGGCCGGCAGCTGGTGTTTTCCAACGATGTCGAGAAATCGATCGTCGAACGTTTTTCGCGACTGGGGAGAAAGATGACGCCCAACAACTTGAAGCAGGCGTACACCTTCGACGGAGGCGATGTGCTGCCCAATGCGAATGGCACGGCGCCGGGCCTCTGGGTCGAGGCGCAGGGGAAGGTGCTCTGCATGCTGCCGGGCCCGCCCAATGAATTGCAACCGATGTTCACCGAGCAGGTCATCCCGCGCTTGGCGCGCCTTGGTCTGGTCGCCGGGCGCGAAGCCTACGTGCAGATTCGCACGGCGGGCATTGGCGAGTCTCAACTCGAGACGCGGTTGCAGCCGGTGTTTGACCGACATGCCGAGGCGCTCAACGTTGCCTTTTGTGCCCACCAAGGGCAGGTCGACTGCCGGCTCAGCTCCCCGGGCGGGCAGCTGAGCTTTGAGCAACTCGATACCCTTGCAGCGGAGTGCGCGGGCATGCTGGGTGAAGACTTTCTTTGCTTCGGTCACGACTCGATGGCGCGGGTCTGTGCCGAGCTGTTGCGTTCGCAGGAAAAGATGCTCGCCGTGGCGGAGACGGCCACCGGAGGCCGACTCGCGAACGCGTTCACCGATATCTGCGGGGCCTCCAAATTTTTCGCCGGCGGCTGTGTGTGCTACTCGAATGAGTCGAAGATGCAATTGCTCGATGTGCCGGAAGACATCCTGATCCAACATGGCGCCGTAAGCGCCGAAAACGCGGTTGCGATGGCGGCCGGCGCGGCGGAGAAACTGGGTGCCGACTACGGCCTTGCGATCACGGGTTTTGCCGGGCCTTGCGGAGGTACCAACGAGAATCCGGTCGGAACGATTTTCCTCGCGCTCTATTCGCCCAAAGGAGCGTGGTCCAAAAAGCTCTGCTATCCGGGGCCGCGGACAACGGTGAAAACCCGCGCGGTCAACGCCGCCCTCGACTGGCTGCGGCGCGAACTCTTTCGCACGGCCAACGGCACAGCCACGCCGCCCCTGCGCGCCCGGATGATCCCGTAGGAGCTTGTCGGACTTGGAACGAAAACCAAGTAGCAACGCGAAACCACGAAGCAGCGGGCGAAGAGGGCCTGCCCGACAGGCTCCTTAATCGCCGCGTTGAGGCGAATAGACCGTCAGTTTGGTCTGAGACGGACCAGGAATGTCTGTGTCACCCGCCGCCGATACGCTCATCTCGAACGCGAATTTTAGTCAGTATCTTCGCGAACCCAGCGCCGGCGGGTGAGCGATCGAGATTTTAAGGTCCTCCGGCCTCCCGAAGGCGCTTTTACACCGGATTTCGTTCAGCTTCCACCGGGTGCGTGCCGATAAACAGGAGAGCCATGGCCCATTATTTCGTCACTCCCGAGCAGATCGCCCTCGCGGACAAGAACCTTCCTGCCGCCGCCCGCGTTTACGCGCGTCTTCAGCAAGTGCTGGCCAGTGCGGACTCCGACGTGGCCGATATTGTTGCCCTGGTACGGGTCGATACCGCCCTGTCCGCTGGCGTGGTGCGGGCCAGCAACTGCGTGTATTTCAAACGCGGCATGGAGGTGACGAACATCGACGATGCCATCAAGCGCATCGGCTCGCGCGAAGTGAACCGCCTCGTCGGCCTCACGATGTCGGCCCAGCTCTTCGCGGCCGAATTGCCGCTCTTCGGCCTGACGAGCGATGCGATCTGGAAGAACTCGGTCGCCACCGCCCTTGCCATGGCACGTCTTTCGCGGGCTGCAGGTCAGGACGATCGGGTAGGATACACGTTGGGGCTGCTCCGGCCGGTAGGCCGTCTCGTCCTAGCCCGCATCGCGCCCGACGAGCGTCTCGCCCTCGCGATGCCCGGCGCGAACGTCGCGACCTCCACACGTAAATGGGAGCGCGGCACCTTCGGCAAGACGAGCGCCGAGGTGTCTTCCATTCTGCTGTCGCAATGGGGCTTTCCCTTCGACCTGTGTGAGGCGATGCGCAGCCACGATTTGCTGGCTGAGGCGATCGAGCCCACGCGTCTGGGATCGCTGCTGCATCTGGCCGGATGGGTCACCTCGCTCATCGGTTTCGGACTCAGTTGCGAAAAGGATGGATGGACACCGAGCCGCCGCGTGCTGGCCGACGCTGGTCTCGCCATCGAGACGGTCGAAGCGTCAGTCGACGAGACGCGCAACGAACTTTCCCAGCTTCGCGACGTCTTGCACTTGGCGATGGCGGCATAGGGCGATCATTTTCGTCCCGCCGATTACGACTGTTGTCGTCTGTGTCTGCGGTGATGCGGAACCGCGGACTCCCGCGTTTGCCCCTCAGGGTGGGGACTTTTGGCTTCGTTTGCGCGACGGGGCTGACTAGTGCCACCCGCCACATCATCATCGCGATCGCGCTTCTGGCCCTCGCCGTGCTCGCCTGGCAGGCGGCAGAGGCCGGCAGTCCGCTGACGAGTGGCGGTCAGGCCCTTGGCACGACGGTGGAGGGGGTCGCCCACCTTCCGGTCGTGGGGCCCATCGTGGCGGCGATTCCCGCCATTTAAGCGTAGTGTTCCAGGAGCGCGTGGGCCTGAGCCCCGGTGCCTATCGGCGGTGCAACGCGGTGCTGCATGAGTGAGGCGGGATCCAGTCGGCCCGGGCGCAGAGGCTGCTGCCTTCATGCCACGAGCCGCCAACGATGATCTGCTGAGGCAATGCGGGCAGCCCGCGCTGGTGCCGGTGCAGCAGGTCCACGAGCAGATCGACCGCCAGTTGCGCCACGAGGTCGGGGTGCTTCCGCATGCCGGAGCATTCCGGCGGAGTCATGGGTTTGATCATGGAGGGCAGGGCGAACCCAATATCATGGGGCACGCGATAGCCCGCCCGTCTCAACGCGGTTGCAGCCTCAGGAAGGGTCGAGACGAGCACATCGGGTTGATACTGTTTGAGCCAACGAATGAACGTGGCCTCATGCCACTGCTCAAGCATCAGGGGAGGCAGGTGGGGTTGGTCTCCGTCGGTCCGCTGGTCCACCAGATAGGCGGCGAGCGAGATCTGATCCACATCCTCGCCGAGTTCCACCAAGCCGGGTCGTTGGTAGCCGCGGAGACGCAATTCGGCGAGGAGGGTCGTCATGATCCGGTAGTCGTCATGAAAAACGTTGTGCAGAGGTGGACTCAGACGCGGCGCGCCGATACTGACGGCGGCGAAGTCGGACCACTCCAGTCGGAGGAGCAGGGGCTGTTGGCGGGGCGCCAGCAGCAGGCCGTTGATTTCGCGTGCCTGCAAGATGTCGCAAAGGCGCCGGGCGGTGAAACCCTGCTCGCCGAGTTGGAAGCGTTCGAGTCGGTACCCACGTTCTTCCGCGCGGCTTTGTGCGCTGCGGTAGTACATACAATCCGGGGGCCGGGGGCGGCAGCGATCAAGCGGGGGCGGCCGGTTCAGCCAGGCCAGCACCCCGTGCGGTGGGGGAGGGCTTTTCATGATCCGATAGGCGTTGAGGGCGGCGAGCATCGGATCGGGCCGATAGTTGAGTGCCGCGGCCACCTGTTGGACCCGGACCCGGGTTTCTGCGCCGATCCGCGGGTGGTTGCGCAGGGCGAGAGAAACCGTGGAGTAGTGGCAGTGGGCGCGGCGGGCGATATCGCGCAGCGTCGGGCGGGGGGGGCGGGGTCGGGCGCGCAATTCCCGCCGGGGGTCATCGGCGGCAGAGGACCGCGATCACCTTACAGGCGAACGCAGCGGTATTGCCCCCCGTGTGAGAAGGCGAGAGCCGGACGCAGCCGGCCTGCGGGGCGGCGAGGAACTGGCGACGGGTGGCGGTCATGGCCGGGTTGATTGACGGACGGGGTGGTCGGCTTCTAATACCCGCCGTCGGCGGCCGACGGGGCTATATTAAACTGCGCGTAGTACGCTTTCCGTTCGGCTACCGTTTCATCAGAAAGGCGGCGGGCGGCCTCGCGATCGCCTTTGCAGTAATAGTCGATCAACCACTTCCGGCCGTAGTTGACGTGGGTGATTTCGTCGGCCCAGTCGAAATCCTTCGATATAGTGCGTGGCCGCCGTCATGATCGCCGTTGTAAGGCGGTAGCTTCTGTTCGCGAAGGTCTCATCGATGTAGTCCGATCCCCGCCCCGCCACCATTCGCGGTCGTCGTTGTCCCTTCGAGGCTTAGCATTGTCCCGCGCGCGAGAGCGACGGCAGGAATTCGATAGTCGTGCGGCTTCGGCGTCTGTGCAGCCGACGCCACGGGGCGAAGGCAGCAATCCGGTCTCAAGCCGAGGTGGGCAGGCCGAGCATCGTCACATTCGTACGAATTCCTGCTTGGGTGTCACATTGCTCGGCCTGACCCCGTGGATCGCGTCCGCTTCGTTTCGAGCGGGCTGTCCCTGATCAGCTGCCGAATGCCTGTCTCGATGCCATCCAGGCTTCCCAAGATCAGCACGGGCCGCTGCACGCGGGCGGTCCGCCATCCGGCCACCGACTCGAGGTCCGCCATTACCCGGTCGAATTTCTTGCGCAAGTCGCTCAGAACGTGATCGGCATCCAGCGATACGCGGTGCTTCGCCGCCAGCGCTGACGCGGTTCCACCAACGAGCACCGCGTCGGGAAATATCCGTTGCAAATGCGCTGCCGCGCTCAGCACACGGTCCCACTCAGGCAGCGGTTTTGCGGGCTTGGGCATAGCGTTTCCAGAAGTGATGCCGCTGGGCTGCCGGATCAGATTCGTGCGCTGCGCAGACCCGCAGAATCTTCTCGCGGATCTCTGGCTGCTGCATCGCCTCACGCAAAGCCTCCCAAGACTTCATCGATCCGCGGCCGATGAGATCGTCGATCGCAGCCAGCGTGTAGTCCTGATGATTCAGATGGCGGTGACGCATCTTTACTCGGTCCTTTCGGCGCGCGACCAGTTGACGATAATATTCCGATCCACCCCGTCGTTTCGCTGCGCCGGTGCCGGCCCGTCCCCCACGCGACCCAAGCGCCACCGCCGCCCCGTTCTTCGCTTTTGACGTTCTCATGGAAGCACGCTAAAGCAACCGCTTGCGTAACGCAAGTCCTGCCAAG
>JBBQUU010000044.1:0-42801 GCA_038212175.1 Opitutales bacterium | reverse complement strand
CGTTTTCTCCTCTGAAAACAACGAAGGCGGACCATGATGTCCGCCTTCTTTCGTATCCTGCATTCACTGACAAAAACAGCCGCCCGAAGGTCGGGCGGCTGCGTGATGGTTTCGAACCAGTGAGGGTCGCTTACTTCTTCTTCTTAGCAGCTGGCTTCTTCGCGACCTTCTTCACCGTCTTCTTTTTGGCTTTGGCCATGATCTTATTTGGATTTGTTCTGGTCTTCGCCCGCATGGGTTACGCGGGCACTGACGCACTGTGCGTCACGTGACTTTAGCTTCAATGCGTCGCGGCGAATTGCAAGAGTCCAGTGATATCTTCGTGAAATTTTTTTTGGGCCGCCTTAAAGGCCTTTTGTAACCAAAATATAAATACATCGACAAGGACGGGGCGAAGGCTTGTTCCGCGCACCGTTTTTCCCTATTCCGAAGCGCATGAAGTCTTCCGACGCACTCGTCCGCATCCGCCAGTGTCGCGAGCGCATGCATGCGCTCTACCAGCAGATCGTCTTCGACGAATGGGCGGTCGTCGCACTGCCTGCGGGCGCGCCTGCGATGGTCGCGTACGAGGGTCCGCGCGCCGAGGAGTTCCGCCGGCAGTTCCTTGCCGACATCGCTCCGCTCGCATCCGAATTGACCGGCACACAGCTGCCCGTGGGCGGATTCGCGTTCGCGTCCGGCGCGAAAGGCACCCGTTTCGACGCCTGCGTGCGTCTCGGCGCCCAAGCCTACCTCATTCTCAACCACACGGCGCGCACCATGGAGGATATTCGCGCCGACCCGCGCTGGCTGCGCGCCCAAAAGCCCTTCGCCGAACTCGCCGAAGCCTTCACCACCGATCCGTTGGAGTGAGGGTTCTACCCTAACCCGGCGAAGCCGGAAATCCCAAATCCCAAGCTGCCAAATCCCAAACGACAGCGCGCCCCTGGCGCTCTCTCCCTTTGGTGTTTGGACCATTGGAGTTGGAATTTGCGGCGGCGGTCGCCGCCGCCGCTAGCCCATGAGTCCGGCGTACACGAACCAGCCATAGGCCACGATCAGTGCGCCGCCGATCCAGCGCGGAAGGCGGCCGGGCACCACCAGCAGGACAAGATGGAGCGCGATCGCTCCGAAGAGCACGACCATCGCCTGCTCGAACATCGCCGGCATCGTCACCGGCCGCCAGAAGGCGTGGAGTCCGAGACAGAGCGGAATGCAGATGTGACCATCGCCCACTTGTGAGCTGTAGACGATGTCCGCCCGTCGGCGCCAGCCGTAGTAGAGCGCGAGGACCGCGTTGGGCAGCACCAAGAGCCATCCGCTCAGCCAGCCCAGTCGCTCGGGACGCAGCCAGCCGCCCCCGCGACCGGAGGAGATCCACCCCACCAACCAGTCGAGGCTCTCATAGAGCATCGCCGCGCCAACAAGAAGCAGGGCGAGATCCAGGTAGAAGCGCAGACCGAAGGAGACCTTTTGCCGAACGTTGTGCTTTAAGACATCGAAGACCTGGAAACACTGCCAGAAGAGGAAAAGTCCGATCAGCATCATCCCTTCGTTCCGATCCAGCCGGCCGTCGCGCCCCAACAACCACACCGCCACGGAGAAGAAGAGAGCCGCCGCCAGCGTGAGCAGCAGCGAAAGCCGGCTGAGGCGTCGCTCTGTTTCCTCGCGCTGATTCGCCCGGCCGCGGCCGCGCTTTCCCGCACGTGCACCCTCCCGCGCCGGAAAAATCGCCAACCCCCACAGCAGAGCGGGCAGACCGAGCAGCAAGGTGAGGTTGGTGACGTTGTTGACGAGACTGTTCACCATGATCTCCGACGACGGCTGGCCGTCGCGCAGCAAGAGGTGGACAAACACGAGGTTGCCGAAGCCCGAGCAATAGGGAATCACGAGCGTTCCCAGCGCGGTGCCCTCCAGACCATGCTCCATCACGGCCTCCAGCCGCCACACCATCAGGAGAGACGCGGCGAGGAAGAGTACGAAGAACGTGACCGGCCCCGCCAGGCCCAGAGCGTCGATAAAGTCGCGAAGCAGGTGCACGGGTTCAGCGGTGTTCGTTCCACTCGGCCGAGGCGTACTGCTCGGTGAGCGCCGACACTTCATCCTCGGCCAAGTCCGGCCAGCCGCAGGGCGCTTCCCCGGCCTTCAGCGCTTCGGCCAACACCGCCGTCACGTGTCCGGCCAACGCCTCCCACTCGATCGCACCAATGCCGGGCCGCCAGAGAGAACCTTGAAACAACAATCCGTCCTTGGTCCGTTTCTGCGCGGCTCCGGCAAGTTTCGCCCCGGTTTCGGGCCGGACAATGTCGTACAATTCCGCCCGGCGGAAACACACGCCGGCTGGCGGCTGCTCGCAGGCCTCGGGTTCGCAGGCGGTCTTCACCGCCGCCGGACATCCAACGTTGCGCAACGCCAGCGCCACCGCCTCATGGACGACGCGGTAGCTTTCTACCGCGCGCGCCTCGTAGAGCGCATGCCCGCGCGGAATCGCCAACGCATAGGTCCAGTCGTCGCGATGATCCACGAGCCCGCCTCCACTCGGACGACGACACAGATCGAACGGGCCTTCCTCGTGCGGAAGCAGAGCCCTCACTGCTGCGATTTTCTGGCTGTAGCCGAAGGTAAACGCCGGCCGATGCCAGCCATAGGTGCGAAAACGCGCATGCGACGGTTGCGGGTAGCGCCGCAAAAGCAGAAAATCGACCGCCATGTTCTCGGCGGCACCCGCGTGTCGTTCAGGCAGGACGTCCAATTCCATTCAGACCCGAAGGTGCGGCAGGCGAAGGCCTGGGTGCGAGGAGAATTCCGACTTCGCCGCGCAGCCGGCTTACTCCTTACGAATCTTTCATTCGCGCGAGGGCCGCGCCTATTTCCGCTCAAGCCAGTCACGCAGGGCGTCGGGCACAGTCATTTGAGCCAGCTGCTCCGCAAACGTCTCCGGCTTTACCGCCAGCGCGGAATCGAGGGGCGCCAGATCGAGTCTGAGATCGGCCTGCCGCACGGCCGCCGCCGCCGGATCATCCGCCCGGCGCACCGCAATGAGTGGCGCTCGGCGGTCGTCGAGACCGAAATGTTCACGAATGCGCAGACCGAGATCGTGACGCGACAGCGGCTCGGCCCCGGCCCAGTGGAAAACGCCGAGCAGCTCGGGACGTTGGGCGAGCTCGATCAGCGCAGCGGCGAGGTTGTCGGCATGACACACCTGCCGGATCTCATCGACGTACAGGCGCGGCGTGCGCCCAGTGGCCCAGTCGGCAAGCAACCGTTCATGCAAACTGCGGCGTCCCGACGGGCTGTTGCCAGCGAGCAACGGCGCGCGAACGGTGGCCGCACGGATCGGCGCGGCGGCGTGCACAGCCTGTTCGCTGGCCACCTTTTGCCGGGCGTAGAGGTTGATGGGATCGACCGGATCTTCGCGCCGGTAGGGCGCCCGATCTCCGCGGAAGGCCTGCTCGGAGGACAGATGCAACAGACGGAAGCCAATGCGAGCCGCGAGCCCGGCCAGACACGTGGGAAGATCGACGTTGAGACGCTGCGAACGGACGGGATCCTGATCGCAGGCGGCCGGTTCGCTGACGGCGGCGGCATTGATCACAACGTCGGGGCGAAGTTCAGTGATGATTCGCGCCACCTGCTCCTGGTGAGACAGGTCGAGCGCGATCCGGCGGGAAACGCCAGGCAAGTCTCCTGAGTAGCGACCCACGACGCCGCTGACGTCGTGTCCCGCCAGCGCCGCGAGCCGGGCGACGGCTCCTCCCACCAAGCCGGAGGCTCCGGTGACGAGAAGTTTCATGGCTTGGCCCCCTCGGCGATTGCGGGCGCGGCCGCGAGGATCGGAACCGCAAGCGGGAGCAACTCCGGCGAGAAATGCCAGCGTATGCGCCAACGCGGCAGAGCGCTGCGCTTATGCACGGAGTCCTCACGTTGGAGCGCGATGACGGCTCCCTTGCGCAGATGGAAAGCGATGGGCTTGCGCTTGTCGCGCACCAGTAGCGTCGCCAATGCAGAGAGGTGAGGCTCATGCCCGGCGAGCGCGAGCGAATGGTCCATCGGATACGTGGCGAGGCGCTGCGCGATCTCCTCGGGATCGTCTTCCGGGAGCAGTCCCGGGGTCTCCACCAGGACGGAGTCGAGCGCGAGCGCACCATTGAGCAATAAGGCGGTCTCACGGGCGCGCGACAACGGACTATGCCAGAGTTGCGCCGGGCGCAGCAGGCCGTTGGTGCGAAAGAAGGAGGCGAGCCGGACCACATCGCCGCGACCGCGGGCGCTGAGCGGCCGTTCGGGATTCTCATCCGCCGTGACGGCGTGGGCGTGTCGGATCAGGTAGAGGTTCAAGGATGATCGAGCAAAGTCCGCGCCGCCCTGAGCAAGGCGCCGAGCGCGTAAGGCTTGGTAAGTGAGGTTTGGCGGTTTGCCGCCAACCATGCAAGGATGGGCATTTCTTGGTTGGAGGTGTTCAGCGCCTGCTCACGAAGACACTTAACAGGAGCACTCGGAGGCCGCAGAGAGAGAAAGGGAGAGAAGCAACGCCGTGGTTGGTGGAGCGGCGGCACTTTTAACCGCCTCTGGAGGTCCTGCCGCCGGAGGCCTCGCGTAAGTCGGTCCGGCATCCAAACCCGGCGGCAAGAGTGCCGCCGCTCCTTGAAAGCGATCCGTCGAACCTGCTCACCCACGCAAAAGCGGGGTTAACATGCTCGCCAGTCGGCTCGGGAAAAATCGGCCGACTCTGCGATCCCTGCGCTCATTTAATAATTCAGGGCAGACGAGGCAAACGGTCGCTGCGAGAGGAACCTTGGGCGCGCGCGGGATCTTCGGGCGTGAGGTCATCCCGGACAGGGCCGAGTCAGGGCGCGAGGCGCTCGATGATCCATCCGCCGTCGTCGTTCCGCCGGTAGGCGAGACGATCGTGAAGGCGACTGCGACGCCCCTGCCAGAATTCGACGCGTTCAGGATTCAACCGGTAGCCCCCCCAACGGGGTGGCAGCGGTACGACCGCCCCGGCGTACTTCTTGTCCACGGCCTTGAAGCCCTCTTCGAGGGTCTCGCGACCGGGAATGATGCTGCTTTGCTGCGACACCCAGGCGCCGAGCTGGCTCGCCCGAGGGCGGCTGTGAAAGTAGGTTTCGCTTTCCTCGCGCGAGACGGGCAAGACCGCGCCCTCGACGATGACCTGCCGCTCAAGCGCCAGCCAGGGAAACAGCAGCGACGCGTGCGGGTTGGCCGCCAGCTCCTGCCCCTTGCGGCTGTCGTAGTGGGTGTAGAAAACGAAGCCGCGCCCGTCGACGCCCTTGAGCAATACCGTGCGCACCGCGGGTCGGCCGGTGCGATCCATCGTGGCCAGGGACATGGCATTGGGCTCGATGACCTTCGCCGCGCCCGCTTCCTGAAACCAGCGCTCGAACTGGCGGAAGGGATCCCGCGCGAGGTCCTTTTCGAGCAGACCGGACAGGGAATAATCGATGCGAAGATCGGCGAGGCTCATGCGAGGTCTGGCAGCATGCCGAAAGCCAGCCGGGTGTCAAAACCCGCGCGGGTCCGTGTGGTTTTCCGTCGCCTTGGGCCGCGGTCCGCTACACTGCGGCATCGCATGAACCTCCCGTTCTGGGCCTATCCGATCCTTTTCCTCGTCGGTCTCGTCGCCGGTCTGGTCGACGCGATCGCAGGCGGAGGCGGCATCATCACCGTACCGGTGTTGCTCAACCTGGGTTTGCCGGTACCGGTCGCCCTCGGCACCAACAAGCTGCAGGCGAGCTTTGGCAGCGTGGTCGCCGCCCGGCACTACCTGCGGAGCGGAATGGTCAATTTGCACGATTGCCGGCTTGGCATCGCCATGACGCTCATCGGCGCCCTCGCTGGAGCCGCCGTGGTTCACCTCATCGACAACCGCCTGCTGGAGGCCCTTATCCCGTGGATGCTCGCAGCGATCGTGATTTACTCCATCGTGCGCCCCCAGGTCGGGGTGCAGGACCATCCGCCACGCCTGCGATCGGCGACCTTCTTCTCCCTGTTTGGACTCGGCCTGGGCTT
This sequence comes from Opitutales bacterium, assembly GCA_038212175.1. Taxonomy (GTDB): domain Bacteria; phylum Verrucomicrobiota; class Verrucomicrobiia; order Opitutales; family Opitutaceae; genus CAMAXB01. Next base: position 36,792 of record JBBQUU010000044.1, on the reverse strand, counting down.
CTACGACGGCTTCTTCGGGCCGGGGACAGGGTCGTTCTGGACGATCGCGCTCGTCGCGGTGATGGGTTTCAACTTTGCGAAGGCCACCGGTATGACCAAGGTGATGAACGCCACGAGCAACCTGGCGGCCCTCGCCTTCTTTCTGGTCGCAGGGCAGGTCAACTACACCGCCGGACTCACGATGGGCGCGGGTCAGATCATCGGCGCGCGGCTCGGCAGCGCCCTCGTGGTGCGAAAAGGCTCTCGCTTCGTCCGGCCAATCTTCCTGACCATGGTCGTCCTGGTCATGCTGCGCCTTCTTTGGGTCGCGCACGCCTCACCGTAGGTCACTCCATTAACGTCCTTTCGCCTTCGCATGACGCCCGACCATTTTCTCGATTCACACACGGCCGACCTGCTCGCTCTGCTGCGTTCGCTCGTCAGCATTCCCACAGTCAATCCGCCGGGCGATCATTATGAGACCATGACCGCCTTGCTCGTGCGCGAAATGCAGGCGTCAGGTCTGCGCGTCCGACGCCTTGCCATCCCGCGCACGCTGCTGAAACGCCACCTCCCGCCGGCACAGCACGCGTATCCACGCTACAACGTCCTTGGCTTTCAACGCGTGCCGGGGGCGAAACGGACGATTCATTTCAACGCGCACTATGACGTCGTCCCGGTTTCGGGAGAGTGGCGGCATAGTTCCCCGTTTTCCGGCGAGGTCGAACGCGGCTGGATCTACGGTCGCGGCACCGCCGACATGAAGGGTTCTATTGCCGCCCTGCTGTTCGCCCTGCGCGCGTTGCGCGCCACCGGAACGGCGCCGCGCACCCACGTGGAGGTGTCGTTCACGGCCGACGAGGAGACCGACTCGGTTCTCGGCACGGAATGGGTCGTGAACCAAGGAGGCATCTCGCCGGACTACGCGGTTGTCATGGAAGGAGGCGAAGGCGCGCGGGTGTGTTGCGGGCACAACGGCGTCGTCTGGCTCAACGTCACCGTCCACGGCCGAGCCGCCCACGGCTCGCAGCCTCAACATGGCATCAACGCCTTGGAAAAGATGTCCGCCTTGGTCCTCGCCCTCGAGGACTACAAACGCACGTTGAATCGACGCCCTTTTCGCAGTCCGGAGGGTATCACCATGATCCCCACCATTAATGTTGGCGGCGTATTCGCCTCAGGTCCCGGCGGAAAGATCAACACCGTCCCGGCTCTTGCGAGCTTCAGCATCGACCGCCGGGTGATCGCCAACGAAAACGTAGCCGCGGCCGAGCGCGAGTTGCGCGGCTTCCTGCGAAATGCGGCGCGCACGATTCCGCAGTGTCGCATCACCATCGAGAAGGTATCGGAGAATCACCCCTGTTTCCATGCTCCCACTCATCCGTTTCTCACCGCGATGGCGGACTGCGTGCGCACGGTGCGAAAGGCGCCGACGGTGTTCAGTGTTTCCCCCGGGTTCAACGACATGTGTTTCTTCGCGCGCCAGCTGGGTGTCCCGACCGTCGGCTACGGTCCGCAAGGCCAGTCGATGCACGCCGTGGACGAACGCGCCCGGGTGAAGGACCTCGTCAACAGCGCCAAGATCTACGCCAAGCTAATGACAACCTTCGCCGGGTAGGTCCACGGAGCGGCGGCCTTTCATCCGGTCAGCCCGCGACGCACCATTGCCACTGCGATCGCGGCGAGCAGGAGCGAGACGATCTTCGACACGGCGCGCATGCCCGTGCGCCCGATCAGCCGCTCCAAGCGGTCGGCATGGGCGAAAGCGACCGCCACAAGCGCCAGATTCACCACGAGGGCCGCAAGCGTCATCAGCACGCCCACGGTTTCCGCGAGCAACAGCAGGGTCGCGATCAAAGCGGGACCGGCGATCAAAGGCATGCCCAGCGGCACGACGCCAAAATCATCGGCCAAGGGCGGCGGCACCTCCGCGGCCGACTGCACGAGGTCGCGCGCCGCGATGATGAAAAGGATCAAGCCACCCGCGATCTGGAAGTCACCGCCCTGAATACCCAGCGCAACAAAGATGCTCTTTCCGAGAAAGAGAAACGCGAGTGCCACCACTCCGCCCGTGACCGTCGCCTGCCGGGCGATGCGGTTCCGCTTCGCCAGCGGAACACCGGCGCCCAGGGAAACGAAAATCGCCGCCAGCCCAATGGCATCGATCGCCACAAACAGCGGAATAAAGGCCTGGAGAAAGTGGCCGAAAAAACCTTCCATGCCATCAGGCTGAACCCGGGGCCGCAGCCCGGCAAGCGGCTTGCGGGCATCTGGATTAAACCTGCGCACCACTGGACAAAACCGTCCACGACTACATTCAGCCTTGTTTCGCACCTGCCGGAGAACCACGGTAAAACTCCTTCGCCATGAAAATCGACGCCTCCCTTACCCCCGCCAAGCTTCAGAAAAAGGTTTCCCGCCTCTTCGAACTCGCCGGCGAAAAAATCGCCTTCATCGACCGCACGTGGGATTCCGCCCAAGGCACGCCCGTCTTCACCGTCAAAGGCAAATACACCTCGCGCGGCTGGACCGAGTGGACGCAGGGCTTCCAGTTCGGCATGGCCTTCCTTCAGTACGATGCGACGGGCGACGAGCGTTTTCTCAAGCTCGGCCGCGAGAAGACGCTCCGCCACATGGCCTCGCACGTCTCGCACATCGGCGTGCACGACCACGGTTTCAACAATATTTCCACCTACGGCAACCTGCGCCGCCTCATTCTTGAAGGCCGTGCCGCCGGTTCGACCGATGAGGTCAACTATACCGAACTCGCGCTGAAAGTCTCCGGCGCGGTGCAGGCGGCGCGCCACGCGACGACCAATCAGCACGCGCCATGGTCACCCGTGAAAGGCTCCGCCGGGGTGAAACCGTCCGGCTACGTGTACTCGTTCAACGGCCCGCAATCGCTCTTCGCCGACACCATCCGCTCGATGCGTTCGCTCGTCGTCGCCCACCAGCTCGGCCATGTGCTCATGGGAGAAGGCGACAAGCCCATCAACCTGCTCCACCGCGCCATCGAGCACGCCGCCACCACCTCGCGCTATAATGTGTTCTTCGGCCAGGGCCGAGACAGCTACGACGTGCGCGGCCGCGTGGCGCACGAATCGATCTTCAACCGCAACGACGGACAATACCGTTGCCCGAGTTCGCAGCAGGGTTACTCGCCCTTCACCACCTGGACGCGGGGAGCCGCCTGGGTCATCTGCGGCTATGCCGAGCAACTTGAGTACCTCGACATCGTGAAGGGTGAGCAGCTCGACCTCGTGGGCGGCCGCGGGGCGGTCACCGATCTTTTCCTCGAGACCGCCCGCGCGACGAGCGATTACTACATTGACGGTTACTCCGCGAAGGACGGCGTGCCCTACTGGGACAGCACCGCGCTCAACTCGCACCGGCTCGGCGACATTTCGAAGAAACCGGCCGATCCCTTCAACGATCACGAGCCGGTCGACAGCTCGGCCGCCGCAATCAGCGCCCAAGGGTTCATCCGCCTCGGCCGCTGGCTCACCGCCAAGGGCGACAAGGCTGCGGGCAAACGCTACCTGCAAGCCGGCCTGACCGTGGCCAACACGCTCTTTGACGAGCCGTACCTCTCCACCGATTCGAAGCACCAGGGCTTGCTGCTGCACAGCGTGTATCATCGCCCGAATGGTTGGGACCATATTCCGAAGGGCCGCAAGGTCCCCTGCGGCGAGTCCTCCCTGTGGGGCGATTACCACGCGATGGAGCTCGCCCTGCTCATCCAGCGCCTCGCCGAGGACAAGTACTACACGTTCTTCTGAGCAGGCGGGCTGGACTCACTCGGGGGCGCCAAGGCGCTCGCTTACATTTCGCCGAAGGCTTTCGTATTTCCCCCGCGAAAAGCGCGGTATCGACGTCAAGCCACGTTCGGTGGCCTGCAAAGTCACCGAGCCACTTCGCAAGGCCAAAAAAAACGGGGTCATTCCTGTCGTGGAATCCGCGCATCAGCCTTGCCTGCCTACGGCCCATAAGAACGGCGTCGTACCCTCGTGTCGCTTTCTTACCCTTCGAACCCACATGCCTCTAATGGGTCAGTTGCACACGAGGACCAGCAGGGAATCAATGATTGATAATCGGGGCCGCTGAAAAAGGGTCAAACCCTGATGTCTGTGATCGACTGAGAGGCACAAAAAGCGGTCAATTATTAACGATTGATATATGACCGTCGAAGAGCCGGGACGCTGAAATTCCTGCACGAATTTGACGTCATGATCGAAAAATCACTCGGCCTGCGACGAGACAACTTGCAGCTCCTCTATCTGCGTGGTCGAAAGCACCGACCTAAAATTGGGATTGAACCGTTTCAGCGGAACCATGGGCGTGAAGAGGTTCACGTCGCAGTGGCTTAGTCCCGAGGCGGCGGAGCCGACCGCGTTTTGAAATAGGCCTCCAGCGCCGCGATCAAGGGTTCGATCTCCGTTTGAGTGACGGCCCAAACGATCTTGAAATCCACCGCTCCGTAGTCGTGGGCAACGCGATTGCGCATCCCGCGAATGCTCCGGAACGGGATGTTGGGCAGCGCGGCTTCCGTGGCTTTGTCGATCTTGTGCGCAGCCTCGCCCAACACTGAAATGCGCAGCGCCACGGCGTCGCGTTTCTCGCTATTGCGCCAGAAGTCGTCGAAAGGAATACCCGACATGTAGCCTTGCAGAAGTTGTGCCGACTCCAGCATGTCGTGCAGGTAGGCGTCCTGCGTTCTGGGCGCAGCTTTAGCCATTATAGATCACCCTCGCATCGGCGAGAATCGACGCGCGCCGATAAGGATTGGACATCTGGTCCACCGAGTCGCGCGTCAAAAGATGCACGGGTACACCGAGGATCGCAGCCATCTCCTCCTCCATCGTGAAGAAACGGAGTCCGGGATTCTCGGCGAAGGTCGCGAGCAAATCGACATCGCTACCGCGCTTGGCGTTGCCACGGGCAGTCGAGCCAAACGCCTCCAAACAGGTGATGCCCGCTTGACGACAATACTCTGCAAGGAAGCTTGCCACGGTCTCGGGGGCCGGCGGAACCCGCAAACGCCTCGGCGATGGTTTCTCCCCGGTGCGCACCGAATTCCAATACGCCACAGCCTTGGCCCGGTTCGCGGCCGTTTTTGCCGGCGACCGGACCTTGCCCCCCTTCCGGCTGAAGGATGTATGATTCATGGATTGTAAGCTAAGCGCTTAGGATAGTAATGTCCATCAAATGACCCATCCGGTTGCCCGAAAGGGTCGGTTACCCGCCGAACGCGGGACGGACGCGGGCCAAAGGGGCTCGGACTGTTGTTTGTTGATTTGTGGGTCTTGGGCTGGGACGTGTTTTCTTAGTCCTCCCAGGTTTGCGGGACACGCGGCCGGCTGCGGCTTGGTCAAACCCTTGCCAACTGTTGATCGACGCACTGGCAGCAGTCCGGCCCGGAGCGGGCGGAGGGACCCGCCCGCCCACCTGGTGATCCAGTCGAGACCCTGCCAGGTGGCGGCTACTTTGCCTGAAGGATTGAGAAGCCGCCGAAAACGCCAACGGTGGAGAGATGCCGTCCGTTCCGCTGCTCTACGAATCCCACTGTCACACGCCGTTGTGCAAACATGCCTTCGGCGAGCCGTCGGATTACGCGGTGGTCGCGGAGCGTCGTGGGTTCAAGGGCCTGATCGTCACGTGTCACTGCCCTTTGCCCGACCAGGTGTCGTCCGAAGTTCGCATGGCGCCAGAGGAGTTTGAGACCTACCTCGCGCTGATCGCCCGCGCTCGCGACGCGTTCGCGGGTCGCGTCGATGTGCGCGCCGGCTTGGAAAGCGATTTCTATCCGGGTATTGAGAGCTGGCTTGAGCGCCTGCATGCCCGGGCGTCGTTGCACCACGTGCTCGGCTCGGTGCACATGCAAATGTATCACTACCGGCAGAAATATTTCACCGGCGATTTTTTTGCCTACCAACAATTGTACTTTGATCACCTCGCCCAGGCGGCCGAATCCCGGCTTTTCGACACCCTCGCCCACCCCGACCTCGTCAAGAATGAGAACCCCCGCGAGTGGCAGTTCGGTCGCATCCAACCCTTCATTGAGCGCGCGCTCGATCGCATCGCCGCGACCGGAGTGGCGATGGAACTCAACACGAGCGGTCTGCAGAAGGCCCTTCCGGAAATGAATCCTGGCCGATCGATGCTGGAGCTGATGCACGCCCGCGGCATCCCTGTCGTCATCGGCGCCGACGCCCATCGCCCCGAACGCGTGGGCGATAACTACACCGGAGCCCTTCGCATCCTGCGCAGTGTGGGCTACACGGAGATCAACTTCTTCCTCGATCGGAAACGTCAGACCGTGCCCATCGCCGATGCCCTTGCCTCCTTGGGCGCGCCGGCCTGAAGCCACGCTCCTTCGCCCTCAGGTGGCGTGGGAGAGCGAGTCTTCCTTCAAACCGAGCGATTTTCGGGCAAACTGCATCGCCCGCATCAGATTCTCGGGGTGGCCCGACTTGATGAGGAAATCATTCATGCCCACTCTCATCGCGCGATCATAGTCTTCGGGTTGAGGATTGATCGTGATGCCTACAATCCACGGCCGGCCGGGATCGCGCGCCTTTTCGCGGATGTGCAGCGCCGCTTCGAACCCTGCGCCTTCCGGCAGGTCGAGATCCATCAGGATGATTTCTGAGGGGAACATCGCCAAGGCATCGATCGCCTCCCAACCGTCACCCACCGACAGCGAGCGGTAGCCGAGTCGCTTCAGCATGTGAGACCACAGGCGCTGATTGACCGAGTTACCATCCACGACAAGCACCCGCAACGCAGACGAAACTGCAGAAGCAGGCTGGGCAGTGGCGGCGGTCGCGATCATTTCCAGGAGCGTGAGCCTCCCTCCAATCTCACCGGGGCTCAATGTCGCCTTTACCCTAGTGAGCATAGGGTATTCCCCTCAGAAAGATCCTTCACAGAAAGGCCACCGTGATCCTGCGGAGAGCGTGGGTTCGAACCCGGACTCGTTTCTCAAAAAAGTCCGAGCCACAGGAGCCTTGCATGCCCGATCCCGAGACATCATACTACAAACTCAACCCTTAACCCAAGGAGACCTGCCATGAGTGGGATTAAATTGCACTTGGACTCCGCCGAGCTCGCCGCAGTCCAGCGTTACGCCGACACCGTGAATGTGCGTGTCGAAGATGTGGCTTACGCCGCACTCAACCGCCTGATGACCCAATGCCGCGATCCTGCGGTGGCGACCGACATCATCGAGACCCGGGCCTGGCGCCGGGACAACCTTCCGCTCTGGAGCGACTCGGCCGGATCGGTTCACGCCTACGAGGCAAAGCCGGACGACGAACCCACGCCCACTGCGCGGCCGTGACGTATCCCGTTATTGGTGACGCCCGCTGATGCCGAGGTAGTTGAGCAGCCAGATTTCCTTCCAGACGCGGTACCGGCCTTCCACCGTCATCTTCCCGTTCTCCTCACGTTCGGAATGCGGAAGCAGGAAGCCCAGCTCGGTGTTGACGCGTTCGAGTTCGCGCTGCTGAGCGTTGAGGTCCGCAAGAGGATCGTCCGACCAGACCAGCAGCGGTTCCTTGTGCCGCGCGAGGCGCGCGCGGTGGCGGGCAACTAGGGTGGGCAATGATCGCCGCCAAGGGTTGCGTTCCACGATCCACGTTTCCGGATAGAACCCGCCAAAGGGGGTGTGCAGATTGTCGGTGATATAGCGGTAGCCGTTCACAGTCTGCGACGACAGGGTGTAGCACACCGAGATCGCGCCGTTGCGCTGCGGCATGAACATCACCTGGATTCGCAATAGGCTGTCGGTGTCCTGGTAGATCGAGAGGCGCAGGTACACGCCGGGCGCAACCTCTGCCCGCAGCGCCTGTACCTGCCGGAATCCCTGACTTCGCAACCAGTCGCGAATGCGCAGCAGGCGGGGATGAGTGGGCCACTCCTCGCCGCTGCTGTTGACCGTGAAGCGCGGGAATAAGGGCAGCGGACTCACGCTGACTGCGCGTACTTCCAACCAGCGATAAAGTGTTTCGAAGAGAAAATAGAGCAGGAAGAAGATGGCGGACAGCACACCAAAGGAGCGATCGATCAAGCCCAAGTCGGAAGAGATCTTCGCCGCTCCGGTCGCAAAGACCAGCCACCGCAGCCAGCGATTGACGATCGCAATCACGGGCGAGGCGAACTGGAGATTGGCCTGGTGGAGCACCAAGGAGACAATCATCGCGGTGATGATCGGGTAAGTCGGATCCATGGACAAAAAAGGCCGGGTGAAGCACCCGGCCCGGGAAGGAGCAACGCGGCGGGTGAGATCAGCTTAGCCGCACCGGCATGATCACGCAAATGAAGCTGTCGAGCGTCTTGAACACGCCAGGGCTGACCTCATCCTTGAGCTCGAAGAACACTTCGTCCTTCGTCAGCGCCTTAAGCGGATCCATCACGAAAAGGGGATTAAACGCCACTTGGAGGTCAGGGCCGCTGTAACTGATGGCCATCGATTCGTGGGCCTCGCCGAAATCCGGACTCTGGGCGGTGATTTCAAGCAGGTTCGAGCTCAGTTTGAGCTTCACCGAATTTGATTTCTCGCTGCAGACGAGGGCGGCGCGGTGCACGCACTGAAGAAGTAGTTCTCGCTCCAGCTTGATCCGCTGATGGGTCTCCTTGGGGATGACCTGCTGGTAATTGGGGTAGTTGCCCTCGACGACTTTGGAATAGAGATAGATCGAGTCGACCAGACCGCTGGTGTCCTTGTCGGTGTTGATCTGGAACGCGGCACGACGATCGTTGAACGAGACCTTCAGGCTTTCGCCCTTGTCGAGCATGCGCAGCAGTTCGCCGACGGTCTTCGCGGGAAGAATGATCGCTCCGGCGCTTGCAGGCGGCACCTCGATATCCTTGGCCATGAGCGCGAGGCGGCGGCCGTCCGTTGCCACCAGCGAGAGCTTGCCGTCGCGGAAATTAAAATAGACGCCGTTGAGAATGTAGCGCGTCTCGTCGCTCGACTGCGCGTAGGCGACGCTCTTGAGCATGTTCGTGAGCTCGGCCTGCTCGAGGGTGAACGATTTCTCGTCTCCAAACTCTGGCAGCGGCGGAAACTCTTCCTTGCCGATGCCCATGATGCGGAAATTCGACCCGCCCGACGCCAGCTTCACCTGATGATTGGGGGAGGCGTCAAACGCCACGTCCACATTCGGCAGTTCGCGCACGATGGTGGCGAGGCGCTTCACCGGCAGCGTGACGGCCCCACCTTCCTTGACCTCGGCCTTGATCTTGCAGCGGATTCCCAGGTCGAGGTTGGTCGTCGTGAGCGTGATGTGGTCCTTATCGGCCTCGATCAGCACGTTGCTCAGGATCGGCATCGTGGCCTTCGAACCCACGACGTTGAGGACCTGGGCCAGGCCGTTGCTGAAGTGGTCGCGGTTGATTTTGAATTTCATGGACGAGGGGTTCTCGTGAACGCTGCGGGAGTAGAAGTTAACAAAGGCTAAAAGATACTCTATTCAATAAGGAATTATATCCGTATCAGTATGCGCCCGAAAAAGACCAGTAACCCGGCTCTGACGGCTGGTTTTACCTCTAAAAACCGATGTCGCCCGGGGCTGTGAACAAGCGTCTTTCGCCGGCCAACAACTGCCGGGTTGTTCGCAGGCCCTGGGTTGTTGGCTGGTGGCGCGCAGGTTGTTCACACGGTTGTCGGGCGCGGAGTCGGACCGCGATGGCGCAGGTGGCGGACGATGCCATAGAAGATGTAAGTCAGGCACGCGACGAACATCGCGTACTCCTTGAAAACGATGACGGCGGCAGCCACCCCGCCAAAGAGCACGAAGGTGGTCAGACGGGTCTTCGTTTGGAGATCGATCTGCTTGCCGCTGGGATAGCGGATCGTGCTCACCATCAGGATCGCGATGAGGAAGAGCAGCAGCGGCAGGATCAGCGCCCAGCGTTGCAGCGAACGGTCGTGGGCGGCAAGGTTGAGCAGGAAGAGCACGAGGGAGGCCACCGTTCCGGCGGCGGCGGGCACGGGCAGGCCGATGAAGTCCTTGGACGATTCGGTTTTGGTGCGGTGGATGAGCGGGTTGGTGATGACATTGAATCGCGCCAACCGGATCGCCGCACAGAGCAGGTAAACGAATCCCAGCAGCCAGCCGATGTTCTGGAATATGGGATAGCCCTGGGTGGGCGACAGAATGAGGAAAAACACCATCAGTGCCGGCGCCAGGCCAAAGGAGACCACGTCGGCCAGCGAATCGAACTCCGCACCGAAGAGCGACTCGCGTCCGCCCATGCGGGCGAGCCGTCCGTCGAGGGCATCAAAGGCCATCGCGCCGAAGATGTACCACACGGCCTCACGAAACAACGCGCTGGCGGCCGGCGTGATGAGGTCGATCCCACGCATCGCATAATGCGCCTGGATGCATTTGATCACGGCCACGAACCCGCAGAACAGATTGCCCGCCGTCATCAGGTTGGGCAGAAAGTAAATCCTGCTCGCGTTTGCGACGGTGTAGGGATTCTCGCGATCCTCTTCGGTGGGTTCGGGGGTGGACATGCGTTGCGATCGCCGGGGGGTTATTTTCGGGTTAGCGTCTCGAGGTACTTCCAGAACTTCGAATGCTGCTCGACCAATTGGTCCTCTGAAACCGGCAGCTTGTTGCGCAGCAGGAAGTCTTCGAGGGAATGATGGTGGAGAATGTAAAGCACATGCAGTTTGTCGGTCTCGCGCGCCTCGAAATAGAAGCGATGATCCCCGCTTCGCAGACGAAAAAGCGTTTGCCCGCCCCGGCTGAAGCGCCCCAGGGGCTCCCGTGGGCGCTCCAGCTCCGAGGTCTTGAGGCTGCTGATCGGCTCAATCGCAAGCAGCTGGTCGAGCTTTTCCAGCTTGTTGAGTTCGCGCATGGCCTGCTCGGAGAACGTGACTTGGAACATGGGAACGAGAGCTAGCGTCCGGACGCTCGGCACCACGAACCCACGGTCGGCAGATTTTGGCCGAAACCTTCGGGACGGGTAGTGCGTTTAAGGCAGGTAACCATGAAAACGCCGTTCTTAAGCCTCCTCCTTGGTGCAGCAACGTTAATCCATGCCGCCGGCGTCGCGGCTGAGCCCAATCCGTACGACGACATCGTCAAAAAGTACGACCGAAACGGCGACGGGCTGCTCGACGAAGAAGAGAAGGTGGCGGCCAAGGAAGCGATGTCGATGCAGGCCCAGGGCCGGCCCAAAGGCGGCGGGCCCGCCGCCGCGGCCCTGCGTGAGCGTGCGGCGAACGCGGATCCCGGGCAGCGCGCGAAAATGCTGGAGAACCTCCGGGCGCGCATCGAGCAAGCGCCGGGCCAGCTCCGGCGCTTCGACAAGAATGGTGACGGCAAACTGGATGACAGCGAGTGGGCGGAAGCCCGTGCCCAATTTGAACAGCGCGAAAAGTCTGCCGCCACGGCCGCTCCTTCATCCGCGGCATCCGCATCGAAACCAGGCAAGGCCACCAAGGCCTCGAAGGCTGGCGAAGTGCGGGGCAAGGTCATGCACGAGTTCGACAAGAACGCCGACGGGAGCCTCGACGAGACGGAGCGTGCGACGATGGCGCAGGCAAATCGCGCCCGGGCTGAGGCCAACCCGCGCATGCTTCGCCGGTTCGACAAGGATCGCGACGGCAAGCTCAACGACAGCGAGTGGGCCGACGCGCGCGCGCAGGTGGGCGAGTTTCTCGAAGCGCGGAAGGAAAAGTAACCGTTGGCACGCGAGGCGGGCGGCTCCGCGCGTGCAGGGTTGCCTGCGAAGGGACGGCCCCTCATGCGGGAGGCTGCGCCCATGCCCGCACGTCCTCTTTTGCCGCTCATTCGCCTGAAGGCCCACTACTTCTGGGTCTACGCGGTCTTCGGCTGCATTTCGCCCTACCTGCCGGTTTACCTGGGTGACGTCAAAGGGCTCGCCCCGGCTCAAATCGGCCTGATCCTTGCCGTCGGCCAGAGTGGCGTGCTTTTTCTGCCGCCAGTCATGACGTATCTGGCGGATCGATACGGGTGGGTTGCTCCGTTGCTTGTGGGCCTCTTCAGCGTCAATGTCGCGGCCATGGGCGGTCTGGCACTGGCTTCGGGGTTTGCCGCATGCCTCTTCGCCGTGTTCTTCAACCAGCTGGCCAACCAGCCTCAGGTGGCGCTCACCGACGGCCTTTTCTTTTCGCTGCAACGCGAACCCAACGCGACACCGACGCCGTATTCCTCTGTGCGGGTGTGGGGAACCATCGGATTCATCGCGCCCAGCGCCGCGATCGTCGTTTTTTATCGGTGGGGCGGACTGCAGGTCGTTCCGTTCGCGGCCATGCTCGCCGCGGCTCTTGGCATGGCCAATGCCCGTCATCTCCCGCGACGGATCGCGCGGCCTCCGGATGCGCGGTCGCGTCTGCCCACGGTCGATGCGCTCCGCCTCCTCACTCGTCCGCGCGTGGCCTTGTTCTGCGCCGGCATGGGTCTGCTCATCGCCACCAATGCGGCCTACTACAGCTTCTACCCGCTTTACCTCACCCAACAGGTGCAGATCGAAGCGCGATGGATTGGCCTGATCGCGAACGTGGGCGTGGCCTTGGAAATCGGCTTCATGCTGGCCTTCGAGCGCCTGCGTTCGCGGATTGGATTGCGCGGACTCATCATTGCCGGCGTCGGCGCAGCCCTCACCCGTCTGGCATTGCTCGCTTTTCTGCCCAGCGCGTTCGCCGCGGTTGCCCTTCAGTTGGGTCACGGGCTCACCATCATCGGCCTGCTCGTCGCGCCCGTCATGTACCTCAACACGCTTGCGGAGGACAGCTACCGCAACTCTGTGCAAGGTCTGTACGTCATGCTGGTGGCAGGACTCTTTGCGGTGTTGGGCAATTTTTTGTCCGGGCAGCTCGCGGAGTCGGGTCTTTTGATGCTCTACCGCACCGCCTTTGCGGTCTGCGGTGTCGGCGGAATCCTGGTCGCAACCTCCTTCCTTTGGCCAAAGCGGGTGATTGCCTCGATTTAGTAAGCAGAGGAAAGCTCTCGGCGTTACCTCTCTCGCTGCGGCCCCGCGTGCTCCTGTTAAGTGTCTTCGTGAAAAGGCACTGGGGGCGGCACGACGGGCGCTGAATCTGTTCGCCTCGCACGGGCGAACGTCTTTGTTTTCGCCGGCATGGGCTTCCTAGATCGTTTCGTCGGAAAGAAACCAAACTCCTCCGCCAGCCCCGCCCCTGCCTCTGCGCCCGCTGCCGCGGTCTCCGTGGCCCCGTCGGCGGCCGAGGTGGCACCCGTGGTTACCGGTGGACTACTCCCCCAGCTCTCGGCCGCGCGCGAACGGCTCGAGGCGAAAGATCTTCCCGCGGCGCTGGCGATCTACGAACAGGTGCTTGCGACCGCCGGCGACCGGCCCGACGTGCTCGTCACGATCTCCGGCGACCTGGGTTCCTGTGGCTACATCGAGCCCATCATCGAGCTCATCTCCCCTCGCTATGACGCCGAGCGTCATGGGCCGGCCACGGGGCTGAACCTCTTGCAGGCCTATCTCGCCACGCGCAATCCCGGTGCGGCGCAGCACGTGTTGGACATCCTTTTTGCGTTGAAACGTCCAGAATTGGAGCAGCGGCTCTGGGGATTTTCCAACGCCATCGCCGAGCTGCTCGAGGCCCAGCGTCGCGGAGAGCTGGCTTCGAGTGCCGCCGTACCGAAGGCCGCGAGCATAAACCTCGTCAGCATCAGCAAGCCGATCTGGGCCTACGGCGTCGAGGACGTGCCCGGATTGCTCCCGCCCAAGGAGGCGCGCGTCCGTCGCGTCGCGTTTTGCCAGCTCGCCCATCCCGGACTCGCCGAGCCGGCTGAACGCATGCAAAAGCCCGAGGACGACCTCGGTCGATTTGCCCGCGGCCTTCCGCTGTGGTTTGCCGAGACGTTCAGTTTCTGTCCACTCTACGCGCCCATCGCCGCCATCGGCCTCATGGACAAGTTGCACTACGCCCTTTTCCCCGCGGAGTGGACGGCCGCCAACATCAAGCAACTGGTGGAGACATGCGGCGACGGGCTCGATTACGTCTTTACGGGCGCGCTGACGGAAACGAGTGGCGACACCGAGATCGTCCTCCGCGTGTGGGAGGTCAAAAAATTCCGCGAGCGCAAGACGTTCACCGCCCGCTGGACCCCCGCCACGATCGACGTCGAACTGACGAAACTCCATGAGCAGACCCGCCTGTTCATGGAATGGTGTGCGTACCCCGAGGGCGCAGGCCTCGCCTACACGCCGCCCGCCCAACCCACGGCGTGGATACAAACCCTTGCGGGGTCGCTTTCTCTCTTCCTGACGGACAAAGGCGTGCTTCCCAAGGAGCAACTCACGCTCCCGCCGGAGATCATCGACACCGCGGCCGAGCACGCCGCGCACAACGGCGCCGCCTCGATCGCCTGGCTGACCCTCCGCGATCGCGCCCAGCGCCTGGGTGCGATCGGGCAATTGCCGGCGATTCAGCTGAGCGGCAATCCGTTGGTGGGTGCGGCGCGCGAGCGGCTGGGGTTATAGGCCTTATAGGGCTTATACGGTCTAAAAAACCTAACCCGCCACCGCGAGTTGCCCGCAGCCTGCGGCAATATCGATGCCGCGCCGTTGGCGCACGGTGCTCGGCAAGGCGTACTCCGCGAGCACCGTCTGGAAACGCTTCGCCGCCTCGTTCTCGCTCGGTGCCCCGGCGTATCCGGCCGTCGGATTGAGCGGGATGAGGTTTACCTGGCTCTTGATGCCTTGCAGAAGGCGGCCCACAGCGTGGGCCTGCTCGACTCCGTCGTTTTTGCCCTCGATCAACGTCCACTCAAAGAAGATGCGCCGGTCTAGCTTCTGCACGTAGTAGCGGCAGGCCTCCATCAGCGCATCGAGCGGCCAGGCTCGCGCTGCCGGCACCAGCGCTGCGCGTTCCGCCTGCGTGGCTCCGTGCAGCGAGACCGCGAGGTGCATCGGCCGCGCTTCGTCGGCCAGCCGGACAATGCCCGGCACTACGCCGACCGTGCTGAGGCTGATCTTGCGAGCGCCGAGCGCCAGACCCGTACCGTCGCGCAGGATGTCGATCGCCCGCATGACAGGGTCGTAGTTGTGCAACGGTTCGCCCATGCCCATAAGCACAATGTTGCGCAGACGCTCGTGGCGGTGGTGCGGCGACGGGTGATCCGCCTCGGCGAGCGCCGGCCCTTCCTCCGCCGTCTCGCGCAACACCCGGTCCACGTGCAACGCCTGCGCCACAATCTCGCCCGTCGAAAGATGACGCGAGAACCCCATCTGCCCCGTCGCGCAGAACACGCAGCCCATCGCGCAGCCTACCTGCGAACTCACGCACGCGGTTACACGCCCGCTGTAGCGCATCAGCACGGTTTCAATGCGGGCGTCGTCATGGAGCGAAAGCAGGTACTTGCGCGTAAATCCATCGGAGGAACGCTGCTCGCGCGCCACGGGCAAGACGCCCACGGTCGTTTCCGATTCGAGGCGACTCCTGACGCGTGGCGGCAGATCGGGCATCGCCGCGAATGAGACGATTCCCTCCCGGTACAGATAGCTCCACAAGCGCGCCGCATGCACCCGACTGAAGTCCCACGACGCCAGGAGGCCAGTCAACTCGGAGCGGGTGAGGTCGTAGAGGTTGTGTTTGGGCTCGGCCACGGTGGATCGAACACGTTGAGACCCTTCCGGCTGTGCTGCAACGCCCGGTTCAGGCGTCGCCCTTGCGCAGGGTCATCACACACTCAAGGTGGCGCGTCTGCGGGAAAAGGTCGAAGGGCTGCACATCTTCAAGGACATACCCCGCCTCCACGAACAACCGGAGGTCGCGCATCTGCGTTGCCGGATCGCACGACACGTAAACCACCGCCCGCGGCCCATACGAAAAAAGCTGGCGCAGAAAGGATTCGTTGCAGCCTTTGCGGGGCGGATCGATGATCACCACGGTGTCCGTCGACGCAAAGGTCAGCCCGGCAAAAATGGCCGAGGCGTCGCCCGCTTGAAACGTGGCGTTGGCGATCCCGTTCGCCGTCGCGTTCTGCCGCGCAAAGGCCACGGAGCTCTCGCTGATTTCCACCCCCGCCACCTGTTCGAAGGCGGACGCGCAACTGAGCGCAAACAGGCCGCTGCCGCAGTAAGCATCGACCAAAAAACGGGCTTCCGTGGCGGAAGCCTTGCCGCGCACATAGCCGGTGAACGCCGGCAAAATGAACGGGTTGTTCTGGAAAAAATCCCGCGCAAGGAAGTGCAGCTTAAGGTCGCCCACCGTTTCCGTGACGATCTCGTCGTAGTTGGTCGTCACCTCGCCGCCCGCATCGCGCAACAACACCGTGGCCCCCCGCGTGTACTTGCCGGCGGCGATTCCCTCGCGAATGCCCACCCGCACCGCCGGCAGCCGTGCGTTGATCGCCTCGGTGGCGATCTCGCAGCGTGGCACGTCGACGAGTTCAAACCGCGTTCCCTGACGCAAAAAACCGATCGGGAGCAAATCTCCGGTGGAACGTCCCTCATCGTTCTCGCGTGGCGCTTGAAAATGCGGGGTAATCTTCGACCGGTAGCCGTACTCGTTGGGCGATCCGATGACGGGATTTACGGGGAACTCGATTCCCGCCAGGTGCTTGAGCAGCTCACCCACCTGCCGTTGCTTCCATTTGAGCTGCTCCGTGTAGGCCAGATGCTGATACTGGCAGCCGCCGCAGCGACCGTAGAGGGGGCATCGCGGATCGACCCGCGCCGCCGACGGCGTGAGCACCTCCAGCAAGTCGGCTTCCGAAAAGTTCTTCTGATTGCGATAGACCCGCGCCCGCACGCGTTCGCCCGGCAGCGTGAAGGGCACCATCACGACCCATTTCGCGTCGGTTTCACCGGGCAGCGCCACCCGGCCCAGGCCCAGCCCGAGGTTCGTGAGCGTGGTGATCTCCAGCTCGATCTCCTCGTGATAGCGGAAGGGAAAGTCGTTGAAGCGTTTCTTGGCCACGGAGAGGCACAAAATTCACAAAAACTAAGGGTTCCCAATCCTTTTCGCGCCGCCTAGTCACTCTTTGTGGCCCACGCTCCCGAACGCATCACCAGCCTGCAAAACCCGCGCATCAAGCAGCTCGTCAAGCTGCGGGACCGTCGGCCGCGCGACGAGGCGGGCGTATTTCTCGTCGAAGGCTACCGGCAGATCCGTCGCGCCCTCGAAAAGCAGATTGCTCTCACGGATATCTATTACTGTCCAGATTGGTATCTCGGCGAAAACGAACCCGCCCTGCTCGCCGCAGCCGAGGCCGCCGGCGTCCGTCTCTTTGAATTGACCAAGGACGCTTTTGCCAAGGTTGCCTATCGCGAGCGTCCCGACGGCTTGCTTGCGGTGGCACCGCAGTGGAAGTGGACGCTGAAGAGTCTTGATCGACTTGTAGCCGGGGGCGCTGACCCCGGACAAGCCGACCGACCGGGGTCAGCGCCCCCGGCGACATCTAGCCCGCGCAAACCTCCCTTTTTCCTCGTGGTCGAGGCCATCGAAAAACCGGGCAACCTCGGCACGATCCTGCGCAGTGCCGACGCTGCCGGTGTGGATGCGCTCATTGTCTGCGATCCGGTGACGGATCTCTTCAATCCCAACGTCGTGCGCGCCTCGACTGGCGTGCTCTTTTCCGTCCCCGTCGCCATCGCCGCCAGCACGGAGGTGCGCCCGTGGCTGGCCGGGCACGGTATCCGCACCGTGGCGACAACGCCCGCCGCGACCCCGCTCTACACCGACACGGACCTGCGCGGCCCCCTTGCCCTCGTCATGGGCAGCGAGCAGTATGGCTTAAGCGACTACTGGCTGAAGGAGAGCGACGCCCGCGTTCGCATCCCCATGGCCGGCCAGGCTGATTCGCTCAACGTGGCCATGGCGACGATCATCACGCTCTTCGAGGCCGTGCGTCAGCGCGGCGCCTGAACGCTCAAGGCAACGCTCCCGCTGCGGAGCCGTAGTGGGGAAGATTATCCAATCCACCCGAATTATCGGGTCAGAAAACGTCTCCCTTGAACGAAATGTACGAAAACTGAATGTTCGCGTCGTCAACCTTCGCCGCGATTGCCGGACACCTGGCGTTGTTTGACTGGAATAGCATTGCAGCGAGGGATTCCGCACGCCGCAGCCAGGATCCACCGAACCTAAAGTTCGTATTACGAACAAAAATGTTTCGCCAGTACGATTCTCCGAAGACGTTCTTGCCACATTTATCATGTTCGTAATACGAACTTATTGTGAAACCATACATCCATCCCAGGTTGGCTTCCCTCTTCGCGATCGTAGAAGTCTTGGAACTGGGCGCACGGGAACTGGCCCGCGAAACACGCAAACAGGTGGAGAAGCGAAAGCCCCGGGCACGCCGGGGCGCGACCTTGCGGCCGAGCGCTGAAACCCCGCTTTGGAATGCCGTGGTGACGATGGTAAAACCCCGTCTGCGCCGCCGGGGAGACCGAGCGCTCCTGGCGCGGGAGCTGGGGGTTCACCGCGCCCGCATCGGTGAGTTCTTCGACCGTCGCTCAGCGATGCCCGACGCGGAGCGCGCATTGCAGCTACTGATCTGGTTCAGCCGCCAGGTCGATCAGCCCAAGACGCGCAAGCGCCGAACATGATGTTCGTAATACGAACATGATGGAACGACGAGGGAGCGTGGGAATGTCTCCGCCGCGTGTTCGTCAGGCCGTTCTTGGAGAGGGGAATGGCGCCGTACGCCTTTGGACTGGAACCAGCCGAATTGGAGACGAACCGGTCGTTTGGTGGCAGGACGTGTCGGGCGGATGAATGCGAGCGTTCCGAATCCGAATCCAAACTTCCGGGTTGGTTGCTCAATCCGTGCGATCGCTTCTTACCGGAGGGGGCGGGTCCGTCAGCCTGCCGACCAGCAGCCGGTACGGCGGGAGCAGCACGAACGCCATCGCGAGTTTTACGCCGAGGTCGCCGACGGCGAGGTGGAGCCAGCTGATGTCCGTTCCGCCGAAGGCGAGCCCGAAAAAGATCGCCGTGTCGACGATCGAGGCCGCCGCCGAACCGAGCAACGGCGCCTTCCACCAGCTGCTCGCGCGCAGGCGGTTGAAGATGGCGACATCCAGCAGCTGGGAAACAATGAAAGCTGAACCCGAGGCGATCGCAATGCGCCACGGCGCGAGCAGGCCCGAAAGAATCAGACCTGTGCCAAAACCCACCCACGCCACGCGGCGCGCGAGGGCCGGACCGTGCACCCGGTTGCAGACGTCCGTCACAAGGTAGGCCACCGGGTACGAGAAGGCGCCCCAGGTCAGCCACGCGTTGAGCGGGTACTGAACGAGGACGTTCGAGATGGCGACGATCGCAGCCATCGAGAGCGCGGAGAACGCGAGAGCCCGCCCGCGGTTCATGGCGAGCTTTCGCCTTCCCGGCGATACCAAGCCACGAGTTCGGCCGTGCCTTCGGCCATCGAGACGCGCGGCGCATATCCGAGATCGCGCCGCGCGGCGGCGATCGAAAACCAGTGATCCTTCGCCAGCTCGGCCGCGACGAAGCGCGTCATGGGCGGCTCGCCTTTGAGCCGAAACACCCGCCACAACGCCTCGCACACGCCGCCGATCCGGCGGGCGGCGTCCAGCGAGAGGCGACGCTTGATCGGCTTTTCCCCCAGCGCGGTCAGCAAACTGTTGATCCAATCCCACAGCACGACGGGTTCGTCGTTGGTGATAAAATACGCGCGACCCGCCGGAGGCAACCCGGCGCCGTTGTCATTTAATAGATGACAACGGCGCAGGGCCGTTTCGGCGTTGAGGTGGGCGTCGACGGCGTTGGCGATGTGGACCATGTCGACGCGGTTGGTGCCGTCGCCGATGATGCGCAGGCGTCCGGCGCGCGCGCGGGCTAGGACGCGGGGGACGAGGTGCGGATCTCCCACGCCCCAGATGAGGTGGGGACGCAACGCCACCGTGGCGAAGCCTGGGGTGTTGGCCGCGAGCACCGCCCGCTCGGATTGCGCCTTCGTGAGGGGATATGGACTTGGACAGGACGTCGTGAGCGGAAGCGATTCGTCCACCCCGGCGAGATCGAGGCCGTTGTAGACGACGCTGGGCGTGCTCGTATGAATGAAATTTGACACCCCCGCGAGTTTCGCGGCCGTCAGCAGGGCGACAGTGGCGTCTACGTTGTCGCGTTGAAAATTCGCGAGGCGTCCCCAGACACCGACACGCGCCGCCACGTGGAAAACCGTGGTGGCGCCGTCGCAAGCCTCCGTGCAGACGGCCGGATCGTGCAACGCGCCCACCACCACGCGCACCTCCCGGGCGACCAGCTCGGGGCGAGGTTGCCGCGAGACGACGGTCAACACACGTCCTTCGGCCAGCAGTCGCTTCACCAAGTGCGATCCGAGAAATCCGGTGCCGCCGGTGACAAGCGTCCTGGGTTGAGGGGAGGAAGACATCGGAGGGTGGCGTCAGACGGTCCGTAAGCTTGGACCAAAAATCCCGGAGGATGAGGGTTGTCAGTCCTTTGGAGCCAAGGTCGAGGGATCGATCTCGAAGCCCTTCGCCGTCGCTGCCCAGCGTGCGAGCGAGAGGCGGTGAATCTTGGCGTTGTGGCGCACGTCGACGGGCAGGGAGGGGTGAAAGAACACCGTTTGCACGCGACGCGCCTGGGGATGGGCCGCGGCCAGCTCGGCCAGCTCGTCCGCCAGCGTTTCATCGGCGACGGAGAGATGGGCCTTGATCTTGCGTCGCTCGACGACGAGCACCGGTCGTTGTTGGCCCGGCGGGCCGAGGCCGACCAAGGCGCACCGTTCCACCAACACATGTTCGCGGAAAACCGGCTCCACCTGTTCGGTGAACAGGGGGCCTCTGCTCGTTTCGATTCGCTCGGCCTTTCGTCCGCAAAACCAAAGGCGGTTTTTGGCGTCGAGGTAGCCACAATCACCCATGCGATGCCAGACGGCGGCTTCGCCGCCGTCGAAACGTCCAAAGGCCAAGGCTCCAGACTCCAAAGAATGTGGAGGGCCTGAAGAGCCCTCACTCCCTGGCGATTTGGTATCTGGCGCCAGGCTTTTTTCCGCATGGATCTTCGCGGCAGCGGTTGCGTCCGGCAACGCGTCGTAGTCGCGCGTGACCGTCGGACCACGGACGATGATTTCGCCGATCTCGCCGACGGGCAACTCCCTCGCTCCGGCCAGCGTGGCGATGGGAGCGTCGGTCAATGCGATGATCTTCACTTCGTTTCCCGCGAGTACATGGCCAACGCATGTCCCGGCGCCGGCGAGGGTGGCAGCCGCGGTTTTTGAGAGCACCTCGCTTGCGCGGATGCTGCTCACCGGCAGCGCCTCGGTCGCGCCGTAAGGACTGTGCAGTTCGCCCTGAGTGAGCACGGCGCGCATGGCGGCCCAAAGACCCGGAGGGACGGGCGCGCCGGCGCTGAGCACCCGACGCATCGTCGGCAAGGTGATGTCATGCGAGCGGCAATACACGGCGATCTTCCACCACAAGGTGGGCGAGCCGAAGGAGGTCGTGATCTGCTCCTGGCGGATGGCCTGCACGACCTTTGCCGGGTCGACCTGCGCGGGCCGGGCCGGGTCTATCTCGGGCACGACGGTGGTCATGCCGAGGGCGGGATTGAACAGGGCGAAGACCGGCAGCATCGGCAGATCGCGTTCGCCCGGCTGGATGTCGTACGTCGAGCGAATCATTTCGACCTGGGCGGCGAACATGCCGTGCGTGTAGCAGACGCCTTTGGGGGCGCCCGTCGATCCGGAGGTGAAGAGAATGGCCGCAAGTTCCCCGGGGGTGCAGGGCTCGACGACGAAGGGCGCGTTGCGATTCGCAGGTCCGCGCGCGACGGGTGAACCACCGACGGGAATGCGCACGTCGACGCTGCCGAAGGCGCGGCGAAAGAGCCGGCTGACGACGCGAGCCAGAGGAATTCCAACCAATGCGCGCGGACGCGAGCGCGCCACGCAGGCGAGAAAGCTCTTCAGGCCCATGCCGGGATCAATGACGACGGGTACGGCACCGAGTCCGAAGAGCGCAAACACGGCGGCGATCAGGGGCAGGCCGGGGCGCACCATCACGAGCGTGCGGTCGCCGCGGCGCAGGCCGCGCGCAACGAACTCCGCCTGCCAGGCACCGGCTTCGGCGGAGAGTTCGGCAAACGAAAGCGTGAGGTAGTCGATGTCACCGGTCGCCGTGCGGCCCCGCGGTACTTTCAAGGCCGCCACCCCACCCTGCTGTTGTGCGCGAAGCGGCAGGTGTTGGGCGATGTTGGCGTGAGGGACGGACGACACGGTGGCGCCGGGGCGTCAGGAGGTCGGAGACTTCAGCGACGGTTCGTTGCGGAGAAGATCGGCCTGCCAAGGCAGGAGAATCTCGTCGAGTTTATCGGGGGCGCGGGCGAGCGAGGCGAGCTGGGTGCGGTTCGCAATGAGCGTCGCTTCCAATTCAAGTTTCGCCGCGAGGCGGTCGCGGTCGGCTTTGAGCCGGTCCTGCAGTGCGAGTTCGGAGGCGGAGAGCGGCGCGAAGTCGCCGTTGCGTCGGCGACGTGGGAGCGACTGGGGATCGCGCTCGTAACCGGTGCGCAGCGCGGCGGCGAGCGAGGGCGCGAGGCGGCCGTGACGACGGCCGAGATTGACCTTGGCGAGCACCGTTTCCTGGGTGTCGCCTTCCTCGGCGGCGTAAGCGATCGAGAGCAGCAGGTCGGTGTTGCACACCTTGAAGGGGGGCGTGTCGAGGCGACGGGCCTGTTCCTCGCGCCAGTGCCAGACGGCGTGCAAGACGCCGAGCCCGCGGCCGCGCAGGCGTTCGGACTTGCCGATGCGCCACCCGTGCTCCTCGTCGCGCGGAAAGCCGCTGAGGGCGGACTCAATCTGGCGCTGACACTGTTGATCGAGCCAGTCGAGACGATCGAGGCGGGCCAGCTCACGCGCAAGGAGGTCGCGCAACTCAGGCAGGTACCAGACATCGAGCGACGCGTAGTCCAACAACTTCGTGGTCAGAGGGCGTTTGCCCCAGTTGGCCTTTTGGGAGTCCTTCGAGAGTTTTACGTCGAAATAGTCCTCCAGCAGGGCCGCCAGCCCGATGCGCTGGCGGTTGAGAAGCTGGGCCGCGAGCATCGTGTCGAAAATGCTCTTCGGGCGAAACTCGCAGAGGTCGTAAAGCAGGCGCAGGTCGTAGTCGCTGCCGTGCATCACGAGGTGCTTCTCGGAGAGCTTTTGCCAGAGCGCATCGAACTTCATCGGTGCGAGGGCGTCCACGAGGTAGACTTCGCCGTCGACGAGGAACTGCAGCAGGCAGACCGCGGTGCGGTAGCGGTTCATGTTGTCCGCCTCGGTATCGAGGAAGACCTCATCGACGCGGTCGAGCGCCTTGAGCAAGGGTTCGAGCTGGCCGGGTTGATCGAGCAGCTGGTAGGTCGGCAACGGAGACTTCACGCGCATCCCGAGCAAACGTTTAACCCGAACCGGGAGGAAGCGCGAAATCACGTTTTTGCCTCCTCCCCGGCCCAGGCGCCGAGAAAAGCGTCAACCAGCTGCGGCAGATCCGGGCTGTACCCGCCCTCGAGCACGGCGGCAGCGGGCAGGCGGCTGGCGCGCAGCCAGCGTCCAAGGGTGGCAAAATCGTCACGAACAAGCGTCATTTCAGTGAGAGGATCATCCGCATAGGCATCGAAACCCGCGGAGACCAGCACAAGGTGGGGATGAAACGCTTCAATTTCCTCCCACGAGCGGGCCAGCGTTTCCATGTGGCTTGCTCGCGGGGTGTGGGGAGCGACGGGGAAGTTGCGACAGTTGGCAAACGAGGTCGTCCCGGTGCCGGGATACCCGGGATGCTGGTGCACCGAAGCGAACAGGAGCCCCGGACGGTCCCGCAGGATCGCCTCGGTGCCGTTGCCGTGATGGGCGTCGAAATCCCAAACGGCCACGCGGGCGACTTTTTCGCGGGCGGCCAACGCAGCGATCGCAATCGAATTGAGGTAACAAAACCCCATGGCGCGGTCTGCGGTGGCGTGGTGACCGGGAGGCCTCATAAGGGAGAATGTGGATTGTCCTTCCAAAGCGGCGTCGGCCGCGGTGAGGGCGGCTCCGGCGGAGCGCCGGGCGTGAGCGGCGATTCCCGGAAAAAACGCCGTGTCGCCGTCAAAATCCTCGGGCAGCTCGAGGCGGCGCAGGTGTTCATTGCTGTGCGCGCGGCGCAGGGAGTCGTCAGGCGCCGCGGGTGGCGTTTGCCACGTCCAGCCCGGCCGCGTTGCCCTCAGGTGTCGGGCGGTTTCAACCGTGCGCGCCGGTCTCTCCGGATGACCGGGGGCTCCGTAGTCGGCGCAACGGGGATCGTGAAGGATCAGCATGCGAGGATGGGGCAAGAGAACACAAATCCAGCGGAAAACCGAGGCTTGACCACCGCTTTGCGAAAAATGTGCGTCGCGCGAGGATGGCGGGATTCGTTTGTGCAGCAGGCCGAATCTGTGGCATCGGTGTGATCATGGATGTGGTCGTGTTGTGCTCCGGCGGGATGGATTCGGTGACCGCGCTCTATTGGGCACGGGCCCGGTGGCGTGTGGCGGCGGCGGTGAGTTTCGACTACGGGGCGAAGCACAACGCCCGCGAGATTCCCTTCGCGGCTGAACACGCCGCGAGACTGGGCGTTACGCATCAGATGATCGCCCTACCCTTCGTCAATGAACTCTTTGCCTCAGACCTGCTGAAGTCCGGCGGCGAGATTCCCGAGGGTCACTATGAGGCGGCCAGCATGAAGCAAACGGTCGTGCCCTTCCGGAACGCCATCATGCTCTCGATCGCGGCTGGCTTTGCCGAAAGCCGTGGCGCGGCCGGTCTGGTGATTGCGGCGCATGGCGGTGACCACGCGATTTATCCTGACTGTCGGGAGGACTTCATGCGGGCCATGGGTGACGCCATGCGACTCGGTACGTACGCGGGCATCGCGCTGCTGCGGCCCTTCATCGATTTCGACAAGGCAGCGATTGCGCGGGCCGGTGCGGAGCTTGGGGTCGACTACGCCCGCACGTGGTCGTGCTACAAGGGGGGGGCCGTCCACTGCGGCAAGTGCGGCACCTGCGTCGAACGCCGCGAGGCCTTTGCGCTGGCGGGGATTGCGGATCCGACGGTTTACGAAAGTACGGCGGCGCTGCCGGGGCGACCGGGAGGTCGTTTATAGGTCCGATAGGACTTATAAAGAAATCCCTTCGAACACGTGTTGCGCATGCTTGTTTCTGAGATTTTTTATTCTCTTCAGGGTGAGGGTGAGCTTACGGGAGTGCCGTCGGTGTTCGTGCGGGCGAGCGGGTGCAACCTGCGCTGCGCGTGGTGCGACACCCCGTATGCGTCATGGCAACCGGAAGGCGCTCCGCGCTCGGTGGGCGAAATCGTTGCCGAGGTGATCCGCCATCCGGCGCGCCATGTGGTGCTCACAGGAGGCGAGCCGATGATCGCGAAGGACATGCCGGAGCTCGCGGCCGCGCTCAAAGACCTCGGCTACCACCTCACAATCGAGACCGCCGCCGCCGTGCCGCCGGCGGGCATCGCCTGCGACCTGGCTTCACTTTCGCCCAAGTTGCTCAACTCGGCGCCCGACCCGGTGCAACACGGGACCTGGCGCAAGCGGCACGAAGCCACGCGCTGGCAGCCCGACGTCGTGCGCGCGTGGGTCGATGCTTATCTTTACCAATTCAAGTTCGTGGTGTCTCGTCCGGCGGACCTCGATGAGCTCGAAGGCATGATCGAGAAACTTGATCGCACGATTCCGGCGCACAAGATCCTGCTCATGCCCGAGGCCACGTCGCTCGACCGCATGCGCGAGCGCGCGGCCTGGCTCGGCGATCTGTGCAAGCAGCGCGGTTACCGGTACGCGCACCGCCTGCACATCGAGCTCTATGGAAACAAACGCGGCACCTGACGGCGCTTCCCGCGGCCGGCGGTTCCCTTTGCAGGCCTTTGATGCAGTTTCGCAATGCCTGCTTAACTTTTAGCAATCCCTGCATTGTCCCGGCGCGGTTTTTGCGGCTAAATCCAGGTTCACTTTCGACCCACACCCAGCCCTTCCCATGGACACCTCACGCGAGACCCTGCACCACGCCATCAATCTGCGCCTTGCCCTGCTCGGCTGCCCGACCGTCGACGATGCGCAAGGCGCGGAGTGGAACGAGCTCACCTCCCCCATCTTCGCGCGCCATCGCGAGATCACGCGCCAGCTCGCCGACCGGCATTGTCCGACCGATGCGCGTCTCCAGCACTTTCTCAACAGCTACCTCGCCGACATCGGTCCCGCCCCGCGCCTGCCGACGCGCACGCTGGTGCTCGACCAGCCTGGTCTCGCCCGCGAACTCTCGCTGCCGGCCAAAGGCGACCATTGCGAATCGCCGCTCCTCAGCAGCTACCGCCTGCACAACGGCGTGCTGCACAATCCAGTCAGTGACCGCCGCACGACACAGGGCGTTTTTCACATCACGGAAGGCGGCCTGCCCGTGCCCGATGACAAGTTTGCCGTGCCGAAGGCGACCTTCGCCCGCCTGCTTGAATTCGCCCTCCAGCCGCCACCCGCGCTCGCGCGCCTGCCCTTTACCGTCGGACAGAGCAAGGCGGCCGAATGTTTCGTCTCGCTCATGCTTCGGCCGCTCGTCGTACCCGCCGTGCCGGGCTACACGTCGGAAAAGCGGATGGAGATTCGCTTCTTCGTGCCAGGGTCGCTCGTCGCGAACCTCGACTTCGTCGAGAGCATCTTCGGCAATGCGGGCGACCCTCATCTGCCGGAGAACGATGCCGCCCTCGACGTCGAAGGGTGGACCGGACACAGCGGCTGCGTCATCCTTGCTCCGCACCTCGTGGGCGTGCCGAAGGTCCTCGTGGGGTTGCCCCATTGGGACCTCGCCACTCCGCGCCAACGCCGTGACGGCATGTGCTGGAAGACGGAGGATGAACGCTACAACAACGGATCGGCCTTCAAGCTCTGCGTGCGCGACGCCCGCGGCATCATGGTCACGCTCATCGCCGACAATTACTTTGGTTATTGCAAGAAGGAGGTGAAGACCCAGATCAGCTTCGCGGCCAACCTCTATGGGTCAGTCGAGGAGGAGCACGCGGGCGGCGCCTTGGTGTTTCCCAGCTACGATCTGGGCAATGAGTTCGACGCGTACGGGGTTCCCGAATGCTACAGCGTGGCCGACGTCGTGGCGCGCCACCCCGGGCGTTTCGATCTGCAGCCGGAGGGACATGCCTTTGACACCATCATCCCGGACGTGGTCTTGGTCCCGGAACAGGCGCACTTCAGTCTGCGTGACCAATCCGTGGCGTGGAAGGCGTCGGACGGCCAGCGGAAGCAGATCCGTCTCTTTGCCGGCAAGACCTACGTGCGCCCGGGAGGCTATCGCGTGCACCTCGAACCTGTTCCGGGCGAACGCGGCCTCTGGCGTTTGATCGGCACCGTCGCCGAGGGAACCGTGTGCCACAAGCCGTCCACCGTTTCTGGCGGTGGCAAGTCCGAGATCTCCAAGGCCATTTCCGACGCCATCATCTCCGGCACGGTTTTCGTTGCCGACTTCGAGTCAGATATGGAACAGGTGGCCGCCATTCTTGCGCGCGATTACTCGAATCGATTCCGTGAGACCTCGCGCACTCCTGATCGCCGGCCGATTCTCAGCCTCGAGCGTTCCTTTGGAAGCGTGATCAAACTGCTCACGCCCTCCCCGCGCGATTTCACCGAGGAGTACAACCAGTGGCTGCGGTCCATCCCCCCGCACATCAAGGAACTGGTCTTCGTCGTGAAGAGGTTCTACCAGCCGACTTGGGGCGACGCTTGGCGCAGCCACTTCTCCGTCGATGAGATCAACGGCCGGCCGGCCAACGAGCTTCGCCATGACGGCCGTCGCATCGTGGTGAATACGCTGCGGGTCGGCTTCGGCACCGATGGCTCGTGGCGGGTCTTCGGGCTGCGTCACGACTTCCACCCCGCGGCCAAGGTGCAGCTGGAGGACGACATCACGGCTTCGATCGTGGTTCCCGCCTCAAAACTTGAACACGACTTGCCGCGGCCCCAGGTGGGCCGGGGTGCAACGGCCGAGGGCGACGATGCGCGAACCGGCACCGAACCCGACGAGACGGCATCGGTGAAGTTCGTGCAGAATTGCGAAACACGTCTGTTCCAGCGTCCCGACGACGCCATCCATCGTGGCTACGACGGTCAGGCGGAGTCGGACATCGCGCAGTCGGGGAACTTCCTCTCCAACTACGCGCCGCTGACCTCAGCCGAGGCCCGCGACCTGAAGGAGGATGCCATCGGCTTCACCGCGTTCACCGCACCGATGCAGGCGCTGATTGCGAAGGCCGCCGCCACGCCCGAGGGCGCCTCGCCGCGCTACTTCGTTTCCTCCGCGCATCCCCGCATCGTCGACGGCAAGGCGTCGAAGAATCCGCGTTACCTGCAACTGCGGCCGGACCTCGCAAGGCCGCGCGCCACCGCCCTGGCCCACCTCGGCCAGAGTCTGCACCGCAAGCTCCCGCCCGACGCTCCCGTGCCGCTCACGCCCGTGCACGTGGTCGTCCCCGGCCGCCGCAACAATCCGCCCGAGGCCGGCATCCGGCCGCTTTGCGTCTTCAACCCGATCCACCACCTCGCCCTGCCGGAGTTGTTCATGGAGTTCATCAGCTCGATGACCGGCAAGTCGCCTTCGACCACCGGCGCGGGCTCCGAAGGCGCCTTGACCAAGGGACCGTTCAACGCCCTGCCGCCAATCTTCGATCTCAACGCCGCCCTCGTCTCGCTTGTTCTCACCGGGCACGACTGCTACGTATCCGCGGCTGGATACATCGGGCCGAAGGTCCGCGTCGATCACGACGTCAGCCTGCTTGTTCCCGAGGTCTTCGCCCGCATGAGCCCGGCGGAACGCGAGGCCGACTCCCTCATCGCTGACGGCTGCCTCGAACGTTGCGAGGACTTCGAGCACGAGGGCCGACTGATCCCCGCCAGCCGCCTGGGCCATCGCATCACGCATCGCTTCGTGCGCATCTACTTCGCGCGTGTCTTTGCGCATCCCCATGCCGTCTTCACGCCGGAGATGCTCAAGCCGGAGCTCCAGGATCTTTCGGTCTTCGTGGACGGCATCGACAACATCGTCGGCACCCACCGTCGGGTCTCCGAGAGTTACGTCAACGATGGCAGCATCGCCCTGGCATGTCCCCCGCTGCGCGCGATCCTCGAGATCATGGCGACGGGAAAGACCTCCGGCGGCCACGGGCTCGACGCGCCCGAGGTGCGCGACCTCTTCAATCGCGAGCACCTGCTCGCCAGCGACTGGTATGCCGCGCGCCTGGAAGGAAAGCAGCGGGTCGACGGCACTCTGTGGAAACACCATGTAGAGTCCTTGGAGCGCTTCCTCGATCAGCCGCACTACGCTGACGTGGCCACCCGGCTGGGTCTTGCCGTGCGCCTCCGTCAGGCGCGGGCCGAACTCGCCCGCACCGCCGCGGACAGCTATCGCGAAGGTCTGATCGGTACGATCGGCGTCCAGCCGTTGCAGGATTGCCATTGAGTGGCGCGGCGCCCCTTAAGGCAGCAGACTGCTCCCCGGTCGAGGGGGCCGACACGGCCGCCTCGACAACTCAGCGGCGGCGGCGTTTGACGGCGAGCTGGGTTGTGGCGAAGCGAATGACGGTCTGGAGGTGTTCCTGCTCATTCGGGTCGAGATGAGCGCTTTCCTTCAGGCTGGCTTCGGCTCGCTTCATTGCCTCTTCCACCGCGGCCTCGTCGATCTTGTCTTCCGAGATGGCCCGTTCGGCGAGGATGGAAACCTTGTCGCCCTCGATCTGGGCGAAGCCGCCGCCGACCGCGAGCCAGAGGACCTGACCATCCTTGGTGACGCGCAGTTCGCCGTCTTCCACCTGAGTGAGCAGGGGAATGTGGCCGGGAAGAATGCCGATCTCACCATCGACCGTGGGGATGACCACCGTTTCGATGGTGTCGGAGTAGACCCGGGCTTCCGGCGTGACGATTTCGAGGGTGAGGGACATGGGAGGAAGTAGCGGGTAGCGGGTAGTGAGTAGTGAGTAGCTCTACAGTGAGGATCGGGTGATTGATATGCTCGCTACCCGCTACTCACTCCTCGCTACTTCGTTGGTTACTTCTTGCCGGCCGCGATGACCTCGTCGATGCCACCCTTCATGTAGAAATCACCCTCGGCGATATGATCCAGCTCGCCGTCGAGGATCATCTTGAAGCCGCGGACGGTGTCCTTGACGGGCACATACTTGCCGGGAGTGCCGGTAAAGACTTCCGCCACGGCGAAGGGTTGCGAAAGAAAGCGCTGGATCTTGCGGGCGCGATAGACGGCGAGCTTGTCCTCCGGGGAGAGTTCATCGAGGCCAAGAATGGCGATGATGTCCTGAAGGTCCTTGTAGCGTTGAAGCACGCGCTGGAGTTCGCGGGCGACCTTGTAGTGCTCCTCTCCGACAATCGAGACTTCAAGGGCCTTCGAAACCGAAGCGAGCGGATCGACGGCCGGGTAGATGCCAAGCTCGGCGATGGAACGCTCCAACACGATCGTCGAGTCCAAGTGCGCGAAGGTGTTGGCCGGAGCCGGATCGGTCAAATCGTCGGCCGGCACGTACACGGCCTGCACGGAGGTGATGGACCCCTTCTTGGTCGAGGTGATGCGCTCCTGGAGCAGGCCCATCTCGTTGGCGAGGGTCGGCTGGTAACCCACGGCGGATGGCGAGCGGCCCAGCAGCGCGGACACCTCGGAACCGGCCTGCGAGAACCGGAAGATGTTGTCGATGAAGAGCAGCACGTCCTGATTCATTTCGTCGCGGAAGTACTCGGTCATGGCGAGGGCCGAGAGGGCGACGCGCATGCGGGCGCCCGGGGGCTCGTTCATCTGGCCGTACACGAGCGCCACCTTGGACTTCGAGAGGTCCTTTTGATCGATGACCCCCGCGTCGGACATCTCGTGATAGAGGTCATTGCCTTCGCGGGAACGCTCGCCCACGCCGGCGAAGACGGACATGCCGCCGTGCGCCTTGGCGATGTTGTTGATGAGCTCGAGAATGACGACGGTCTTGCCGACGCCGGCGCCACCGAAGGCGCCGGCCTTGCCGCCCTTGATGAAGGGGCAGATCAGGTCGATGACCTTGATGCCCGTTTCAAGAATCTGCGCCTTGGTGTCCTGGTCGACGAGCGCCGGGGCCGGACGGTGAATGGGATACTTCTTATCGAAGGCGACCGGGCCCTTGCCGTCCACCGGCGTGCCCGTGACGTCGAAGATGCGGCCGAGCACGCCGTTGCCGACGGGCACGGAAATGGGCGCGCCGGTATCCACCACCTCCATACCACGCTTGAGGCCCTCGGAGGAGGACATCGCGATCGTGCGGGCCACGCCGGCCCCGAGATGCTGCTGGATCTCGAGGGTGAGGACCTCGTTCTTGCCGGAGACGGCGAACGCGACGGTCAGCGCCTGGTAGATGGGCGGGATTGCGTTATCCGCGAACTGGACGTCAACGACGGGGCCGATGACCTGGACGATTTTTCCGATGTTGCTCATGAGCGAGGGAGTGGAGGCGGGTTTTGAAAAGTATTCGTTAACGTACTACGCCGCCGAGAAGGAGGCGGCGGAGATCTCGAGGATCTCCTGGGTGATGGCGGCCTGGCGGGCCTTGTTGTAGTCAAGCGTCAGCTCGCCCAGGAGCTTGGTGGCGTTGTCCTTGGCGGTCTTCATCGCGACCATGCGGGCGCTGTGTTCGGACGCGCGGGCGGAAAGCACGAGCTGGTAGATGTAGCGGTTGACGTAGAAGGGGATCAACGCCTCCAGCACCTGCGTCGCGCCAGGCTCGAAGAGCATCTGCCGGTCGTCGTGCCGCGCGTCGCGCACGGTGCCCGTGTCGGCATGGAGCGAGGCGACGAAGGCCTTGACGCTGCCGAGCGGAAGGACAGGCCGGACCAGCGCTTCCTGCACAAGGGTGTTCCGGAAGCGCGGGTAGATGACCTCGATGGTGTCGATGACGCCTTCGAGGTACTGCTTGACCATAAATTCGACCGCGACCTTGACCTCGGCGAACGGCGCGCGGTCCTGGAGGGGGAAGTCCGCGACGAGATCACGATGCGTGCGGGCGAGGAACTGGGTGCCCTTGCGGCCGATCGAGAAGTATCTGGCCGGGGTCTTGATCTCGGTGACCAGCTTGAAGAGATTGGCGTTAAGCGGACCGCAAAGCCCCTTGTCGGTAGTGACGAGCAGGATACCACGGGTCTTGACTTCGCGCTGGATCAGGAAGGGGTGCTGCGTCTCGTCGACGCGGCTGGAGAGCGCGGCGAGCATGTCGGCCATGAGCTGGGCGTAGGGCCGGCCGGCGAGGGCGGCCTGCTGCGCCTTCTTCATCTTCGAGGCCGCCACCAACTCCATCGCCTTGGTGATCTGGCGGGTGTTTTTGACGGACTTGATGCGCCGGCGGATGTCGCGGGTGGAAGGCATGGACTAGGAAAGGCTGAAGGGCTGAAGGGCTGAAAGGCCGAAACCGGACAAGTCATCAACGGAGGAGAGTGACAAAGATGGCAATGAGCTGGTTAGTTTCGTCCTTGATCTCGACAAGACGGGAAGGCGGAACGAGGGCTTCGGCTTCGATCTGCTCAATCCAATACAGCGATTCGTCGGCCTCGCGGAGGCATTCGCCGATTCTGGACTTGAACTCTGCAGTAGAGCGTCCGCGTTGGGCCTCACGGTAGTTGGCTCCGACGGAAGTTCCTGAACGCAAAAACTGGTCTCCGAAAACCTGCGCGACGCGACCGCGCGGAAGAGCGGCAAATAGTCGGACAATGCGCCGGCCATAATCAAAGGTTCGTTTGCGGAGGTCTCCATCGGAGTGGAACATTCAGCCTTTCAGCCTTCAGCCCTTCAGCCTTTTCTTCATCCGGCAAAGCTGGCTTTCCACTCCTGCATGGCGGTCTCGATCTTGGCTTCGATGTCCTTGTCGAGGGCGGCCTTGGTGCGGATTTCGGTGAGAAGGGCGTCTTTGCGTGTGGCGAAGAACTCGCGGATCGAGATGGCGGCCATGGTGACCTTTTTGATATCGAGACCGTCGTAGTAGCCCTTCTGGATGGCCCAGAGGGTGACGACCTGCTGCTCGATCGGGATCGGGTTGAAGGCGGGCTGCTTGAATAGTTCAACGATCCGCGCGCCGCGGTCGAGTTGGGACTTCGTTTTTGCGTCGAGGTCGGAGCCGAACTGGGCAAAGGCGGCGAGTTCGCGGAATTGGGCGAGCTCGCCCTTCAGTTTGCCGCCTACCTGCTTGGTGGCCTTGATCTGAGCGGCGGATCCGACACGCGAGACGGAAAGTCCGACGGAAACGGCGGGGCGGATGCCTTGATTGAAAAGGTCGGTTTCCAGGAAGATCTGGCCGTCGGTGATGGAGATGACGTTCGTCGGAATGTAGGCCGAGACGTCGCCCGCCTGTGTTTCGATGATGGGCAGCGCGGTGAGCGATCCCTTGCCGTCGAGCCGCGCCGCACGCTCGAGCAGACGGCTGTGCAGATAAAAGACGTCACCGGGATAAGCTTCGCGGCCAGAAGGACGCTTCAGAATCAGAGAAATCTGGCGGTAGGCGACAGCGTGCTTCGAGAGGTCGTCATACACGATCAAAGCGTCCATGCCGTTTTCCATGAACCACTCACCGATGGCGGCACCGGAAAACGGAGCGAGGTATTGGTTGGCGGGATTGTCGGCTGCGGGGGCCGCAACGAGCACCGTGAATTCAAGGGCACCGGCGGCTTCGAGGGCGCCGATCGTGCGAACGATGTTGGAATTCTTCTGACCGACGGCGACGTAGATGGAATAGACCGGGCGGAACTTGGGGTCGCCACTGGCGAGACCGACCTTGTTGATCTTCGCCTGGTTGATGATCGTGTCGATCGCGATGGTGGTCTTGCCCGTGCCGCGGTCACCAATGATCAGCTCGCGCTGACCCCGGCCGATCGGGATCATGGAGTCGATGGCCATGATGCCGGTGAAGAGCGGCTGGTTGACGGACTTGCGCGCCATGATGCCGGGCGCGATCTTTTCGACCGGAAAGTACTCCGTGGAATCGATCGGACCCTTGCCATCGACCGGATTGCCGAGGGCGTCGACCACGCGGCCGAGCAGGGCCTTGCCGACGGGAACGGAGAGCAGCTTGCCCGTGGTACTGACCTCGTCGCCTTCTTTCAGCTGGGAGACGTCACCGAGGACGACGCAACCGACCTCATCCTGCTCCAAGTTCAGCGCGATGCCGATGGCGCCGCCGGGAAACGCGACCATCTCGTTATACATGACATCGGAGAGGCCGTCGATCTTGGCCACGCCGTCGGCGACGGTGCGGATGATCCCGGTGTTTTTGCGGACCGCTTTGCTGGATAGCTTGGCGATCTGTTGTTCGATTTGTTCGAGAACCGTGCTCATGCGGCGGGAGGGTTTGGACGGGTGTTAAAGAGAGGAAATTAGACGGAGAGACTGGCGAGCTGACCGGCGACCGACGACTCGAAGACATCGTCGCCCACGCGGACGCGCAGGCCGGCGAGGAGGTCGGGCCGAACCTTGGCCACGGCTGCGACCGGACGGTGGTAACGTTGGGACATCGCGCCTTCGATGGACGCAAGAAGCGAGTCGGCCACGGGACCGGCGTGCTCGACGAGGGCCTGGCCCTTGGCAAACTCGGTGGCGATCAGGCGATGGTAGGCCTTAAGAACGGGAAGTGGCTGGGTGGGCGGGTGTTTCTCCAGGTATTGGAGCACGCCGTCCACGCGTTCGGCCGAAAGCCGGCCGTCAACGAGGCTGAGGGAGAAGAGCTGTCGGGCCAGCTGCTGGATCTGCTTGGAGCCGCGCATGGTAAGGGGTTAGGCGACGGTCAGCTCGCGGGCGGCGGCCTCGTTGTAGCGGCTGCGTTCGGCGTCGGTGAGCTCCTTGGCGAGCACGCGCTGGGTCGTGGCGACGACAAGACGGGCGATTTCGGTGCGCGCCTGGTCGAGCATTTTCTTGTGCTCAAGTTCGATGGCCTGCTGGGCCTTCGAGATGAGGGCGTTGGCGCGTTCGGAGGCGGCGGCTGTTTCGCGTTCGGAGAATTCCTTGGCGGTCTTGCGGGCCTCTTCGATCAGTTTGGTCCCATCGGTCTGCGCCTGCCTGATGATGGCGGCACTTTGTTCCTGGGCCGACGCGAGCTGGACTTTGGTGTCCTCGGCGTACTTGAGGCCCGCTTCGATGGTCTTGGTCCGCTCATCGACCGTGGCGAGCACCGGCTTGAAGAAGAACCGGTACAGCACGAAGGCCAGGATCGAGAAGCTGATCACCTGCATGAGCAGGTACTTGCCTTCGATGCCAAACTGCGACTGCAGGTTTTGGAGCTTTGCGGAAGCGTCGGTCGCGGCCAGGAGCAGGTTCATAAGAGCGGCGGGAAAATGAGGTGGTGCGCATCGTTACCGATTGGTGCGCATCGTTACCGATGCGCACCCGGGAAGGTAACTTAAGCGAGGAAGATCACGTAGAACGCGACGGCTTCGGCGAGCGCCATACCCAGAATGGACTGGACGAGGATCTTGCCGGAAGCGCCCGGATTGCGGCCGACGGCCTCAACGGCCTTGGTGCCGATCATACCTACTCCGATGGCGGCGGCGCCGGCGCCGATGGCGATATGGAGACTTCCTTCAACTGCAGCGAGGAGGTGGAACATGGTGGTGGATTTCTGTTTGTTGTGGTGACCTCTCGTGCGCGCACGTTGGCACGCTCCCAAGAGGAAAGGTTTTAGTGGGCGGCGGGCGGATGCGCGGCGTGGCCGTCGGTGGGCGCATGACCATGATCATGCTCATGGTCGTCGCCATGATTGCAGATCAGTCCGATGTAGACGCTGACCAGCAGGGTGAACACGAGGGCCTGAACCAAGCCAATCAGCAGCTCCAGGAAGTAAAAAGGGAAGACGAAGGCGGTGCCGTGAAGCAGATTCTCGCCACCAAACACGTTGCCGAAGAGACGGAACGACAAGGAAACAGGACGGATCGCGATCGAGATCACTTCGATCAATCCCACGGCAAGAAAGATCAACGTCAGGAAGTAGTAGATCGCAGCCGGGACTTCACGACGGTCGGCCTTGTTGCCGAAAAGGTCGTGGAGAATGAGTTTCGGGCCGGCAAAACGGAGGATGAGAAGAAGCCAGCCGCCCATTGCGACCAGAGCGAGGGCGATGGTGCCGTTCATGTCGGCGGTGAACGGACGAATGAAGGGGTCGAAGAAATGGCTGCCGTCGGGAGCGTGACGCTCCATGCCGATTGTCCCGACGCCGGGAAGAAGCCCCGACCAGTTGTTGATCAGAATGAAAACGAAGAGCGTCAGAAGCAGCGGGAGCGCAGCGGGTGCCGTGCGTTTGCCGACGATCGGCTCGATCAAGTCTTTGACGCCGTCGATGAGCCCTTCGACCATGGCTTGGCCGCGCCCGGGGATCAGCTTGGGGCGCGAACCAATGGCGAGGCGCACGACGACGATGAGCGCGATCGCCACCGCCCACGTGGTAAGAATGCTGTTGGTAACCGGGAGACCGAAAATCTCGAACTTTGTGGCACTCGCTTCAACGGCCGCCTGCACGGGCGCAACAAGGCCGCTGAGTAGCAGCGCAAACGTGAGAAACTTAGTTACCCGGTGCATGAACGCGTGGAAGATCGTGGGAGGTTCTGAAAGGTTTCACCTAGGCAAACGCCGGAATCTCCGTCAACCCCCGAAATGGTCATGCTTCCCGGGGGGGTGTGAGACAAAATTCTTCTGTTAAGCCGCCAGGGAGAGGGAATCGTTGAGAGCGGCGTGGGAGTCGAGACGGTGTTTCCAGAACTCGTCGAGACGGCGGCTGGTGTGGATGCAGCGAAGGGCGAGGACGTTTT
>JBBQUU010000043.1:0-42951 GCA_038212175.1 Opitutales bacterium | reverse complement strand
TCGCTCCCGAACCGCGGTCAGCGCCCGCGGCTACAAGACTTGCCACTCGCCGACGCAGACATTGTCGCTCCCGAACCGCGGGGAGCGCCCGCGGCGGCACGGAGTGCCCCCCCCCCCCCCCGCCCGCCTTCTTTGGGGCGCGGGGGCGCCGCCCCCGGGGCTCGATATCGAACGCCGCAAACACCTCCGCCGAAAAGCTAGGTCACTGAAACAATCAGAACAACGGAGCGATAAATAAACCTTCAGCGCACGCCTGCAGTCGAGGTCATCTCCTCCGCCTCGCCAGCCCGGAGTCGCTCCGCCTCACCCTCCTTCAACTCGCGGCTGAAGAAGCTGTAGATCCCCGGAATGATATAGAGCGTGAGCAGAGTGCCAAGGGTGAGACCCCAGATCACGCCCACGCCCATCGACACGCGGCTGGTGGAGCCGGCGCCGAGCTGTAGGGCGATCGGCGCGATGCCGAGAATCGTGGACAGGCTCGTCATGAGGATCGGACGAAACCGCGCAGCCGCGGCGTCGAGAATGGCCTCGCCCACCGACAGCCCGCTCACTTTGCGCTGGTTGGCGAACTCTACGATGAGGATGCCGTTCTTCGTCACGAGTCCGATGAGCATGATCAGCCCGATCTGGCTGAAGATGTTCAGGCTATGGTCAAACAACCAGAGACCAAGCAGTGCACCTGTCAGCGCCAGCGGTACGGTGATCATGATGATGAACGGATCGCGGAAGCTCTCGAACTGCGCCGCGAGCACGAGGTACACGAGCAGCAGCGCGAAGAGAAAGACGAAAATCAGGCTGTCGGTGCTGTCGGCGAAGTCGCGGGATTGTCCGGACAATGCCGTGGTGAACCGCTCGTCAAGGACCGCCTCGGCGTGCGTGCGCATCGCCTCGATGCCGTCGCCCAGCGTGCGTCCGTCGGCGAGGATGGCGGAGATTGTGGCCGAAGCGTAGCGATTGAAGCGATACAAGGTCGGGGGACTGCTCGCCTCGTCCAGTTCAACGAGGTTGTCGAGGGGGATCATCGCCCCGCCCGACGCGCGGACATGGATCGTGCGCAGGTCTGCGGGCTGGCTGCGATCCGGCCGGGCCAGCTGCCCGATCACCTGATACTGCTTGTCATCGAGGATGAAGTAACCGTACCGCTGTCCGCTCAGCGCAAACTGGAGGGTCTGCGCCACGTCGCGAACCGAAACGCCCAGGCTGAGCGCGCGGCTGCGGTCAATGCGCAGCTGAAGCTCCGGCTTGTTGAAGCGGAGATCGACATCGACGAAATTAAAGGTCGGGTCGGCCCGCGCCGCCTCGAGGAACGCGGGCACGGCGCGTTCGAGATCCGCCAGATTGCGGCCTTGGATCACAAACTGAACGGGGGCCGAACTGCGACGGTCGCCGATGGTCGGCTCCTGGCTGACGAACGAGCGGGCGCCGGACATCCGCGCAAGGGCGCGCGTGAGATCGGCGGCGATCGCCTGCTGCGAGCGCGTCCGTTCGCCCGGAGGCACGAGCGTGACGCGCACGAATCCCGAATTGACGCTCGAGGCCGCGCCGAAGCCGGGCGACGTGATGGTCGTCGCTTCCCGGATCTCCGGGATCTCGCGTTTGATGACATCGTCGATCTGATCCATGAACCCCGCCATGTACTCGTACGACGTCCCCTCGGGTGCGAGCGAGTTGATGCGAAGACCGCTGCGATCCTCCATCGGCGCGAGTTCCTTGGGCAGGAGAGGAAGCAGCAGCCAGCAAATCAGGGCGCAGAGCGCGACCGCGGGAAACACCAGCCAGCGTCCGCGCAGGAACGCCGCCAGGGATCGTCGATAGAGATCCGTGAGGCCCGCAAACAACGGCTCGGTCTTCCGGTAAAACCAGCCGTTGTGCGAACCGTGCTTCAGCAGGCGCGTGGTGAGCATCGGCGTGAGCGAAAGGGCGACGAACGACGAGATGATGACGCAGCCGGCGAGCACCACCCCGAATTCGCGGAAGAGCTGTCCGGTCAGTCCCCCAATGAAAAGCAAAGGAGTGAAGACGGCGGCCAGCGCGAGCGTCGTGGCGATGACGGCGAAGAAAATCTCCCGCGTGCCGATGAGCCCGGCCTGGACCGGGTCCATGCCCTTCTCGATCTTCGCGTAGATATTCTCCAGCACGATGATCGCATCATCGACCACCAGGCCGATCGCCAGCACAAGCGCGAGCAGCGTGAGCACATTGATCGAGAAGCCCGCGAGGTACATCACGAAGAACGAGGCGGTCAGCGCGATCGGGATGACGAGGATCGGGATCAGGGTCGATCGCCATTCGCGCAGGAAGAGGAAGATGATCAGCACCACGAGCACCGCCGCGACCAGGATCGTCTGCTGCACCTCCTTGATCGATTCGCGAATGAAGATCGTCGTGTCGAAGCCGAAGCCGACGGAAATGTCGGCCGGGATCTCGCGCTCCAGCTGCGCCACGCGACGGCGGAACTCGTCGACGATCGCGATGTGATTGGAGCCCGGTTGGGGACGGACGACGACGCCGACCATGGGCACGCCATCGCGCTTCAGGATGGTCCGTTCGTTGAGCGGTCCAAGTTCGGCAAAGCCGACATCGCGCAGGCGCACCAGCGCCTCGGGCGTTTGCTTGACGATGAGGTCGTCGAACTCGGCGGTCGTCGAAAGCCGGCTGAGCGTGCGCACGGTGAGTTCGACGAGATCGCCTTCGATGCGGCCGGAAGGCAGTTCGACGTTCGACTCGGCCAGCGCATTGCGCACGTCCGGCGGCGTCAGCCCGTAGGCGGCAAGGCGGACCGGATCGAGCCACAGGCGCATGGAATACTCCTTCGCGCCCCAGATATCGACTTCGCTCACCCCGGGAATGGTCTGGAGCCGTGTCTTGAAAACGGTGTCCGCGATCGCCGTGAGTTCGAGCAGGTTGCGCAGACTGCTGCGCACACCGAGAAAAACGATGGGGAAACTGTCGGCATCGGCCTTCGCCACCAGAGGGGGCTCGGCGTCGGGGGGAAGTTGCCCGATCGCGCTGGAGACCTTGTCGCGCACATCGTTGACGGCCGTCTCCAGATCGACGCCGAGTTCAAACTCGACGGTGACGGTGCTGCGACCATCGCGGCTCACCGACGTGAGGTTCCGGATACCGGCCACCGCGTTGATGTTTTCCTCCAGCGGAATCGTGATCTGCGTCTCGATGACCTGCGCATTGGCGCCGGGATAGCTGGTAGACACCGACACGACGGCGGGATCGACCGCGGGAAACTCCCGGACCCCGAGGAAGCTGTACCCCACCAGCCCAAAAATCACGAGCACGACCGACAACACGGTGGCCAGGACGGGACGGCGAATGCTGACGGCGGATAGACTCATGGCTGGCGAGCCTCGGCGGTTTGTCCGGCCTCGACGGGCTCCACGCGCAGACCCGGGCGCAACTGAAGCTGGCCGGAGGTGATCACAATGCTGTCGGGCTCAAGACCGGAGAGGACCTGAATTTCACGGTCGAGCCGGAGTCCGGTTTCAACCGTGCGCGGCTGGGCCTGGCCATTTTCGATGACGTAAAGAGTCTTCTCGCGCAGTCCGGGAATGATCGCGGACGTCGGCACGACGAGGGCGTTCTCTATGTCCCCGAGCAGCACATCGACCGAGGCGAAGGCGCCGGGGAGGATGGCGTTTCCCGGATTTGCCGCCCGCGCCCGCAGCCGAATTGTACGCGTGGCAAGATCGATGCGCGGCTCGATCGCGTACACCGTCGCCGGAAAGGATCCCGGAACACCGGCCACCGAAAACCGAACTTCGGCACCGGGCTTGATGCGACCCATGTGGCGTTCCGCAATGGCAAATTCGATCTTGATCGTGGTGATGTCCTGCAAGGTCGCCACGCGGGACGACGGAGTCAGATAACCGCCCTCGCTGACCTGCCGGAGGCCGACGAAGCCATCGAACGGCGCGCGGATTTGCATCTTGTCGAGTTGTGCCCGGATGAGGTCCCCCTCCGCCTCAAGCACGCGCTGCTCATTGAGGGCGGCATCCAGCGACTCCCGGCTCGTACCTTGAACGTCGAACAATTGTTGCTGGCGTCTCGCCTGGAGCTTTGCGAGTTCGACGCGGTGGACGGTACGGGCGAGCTCCGCCTGCAGTTCGGAGTCGTTGATTTTAATCAGCACGTCCCCCTTCGAAACGCGCGAACCCTCATCGAACTCGACCGCGACCACTTTGCCGGCGACCTCGACTGTCACCTCAATGGATTCTTCGGCGAGCACGGTTCCCGTGGCGGTGACGCGCTCCTGAAGCAGCCGGGGCGCCGCCTGGTAGGTATAAACGGGAAGAGCTCCCGCACTCGCGCGGACTGGTGCCGCAGTCGACGAAGGGCCGGACGCCTGGCGACTCCCGGAAAACCACTTGTAGGCCAGGACGGCCCCGATGAGCAAAAGGAGGGATAACCCGATGCGGATGAGCGTGTGGGACATCGTGACCTATCCTGCCCCAACTTTGCCATTCCGCAACCCGCAGACGAAAGCGAATCAACAGGTTCCGGCCCGCAGCCCGGCTTCGCCCTCGAGTTACGTTGCACGATCAAAGGCAATTCCAAGCCCCCGGAACGCGACTCCCTTCCCTCATTTGAAATGCGCGAAGCCAGAACACCATCGAACCAATTCTGATACCATCATTGGTAAATCCCCCCATATCTTCTGAGGAAACAAAACCGCTATACTTTCAAGTTCCAAACCTTCAGCTTTAACCAGCCTGATGCCCTCTCTTTTTCGCCGTCCCTCAACCCAAGTCCACCCAGCGCGGACGTCTTGGGTTACTCGGAAACCGGCTGCGCCCGGTTCCGTTCGTGAGTCAGCGGGTCCCTGCTTCGGCTCGGAGAACCGCCCCACCTACGCCTGAAGAGCGCGGGCGGTTTCATGCTTCAAAAACCGTTCCTGGGCGTGTTACGACCAGACGACACAGCGATTTCGGCCTTCGCCATCCCTCCCGCTGATCGCCATGTGATCCGAGCCTACCCCTGCCCCTCCGCTCGCTGCACCCGTCCCGCCTTCTGACGACCGCCAAAAATCAGGCATCTACCCGCACCCTTTCCGTCGATTGAATCCCCGCACTTTGCCCGGCATATGAAGAAAATTAATTCCTCCGAAGCCGCCACCGTGACCGCCACCGTCCGCCCTCGACGCGCGCGGCAGGCAGTCCGCGACGAAAGTCCCTCGGCCACTCCCGAAATGCGCGAGATTCTGAACGCGTTGCTCGCACTCAAGGCCGGCAACTTTTCGGTGCGCCTCCCGGGTGACTGGATCGGCGTTCACGGGAAAATCGCCGACACCTTTAACGATATCACGGCCCTGAACAACACCCTCGGCAACGAGACCGCGCGCGTGAGCCAGGCCGTCGGCAAAAAGGGTCGCCTGAAGCAACGCGTCAACGTGCCCGGCGCCACGGGAGGTTGGGCCGACACGGTCGAATCCATCAACACGCTGATCGACGACCTGGTGTGGCCAACGTCCGAAGTGACGCGAACGATCAGCGCCGTGGCCAAGGGCGACCTCACGCAGCCGATGGCCCTGGAGGTCGAGGGACGGGCGCTG
The DNA here is from genome assembly GCA_038212175.1 of Opitutales bacterium. GTDB lineage: Bacteria > Verrucomicrobiota > Verrucomicrobiia > Opitutales > Opitutaceae > CAMAXB01. The sequence goes on along the minus strand of JBBQUU010000043.1, from coordinate 37,388 downwards.
GAGGGCGAATTCCTGCGAAGCGCCCGCATCGTCAACACGATGATCGATCAGCTGGGCGTCTTCACCTCCGAGGTCACGCGCGTGGCCCGCGAGGTTGGCACCGAAGGCAAGCTGGGCGGCCAGGCGGACGTGAAGGGCGTCGCCGGAACCTGGAAGGAACTCACCGACACCGTCAACGTCATGGCGGCCAACCTCACCAACCAGGTGCGCGGTATTGTAAAAGTGGTGACAGCGGTGGCCGGAGGCGACCTGCGCCAAAAGCTCACCGTGGAAACCAAGGGCGAGGTGGCCGCGCTTGCCGAAACGATCAACAACATGACGGACACCCTTGCGACGTTCGCCGATCAGGTGACCAACGTCGCCCGCGAGGTCGGCGTGGAGGGCCGCCTGGGCGGTCAGGCCCACGTGCCGGGAGCGTCGGGCACGTGGAAGGATCTCACTGGAAACGTGAATCTGCTCGCCGCGAATCTGACCACGCAGGTGCGAGCCATCGCCGACGTGGCCACGGCCGTCACCAAGGGCGACTTGACCCGCTCCATCACGGTCGAAACCCGCGGTGAGGTGGCGGAGCTGAAGGATAACATCAACACGATGATCGGCAACCTGCGCGAGACGACGTTGCGCAATCAGGACCAGGACTGGCTGAAGACCAATCTCGCGCGCTTCACCGCCATGCTCCAGGGCCAGCGCGACCTCGTGACGGTGGGGAGAACCCTGCTCTCTGAACTCGCATCGGTGGTCAACGCGCAGCACGGCACCATCTACCAGATGGTCGACGACGAGGAGAGCGCGGGCGCCCACTTGGGCGCGCGCCTGAACCTGCTCGCCAGCTACGCGCACGGCGGCCCCCAACGCGAACCGCAGACCTTCCCGGTCGGTGTCGGGATGATCGGCCAGTGCGCCTTGGAAAAACGGGGAATCTTGCTCAACGAGGCGCCCCCCGACTACATCCGCGTTCAATCGAGCTTGGGCGAGGCTCCGCCGCGTCAGGTGATCATTCTGCCGGTGCTGTTCGAGAGCGAAACCAAGGCCGTCATCGAACTTGCCTCGCTGCACGCCTTCACGCCGGCCCATCTCAGCTTCCTCGAACAATTGACGCAGAGCATCGGCGTCGTGCTCAACACGATCGACGCCAACATGCGCACGGACGAGCTGCTGAAGCAATCGCAGGAACTCACCGCCCAGCTTCAGACCCGCCAGTCGGAATTGCAGAACACCAACCAGGAGCTCGCCGACAAGGCCAAGCAGCTGGCCGACCAGAACGCCGAGGTGGAGCGGAAGAACAATGAGGTCGAGCAGGCGCGCCACGCCCTTGAGGAGAAGGCGGCCGAACTCGCGCTCACCTCAAAGTACAAGTCGGAGTTCCTCGCGAACATGTCGCATGAGCTGCGCACTCCGTTGAACAGCATCCTGATTCTCGGCCATCAGCTTACCAACAACGCGGGCGGCAACCTCACCGAAAAGCAGGTCGAATGGTCGCGCAACGTCCATTCCGCCGGCAGCGAACTGCTCAATCTCATCAACGATATTCTGGACCTTTCCAAGATCGAGTCCGGCACGGTTTCGGTCGACGCCGAGGAGATCTCCTTCGGCAGCGTCCACGACACGATCGAGCGCAATTTCCGACACGTGGCGGAGTCGCGCAATCTTCCATTCGTGCTCGAGCTCGATCCCAATCTGCCGGCGAAGCTCACCGTGGATTCGAAGCGGTTGCAGCAGATCCTGAAGAACCTGCTCTCGAACGCCTTCAAGTTCACCCACCAGGGGCAGGTCTCGGCGCGAATCTTCATGCCGGCCTCCGGGTGGAATCCGTCCCATGCGATCCTGAGCCGGGCCTCGCAGGTTGTCGCCTTCGAGGTCACCGACACGGGTATCGGCATCGCCCCGGACAAGCAACGCCTCATCTTCGAGGCGTTTCAGCAGGCCGACGCGAGTACAAGCCGCAAGTACGGCGGAACGGGGCTCGGGCTCGCCATCACCCGCGAGCTGAGCGCCCTTCTCGGTGGAGAAATCCGGCTCGTGAGCATGCCGAACCAAGGCAGCACGTTCACTCTCTTCATCCCGCTCCACTACGCGGGCCCGGTGCAGGATCCGCTCAATCCGCCACAAAAACATGCAGAGAGCCAAAAGGCGCACCTCTCCCTCCCCACCCCTGCGTCCGCGCCAGCGAAGATCGAGGACGACCGCGACTCGCTCGTCCCCGGAGACCGCACGCTCCTCATCATCGACGACGACCCGGTGTACGCCGCCCACTTGCGCGACCTCGCCCGAAACAAAGGTTTCAAGGCGGTCGTCGCACCCCGCGGGCACGCCGGCCTGACGCTTGCCCGCGAGATTCAGCCGTCCGCCATCCTTCTCGATGTCTTTCTTCCCGACATGCTCGGCTGGACGGTACTCAACCACCTCAAGCACGACGCGGCCACGCGCCATATTCCAGTGCAGATGATTTCCGTCGAGGAGGAACGCATGCTGGGCCTGGATCGCGGAGCCTACCACTTCCTTGGCAAGACGACGGCGCCCGAAGAACTGAACGCCGCATTCGACCGTCTCGCCCAGTTTCTGGAACCCCGCATCCGGCGCCTGCTGGTGGTGGAGGACAACGACACCGGGCGGCAGGCTGTCGTCGACCTGCTCGCACACGACGACATCGAAATCGCCGGCGCGACCACCGGCGAAGAGGCCCTCTCGCTGCTGCTCGACCGGCCCTTCGAATGCGTGGTGCTGGATCTTCGTCTGCCCGACATGACCGGTTTCGAGCTGTTGGACCGCATTCAGGCCGAGCCTGTGCTGCGCAATCTTCCGGTCATCGTTTTCACCGGCAAGGACCTGAGCGAAAGCGAGCAGAGCAGGCTCAAACGCACGGCGAAGAGCATCGTGCTCAAAGACGTTCGGTCGCCCGAGCGCTTGCTCGACGAGACCGCCCTCTTCCTGCACCGCGAGGTCAACCGCCTCCCCCGGGAAAAACAGGAGATCATCGACCGCCTCCACCACTCGAACGACATCTTGCGCGGGCGGAAAGTGCTCATTGTCGACGACGATGCGCGCAACATTTACGCCCTCGCCAGTGCGCTGGAGGGCGAGTCCATGGAGATTCTAAGCGCCACCAACGGGCGCCAGGCCATCGAGACAATCCATAACACGCCGGATCTCGCCATGGTTCTGATGGACATCATGATGCCTGAGATGGATGGGTTCGAGACGATGGTGGAGATCCGCAAGCATCCCCAGTACCGCGCGCTGCCCATCCTGGCCGTGACGGCAAAGGCCATGAAGGGCGATCGCGAGAAGTGTCTCGAAGCGGGCGCCTCCGATTACCTCGCCAAACCCATCAACACCGAGCATCTTCTTTCCTTGCTGAGGATTTGGCTCTATCGCTGATAGCAACATGGACCCCTCCTTGAACCTCCTGCTCGTCGACGATCAGCGCGAGAACCTCGTCGCGTTGGAAAGTCTGCTTGCGACGCCGGACTACCGGCTCACCTCGGTGACATCGGCCCGGGCGGCCCTGATCGAGCTCCTCCGTACCGAATACGCCCTCATCGTGCTCGACGTGGAAATGCCGGAGATGAATGGCATCGAGCTGGCCCGCGCGGTGAAGGGGCGCCGCAAGACCCGCGATGTCCCGATTATCTTCCTCAGCGCCTACCATGATGGAGAACGGGACGTTCTCTCTGGTTACGGTGCCGGTGCGGTGGACTACGTCACCAAACCGCTCAACGCGGCGATTCTGCGCTCCAAAGTCGGCGTCTTTGCCGAACTTTACCGCAAGAATCGGGCACTCAGGATCGCGAATGAAGCGCTGCAAAGAGAAATTTCGGAACGCCGCCTGGTCGAAGCCGCCCTGCAAGAGGCCAATCGATTGAAAAGCGAGCGGACGACGGAGTTGGCCGAAATGGTCGAAGAGCTCGAAGCCTTCTCCTACAGCATCGCCCACGACATGCGCGCGCCTCTCCGCGCGATGCAGGGCTTCGCCAGAATCCTGTACGAGGATCATGCGAGCCAGCTTGATACCGAGGGTTCGGAGTACCTGCACCGTATTGAGCGGGCCGCCGGCCGGCTCGACCGCCTCATCCAGGACGTGCTCAGCTACACGCGCGTTCTTCGCGCCCCCGTTCCTCTGGCGCCGATCGATCTCGACTCCCTGGCTCGAGACATCATCGCGACCTATCCCAACTATCAACGCGACCAGGCCAAAATCTCCGTTGAAGGAAAGCTGCCCTCCGTGTGGGGCAATGAGGCCTTCCTGACCCAGTGTCTCTCGAATCTCCTGGGCAATGCGGTGAAGTTTCACGCCAAGGGCACCACTCCGAAAGTGCGCATCTGGGCCGAAACGCACGAGGCGGGCACTCGCGTCTGGGTCGAGGACAACGGCATCGGCATCGACCCCCAGCACCACCAGCGCATTTTCGGCCTGTTCGAGCAGGTCAATAAACCCGACCAGTTCGAGGGTACCGGGGTCGGCCTGGCCATCGTGCGCAAGGCGATCGAGCGCATGCAGGGCACGTATGGTTTCGAGTCGCAACCCGGCCACGGGAGCCGGTTCTGGCTCCAATTGCGCACCCATACCTCCTCAGTAAGTGAGGAAGCCCATCCTCTCGGGTGGGCGGTCAGTGAGGCTCACGTGCTCTTTCGCACCAGGGCGAAAAATTAACGGACGTTCTCGACCCGTTTCACGGCGACCAACAGGAAGGCGCAACCGCACCCTTACTGGGGGGCCTTCCACTCCAGGATCTGCCGGTCGGCGAGCAGGCGTTCACGCAAAGCGGGCATAGTCCACCTTCTGCACCGATACGCCCGACTCGATGGCAAACGAAGCGGCGGTCGCGGCGCTCTGGCCGAGCAGGAGGAAGACCGGTTCCATGCGAATACTGCCAAAGGCGATGTGCGAGGACGACACGGCGACGGCGACCAGCAGGTTGGCGCATTCCGACTCCTTCGGTACGAGTGCTCGATAACTCACGGGATAAGGCCGCGGGACGCCGACCTCCACGTTTCCTTCGGCCATGACCTTGCCCTCAACGACGACACGCGAGGTGTGGTGAGAGTCCATGGTGTAACTGGCGAGGCCGACGCTGTCTTTCGCCACCACGCGACTCTGGCAGTCATCCTGTGTCATGACGTAGTCCGAAATCATGCGACGTCCCTCGCGCACATACAGCTCGTGCGGCCAGCCGTCAGTTTCCTCAAACTGGTCGCGGGGCAGACCGAACGTGCGCGGCACGGCCTGCACGTCGGTCGGCACCGCGGGATCGTTGGCGAGAAACCACATCAGCCCCTGCTGGTAGGTGACATGCTCCTGGAAGATGCGCTCGCGCGTCGCGTAATCGGCCTCGGGCCAATTATAGCTGCCACCGATAAAGTCGGTCGAGACCGGACCGGCGTTGTTGCAGTCGCCAATATTGAGCTTCACCGGGCCATGCCGATAAGTGAAATCCCACACAAAGCCCGGAGGCGCGCTGGTCAGGTAGCGTTCGAGCAGGAGATAGGTGTCGCGGTTGTAATTGGCCGGCTTCGGATAGGGCCGCCCCTCCGCGGCCGTGGTCAGCCACATGCGGAAGTTGTAGGCCTGCACCCAGTCGTCGCCCGATCCCTGCGGGCGAGGCGGCCCGGACCGGATGCCGGGCAGCAAGCCGGATGTGACGTCACCAGGAATTCGATACGGGTCCACCGGGAAAGCGGAACTGATGTTTGTCGGCGACAAAGTAACCGTTGATCGTCTCGCCGTAGACGGAGTTGTCCTCCCGGCCGACGTGGTACGACACGCCGGCGCGGGCGAAGAGATCGCCTTCGTAAGTGGCGTCGATGAATGCGATCGAGGAACTCCGCCGCCATGACACCAATGGATTCCTTGCGCCCGAGATCGACCGCCGTCAGGCCGGCGGCCGTCAAGCCGCCGACGTGGCGGCGAAAGACCGCGAGCACAGCGGTCCGCCCCATGCGACGCGCCTGCACCGCCGCTCCCACCCCGCCCGGAGTGCCGCCGTACACGCATACATCGACCTTCAGTGTTTCGGGCGCAGCGAGCGCCGGGACGTCCTAATAATATTGCAGGCCCGGATTGGGCGTCGTCGGTCCTTCCACGGCCGCGGCGGTCGCGGCGGGAAGAATGAGGGCAAGGCAGGGGAGCAAGGGTGTGGGCGATTTCATGATAAAGGGTCGTGAGGGACGGGAAAGCGGCGTCATTCAATGACGCGAAAGCTGCTGTCCTCAAGATCAAGCCGCGGCGTGCCGGCCCCGGAGGCCTGCGCCTGGGGGGCCCGCATATGCCCTCCCTCGAGGTTGCGGCCCCACAGTACGCCAAAACCCACGGGACAGGCGTTCGAGTAGTCGGGCCTAAAGATCCGGGGTCCGCCATTCTCCCGTTTGACCGGCAGACGCCAGGCCTCGGGCACGGAGTCGCGGGGCCAGGTGATCGCGAGATTTTCGATCGCGAGGTTGCTGACGTTGTGCGCCACCACGGCCGCACAGGCTTCACGGGCCTCCGGACTGCGGTTGGAGAACTGGCTGCCCTGCGATCCGGCAGCGTAAAGGCGCGGATCCTCGATCAACGGATACACGAGGTTGATGTCGCGCAGCGTGATGTTTTCCAGCATCGAACCCTCCTCCGCCGTGAGAAGGATCCGGCCGTTGGTGCGCGCGATCACGTTGCTGATCACGACGTGGCGGATGCCGCCGCGAGGCGAGTCGTCGCACCGGCGGCGCAGATCGAGGTGGATCGGCCGCGGCAGCACCACCGGCGCGCAGCTGTCGAAGATGAGGTTGTCGACGAGGATGTCCTCCAGCACCGCCCCCTCAACCGTCGACAGGTACACGCCGCGGTGGGATCCCGTGACGATGTTGTTGCTGAAGACGATCTGCCGCATGTCGGCACGGCTCTCGCTCGTGCCGAGCTTGAGCGCGGCGCAATGGGAGCGCAGGACGCAATTCGTCACCGTCACGCGCTCAACGGTCCGCTGGACGCTTTTCAGCACAATGGCGTCATCCCCTGTATCCACCCGGCAATCACAGATCGAAACGTCATGGCAGCCGGTGACGTCGATGCCGTCGGAATTTGGACTGCGCGGGTCGTTCCGGATCGAGATTCCGCGCACCAGCACGCGGTCGCAATCGAGCAGGTGCAGTGTCCAGCCCGCCGGATTGGTGAGCGAAACGCCCGCCAGGGTGACGTCCTGGCAATCGACGATCTCAATCATCGGACTCGGACGCGGGTGTTTGGCGAGCACCCACGCATCCGGCGAGGCTGGCGGCTGCCAGAAGGCCTGGCCCTGGCCGTCGATCGTCCCGCCACCCGTGATGGCAATGCGCTGCAAACCGTGGGCGACAATCAGGTGATACGGAGTACGATCGTTGCCAGAGAGGCCGGCGCCCGGCACCGCCCGGTAGTCCGCGAGGTCGGTTGATCCGAGCAACGTTGCCCCGGGCTGGAGGTCGAGTGTGATCTGATCGCGGAGAAAGAGCGTTCCCGTCAGGTAGCGCCCCGGCGGCACCACAACCACGCTGCCGCCTGCGGCATGAGCCGTGTCGATGGCGGCTTGCAACGCGGCGGTATCGCGCGCGCGGCCATCGCCCATGGCGCCGTGATCAAGAACATTAAAGATCATAGGTGAGCCCGGCCCTTCGCAGAAGTAGGCGGGGACGGACGCCCTGACCCTGCATCGCGGTAAGAATCCCGCGACTGCTGTCGCTGCCAAACAGTTAGATCCGCAAATCAAACCGTTTGACCACGAGCCGCTTCGTCCCATGGTGGGCTAACCCCACCCGCCCGGAGCCCGTCATGCCCTCACGTCCGTCCGTCCGTTCGCTGGCCAAAAGCCTCGGCCTCTCGCCCGCCACCGTTTCGGAGGCGCTGCGTGACAGTCCCCGGGTGGCCTCGGTCACACGTGACCGCGTGGTCCGTGCCGCCGAACGGGCGGGCTATCGGTCCAACCGGCTGGTCGGCCAGGTGATGGCGGAGATCCGCCGGGCGTCGAACCACGCGTTCCACGGTACGATCGCGATTTTGATTACCACGGAGCCGCCCAACCTGCGGCGCGTCCGATTTCACGAGGACATCCTGACCGGCGCGCGCTCCCGCGCCGAGGAACTCGGCTACTCGCTCGAAATCTTCCGCGTCGGCGACGGAGGTTTGCCCCTTCGACGTCTCGCCGCGGTGCTCCGGACGCGGGGAATTCCCGGCCTCGTGGTGATGCCATTCGAATCGGCGCAGGATTGGGAGGAGTTCGAATGGCAGTATTTCTCGGCCGTGAAGATGGACTACTGCCTGAGCCGCCCGCATCTGCACACGATCTGCCCCGATCATCACGTGACCTTCCTGCGTGCGCTGCATCGGATGCGAGATCTCGGGTACCGGCGCATCGGCCTGTGCATCCGGGATTTGCTGGATGTCCGCATCCACCGCAAATGGTCGGGGGCCTTCATCGCCTACCAGCAGGAAATCGCGCCCTCGGAGCGTCTGCCGGTGCACTTCTACGACGCATGGACGGCGAAGGATTTCCTGCCGTGGTTCCGGAGCCAGGAGCCCGAGGTCGTCGTCAGCCATGATCGTAGAATCGTTTCCTGGATCGAGGAAGCAGGCCATGCGGTGCCCTCTGACGTGGGATTTTTCAACCTGAACTGCATCGAAGAACCCACGCTCTCGACCGGATTCGATCTTGTCCCCGCCCTGCTGGGCGCCGCCGCAATCGAATCCGTCGTCGCTCAGCTTTACCGCAACGAGCGCGGGGTGCCTGCCAATCCCAAGACCATCATGATCGAAGGCCGCTGGCAGCCAGGACCCACGTTGCTGGAGAAGCCGCGCCCGCGCGCCGCCGTCACGGCGGAATGACAGCGGGCAATCCCAAGCATCAAAGGTCCAAAGCGATCCCCTCCTGTGGAGGAAAGGGTGATAGGGAGCGCCCCCTTTCAGACCTTTGTCCCTTATTTGAGATTTGGACCTTTGGCGTTTGAGATTTCCCCCCTGTTACCTTCGTGGCTGAAACGTCTTCAAATGGTATTGAGTGCGAAAATACGCATCCTCCCGATAATGCTGCGCCTCCCATAGCTCGCTCAACCGCTCGTCGGACAGCAAGGGCTCGCCGGTGGCACGCCGAAGGGCGAAGTCCGCTGCCTGGATCGCGTCGTACGCGGCGATCGACGCCACGGATTCGCGCGACTCCTTGAGTTCGTCCCGCACGACCGCGTCATCCATCTGGGATTCCAGCGCGCGTGTGAGACGCTCGACTCCGTCCTCCCCGGCAAACAGCAGGTGCGCATGGGTCTCCCACAGCCGCACCGAGTCCACCCCCGTGGTGAACGCGAAGCCTGACGGATAACCTTCCGTGATGGGATAAAACGCGCGAATCCCCTCGCGCGGGCGCACCCCCTGCACCGCCGGCAGCCAGCCGCTGAGGTCGGAGAAACGCTGATGCGCCGCCTGGCTGGTCAGATAGCGCAGGAAGTCGATCGCCTGCTCGGGATGGGGCGACTGCTTCGTGAGGGCAAAGGCGCCGCGCATGGACGTGTTTGCCTCCGAGGGCGGACCGTACATGCCACTGCCAAACTCCGGATGATCCCGCGTCGGCACCGGCACGGGAAAGACGCCGAGGTCGAAGTCCGCCTGCTCGACCATGCTGCTGTAGTCCCAGCTGCCCGAGGGCATCATGAGTGTGCGGCCCTGCAGGAAATAAAAGACCGCCGCGTCACGTTCCGCCTGAAGGAACCCCGGTTGAAAATAACGTCCGACGTCGCGCACGAGCCTGAAGCCGGACTGGATCTCCGGCGAACGCAGATCCCACACGCGGCGAAAATAAGCATCGCGGGAGTGTCCGCGAAGGATGCCGGAAGCGGCGCCGGCACCACCGAGCGAATACGTGGCGTCGATGCGTTCGACGAATCGCTGGGTCTGCGACGTCATCAACGAATGAAAGAGCGCATCGAAGGGAGGCACCGGACGCGCCCCGGCGACGGCGTAAAGCTGGCGGCCCGAATCGCGGGCGAACGCCTCCACGCGGCGGCACAGCTCGATGAACTCCTCGTAGGTCGCCGGCACCTCGTCCCGCCCGGTGATCCCACGGAGCAGGTCGCGGTTATAGTACATCCGGATGGTGAACAGCGTGGTGGGGATGCCGTAGTAGTGGAGAAAGAACGGCCAGTAGGCGGGCGGGTCGGCGAGCGGGGCGATGAACGTATCCTTCCAAGGGATACCGGCGAGCGCTGTGCCTTCGTTGTAGGGGTTGGGCTCGCGCAGCCAGGGGTCGATCGGCCGAAAGTGGCGGAGGATGGGATTGGGGTCGTTGTTGACGAGCTGGATGAGATCGGGGGCCGTGCCGCCGATGAGCTGGGTCTCCATCCACGACGCCCAGGCGCGGCGCGGGATGGCGATCTGCTCGACCCGGATGCCCGGGTTTCGCGCCATGTAGTCGCGGGCGATCGCATCGAAGGCCTCGCGCAGTCCGGGCTCGAGCTGCGCGTGGGCAAAACGAACGACGACCTGGCCTTCCTCGTTTTCCCGATGCGCCCGTTGCCAGACCCGCCACCCGGCGAGCAGAAAGCACACGAGCACAAGGCCCAGCCCGGCAATATTGAGCAGACGAGCAGTTGTCATGGCAGGGCGGCGAGCCGTTCGCGCACGAGAAGCACACGCGTGTCGCGGCTCGCGGCGGCGAGGAACCGCTCATAATAGATGCGCGCCGTCGCGGAATCGCCCAGCGCGCGCGACAGCTCGGCGATGCGCAGCAGGTTGGAAACACGTCGCTCCGCATCGGCGTAGCCCGCCTCCTCGGCCGCAAGGCTGTGAGCCCGCGCCGTCGCAAGCTCGTCGGGAGCATGGCGCAGATAGGCCGTGGCCATCAGCGCATGATAATCGCGCCGGGCGGGCGCGTAGGTGAAGAGCGGCGCAAGGGCTTCCAGTTCCGCGAGCGCATTTCGCATGGCGGACGCGTCAACGACCGCGTTGACCGCAAGAAGCACGTACTTCACCGCCGCGATCTGCGCGAGCGGAGCCTGCGGATGCTCGGCGAAGAGGCTTCGATAGTGGCGACGGGCGAGGTCAAGGTCCGCCTCGCGGTCGTGCAGCGCGGCGATACGGGCTAGAAAATAACGCGCCTGCAGGGCGAGGTCATCGACAGGTGCGGACTCGGCGAGGGGCGTCAGCAGTTCGCGCGCCCGGTTCACATTGCCCTGCGTCTTCGGTTGCAGCCCGAGCAGCGCAACCGCGAGACCCAGCCGACCCTCGCGCGCCGCCTCGCCCCCTGCAGCGATCTGGGCCGTGAACGCATCCCGAGCCTCGGCGTGGCGTTGTTCGACGATCCACCCCCAGGCCGGATTCGCCCCCGCCGCCACCTCCGGCTCCGCCGCGCCGCCCCTCGGTCCGAAGAGCGACGCGAGCAGGAAGGCGACAATCAGGCGATGGGGCATGAGGCAGGGAAGACGCAAAATCCGCAGAAGGCAAAAGGCGCGCCGCGTCGGGCGCCACCTCGGAATCGGTCAAACAGTTAAATCGCTGCGGCTCAAGTGGCCCTTCGAATTCGCCTGATTACACTAAACGTTATCCTTCATTTGCTTAAACGATAAAAAGACGGCGTCTCAACGCTAATTCAAACTGTTCGACCCTCGCTCCAATTGCACGCGCAGGCGGAGTCGCATCAGTTGGCCACGTTACCCGCCCTTTCGCCGACGCCCTTCGGTCGGCAACGTTCCCTGCTCGGAAAACGACGGCGCTGGCGAGCCGCACCGAGCCCCACCCTAACCACCCATGGCAATGATAACACCTCCCACGGTTCAATCGCGCACCCGCACCGGCCTTCGCCTGTCCGCGTCGCTTCTGCTCTCGCTCCCCGCCCTGTTGAGCGCCCAAACCACCCCACCCGCCACCTCACCCGCAGGCGAGGCCACCGTGGTATTGTCACCCTTCCGGGTCGATAGCTCGAAGGACCGCGGTTACCTCGCCACCAACACCATCTCCGGAACGCGGCTCAACACCGCGATCAAGGATCTGCCCATGCCGATCGAGGTGGTGACCTCCGAATTCATGCGCGACATCGGCGCATCGGATCTCAAGGAAGCCCTCGCGTTCAGCTCGGGCATTTACGGCAGCGACAACTTCACCCAGGACAGCGGCGGCCCCGGCCTCTTCGATTTCTCGCCGTCCCGGCCGACCAACAAACCGCTCTCGCTCCTGCCGACCGCGATCAACATCCGCGGCTTCTACACCGGCACCCAGTTGCGCCTCGGTTTTCGCAACGGCACCCAGGTCGACGCCATCGTGCTCGGCGCCCCCGCCGACACCGCCGAGATTGATCGCGCCGAGGTCGTGCGCGGCCCCGCCGCATTGCTCTATGGCGTCAGCACGCTCGGCGGCGTCGTGAACGTCCTTCCGAAACTCCCGCTTGGCCAGCGCCGCTACGAGATCGCCTCCGCCTTGGGCAGCTTCGATTTCTTCCGCGTTTCAGCCGACGCCACCGGCCCCATTCTCGACGACGGCCGCCTCAACTATCGTCTCATCGCCGCGCGTTCGCAGACCGGGAACGAAATCGACTTCTACAAACTCGAGAACTCGTTCGTCTCGTTCAAGCTCGACGCCCGCCCTTTCCGCAACACGAGCGTCCTGGCTGAATATCGTTACCAGGAGACCGACGAGCGCGGCTTCGGCTTCGCGGGCGGCTCCCGTGACATCTTCGACAACAACGACGTCACCATCGCCCGCAACCAATACGGCGAACTCTTCAACTGGACCCGCGACGGCGGCGGCTTCTCCCGCCGCACCTACAATCTGGCCGGCCCGGACGTGGGCGAAGAAACCACCAGCTCCGCCTACCTGATCCAGGTTGAGCAAAAGCTGCACGACAACCTCACGTTCGTCGCCGGTTACCAGAAAGCGACGAGCGATGTGGACGTTCTCCGCATCTTCAGCCGGGGCACCGTCTCCGTGACCACTGCGCAGGCGGACCAGATTCCCAACGCCGCGGATCGCACCACCTACGCCAACGGCGTGGTCAAGGCGCTTCGCTACGACTGGGACAACGATCCCTTCGAAGTCGACAGCCAGCAGTACCGCCTCGAACTCAACTACCGTCTCGAGCTGGGCAACACCACCCACAACCTGCTCGTCGGCCGGCAGAGCACCCGTGACGAGGTCTTTCGCCCGAACAACAATCCGACCATTCAAAACAGTTCCACGAACGCCGCCTGGAGGATCTCCGAGTTCAAGAACGTCAACGACACCATCCCGATCCGCTACGATGGCACGACGTTCGAACGGTTGCGCGACACCACGCAGACCAACTGGTTCGATGGCGACTATGCCGTGTACCAGGCCAAAGCGCTCGACAGCCGTCTGCACGCCATCCTCGGCGCCCGAAAAGACCGCTTCGCCTCGCGGGTGGAGGACTTCGACTACGTGAACGGCGTGCGCAACGCCAACCCGACCTTCCCCGACGAAGGCCCCGGCACCAGCCGCCCCTTCAACGCCCCGAAGCGCAACAGCTACCGTTTTGGCGGCGAGGCCCCCACCGAAACCACCTACACCGCCGGCCTCAACTTCGCCGTCACCAAGGACGTTTCCGTCTACGGCCTCGTCGCCCAAGGCCTCTTCCCCAATCCTGGCCAGCGCAACGGCGCCGCCCAGAACTTCGACGCGGAGAAGACGCTCTCCAAGGAACTCGGCCTCAAGATCGACCTGCTCGACGGGAAGATCTCCGGCACGATCGCCTACTTCCAGATCGAACGGGAAAATGCCACGTACTTCTACAGCAACGCCCCCGCGCCCCGCGCCAACTTCGCGCCGACCGTCGCCCCCGGCCAAAACGTCAACAACTTCAATCCGGACCGCCCCCGCCAGTACGCTGTCCGCACGCAGTACTTCCCTACTGGATACGCGGGAACCACCGTCAACGACCTCGGTCAAGCGGTCGGCGCCGGCTACTTCCTCGTGAACTATGACACGCTTTCCAGCCGCCCGGCCGAGCGCGCCGCGCTTGAGGCCGCCTTTGCGGACACGAGCACGACCAACCCGATCGACTACGGCGCGGCGGCGAGCAACACGGTCAACCGCGGCCGCGGCTCCGACGTGTCCTACCAGGAGGAATCGAAGGGCATCGATGCCCAGCTGATCTTCACGCTCCGACCCAACTGGCAGATGACCGTCAATTACGCCTACATCAACAAGGCCGTCTCGGATGGATTCCAACTCGTCGACGCGGTCGATCTGAACAACGGCACCAATTACGGCACCGAATACGATGCGTGGCTGCTGGAGCTGGGACGCGCAAACTTCAGCGATCCGACCCGCGCTTCCACGTGGAATCGCGAAAGCCTGGTCGGGCGCACGCTCGACCTCGGACCGAAGCAGACCGCCTCCCTGTTTTCCAACTACACGATCGAAAACGGTCCGCTGCAGCGCTTGAGCCTGCGCGGGGGCCTGATCTTCACGGGATCCCGGCCCACCACGGTCGATTTTGGCGGAGGCAACACCAACATCAACTCGCTGCGCACGCCCAACGTAAACGCCCGCTACGAGGTCCGGGCAGGACTCGGTTACAGCCGGATGTTCGGCGGCTACAACTGGCGGTTCAACCTCTCCGTCGACAATCTGCTCGACGAGCAAAAGAACGAAACGGGCGTGTCCTACACGCTCGCCAACGGCACCCGTGCCGACCGCCGTCAGATCACCTTCTATCGCCCCCGCTCGATTCGCCTCGGTGCGAGCGTGAGCTTCTAGCGCACGCACGTCCTGATTTTTGGCTGGGTTGGCCCCGGCTGCTTGATTCCTCAAGCAGCCGGGGCTTTTGTTTCCTGGCAACACGATCATCCCGGTCGGCGGTCACAACCCGCCTCCAGCCCAGAAAACGACGAAAACCCGTCGGTGAAAAATCTCTGTTTTTAAGCGTCAACTTTCATGGCATCGTCCCGTCAGATTCGGGTATACTGCCCGCTCCTCTCCCTCCCACTTCCAGCGCGTTGGCGCCGTGCCGTCGCGTTGGGGCGGTCTTCCCTGTGCCGACACTCAATCCGGTCCTGTACGCCGCGAGATTCCTCGCAACGTACCCGTTGAAATAAATCATCATGCTCCTTTCGTCCCTCCGTAGTTTCTTTGCCGCGCTGCTTTGCTTCGCCGCCCCGACGCTTTTCTCGCTCACCGTTCGCGAGGACTCCACGCTCGGCACGATTTCGGTGCTGCGCGACGGTTCGTCCGATCCGCTTCTCGTCCAGCACGCAAAACCCGACTTCCGCCCCTATTTGCACCCGCTCGCTGCGCCTGACGGTCGCGGAGTTTTGACGGAGTACAGCCCCGGACACCATCGGCACCAGACCGGGATCTATTGGGGCATCACCCGGCTGAACGGTCGCGATTACTTTCACAATCCAGGCTCGGACTATTGGCGCCGGGTTTCGGCCACCGTCGAAACCGCCTCCGGCCCCACCGTGGTCTGGAAGACCGTTTACGACCTGCTCGGTGCGGACGGCGCCCCGGTGCTGCGTGAAACCCAGCGCTGGACCGCCCGTGACGAAGGCGCCCACTACTTTCTCGAGGTCGAATGGAGCGGCGAGGCCCTCGCCGACGTCGTCATCGAAGAGTACGCCTACGGAGGCCTCTTCGTGCGCATGCCGTGGAAGGCGCGCATGGAAGGAGCCGTCGTCAACAGCAACCGCCAGACGAACGAACGCGCGAACGGCCAGCGCGCCCTCTGGGTTGACGTCGGCCTAAAGATCGAAGGACGCGACGACCTCGCCCATCTCGCGATCTTCGACCACCCCTCGAACCGCGGCTACCCGCTTCCGTGGCGGGTCGATGGCCAATTCGGCGTGGGCCCAAGCCCCGCGACGCTCGGCACACGTTCCCTCGCGCGTGGTGTCGTGGAAAATTTTCGCCATCAGCTGATGGCCTACACGGGCCCGATGAGCGACGTGAAGGTGGACACCGCCTGGCGCGCCTACACCGGAGAGCGTTCCGACAGTGTCATGTGGCGTCTGGCTCAGGAGGAGAGCCGCCGCGCCGTCTTTCTCACCGGCGAGGAAGCGGTGAAGAAGATGTCGGTTCCCGACGGTCTCGAGGTGAAGTTGTTCGCGGGCGAACCCGATATCACCCAGCCCATGGCCTTCTGCTGGGACGACCGCGGGCGGCTTTGGGTCGCGGAAAACCGCGACTACGAGTCGCGCGGCGCAGGATTCTCCAACTCGGGCGACAGCCGCATCGTGATCCTGGAGGACACGGATGGTGATGGGAAAATGGATACCCGTAAGGTTTTCCTCGAAGGCATCCCGTTCCCCGCAGCGATTGCCGTCGGCTTTGACGGACTCTGGCTCGGTGCTCCGCCCAATCTGCTCTTTGTGCCCGATCGCGATCGGGACGACCGCGCGGACGCCAACATTGAAGTGCGCCTCACGGGCTGGGGTATTCAGGACCGCCACGAGACGCTCAACAGCCTGATGTGGGGGCCCGACGGCTGGCTCTACGGCTGTCAGGGTTTCGCGACGCGCTCGGACGTCGGCAAACCCGCCGACGGCGGCCGGATCTACAAGGCCGGCGATCCTTTCCCGCAGAAGCTTGCGGTGATCGACCCTCAGTACATCGACGGTGGCGTCTGGAGGTATCATCCGACCAAGGATCGCTTCGAGATCGTGGCTCATGGATTCAGCAATCCCTGGGGACTCGATTTCGACGACCACGGTGAGATGTTCATCACCGCCTGCGTGATCCCCCATCTCTGGCATGTGATTCCCGGCGGCATCTATCACCGCCAGGGCGGCCAGCACATCAATCCCCACGTTTATGCGGACATCCGGACGATCGCCGACCACCGCCACCGCTCCGCGCACGGCGGCGCGCGCATCTACTTGGCGGACGAATTCCCGGCCGCGTACCGCAATCGCATCCTCATGGCCAACATCCACGAACACGCCCTGCTCGCAGACGTGCTTGAGCCGAGCGGTTCCGGCTTCATTGGTCGTCACGGCGAGGATGTGCTGCTCGCGAACGACCCGCAATGGGTGGGTTTCAGCGTTGAGATCGGTCCCGACGGAGCCGTGTACATCCTCGACTGGCACGACGCCGACATCTGCGGCAAGGTCGTCGACAACAAGGACACCGGTCGCATCTTTCGCCTCGCACCGAAGGGGGCGGTCAGCCCGACGGGATTGAACCTCGCCGCGCTCAGCGACGTCGAACTCGTCGATTTGCAGCGCCATCGCAACGATTGGTATGTCCGGCGCGCCCGGACGCTCTTGCAGCAGCGCGCCGCGGAGAACCGTCTCGACTCGGCCGTCGCGCCGCGTCTTTGGACGATGTTTGAGAGCGAGGCCGCCGTGCCCACCAAGCTTCGCGCGCTCTGGGCTCTGCACGTGACCGGCAACCTGCCGCCGGATCGACTGCAGCCGCTGCTGAACCACGCCGCCCCGCCGATTCGGGCTTGGGCGATCCGGCTGCTCTGCGAGGACGGTTCACCTGGCAGCGACGTGCTCGCACGCTTTGCCGCCCTCGCCGGCGAGGATGGCTCACCCGTGGTTCGACTCTCGCTCGCCGCCGCCCTGCAACGCCTTCCTGCGGGCGAGCGCTGGGCGATCGCCAACGCTCTTATGCGTCGCGCGGAAGACGCCAACGACCACAACCTGCCCAAGATGATCTGGTACGCCGTCGAGCCGCTCGTCGCCGCCCAACCCGCCCGCGCGCTGGCGCTGGCACAGGAAGGCGCGCTGCCGCTCGTCAACCGCTTCATCGTGCGTCGCGCCGCCGCGGAGAAAGAATTCACGCCCATTGCGGCAGCTCTCGCCTCTGCGCCGAACGCCGTCCGCGCCGATATGTTGGCTGGGTTTCGGGACGGGCTGGCCGCCCTCGGTCGCTCGGGAGTCAGCGCGCCGGGGCAATGGGAAACCGTATCGTCCGCTCTTGGCGCCAACGCCACCACGGCCGAGCAGGACCTTTTGGCGGAGATCGGCCGCCTCTTCGGCGATGCCAAGGCCGCGGCAGCCGCGCTCGCACAATTACAGGACGGAGGCACTCCGGCAGATCAACGCCGTCAACTGCTGCGCGGTCTGTCCATCGATGGCTATGCCCCGGCGCTGCCAGTGGCTCTCGGATTCCTCGACGACCCGTTGTTCCGCCGCGACGCGCTGCGTGCCCTCGTTTCGTACAACGATCCGAGCATAGCCGCCGAGGTGCTGTCACGCTACACCCAATGGCCCGCGGCCGACCAGGCTGAAGCCGTCCTCGCCCTCATGGCTCGGCGCACCACCGCGGAACCGCTTTTCGCCGCGCTTCGCTCCGGCGCCGTGCCAAGGCGTGACGTGTCGGCCTTTGCCGCGCGTCAGCTGCAACGGGTGCTGGGCCCAAGTTTTGTCGATTGGTGGGGACCGGTGACCCAGCCGGATGCGGACAAGCAGGCGGAAATGGCACGGCTAAAGTCCGTGTTGACGTCCGAGGTGCTGGCGGCGGCAGACTTGCGCAAAGGCCAGGCCCTCTTTGAACGGACCTGTGCCGCCTGCCACAAGCTCTACGACCGGGGAGCGAGCATCGGGCCGGACCTCACCGGCTCCAATCGCACCCAGATCGACTACCTGCTCGCCGAAATCATCAACCCGAGTGAAGTGATCCAGGATGCTTACCGATTGGTCACGGTTACCACCCGCGACGGCCGCACCCTCGCGGGCAACGTCGCCTCCGAGAATGAGCGCCAGCTGACCCTCCGATTGATTGGCGAGGAGACGCGGATCGAGAAATCCGATATCCTTTCGCGCGAGACGTCACCCGCTTCGATGATGCCGGAAGGCCTGCTCCAGTCGCTTTCCCCCGAGGAGGTGCGCGACCTCATCGCCTACCTGCAAACGACCGCGCCCCTGCCTTGAAGAGTCTCGCAAAATTTGACCGGTGGGCGGGCGGGTCCCTCCGCCCGCTTCGCCCTCGGACGGCCTTCGCACTCCCCCACCTACGCGCCGGGGGAACGGCGCGTCCACCTCAGCACCGGCTTCGAAAACGCGTGTTGACGACGTTACCTTCGTCAGAACGAGCATGCCAAACGGAGAAAAATTGATTACGAGAACGATCGGGCCGGGCGGGTCCCTCCGCCCGCTTCGCCCTCGGACGGCCTTCGCACTCCCCCACCCACGCGCCGGGGGACCGGCGCGTCCACCTCAGCACCTCCCATGATGAATTCCTCCCGAACGGTCACCCGCCAAGAGTTCCTGAAGCAGATGTCGCTCGCCACGGCGGGGCTCTGGGCCGGTGGTTGTGCCACCACCGCCGTGCGGGCTCCGCGCCGGATCGCGCCCGATGCCAAGATGCGGGTGGGCTGCATCGGTGTCGGCGGGATGGGCGGCAACGTGACCGCCGAACTGGCCACGTTCGCGGATGTGGAGATCGCGGCTCTGTGCGATGTCGATCCGGTCTATGCGGCGAAGAAGATGAGCAACTTCCAGGGATTGCCGTTTTACAAAGACTACCGCGTAATGCTGGAGCGAGAGCGAAACCTCGATGCGGTCATGGTCGGCACACCTGATCATTGGCACGCGCCGATCTCACTGGCGGCCATGCAGCTTGGCTTGCATGTCTACTGCGAGAAACCGCTCGCCCATACCATCGAAGAGGCGCGGCTGATGGCACGCGTTGCGCGGGAGACCGGCGTCGTGACGCAGATGGGAAACACGGGCCACGCTGGCGAAGGGATTCGCCCCGTGAAGCTTGTTTGGTATGACGGCGGCAAACACCCGCCGCGCCCGGCCGAGCTCGAGACCGAGCGAGCGCTCGGGGACAATGGCATCTATTTTGTCGGCACAGAGGGAGTGATGATCGCGGCCGGCTGGTCGGGCACGCCGCGCTTGGTGCCGGAATCGCGCATGCAGACCTTCCGCCGTCCGGACAAGACGCTGCCTCGCAGCGTCGGCCATCGTCGCGAGTGGGTGGACGCCTGCCGCACCGGAAAGCCCGAAGACGCCAAGTCCGGTTTTTGGTATTCGGCGCCGTTCACGGAATCGCTTCTGGTCGGCCTGCTGCCCGTATACGCCGGCAAGCGCATCGAGTGGAACGCCCAGACGCTCTCGGCCACCAACGCACCCGAACTCGATCCGTTCATCCGCAAACGCTATCGCCGCGGGTTCGATCTTCCTGCGGGAATCCGCCGTCCATCGCGCAGCGGGCTTCGCTTCTTGGGCTGAATCGAAGAGGCAGCCGGCGAAATCTGCGCCGACCGCTACTCTGCTGAATTACATGCCCTGCTTGACGAAACCGACGGCCGCATCGGATTCCCTCATCTTGATCGTCTGCTTCGAACCCGTGTCCTTGCCGATATAATCGATCGAAGCGGACGCAAGAATCGGGAGATATTTCCGGAGGTCATCGCTCTCGTCCTCGCTGCTGACGTTGACACTCCATATCTCAGGTGGCGGACGTCCTTCATTCATTTCGCCGTTTTCGCGGGCGGAGATGCGCAGGTACTTCTCGTACTTCGCGACCGGCGTCACCATTTCCTGATACCCAATCAACTCCGTACGAGTCGGCTCATAGACGGCCACGGTGCGGTATATCGGATTACCGCGACTATCCGTGCCGACCATCACGGTCTCGTAGCGCACGCCGCCACCCACCTGGGCGTAGATCGGCATGCTGGTCCGCTCGAGCACCACCCGGGGGGGTTCGACCCCGTAGTCGACCTCGACGATCATGTCGGCCGATTCGTTCGAAGCCGCCTCGTAGAGACCCTTGCCCGATAAAGCCGTGCGGATGAAGTTGGTCGCCTCCTGATCCCGAAGGCTCGAATCGTCGCCCGACGCATTGCGCGTCGTGATTTTATACGAAGCGACCTCTCTGGCCTGCGGCTGGCTGATCGAATCAACCTTCACCTCGTAGGTGGTTGCGCACCCGCCGAAAAGCAGGGCCAAGGCGCCAAAGAGGAGGGTTGGGACTGAGCGTGTGACTGGATGCGGCATCATAACCCGTGCGTGATTTAATGTCGTGATTGGTTGAATACCTTAACGGTGGATCCGGCGGGAGTCAGGCGCCGGAGAACTAAGCTACGGGTTGCTGCTCTGGCTCGGTGCAAAAGAGGGAGGCTGGGACAAAGGAGTGACCGTACCGGTCGAGCCCGCACCACCTGAGGCCGGATCGCCCTTCAGACGTGCAAGCTCTTCTTCGAGACGCGCGATCTCGGCTTCCGTCATGAGCAGGCGCTCCTGCGCTTCATCCAGCGCCTTTTTCTTGGAGATTGCCGACGCGCGTTCTTCACGCAAACGCGTGAGGCGCTGGGTGGCATCCTCAACCAAGCCTTGGGCCTCGTTAAGTTCGGCGTCGGAAATGCGGAAGCCCTGAGCGGCGGCGAGTTCCTCTTCCATCGCGGCTTTGAACCGGGCCTCGGCTTCCCGCGTGCGTGCGAGTTCCTGCTGGTAGGCGCGCTCCTGAGAGAGTCTGTCCTGCTCCTTGCGCTCCTTCATGTCCTGAGTCATGCCGACGACCGCACCGACCAACGCGCCCGCGGCCGCGCCACCGAGCACGCCGGTGGTGGTCCCCATGCTCGAGTTACCGCCCACAACCGCGCCGCCCAGAGCGCCTACGCCGGCTCCGACACCTGCTCCACTCGCGGTTCGGGACGGAGCGACACCCGACGAACAACCGGAGAAACCCAGCGCGACGACGAGCATGGTCGCGGTGACGAGAACGGGAAGACGGCGGACAGGCATGGGACGATTTCCTGGAGAAGACATGGGGAAAATGACAAAACGTTCGTTGCGCTAATCGGAACAGCTACTAACGTAGCGGTGTTCCTTTATTTCTCAAACGCATATGCAGCTTTGGTGGATGCCCCTTCCATTTCCTATCGTTCGATACTGGATGATTGGCGATTCGCGAACCGTACCTGGATGGCGGATAAACCGCGTTTGAACCTACGGAAAATTTAGACCCATGATCTCAAGAAACAAGGGAATTCTTTCCCGCAACTTCCTCGTTCCCAACCTCGGTCTTCTCTTCGCCATTGTAGTCGTGATGCTGGTTTACCAGACCATCATCACCCCGCGCGCCACGGAAGAGCTCATTACCGGCCAGTTGATGGCCGCCCAGGCTTCCGACCAGCCTTATACGCCCGTCCGATCCATCTACATCGTGGTCAAGGATTGGGAGCAGCGAATATGTTTCATTCTTTGCATCTGGGCGATGGTCATCCTCACCTACAAGCTGCGGGTCGTCGGCAACGAACGTAAACTGCTTCGTCACGACTTTGTCCGCATCAATCAGGGCGAACGCGTCATCCCCGACGATGCCCTCGATCGCTACAAGGACCTGCGCGCCTCGCTTGAGGCGTCGCCCTCATGGAGCGAAAAGCTCCTGCCCGATTTCATCCTCGCAGCCTTGCACCGGTTCCACTCGACCCACTCTGTCCAAGACGCGGCCAGTGCCGTCAAGGAACATGCCGAACTCGCGGCGGACAATCTCGACTCCGATCTGTCTCTGGTGCGCTACATTGCGTGGGCCATCCCGGCGGTGGGCTTCATCGGAACCGTCCGAGGCATCGGCGATGCCCTCGCCCAGGCCGACCAGGCGATCAAGGGCGACCTCTCCGGCGTGACGAACTCCCTCGGTCTCGCCTTTAACTCCACCCTCGTCGCCCTCGTCCTTTCCGTCTTCCTGATGTTCATCATGCACATGCTCCAGGCCCGCCAGGAAGGGCTCATTCTGGAACTGCAAACCTATTGCCGAGAGAAACTCATCGATGTGATGAAGGTCCCGTCGCAGGAGGAAACCAGCACCGTGCTCTGAACCAAGACCCTTCATGAACGTACTTGGCATCGAATTGTGTGACGCAGGCTTCCTGTCCGCCAGCGAGGACGGAGATTCCTCCCGCCTCGTCGGCCCCCTCGCTCCGGGTCATGAACTGGGTTGGCCCGCCGTCAGCCATCGCCGGGGCGACCGCCTCGCCTTCGGCCCGGAAGCCGAAGCCGTGTGGTTCGAACAGCCTCGGCTGGTGAGCCATCTTTTCTGGGAAAAACTTTCTCACGAGGCGTCCGAATTCGCCGAGCCCGGCGGCGCGAACTACTCCTTCTCCCAACTCGCCTATTACTACCTGAGCGATTACCTGAAGCGCCTGCGAGACGAGGTGGGTTCCCCGGACAAAGTGGTCCTCGCCGTTCCCGGTCGCTACCTGCGCGATCAGGCCACGGAGGACGAGAAGGTCGGGCTGCTGCTGGGCATGGCGGAGGAACTCAAGCTCCCGCTCGTGCGCATCGTCGACATGGCCTGCGCCGCATTATGGGAACCGGCGGCGCGCGAATTTCCCCGCGGCGTTCCCATCGTCCATGTCGACGTGCATCTCCACGGCACCGAAATCTCGGTGCTCCGGCAGGACACCTCGCTCACCCGCTCGCACTATCACCACGTCCCTCAGGCCGGCTACGCGCAAATCCTGCGCCAGCTGAAGAACGCCATGGGCAACCGCTTTCTCCGCCACACCGCATTCGACATTCACGAGGATCGCCGCCTGGAGCAGGCCTTCTACGATCAAACCAAGCAGTTCCTGCTCGCCCCGTCGCTGGGCGACCGCGAATTCCTCTACCAGCTCAACACCGGCCATCGCTCCTACCAGATGGTGGCGACGCGCACGCAACTGGAGACGGACCTGCAGGGTTTCGACCAGGCGATCGTGCAAGGTGTCACCGCCATCACGCAGGACGCCGGCCTCGCCCCTTCGCGGTGCGTGCTTTCGCTCAGTGCGCGCGCCGCCCGTCTCGATGGGTTGCGTCCGCGGCTGCGCGACGCCGGCTTCACCCGCGTCTTCGCGCTTCGCTCGGGCGCCGCCGCGCTTGGCGCCGCCACCCTCGCCCAAGACTGGCCGCCGGTCGAGGACCTCGCGGATGTCGGCGTCGATATCGCCGTCCCCCTGCACCACGTCGCCAGCCACGACCTGCCGGTGGAGTCCGTGCTGCATCGCCCCTCCGAGGTGGGTGAACGCCCGTCGCCCTCGCACGTGATCGTCGAAGGAATCGGCCACGCCATCGGCACCAACGGCATCACCTTCGGCACCCGCCACGCGCTGTCCGGAGTCGACGTCTCACTGCCGGATTCATTCAACGCCGTGGGCGACTACGTCGTGCGTGTGCTTCGCGAAGGCGATGGCCTGCGCCTCGAAGTACCCGGCTCCTCACCGGCCGAGCCGCCACCCACCGTATCCGCCGGGGACCGGCTCGCGCTGCGCAGCGGTACGATCAACGCCGAGCTTCTGTTCGCCTATTGCAAGGATACGCTGGCCAACGGCCACGGGCGCTGACGCGCCAGCCACCCGTCTGACTCCTCTCCCGGAAACATCGCCATGCTCGCCAAGAAACGCCGCGAAGTTGAGGTCTTCAGCATGTCGTTCATGGACTGCATCTGCTGCGGTTTCGGAGCGGTGTTGCTGTTGTTCATCCTGACCACCGGCCAGCGCACCGACTTCAACGAACGCGATCTCACGGAAATGCGCGATCGCATCGCGCGCATGGAAAAGGAGATCAGCGTAGACCGTGAGGTGATTGAACGCATGGCAAAATCCCTGGCCATCGACGACCTCGACCTCGTCAGCCTGCGCGAGCAGAACTCCCAGGACGAACTGAAGGTCACGCAGAGGAAAAATGAACTTCAACTCCTCCTCCAGCAGCTGTCCACGCTCAAGGACGCCATGGCCAAACTCATGGAAGAGCAGCAGGCCATGCCCACGCAGGACGAAACCCCTCCCCTGCCCATTCCCAACGTCGACCGCCGTCAGTACCTGACTGGCATCCGGATGGAGGGCGACTACGTGCTCTTCCTCGTCCGTGCGTCCGGCAGTATGCTCGACGACACCATCGACGCCGCTGCGGCCCGCCTGGGAGATCCCGATTTCCAGAAGCGCGAGGCCCCGAAATGGCAGCGCACCCTTCGCGCGATCGAATGGCTGATCGCATCGCTCGACCCGGAAACACGCTTCCAGATCCTGCTCTTCAACCAGGAGACCACGCCCATTCTGCCTGCGCGCGCCGACGAGTGGTTTAGTCCGAAGGACCAGCAGACCATCGGCGAAGTGGTCACGAAATTGAGGTCTGTCGTGCCCCAGGGCGCCGCCAACATGGAGCGAGCGTTCACGACCGTACGGTTCATGCCCCGTCTGCCCGACAGCATCGTGCTGATCACCGACGGACTCCCGACCATGAGCGACTCCTTCGTCAGCTCAGGTCCCGTGGGCGAAGAGCAGCGGGTCCGCTTCTTTGAGATCGCGGCGCGCCAGCTGCCTCCCCGGATTCCGGTGAGCACCATCCTCTTCCCTTTCAGCGGCGACCCCGCCGGTCCCGCCCTTTTCTGGGAACTGGGCAACAACACCCGCGGGGCGCTGGTCAGCCCCTCGAAATCCTGGCCCGACACATGATTTACCGTCGCAACGTCTCCCTCTTCAGCCTCTCGTTCCTCGACTGCATTTGCTGCGGATTCGGAGCCATCATTTTGCTGTTCGTGCTCACCATGGGGTCCCAGACCGAAGCCATCCGCAACGTGAAGGAAAGTTTGCAGCGGATCATGCTCGCCCGATTGGCCACGCAAGCCGAAACAAGCACCCGCAAGGAGGAGCTGCTGCGCAAGGCCAGCGCACGATCGGCAATCGAGGCGGAGATCACCAAGAAGGAGACCCTCAAGTCCCTGCTCGATGAACTCGAACAGCAGGTCCAATATCAGGACGCCGGCAAACAGGCGCTGCTCGTCGAGGTCGATCTAATGAAGAAATCGATCGCCGCCGTGCAGAAAAAGCCGGAGATGATCCTGCGCAATGTCGACCCGGCTCCGGTGGGCCTTCCCGTGGGCAGCAACTACATCGCCTTCGTCGTCGACACGTCGGGCAGCATGCGCAACCCGAACAGCGGACTCTTCTGGCCTGCCGTCATTCAGAAGTTTGGCGAAGTCTTGGAAGCGTATCCGCAAGTCAAGGGCGTGCAGGTGCTCGACGCCGACGGCCGCTTCGTCTTTGGCGGACGCGCCACCACGGCCCAATGGCTGCCGGACAGCCCGGAGGTCCGCAACGCGCTCCGCCTCGCGCTTCAGCGCTACGATAATTTCAGCAACAGTAATCCCGTGCCGGGAATCTACCAGGCGATCACGCGTCTGCACGACGCCAACGATCCGGACATGAAGATGGCGATCTACATTCTCGGGGATGAGTTCACCGGCACCGCCGACGCGGTCCTGCGCCGTCTCGATCAACTGAATCCTGCGGACGAGAACGGAAACCGGCGGATCGTGATCAACGCGATCGGGTTTCCCACCGCCGTCCGCTACCACCTCTCGCCCGGCAACACGGGTCTGAAGTACGCGAACCTGATGCGCGAGGCCACCTACCAGCACGGCGGCGCTTTCATCGCGCTCCGCGACCTCTGAGTCTGAACGCCAGATAAGCGGGCAACGCCGTCGTCCTGCGCGTCACCCTTCTAATTGTAGATGCGTGCCCCCACGCGGCGCGCCCGCGCCAGGGCGGACGTCCATGCGATCACCTTTCGCTCGTCTCTGCCCGAGCGGCTGGGGAAAGCCGCCGCTACAACTTAGAGACCAAGGGCGCGGCGGAAGAGACCGAGCAGGGCTTCGAGCGGATTGGGCGCACTCGGGCTACCCGGCTGACCGGGCGTCGACGGTTGGCTGGGGCTTCCAGGCTGGCCCTGTTGGCTCGGGGACGATGGCTGGCCGGGCTGACCTTGCTGACCCTGTTGCTGCTGCTGCCGTTGCTGCTGCTGACTGGGTTGCCCCTGCTGGCCTTGCTGGCCCATCTGAGACGGCTGCTGGCCGGGTTGTCCGGGCTGACCTTGCTGACCCTGCTGCTGGCCGTCTGAGCTCAACGTTCCGTCGTTCGTACCATAGGGATAATCGTCGCGCGAATTGGGAGTCCCATCGCCATCGGCGTCGCCGTCCTGCGCGTTGGGGGTGCCATCGCCATCCATATCCCCGTCCTGCGCGTTGGGCACGCCGTCACCATCGAGATCGCCATCGGGTCCGCTGCGGCCATCGCGGCTGACGCGGTTGCCCTGCTGTTGACCCGACTGGCCTTGCTGGCCCTGCCCTTGACCGCCGCCCAAACCTTGGGCGTTGCCATTACCGTAAGGATACTCGTCGACATCGTTGGGCACCCCGTCGCCGTCCATGTCCCCGTCCTGCTCATTGGGCACGCCATCACCATCCATGTCGGGATCCTGGGCATTGGGTATGCCGTCGCCGTCAAGGTCGCCATCGGGCCCGTGTCGTCCGTCCGCACTGATGCGTCCGCCACTGCCGTCGCCGCGCGCGCCATACACACCGGAAAAATCGAATCGCACCATGTCAACCTGACTGGTCGCAAGATTCTGCCGCTGGCGAATCACCGCCGAACGCACCTCCTCCAGCTCCCACATGCGCTTGCGCGCCTCTTCGCGGTCGGCCGTGGGTCCGAAGAGAAGGGTGAGGTTTTCATGCCGATAACGGATGTACCAGCCCTCGTCGCCCACACCCATTCCCGTGATGTTGATGCCGCTGTATTTTTCCTCGAAGCCTTTGGCGTCGAGCTTCCAGAAATCGGCCACCGCCTCCACGGGATAGATGACCGTCTTGGCGGACGCGGACACCGCGAAAACAATCGCGACCGAGGGGAGCAACCAGGAGCGAAGGGTATTCACAAAAGTAAAGGATCAGGTGACGACTTAAAGGCCCTGCGGCACGGACTGACCACGCTCGAGCCCGCGGTTGTTGTTGTCGCCCTTCTGATTGCCCTGAGCCGCGCCCTTTTCGTACTGCTGGGTGTTGGTCGCCGCCTGTTGCTGTTGCTGCGAGCCGACGGTGTTCTGCTGGTTGGGCGTGGTTTGGATCTGCATGGCCGCATCGCCCAACGAAACGTCCTGCGGCTTCGAAGCCTGCGCCGCCGATTGGTCTGCCTGGGCTCCTTCGGGAATCTCCAGGTTTTGGGCGCTCGCACCTTCAGCCTTCGCATTCGGATCGTTCTCAACCGGACTGCGGCCCGCGGCCATGGCGGACTGCTCCCGCTGCGCTCCTCCACCACCACCCGCTTCCCCTTCTTCACCGCCCGGTTGCCCGCCGGCGGGCCCGCCTACGCGCTCGGAAGGATTCTCTCCGCCCGGCATTTCAAACTCGGCGAGCATGCCTCGATCAGGACGCTTCTCCGGTTCCATTTTGGATCCATCAAACAGGACGGGATCCGGAATGCCGCTCTTGGCCGAAACCGCCTCGGACGGCCGGGCCGCACTGACAGGTTGCGCCGTGCGAGTCGCTGGTTGGGCTGAACGGGTGACCGGTTGGGCTGAACGGGTGCTCGGTTGGGCTGAACGGGTGGTCGGCTGGGCCGTCAGCAGGGCGGCGCCCGGGAGCGCGACCGCGACAAAAACCGCAAAGGCAAAGGTGGGGCGATTCATGGGTAAAGGAGGAGGAAGATCACCGGTCCTGCCGGAGCCGGCAGATCACGGAGACCACGGGCGGGGGTGCTCCGTTCCGCACTTGGAGAAGGAGAAGTACATCTTGATAACCTTTTCGCCGGCCCACGATCTCGTAGTCACCCGGGAGGATCTTGACCGTTTGCGAATCGATCTTCCCCAGCAGTCGGTAATTGGAAATCGACACCCAAGTCCTCCCGTCGGAAGCGAATGTCACGTCGACCGGCATACTCTGAGCCATCAGCAGCTGGTGCAGCTGATTCACGCGTTCGGTGTTCGCGAGGTAAGAGGGCTTGACCGCCATGGCCTCGTTGAAGGTGCGGATCGCGGGCTGGAATTCGGCGCGGGAGGCGCGCTCCTCGGCAACCTCGATCAGCTTGTCGTACTCGATGAGCGCACGAATGATCCGTCCGCTGCGCGCGTAGCCTTCCTTGGCCTCGGCCTGGTTGGGATCAAGCTGCATCGTCTTGTCATACGCCACCCGGGCTGCCGCCCACTCGTAGCGATTTTCATGCTCGAATCCCTTCGCCAACGCGTTCTGAACGGCATCGGCGTGGGCATTGTCCCTGGCGGACTTGAGCAGGTCACGCACGTCCTGTTTATCTGGATACACCTCGAGCGCAGACTCGTAGCCGGCGATGGCGACGGGCCAGTCGCGGCGCTTGAAGGCGGCCCCGGCGTTCTCGAATGCAACATTGAAACGGGTCTCCTTCTCCAGGCGCAGGGCCCGGGCCTGGCCCTGCTGGGCGGAGGCGGAGAATCCGTCGAGGGCAAAGGCTTTCCCGAAGGCCTCGGCCGCCTCGACATACTTCGCCTGGGCCTCGAAGCCGCGGGCTTGTTCGAGGAGCGCGTAGACCCGGTCGATGGTCTCGGAGCGCGCGAGGCCCTGCAGCGCGACTTCGTTGCCCGGCGATTTTTCCAACGCGGCGCGGAAGGCCGTGGCCGCGTCGGCGCGATTGCCGCGGCCGAGGGCTTCCTGTCCCGCGAGCAGATTGGTCTGCACAAACTCTTCCAGCAGATTCTCGGCCTTCGTCAGCTCGGCAAAACCTTCTTTGAAACGCTGTTTCGCGGCGCCGAAATTGCCGTTGCTCATGAACTCCTGACCCGTGCCGGCCGCAGCGAAAGCCGCGTCGAGCATCTGGGGAGCAAGACTTCGGGCGCGATCGAGATCCCGGATCTTCACCAAGATCGCGTCGTACGCCTCCTGCGCCTCCTGCTTGTCCTTCACCGAGCGGCTGAAGGCATCGATCTCGCGGTTGAGCGTCTCAAAATGAGCGAAGGCCTTGCCGTATTCGCCGGAGGAAAGAAGCGACTCGCCGCCGAGGTAGGCTTTTTGCATCAGCACCAGGCGCTGCAATTGGACGGGATGATCCTGCGGCAGACGACGCAGCTCGTTCAACGCACGGTCCGCCGTCTCGCGTGAGAGTTCCGCCTTCGAGCGGCTCACGAACGCGAGGTTGGGATCGTTCGGCGCCGACTGATCGGCCGCCACCGCCGGGCCGGATTGAAACAGCTCCGGACCAAACACCGCCTTCGCGACACGGATCGTGATCGCGGCAACGAGGAACAATCCCACGAAGCCGCCCACGGACCACGCCGCGATGCGCTGCCATGTCCATCGCCGCTTGACCGGGCCACGATCCGCGTCCGGGTTCCAGTGAATGATGCGGCGCTTCCTGCCAACTAGCGGGTCATTTTCGTCGGCCATAAGATTTCAACACTCGATACATTTCAACAGTGAGAGGGGATTCATTCCGACCTGTTCCCTGATTTGCCGGACAAACGCAAAGAGGAGAGCTTCGGATGCTCCAGACCATGATGAAGCATGAGAGAAAAGGCAAATGTCTCAAAGCCAAAATCACGCGGTCTGCCCTCAAGTCCGGACCGCTTGCGAAACCACCATTCCCGGCTAGCCTCACGAGCAGGTACTTATTCCTCACCATGCGTGCTCGAAAAACCTTCTCCCTTATCTTTGTCGTGGTCCTGGCCGGTTTGATCTCGGGTTGCTATAAAGTCCCTGTCACCGGGCGCCGGGCGGTGAACATCGTCAACGAGAAGCAGGTCACGGAGATGAGCGTGGCCGAGTTCGACAAGATGAAGTCGGCCTACCCGCGTTCGCGTAACGCCGACCACATTGCCGCCCTCAACCGGGTCGGCGAACGCATTTCCCGCGTGGTGTTTTGGGACATGCCGGATGCCGACTGGGAGTTCGTCGTCTTCGAGGTGCCCCAGCAGATCAACGCCTTCGCCATGGCAGGCGGCAAAGTCGGCGTCTTTTCCGGACTCTTTAAGGTGGTAAAGAACGACGACCAGCTCGCCTCCGTGATTGCTCACGAAATCGCCCACGTTACCGCCAAACACGTGCACGAACGAATCTCGCAACAGATGCTGGTCGAGGGCGGAAGCATCGCGGGGAGCGTGGCGATGATCGGCACGGGCGTAAACCCCGTCGCCGGCTCGGCCGTCCTGGGCGCCTACGACCTGACAACCGGCATGCGGGTGCTCGCCTACGACCGAAAAAAAGAACTCGAGGCCGACCACATCGGACTCATCTACATGGCGCGCGCGGGCTACAATCCGGAGGAATCCGTGAGGGTCATCGAGCAGCTCGAGGCCGAATCGGCGGGCAAGCCGCTTCCGCCCGCCTGGCTGTCCACCCACCCTTCAAATCCCGAACGCATGATCCGCCTGCTCGACGCCATGCCCAAGGCGATCGAGACCTACGGGCAGAGCGGAAGGAAACAGCAGGCCGTGCTCGTGAAGTGAGGGTCGCATCGACCCCTACTTTCCATTGGACAACGGGGCATATCTTCGCCTCCCTTCGCCGCATGGCCCAGCCTGAAACCAAGTACGTCAAGCCCTTCGACTTTGTGGTCGATGTGATTGTGGTCGGCGCGTTTTTCGCGTTCATGTTCACGATCCTTCGCTCGCACGTGCCCTCGAACAACGCCTCCAGCGTCTTCATCTGGGCCGGCCTGACTTCAGCCTGCCTGAGCGGCGTCTTTTGGCTCGCATGCTGGATGTTCCGCATGGTGTTTCGCCACCAGAAGGTCCTCAACGCGCGCAAGTGAACCGGCGCTTTGCCGGGCTTTGGCTTTGACTGCCCGCGCGGCGTGACTTCCTCTCGGCGCGTGACCGAGCAACCAACACCTTCCCTGCCGCGCACCACCGCCGCAGTGGAGGATTACCTCGAGCGGATCAGTGAACTGATCAAGACCAAGGGGTACGCGCGGGTCGTCGACATCGCCGCAGAACTCAAGATTTCCCAGGCCAGCGTCACCACCATGGTGCAACGCCTGGACGCAGAGGGTCTCGTGAAGTACGAAAAGTACCGCGGCATGGTCCTCACCGGCGTCGGCGAAGAGGTTGCCCAACGCATCGCCCATCGGCACGAACTGCTCACTCATTTCCTCCGGCATCTCGGATTGGAAGAAGCCGTGATCGGCCACGACGTCGAAGGCATGGAACATCACGTCAGCACCGAGACCTTTGCCGCCTTGGAGAAACTCAACCGCTACCTCGACGACCACCCCGAGGTCGTTGCAAAGCTCAAGAAATAATCGTCTGGGAAGCGCGCGCGAATCGGCGCAGCACTCCCGAAGGCAGCGTTACGCCGACGCGTTGCGTTTCTCCACGCGGGAGGAGATCGCGATCGCCAGCCAGTATAAGCCGTAGAGCGGCAAAGCCAGCATGGTTTGGGTCACAGGATCGGGCGTGGGCGTGACGATCGCCGCGATCACAAACACGATGACGAGCGCGTGACGCCACCAGCTCCGCAGCTTCGTCACGGTGACGAAACCCATGTAGACCATGAGAACAATGAGCAGCGGAAACTCGAACGCCGCGCCCACCCCCAACGTCAGCCAGGTGAGCAGGCTGTAGTAGGCGCCCGGCGTCCAGCGTTGGGTGAAGCCGAAGAGATCGTTCAACTCCAGCGACACCCGGATCGTGCTCGGCACGAGCAGGAAAAAACTAAAGGCAGCCCCGGCGAGAAACAGCAGAAGCCCGAGGAATGCGGTCGGGAGCACCATCTTCATTTCCTTCGGGTTGAGCGCGGGGGCCACAAACTGACCCACGAAAAAGAGCATGAAGGGCGCAGCCATCGTCAGCCCCCCCATCAAGCACATCTGAATGATGATGGTGAACGGCTCCATAATGGAGATCGTGCCCAGATCGAGAGCGAAGGTCTTGGGGTACATGCGATCCTGCACGTGATGCAGCGGCCACATGATGGCCTCGTTGAACTGCTTCATCGAAAGAGCGATGATGATCGCGAAAAACGCGAAGGCCAGGGCGCACTTCACCAGCGTCCAGCGCAATTCCTCCAAATGGTCGAAAAAGCCCATGGGCTTTTCGCGCCCGGGCGCCGGCGGCTCCTCTTCGGGCGGGTGGTCGTCGTAGTCGGGTTGATCGCTGGGTTCGGCCATGGGTAACGAGGGAGTGGGCATGTTGAGGGTTTTCCTCCGCAGGGGAAGCGAGGAATTGCGCGCACCCCAAAAGCGATCCGTCCAATCCGTCCAATCAATCCGATCCGTCGGATCTCCCGAACCCGGAGCCGAACCTTCGCCCGCTCCGCCGTTGACAGCCCCCGGGCCCGCCCTATTGGCTCCTGCCTTTGTGCCGTTCGGCAACGCGTTCGTTTTTCAACCCATACATCACCCACAACATGGCCGTTAAATCCAAAGCCAAGAAGTCCGCCAAAGCGGGCAAATCCGTGAAGGCCTCGCCTTCCAAGAAACCCGCCTCCGCAAAAGGCCCCAAATACGTCTATACGTGGGGCGCCGGCAAAGCCGACGGCAACGGCGGCATGAAAAACCTTCTCGGCGGCAAGGGCGCCAACCTCGCCGAAATGACGCGCATCGGCCTGCCCGTACCTCCCGGCTTTACGGCCACGACCGAGGTCTGCACCTACTACTACGCCAACAAGCGCACGTACCCGGCCTCGCTCCAAAGCCAGATGGAAGCCGGAGTGATCAATATGGAGAAGATCATGGGCACGAAGTTCGGCGCCACCTCCGGCATGCCGCTGCTTCTTGCCGTCCGCTCCGGCGCCCGCGACTCGATGCCGGGCATGATGGACACCATTCTCAACCTCGGCCTCAACGACCAGTCGGTCATCGCGCTCGAGAACACCACCAACAACCCGCGCTTCGCCTGGGATTGCTACCGCCGCTTCATCCAGATGTACGGCGACGTCGTCATGGGTGTGCAGAAGCGCGAAGGCGAGCACCATGAGCCGTTCGAGACGGTCATCGAGAGCTTCAAGCACGAGAAGTATCACGGCGACATCGAGGACGCCAAGCTCACCGCCGACGACCAGAAGGAACTGGTCAAGCGCTTCAAGGCCCTCGTCAAGGAACGCACGGGCAAGTCCTTCCCGAACGATCCATGGGATCAGCTGCGCGGCGCCGCCGGCGCGGTCTTCGGTTCCTGGATGAACGACCGTGCGATCGTGTATCGCCGCAAGTACAACATCCCCTCCGAGTGGGGCACCGCCGTCAACGTGCAGGCCATGGTCTTCGGCAACACCGGCGAGACCTCCGGCTCCGGCGTCGCGTTCACCCGCAATCCGGCCAACGGCGACAACGAATTCTACGGCGAGTTCCTCGTCAACGCGCAGGGTGAGGACGTCGTCGCCGGCGTCCGCACGCCCGAGCCCGTGCTCAAGCTCAAGGACGTCATGCCGAAGTCCTACGCCGAACTGCTCAAGGTTCGCGCCACGCTCGAGAAGCACTTCAAGGATGTGCAGGACGTCGAGTTCACCATCCAGGATGGCAAGCTGTTCATGCTCCAGACGCGCAACGGCAAGCGCACCGCCGCCGCCGCGCTCAAGTTCTCCATCGATATGGTGAAGGAGAAGCTCATCGACTGGAAGACGGCCATCATGCGCAACCCGGCCGACCAGCTCGAACAGCTGCTCGCCCCGATCTTCGATCTCTCCGAGGTCAAGAAGGCCGCCGTCATCGCCACCGGCCTCCCCGCCGGCCCCGGCGCCGCCACGGGCAAGGTTTACTTCAACGCCGACCGGGCCGTGCAGGCCGCCGAGAAGGGCGAAAAAGTCCTCCTCGTTCGCATCGAGACCTCCCCGGAAGACCTCCGCGGCATGATCGCCGCCGAGGGCATCCTCACCGCCCGCGGTGGTGTGTCCTCGCACGCCGCCCTCGTTGCCCGCCAGATGGGCAAGGTCTGCGTGTGCGGCGCCGCCGCTCTCTCGATCAATTACGAGAAGAAGACCGTTTCCGTGAGCGGACACACCTTCAACGAAGGCGACTTCCTCTCGATCGATGGCACCGCCGGCACGGTCTACGCCGGCCAGATCAAGACGGCTCCGTCCGAGATCATCGCCGGCCTGCTCAACGGCGACAAGGCCGCCCAAGCCACAGAGAAGTTCAAGAGCTTCAACCAGCTCATGAAGTGGTGCTCGCAAGCCACCAAGCTCTCGGTCCGCACCAACGCCGACACGCCCGAGCAGACCGAAAACGCGATCGCGTTCGGCGCCGTCGGCATCGGCCTGACCCGCACCGAGCACATGTTCTTCGAGGGCGACCGCATCGACGCCATGCGCGAGATGATCCTCGCCGACAACCTCGCCGACCGCGAGAAGGCGCTTGCCAAGCTGCTCCCTTACCAGCGCGCCGATTTCCTCGGCATTTTCAAGGCGCTCAAGGGCTTCCCCGCTACGATCCGCTTCCTCGATCCCCCGCTGCACGAGTTCCTGCCCCACTCCAAGGAGCAGCAGATGGACCTCGCGCGGAAGCTCGGCATCGCCGTCGAGAAGATCATGTCCCGCGTGCACGAGCTGCACGAGTTCAACCCGATGCTCGGCTTCCGCGGCTGCCGCCTCGGCATCAAGTATCCGGAGATCACCCGCATGCAGGCCCGCGCCGTGTTCGAGGCCGCCGCCGAGTGCGCGAAGGCCAAGATCAAGGCCAAGCCCGAGATCATGATCCCGCTCGTCGGCTTCAAGAAGGAGCTCGATGAACAGGTCGCGATCGTCCACACCGTCGCCAAGGCGGTGATGACCGAGAAGAAGGTGAAGTTCGCCTACCAGGTCGGCACGATGATCGAGGTTCCGCGCGGCGCGCTCACCGCCGACGAAATCGCCGAGACGGCCGAATTCTTCAGCTTCGGCACGAACGATCTCACGCAGACCACGCTCGGCATGTCGCGCGACGACTCCGGTTCCTTCCTCGGCACCTACCAGGAGACCGAGATCATGAAGAAGAACCCCTTCGCCTCGATCGACCAGACGGGCGTCGGCCAGCTCATGAAGATCGCGATCGAGAAGGGCCGCAAGACCCGCCCCGACATCAAGCTCGGCATCTGCGGCGAGCACGGTGGCGATCCGGATTCGGTCAAGTTCTGCCACAAGATCGGCCTGAACTACGTCTCCTGCTCTCCCTACCGCGTCCCGGTGGCCCGCCTCGCGGCCGCCCAGGCGGCCGTGGCCGACAGCAAATAAGGCCCGACGCGGCTGCGTCGGGAAATCCTAAATCCCAACCGGCCAAATCTTAAAAAAATTCAAAGCCCCGCGACCGATAAGGCGCGGGGCTTTTTCATGGTTTCAAGGAGCGGCGACACTCTTGTCGCCGGGTTCGAGGCAGGTGGACGCGCGGGTCCCTCCGCGCGTTGCCGTGAGTAGGCCCCCCTGCAGGGCAGATTCATTCTGCGATTCTCGCGAGCGTGGCTCACTGCGGCTTCAGGGTGTAGCCGCGGGCGCTGAC
Organism: Opitutales bacterium; assembly: GCA_038212175.1. Classification (GTDB taxonomy): domain Bacteria; phylum Verrucomicrobiota; class Verrucomicrobiia; order Opitutales; family Opitutaceae; genus CAMAXB01. The sequence goes on along the minus strand of JBBQUU010000043.1, from coordinate 1,308 downwards.
CGCGGTCCGGGCTCAACGCGCCCGGCTACAGCGAGCCAGCCGTAAAATGATTTTGCCCGCCCCCCTGCCCGGCCGCCTAAAAGACAACTTGAGAAGGGCGGCCCCATCGCTATGGTGCGCCGAGATGAAGCTACCATTCGCCCTCTGTGTGCTTCTGGCCCTGCTGACTCCGGCAGTGCTTCCCGGACAAACGGTCCTGTTGCTTTCCACGGGCAACGCCACCCTTGATACGCAAACCAAGGGCGTGCTCGAAACCGGTGGTGCGTCGGTGGTGGTGGGCAGTCAATTCGCCGCATTCTCCGCCACCGAACTGACGGGCATCGATGTCGTTTTGCTGTTTCCCAACAACAACTGGAACAGCGGGGACATGTCCCTGACGGCCCAGACGTCCTTGGTTAATTTTGTGGGAGCAGGCGGGGGTCTGGTCACCGCTGAGTGGACCAATTGGAAGGTCGGCTCCAACAATTTCGTCAATCTCGGACCCATCCTGCCGGTCGTATCCACCACGCAGTACACCGGCGGCTCCACCATCGCCTACTCCCAGGCGACGGCCAACGCCACACTCAACGCCGGCCTGCCGGCCTCGTTTACGTTTTCGGGGGACAACTTTGCCGGAGTGGAATCGTTCTTTACGGCCAAGCCCGGCGCATCTGTCTTTTACACGAGCACCGGCGGAGCGGGCGGGGCCGGTCTCGTGGGCTGGGAGTATGGCGCGGGTCGGGCGCTGCAGTTTTCCACAACCATGGGCCCGCTCGGCTTGGCCGACACCCACCTCTCGCGCCTGTTTCAGAATTCCGTCCAGTGGGCCGCCGTGCCCGAGCCGTCCACCTACCTGCTGATGCTCGTCGGTCTCGGCGTCCTGCTTCGCTTCCGCGCACGCCGCCGCTGACCGGGCGGCGGCCCTGCTATTTTGCGGGGATCGAGTGTTGCCCACCGAATAGGCAGCGGCAGCATCGCCCACCCGCCCCGACCCGGCAGTGCCGAAGGTCTTATCCCCACGGTGTTCTCTGCGCTCTCTGCGAACTCCTGTAAACCTTCGGGCCGAACGCGATTCCCTTACCCAGTACTTTACGGGTTAACTGTCAGCATCGGTCAGTCCTTCCGTCCTCCCGCAAAGCCTCGCCCATCGGCTTGGGAAACAGCATCGCCGCGCCCCCGCGCCCTCCATTGGTATTTAAGGATCGCGCCCGGGCCGTGCGCGATAGCCAACCTTTTGTTCAAGAAATCTCTTCACCGATGCGGTGGCCCCCCCTTCGCCTCCGCGCGGGCCGTCCGCCGAAGAGTCAGGAAGAAAAGCGCCGCGCCGAC
>JBBQUU010000042.1:0-43210 GCA_038212175.1 Opitutales bacterium | reverse complement strand
TTTTTGCCGGAGTGTAAGATAACCCGACAAAAAAATAGGCCTATTTGGGTTCCTCCCTATTACGGGACCAAGTCTGCCACGCTGATTCGCCCTGTCGTTTCCTCGCGGCCGTGGAGGAAGGTGAATTCCACCCAAGGCGCGGTGCGCAGCAATGTTTCGTAGCGGTGGAGGTCCCAGTTTTCCACTGATTGTCCATTGATCCGCGTTACCAAGTCGCCCGGGAGAACGCCGGCGCCCTCTGCAGGCGAGTCGGCGATCACGCGGGCTACGCGCCAATAGGCGGGGGTGCGTGAAAAACCTAGGCCGACGGAGCGCACCGGAGGCAGGCGAAGCGGGGCGGTCGACTCGCGATAGAAGGTGGCGGTGCCGCGCCGTTGATCGAACGTGAGGCTAAAGTGACGCAAAATGCCGCCACCGAGAGACGACAGCTGATCGGTGAGATCGACTACCGGCTGGGGAAGGCGATAGCTGCCCATCGTTACGTCAGCGTCGAGCCGGCCGATCTTTTGCGTGCGGTCTCCTGCGAGCGTGGAGACGGTGGCCCCCGGGCGCGGGCCATGGACGAAGTTAAGATCCAGCCCCAGCGGGTTGAGGTTGAGCGGACCGTCACTACCGGAATCGATCAGCACGTAGACGGTGCGGTTATGAAGCTGGATCGGAATGAGGGGCACCCGATTCGCGGGGCTGAAGGAGAACGATGACCCTGGCACCAGTTGAGGGGATTCGGGCGAGGTGAGAATCAGCCGCTCTCGGGGGTAGTCCAAGGAAAGCACGGTGTCTCGGAACAGGGGGAACCCGAGAATCCCATCGATCCGCACGCCGAGGTGGGCGGAGAGCTCGGTGGTATCGTAAAGCAGCGCCGGCACCTGTTCAAAGCGAGCACCGCCCAGCGTCAGGCGTCGAAGCGTGACACCTGGGAGCGTCGCGAATGCGCCCGAAGCGGTGCGAACGCGAATATGCGGAGCGCCGCGGGCTGGTCCGGTGCCAAGGCGTGCGGCGAATTCCGGGGCGATCAGCGTGACCGACGACCCGGTATCGATCAGGAAATGGGCCGTGCCGGATCGATCGACGGGCGTTTCGATCACGAGATGATTGCCGATGAGGCGCCCGGGTAAAATGACCATTGGCTCGCTGAGCCGGGTCCGTTGAGGCCCGGGGCCGGTGTGGGGCGCAACGGTGGTGCAACCGGAAAAAGTCAGCAGCGCAGCGAGCAGGCTGGCGATGAAGGCCGGCAGGCGCACGTGGGCGCGACCGGGCGGTGTTCCAAGCGGAAGCGCTCGCCGTTTGGTTGGCCGGGGTGTCGGGAGACCGCGCTCCTCGTGAGCGGGTGCCGGGTTCATTTTTGCGGGCGGGGCAGGCGCAAACTGAAAAGTGCGGCGGCGGTCGCGAGCACGGCAGCCCCGGCGTAGAGGGTGGAGGCTCCCAGGGTCCAGTAAATGGCCCCCGCCAGGAGGGGAGCCACGGCACGAGCGAGGGAACCGAGCGAGCGGAAAATGCCGAGCACGCGCCCCTGTTCTTCTTCCCCGGCATAGAGCGAAATGAGGCCGGTGGTCGACGGATTCACCAAACCCCCGCCGACGGCCAGCAAGGCCACGCCGGCGTAGAGTACGAATTCGGAGGCCGCGAAGCCGATCGAGAGCAGGCCGAGTGTCGAGCAGATGAGACCGGTGAGCAGCACGGTCTTCTCGGGAAGTTTTGCCAGCAGCTTCCGCACGAGAATTCCTTGCGTGAGGATCGAGCAGACACCGAGGAATCCCATCAGCAGACCGTTTTCGCGCGCGGTGTAGGCAAAGCGTTCCGCGCTCACGAAAACGAGCGATGTTTCCATCGCCACAAAGGCCAGTGCATAAACGAATGCCACCAGGTTGGCGCGTCGCGCCCCGACATTGGTGAGGCCCAGGATGGCCCCGATGGGATTGCGCAGACGCGGAGTCTCGCTGCGACCTCGAGCCTCCGGGGCGAGGGTCTCGGCGAAGCGGGCGCGGATCCACACCAGATTGATTACGCCCAGCAGGCAGGCAACCAGCGCGGCCATGGTGAACGGATTGACGCCCCACGCCGCCAGCCCGGGGCTGAACTCGAGTAGATTGATGCGGGCGGAGAAGGCACCGATCAACGGGCCCGTCACCAAGCCCAAGCCGAAGGCTGCGCCGACCAGGCCCATCGCTTTGGAGCGTTCGGCGCGGGTCGTGACATCCGCCACCGCAGCGGTCGCAACCGAGAGATTGCCTCCGAAGGCACCGGCGAGCAGGCGTGCCACGAGGAAAACCCAGAACGAACCACTCACCATCCAGAGAAAATAACTAGCCGTCGTTCCGGCGACGGTGAGAAGCAGCACCGGACGCCGCCCGCGACGGTCCGACAGGCTGCCCCAGAACGGGGCGAAGATGAACTGCAGCACGGAGAACAGCGAACTGATGACGCCGCCGAACAGCACTTCCGGAAGGTGGGTTTCGTTGCCCAGGGCACTGGCGACCGACGAGATGTGTCCCAGCAACCAGCCGAGCAGACCTTCATGTCCCTCCAACGCGAGGTAGTAACGAAGCAGGTCCGGCGCGAGAGGGAAGATGATCGAGAACCCGATCAGATCGATGTACAGCGTCAGGAAAATGACCCCGAGGGACAGCGGTCGTTTGGCAGGAATTTCGGGGGACGGCGAGGACACGGAAAGGCGGGACGATAGGCGGAGGCCGCGTCAGGCCAAGGCCCAAACGCAGCGGTCGCATCAAGGGGTGTCGTCGCCAAGGATACCCCGCAGCGTCGAACGCATGGTTTCGACGGAGAAGGGCTTCTGCACAAAAGCAGTGGGGCCGTCGCCGGCGAAGCGGTTCGAGACTTCGAGCTCGCTGTAACCGCTCATGAGGACAACGGGGAGGTCCGGCCGTCGTTGGCGGAGGTGTCGCAGAACCTCCTCGCCGTTCATGCCCGGCATGGTGAGGTCGAGCAGCACCACATCGTAGTGGGAGCCCGGGGCGTCGAAGCGGGCGAGCGCCTCGGAGCCATCGGCGGCCGTGTCGACGTTGAGCTTGAACGATTCCAGCATGTGGGAGCCGACGAAGCGCACCGCTTCTTCGTCGTCGACCAGCAGCACGCGCCCACTGACTTGCCAGGAGGCCGGCGTGGACGTTCCTGTTGCAGGGCGGTTGCTCACGCCGGCCGGGGCGGATTGGGCCGGCAAAAACAAACGAAACGCCGACCCGTGACCTCCCGTGCTCTCAACGAACAGTGCTCCTTGATGCCCGCGTACGATCCCCAGCACGGCGGCGAGGCCGAGGCCGCGTCCCGCGAATTTGGTCGTGAAGAACGGATCGAAGATGCGCGCGCGCGTTTCTTCGTTCATGCCGCAGCCCGAGTCTTTGACCTCAAGGTAAACGTACGTGCCTGGATGGGTGGCGGCCCCGTGTTCGGCGCGGCGCAACAGGGCTGCGTCGGCCTCGACGGTTCCTGTGGTCAGGATGATGTCCCCGGTGCGATCGCCAATCGCGTCGGAGGCGTTGATCACCAGGTTCATCAGAATCTGGCGCATCTGGGTATGGTCGGCCATGACATTCGGGAGGTTCTCCGCGAAGCGGAACTGCAGGCGCACCGACTTCCCGATCGACGCGCGCAGCAGCGGCACCGTCTCCTGAACGAGGGAGCCCAGGTCGATTGGACCGACCACGAACCGGCCCTTGCCCGAATAGGCGAGCATCTGCTGGCAAAGCTCGGCGGCCCTCAGTGCGGCGGACTCGATCTGACGCAGATGGGGGTGGAGAGGGGAGGTTTGAGGCAGGTCGTAGCTGAGCAGGCTGGCGTTGCCCATGATGCCGGTCAGCAGGTTGTTGAAGTCGTGCGCAATGCCGCCGGCGAGCACGCCGAGGCTCTCCAGCTTCTGGCTTTCGAGCAGCTTCCGCTCCATCGCGAGCTTGTCGACCTCAGCCTGCTTGCGTCCGGTGATGTCAGTCGTCACGCCGCCGACGGCGCGGACCTCCCCGGCGGCATTGCGTAACGGAAATTTGAATACGATGCTCGTGATCGGCCGGCCCTCGACGAGGGAGACCTCCTCGAAGGTCTCGGTTTTCCCCGAGGCGATCACGCTGGCGTCGCTGTTCTGATACACCGAGGCGAACTCCGGAGGAAAAAGATCGGCGTCCGTGCAGCCCGCCACCGTCGCGCGGCCACCGCCATACGTTTCCATGAATTTTCGGTTGGCGACGAGGTAGCGGCCGTCGAGGTCCTTGACGAAGATTGCGTTCGGACTGTGGTCCATGATGCCGGCCAGTTCTTCGCGGCTTGCGCGCAGCTCGGCCGTTCGTTCCTCCACCTGACGGCGGATCTGGGCCGTGGAGCGCAGGCGAAAGAAGAGCAGGAGGCTGAAAGCCGCCGAGGCGACCGTGCCGAAGGCCATCAAGGCGAGCGGCTGCCGGCGGGAGGCGGCCTCGAGCCAGGCGGGAGTCGGGCGGAACACCAGCTCCCAATCGCGTTCCCAGAGGCGAAGCGGCACGCGAACGGCGAAAGGCGTGAGGAATTGGTCGACGGTGGGCGGCGCGTCGGTGTCGGTCGACCGGTCGTCGTAGTGCACGGCGAGCACGCCGTCGGGGCTTCGCGCCGTCAGGTCGGTGACGAGAAAATCGAAGCCTTTGGTCAGGGCGTCGTCCGGAGTGGCCGCGAAGAATCGGTCGAGACGAAAGACGCCCACGACCATGCCCCTGAACGCTTCGGGCGGCGTAGTCGTGCCGGGCAAGGGCAGGCTGGCGTAGACGGGGGCGTAGACCACGAATCCGCTGGCGGTTTCGTTGTCCACCAAGAGGGGGGAGAGGCGTGACATGGCTGTCAGCCCCGTAGAGCGAGCCAGGCGGACCTCGGCGTGCGAGCGACCTGAAAGCAGATTGAAACCGAGGGCGGGTCGGTTGGGCTCAAGTGGCTCAATGTAGACGAGCGGGAGATAGGCAGCCTGGACCGGCGAAGGCTCGAACGTCTCCGGACCGGAACGGTCCTTGAACATGAAATCCGCATCCACCTCGTCGCGGATCCGCCGTTCGATGGCCTCGCGGTCCTCGGCTTTCACGAGCGGGGCCCACTCCAAGGCCGCGATGCTTGGGTGCCGGCGCAGCAGGTCGCGCGCGGCGCCGGCAAATTCCGTTTCTCTCACCTCGCTGGAGAACGTGAACAAGGTGCGTAACGCGTTCAGCGCACCTTCGTGGGTGCGGGCGTTTGAGTTCAGGGCGCGCACCCGGAAATCAACCGAGACTGCCACACGTGCGCGGAGTTGCGCATGATCGGCGGCGAGTTGCCGCTTTTGCAGGTAAAAGGCCAACGCGGTCCCCGCGAGGAACACAAGCAGGGCGATAACCGAAGGACGGGCATATCCGCCGGAGGAAGGTTGCGAGGCTGGAGCCAGGGAATCCACGGTTTAAGGATTTCGACCTGCGGTGGCTCGCCGACGGCGAATCGCTTTGACCAACGCGGGGGTGCAAGGGGCTGGACGCCGCTTCATGGGCGTTAGGAAACCATCGAATGCAGATAATGCAATGCACGCCGGTGCGGTCTCACATGCGCGAACGGCGTCAGTCGCCAGCCCCTTACATATGATAGGGAAGCGGGTGCTTGGCGGTCAGCGTCGCGACCTGCCCGCGAGCCTTTTCCAGTGCCGCCGCCTCGCCTTCGGTGCCGATGGCTTTAAGCACGGTGTCGATGGCCGACGCGATGCCGGGCATGTCGGACTCGACGAATCCGCGGGTCGTCACCGCCGGCGTGCCCAGACGGATGCCCGATGCCTGGAACGGCGAGCGGGTTTCGAAGGGAACGGTGTTCTTGTTGCAGGTGATATGGGCGAGATCGAGGGTCTCCTGGGCTTTTTTGGCCGTGAGTTCCGGCAAGTTGGCGCGCAGGTCCACGAGGAAGAGGTGGTTGTCGGTCCCTCCCGAGACGATCTTGTAACCGTGGCCCAGCATGGCGGCGGCGAGGGCGCGGCTGTTGCGAACGATCTGTTCGCTGTAAGCCTTGAACTCAGGCTTCATGCATTCGGCAAAGCACACGGCCTTTGCCGCAATCACGTGCATCAGCGGGCCGCCCTGGCCGCCGGGGAACATGGCGGAATCGACCGCCTTGGCGTGCGCCGCCTTGCAAAGGATGAGGCCGCCGCGCGGGCCGCGCAGGGTCTTGTGCGTCGTGGTCGTAACGAAATCCGCATGCGGCACCGGCGAAGGGTGCACGCCCGCGGCCACGAGCCCGGCGATGTGGGCAATATCCGCGAAGAGATAGGCGCCCACGGAACGTGCGATCTCGCCCATGCGGGCAAAGTCGATCACGCGCGAGTAGGCGCTGGCGCCGACGGTGATCATCTTTGGTTTCTCGCGCTGGGCCACGAGGGCGAGTTCGTCGTAGTCGATCAGGCCGTTGTCTTCACGCACCCCGTATTGGCAGAAATTATACAGCTTGCCGGAAAAATTCGCCGGGTTGCCGTGGGTAAGGTGTCCCCCGTGGGCCAGATTCATGCCGAGAACCTTGTCGCCCGGCTGGAGCACCGCCGTATAGACCGCGAAGTTTGCCTGCGAGCCGGAGTGCGGCTGCACGTTGGCATGATCGGCGCCGAAGAGCTTCTTGGCGCGCTCGATCGCGAGCGTCTCGACCTTGTCCACATGCTCGCACCCGCCGTACCACCGTTTCGCCGGGTAGCCCTCGGCATACTTGTTCGTCAGGACACTGCCCTGGGCCTCCATGACCGCCGGATAGGTGAAATTTTCCGAGGCGATGAGCTCAATGTGGCTTTGCTGGCGGGCGAACTCGGCCGCAATCGCGGCATGGATTTCGGGATCGAGGGTCTTGAGCGGGGAGGCGTTGAGCATGGGCGTGGTCGGCGGACGGTGTGGAAAATAGCTGCCACGGAGCGGAGAGCCTAACGCCGCCCGCCGCAACTCGAAATCCGCGCGAAAACCGTCCGTCGGTCGTTCAGGCCTCGTCGGCCGTCAAGGAGCGCAGGTGATCGATCAATCCCGGGATGGCCTCGACCATCTCGTCCCGGCACGCCTCGTAATGCTTGAGCGGGCCACCGTAGGGGTCGGGAATCTCCCGCTCCGCGCCCCCGGGGATGAACTCCCGGAAAAGATAAACGTGCCGCGGCGGCGGATCGAAGGTGAGATTGATCATCGCCCGGTGGCTTTCCGTCATCACGAAGATGACCAGGGCCTTGGCAACCAGCTCTTCGCTCAGCGCACGACTGGTGTGGTCCGAGATGTCGAGGCCCACTTTTTTCAAGGCCTGCACGGAGTTGGCCGATACCTTTTCGCCGGGTCGGGCGGCCACGCCGGCCGAAATCACCTCCAGCGAGCGCAGCGGTTCGGGTTGGGCCTGGAGCGCGTGAGCGAGCAGCGCGCCCGCCATCGGGCTGCGACAAATGTTGGCGGTGCAGACGGTGACAACAGGTCCGGGCGGGCTCATGAGTTAGACGTCAGGGGACAGGGTTTTTCGGGAAACGCAACCCGCCAGCCGGAGCGTTTTATAGACGTCCCAACGCCTTGAGTCCGCGATGCAGATGCACGGCACGTTGTAAAACCACATCCACGAGAAGCGGCTCCGCCGGTTCCGCGGCGGCCTCGGCTGGAGGGTCTTCGGTCGCCGCGGCATTGTTGCCATTGCCATTGCCGTTGCCGTTGGCCCGGCTGCGGATGATCGCCGCTTCATCCCGGCGATTTTTCTGAATCGGTGGCTGGATCAGGTTGGCGAGTTCCGCGCCGTTGTCATAGGCATCGTAGGCTCGCAGATCCTCGTCGGGGGCGGCGTTCACGGCGAAGTCGGGTGAAAGCTCGACGGAACCGGCGGCGAGTGTAACGACGGCCGGGGCGCGGGTGGCGAGCAGGTGGCGCACCGCGGGGGCGGTTTCGCGGCTGACGAGCACGAATCGCACGGGCCCTTCCGCGCGGAGCAAGGTAGCCAGCCCGGAGGCCTCCTCGGGGGTCTCGCTCCGGGCCCGCCGTAGATCGAGCACGAGCGGAGAGGAAACTTTGAGGGTGGTCACCGAATCGGCGTCCGTGACGCGAAGGTACAACAGGCCTTCGCCCAGGTCGATGGGAGCGGAGGCGGCTGCGCGGACGGTGGCAAGCAGCAGGGCGAACAGGAGTGGCAGGGCGAGAACGCGCATGGGAACAGGAAACTCAGAGGGCGGTGGTGCGTCGCAACTGCCGCGCGCCGATGTCGCGGCGATACACCTTGCTGGTGCAGGAAATCGACTCGCAGGCCGCGTAGGCCCGGTCGGCTGCCTCGCGCAGGGTCGGGGCAACGGCGGTGACCCCGAGCACGCGTCCGCCGGCCGTGACGAGCCGGCCGGCGGCGTCGCGGGCTGTGCCGGCGTGGTACACGGTCACCTTTTCGGGAAGGGGCGAGGGAATCGTGATGGGATCGCCTTTGGGGTATGCCTCCGGGTAACCCCGCGCGGCCATCACCACGCACAGCGCGTGCTCGGGGCGCACCTCAAGATTCACGCCCTGCAACTCGCCGCGCGCCGCCGCCCACAGGAGGGCGAGAAGATCGGTGCGAAGACGCGGCAGCACGACCTGCGTTTCAGGATCGCCGAAGCGGGTGTTGTATTCGAGCACGCTCGGACCGCCGGCAGTCAGCATCACGCCGATGAAAAGCGTGCCGCGGAAGTCGATGCCTTCGTCGGCGATGGCGTTGACGGAGGGCCGGACAATCTCGTTTTCAATCCGGGCGAGCAGGGCGGGCGTCACGACGTCGGCCGGCGAATAGGTGCCCATGCCACCCGTGTTGGGACCCGTATCGCCATCGCCAATACGCTTGTGATCCTGCGAGGTGGGCAGGATGGCGTAGTCGCGACCCGAGACGATGACGAGGATGGAGGTTTCGTCGCCGGCCAGGCAGTCCTCGATGAGGATCTGCCGGCCGCTGTCGCCGAATCGTCCGCCGTCGAGCATCGCGCGAATCGCTTCCTCGGCCTCGGCCGTGGTGGCGGCGACGACGACGCCCTTGCCGGCCGCGAGCCCGTCCGCCTTGACCACGATGGGGGCGCCGCGTTCCCGCAGGTAGGCGAGGGCGGGGGTGACGTCCGTGAAGATTCCGGTCGGGGCGGTCGGGATGCCGTGTTTCAGCAGCAGCTGCTTCGTGTAGATCTTGGACGCCTCCAGGCGGGCGCCGTCGGCCTTTGGGCCATAGACGGGAATGGCGGCGGCGAGCAGGGCATCGGCCAGGCCGAGCGTGAGCGGCACTTCGGGGCCCACGACGACGAACGCGATCTGCTCGCGGCGGGCGAGATCGACGAGACCCGCGACGTCGTCGGCGGCGACCGGATGGCAGGTCGCGTCGTCGGCGATCCCGGCATTGCCGGGCGCGCAGATCACGCGCGGACGCGCAGGAGAGGCGAGCAGGGCGCGGACGAGGGCATGTTCACGTCCGCCGGAGCCAACGACGAGCACGGAGCGGGGAAGGGAAGAAGGGGACGAGGACAAGTCGGACAAAGGCTTAGAGAACTTGGAGTTTTTCGCGGTAGAAGGCCACGACGTCGTCGGGATCGTCGGTGAAGAGGAGGTAGTCGGCCATCCAGGCTGGAGCGCGTTTGGCGGCGATCATGGCAAGAATCTGGGCGCGAAGGTCGCTGAAGTATTCGGCGTCGTAGAACACAAAAGGCACGCGCGGGCGAATGCCGAGCTTGAGGTTGCAAAGTTCGATGCCGATTTCCTCGAGCGTGCCGACACCGCCGACATTGAAGATGCAAAAATCGGCGACCTCGAACCACTTCTGGCGGAAGTGACGGGAGGTTTCCTGGAACGTGTTGAAAAAATCCACCCCGAGCTCAGGTGGCTGGGCCTCCAGCTCCAGGAAGCAGGCGCCGGTGAGGGCGCCCTTGAGCCGGGCGTGATCGGTGGCCAGGCGCATGACGCCACCGCCACCGCCGGTGAGCACGCCCACGTTCGTGCCGATGAAGCCCGTCACGTGTTCGATGAGCGCCGAGATGCGCTCGGTCTGGGCCGTATCGAGGCCGATCGCGCTCCCGTAGAACGCGAGGATCGTGGCTTCCTGGAACTGCTTGACCATCTCCTCGCGGATGAAGAAGCCGTGCTCCTTTTTATAGGTGTGGAGATACACGTCCCCCATCGCCTCGTTGTACCAATACACATCGAGCCCGATGGCGTTCAGCGCGTCCAGGCGGCCGTGCGCGTTGCTGGAGAGAAAAAAACCGTGGGTGCGCGAAGGTTTGCGGAAGACGATGCGCCGGAGCTTGAGCGACTGGATGCGGGTCAGCAGCTCGATGTTTTCCATCAGGTTGGGGAAATAATCGATCAGCAGCGTATCGGCGTCCGGCGGTCCGGCATCGAGGGCCTCGACCATGGTGTGAAAGCCGCAGGCCGATTGCGCGGCCTCGATCTCGTTCTTCAACGCTCCGCCGCCGGCGTGGAAGAAAAGAGAGAGATTCTCCATCATTGAGTGCTGCCCCTTGACGGTCAGGCGCATCTTGGGGCGCGGTTCGGAGGCGGCCCGGGGTGGATTCTCGTCAAGGCAGCGGTAAAGCGTCCGGGCGCTGCCGAGCAGGCGGGTGCGGCGTTTTTGCAGCGTCTTAAACTCAGGGTCGGTGAAGGGCGGCGCGCGGAAGATATCGACCGAAACCATCGGGTTCACCACCGGCTGGTCGCCCGGGTTGTAGATCTCCAGCATGATGTTCGTGCCAAAGGTCTTCACCGGGTCGAGCAGGACCGCGCTGGTGTGAATGCCGAAGTTGCCCTCGCCCTGGTTGAGCACGACGTAATGCTCCTTGAGATACATCGAGCAGCTGGTGAGGATTCCGCCCCGGGGCGGGATGACGAGCGGGGAGGCTTCCCACCGCAGCTGCACCTTGTCGAGGAAGGTTCGCCCGGCTTCGCCGCTGACAAGGCGCTCGAAGCTGCCACGCTGCAACTTTGGGTTAAGAGTATAGCTGACCTGGTGGGTGGTCAGGTAGACGCGGCCGAGACGGTCGATGCTGATGGTGTTGGGCAGTTTGATCCGGTTCTCCTTCAGGGCGTCCCAGATTTCCCCGGTCGTGAGCTTGGCGGACACGGGGGCATGGTAAAGCCGGCCCACCGGCGATCCCAGTCGAAGCAACTTCTTCCAGTAGGGTGCATTGGGAAAGCTGCTGTCGAAAATGAAGGCCTCGGCTTCAAGCACGAGGCGGTTGCCGTCGATGGCAGGCGCGCCCAGCGTGAGCATTTCGATGCCGATGCGTGCGAGCGTGCTGCGTTCGCTGAAACGCAGCGAGGGGAGCAGGGGGCGGAGGGCGTCCAACTCAGCCGGGTGCCGAGGCCAGAAGGCGAGCGTCAACCAGACGCTGCGTTCGTCCTTGTGGCGGACCGAGAGGATTTGTCCGTCCTGACTGGTCCAAAATTGGTCGGCGTTCATGGCTGGGGTGGTCGAGCCAACCTTGGCCTCCGGGCAGACTCAAGCGCATTGGTTCGACGTTGCCAACACGAGGCCCGGCGCTCACGTTTCGCATTTTACGGCAACAAATCCCGCCGTTTCGTTTCCCACTCCTTCTCATGAAGTTCCTTCCCTTGTTCCAAGTTTCCCTGTTGGCCCTGGCCGCGATGACGGCCGTTCGCGCCCAGCCGGCAACGGCTCCGACGACGCCCGCGCCCGCCTCCGCACCTGCGGCAACGTTTACTGAAGGGCAGTTGCTCGAGACGTTCGGCTGGTTTGTGGGCCGCCGGATCGGCATCGCCGAACTCGGCTTCACCGCGGAGCAGATCGAATCGATCGTCAAAGGCATCAAGCAGGCGGCTTCGGGCGACGAAGCGCCATACGACCTCGAAGCCATCGGGCCGCAACTCGATGGATTCATGCAAGCCAAGCAAAATGAGTACATGGCTCAGGTGCGTGCCCAGAGCACGGCCCAGTCGGCGACGTTGCTCGCCGAGGCTGCAAAACGCCCCGGTGCCGAGGTGCTGTCCAGCGGCGTGGTGTATGAGGTGATTCAGGCGGGCAGCGGCGATGCTCCGAAACCCTCGGATACGGTGACCGTGCATTATACCGGACGGCTTGCGGACGGCACAGTCTTTGATAGCTCCATCGAGCGGGGCCAGCCGGCGCAGATCCGTTTGGACGAAGTCATCGAAGGATGGCAGGAGGGCCTGCAAAAGACGCGCAAGGGCGGGAAGATTCGCCTGAGTGTTCCGGCCGACCAAGGTTACGGCGACAACCCGCCCCCCGGCAGCCCCATTCCTCCGGCCGCGGCGCTGGATTTCGAAATCGAACTGCTGGATATCACCCCGGCCCCGGCAACGCCTGCACCCGCGACTCCCGCCACGCCCGTCAATTGATCGGATCTAACTTCCTTTGCCAGTGAGGCGGGTCCATGGCGGGCCCGCCTTTTTGTTGCCTGTTCGTCACCTCGTCGTGCGCTATGAGTTTGCACCGCCGACGGGGTGACGGCACGAAACGGTTTGTGGTGTGCAACCTGTCATGAAGATCGCCCTCGTCACCGAGACCTATCTGCCCGAGGTCAACGGCGTCGCGATGACGCTCAGTCGATTGGTGGCCGGCCTTCGTTCTCGTGGACACGTGGTCGGGATTGTACGTCCACGCCAGTCGGTTGACACGAAGGAGTCTGAGGCGGTCGACCTGCTGGTGCCGGGCGTGGCCATTCCGTTCTACAAGACCTTGCGCATGGGGCTGCCGGCGATGGGACGGTTGCGGACGCGGTGGCGCGCGGATCGTCCGGATCTCGTGCATGTGGCAACGGAAGGTCCCTTGGGTCTGGCCGCCCTCCGTGCGGCGGCGACGCTTGGGTTGCCGGTATCGTCGAGCTTCCACACCAATTTTCACGCATACGGGGGACACTACGGATTCCGGCTGCTGCGGGGCGCCATGCTGGCGTATCTCCGGTGGTTTCACAACCGCACGCGTTGCACGATGGTTCCGGCAGGCGACCTGCGTGATCAACTGGCTTCGCAGGGTTTCGCGCGTCTGACGGTGATCTCGCGCGGCGTCGACACGGACCTGTTTTCCCCCGCCCGCCGCCGGGTGGAACTGCGTGCCGCATGGGGGGCGGACGACGAAACACCCGTGGCGGTGTACGTCGGCCGCCTGGCGGCGGAGAAGAACCTCGATCTCGCGGTGCAGGCCTTCCTGGCGATGCGGCAGTGCGAGCCGCGCCTGCGGTTCGTCCTGGTCGGAGACGGGCCGGAGCGGTCCGGCCTCGCGAGTCGGTATCCTGATTTTCACTACGCCGGCATGCGCCGCGGCGAGGAACTGGCCGCGCATTACGCGTCGGCCGATGTCGGGATTTTTCCCAGTGTCACCGAGACGTTTGGCAACGTTGTCACCGAGGCGATGGCCAGCGGTCTGGTGACCCTGACCTACGATTACGCGGCGGGCCGCGAACATGTGCGCGACGGCGTCAACGGGTTCGCCGCGCCCTTCGACGACCCGGCGGAGTTCCTGGAGCGCTCGCGGGGCATCATGGCGGCCCGCGCCGACTGGCCCCGCCTGCGGAGAGAGGCGCGCCTCACCGCTTTGAGCCTCACTTGGGAGTTGATCGTCGAACGGTTCGAGTCGGAGCTCGCTGCCGCGGCGGGGGGTCAGCCGCGCGCCTGCGCGGGATAGCGACGCAGGTCGAGCGTGTGGCGTCCTTCGGTGGGGAAATCGATGCTCGGCACAAACCGGGTTTGCCCCAGCGTGTGCGGCCACACCTCCCAGCGTTCCGCCCGGCGGGCGGCCGCGCCTTCGGCATCGCGCGGACGGTCGGAGTAGGGCGTGTGGCGTGGATTCCATACGTGCCAGCGTGCCGCGGCCACCACGGCCAGTGTGGCTCGATCGACCCACTCGATCAGGAGGGGGGCATGCACGGGGATGTGGGGATGCAATCCGGGGGTCAGGTAGAACGAGCGGAAGCGAATGCCGCAGGCCGCCCCTTCCCCGGTGCTGCGGAACTCGCAGGGCAGACCATTGACGAGCAGCAGCCCGCGTTGCAGGACCGCAGCATCGTCGACCTGCGCCTCGATTCGCTCCATGCTGGCATCGACGGTGCGGGCGACCGTGCCGCCGTTGGGCGATTCGCCCAGAAGAGGCCAGGCCTCGAGCGCCTGGCGAAACGTGATCAGGGACGGGTTCGTCTCGCCGGTCGTGGCCGCAACCTCGAGTTGTCCGATCTGGGGGCAACGCCATTCCCAAAGCGGACGCAGCCAGGCGTCTTCAAAGGGCAGGCCATGGGCTCGCAAGTCGGCGCAAATCGTCTGGAGATCTTTCCAAATAAAGGCCGGGAGGAAAAACCGGTCGTGCAGTTCCCCGGCCCAGCGGACGAAGGGTTCGCGAAACGGCGATGCGGCGAGGCGGGCCAGGACCGCGCGAATGAAGAGTCCGGTGACGGAAAGCGCGGCCGGGTCGGGGTGGGTTTCGAAGGCGCGGAATTCGACGAGGCCGAGCCGGCCGTTGCCCGCGAAGGGATTCCAGAGTTTGTCGACGCTGATCTCGGCGCGATGGGTGTTGCCGGATCGATCCATCAGCAGATCGCGAAAGAGAAGATCGAAGAGCGCGAGGTTGTGGGGCGTGCCGAATTGTTCCGCGCCCGTGCAGGCGATCTCCAGTTCGTAGAGTGCCTCGAAGGTCGATTCGTCGATCCGCGGCGCCTGCGAACTTGGTCCCAGGTAGGCGCCGGTGAACGCGTAGCTCAACGCCGGGTGGTGTTGAAAGTAGCGGATGATCGAGGGGAGCAGGCCGGGATGGAGAAAGAAGGGCGATGTTTCGCCCTGGGGTCCGCCGAAGACGAGGTGCGCGCCGCCGCCGGTGCCGGTCTCGCGGCCATTGAACTGGTACTTGCGCGCACAGAACCCGACCGCCTCTGCGGCGACGTAAAGCTCCTGCATCTGCAGGGAATACGCACTCCAATCGGCGCAGACTGCCAGGTTGACCTCGATCACGCCCGGGTCGGACGCGAAGCCGAGGGTGGGCAAAGCGGCATCGGCCGGAGGGGCGTAGCCGCCGAGTACGCAGTCCTTGAGGTCCAGCGATTCGAACGTGTCCTCGATGAGCGGGAGCAGTTGCAGGTAGGCTTCCAGCGTCAGGGGGGGAACGAACACCGTCACCGTTCCCTCCTTGCATTCCACGGTGAGGGCACGCTTCAGATTTTTCTCCCCCAGTTGCGAGAGCGGAAGACGCAGGCCCGCGAGGCTGTCGCCGGCCAGCAGCGTCACGGCTCCCGCGCCAAGTGCGGTCGTCCAGTCGTCACTGATCCATCCGTTGTCGTCGCGATCCAACGGTACCACGGCACCGACGGCCACCTCAGGTGCGTGGGCTTCGACAAGGGGGAGCGGGTGCTTTGCCGGCAATCCGAGCCGGGCGGCAAGGCCCAGCGCTGTGTCGGTGGCGTGGGCAGCAGTGTGGGTTCCTGGGAGTCCGTCCGCCTTGAGGCGTGTGGGGTCGCGCCAGAGGACCACCCGGTCGGCCCGCCACTGCAGAAGGAGGGTCCAGCGCGGCAGCGGTTCGCCGGGATAATGTTTGCCTGCGGTCTCCAGCAGGACCGAGCCCGGCCGACATTGAGTGAGCATTTGCCGGGCGAAGCTCCGGGCGAGGCCGAGTTTGGTCGGCCCGAGTGCGGCGGTGCTCCACTCGGCGCCTTCAGGCTCGGTGGGGATGAACGTCGGTTCCCCGCCCATGGTCAGGCGCACGCCGGCGCGGGCGAGGGTGGCTTCGACGGCTTCGCCACAGTTGTTAAGAGGAGACCGGGCGGCGCCAGCGACGGGTGAACTCATGGGTCAGGAGAGTTTTTCGACCACCACGTCGGTATGCAGCTTCGCTGCCGCGGGGGTCAGATTGTAGTAGGTTCCTTGAATGGGATTCACGCTTTCCGCCTGGGCGGCGTGAGCCACCGGGATGAAGGCGTCATCGCACCAGATTCCGTGGGTCGGATCGAGCGCCTTCCAGCCGGCTCCCGGGAGGTAAACCTCGGTCCAGGCATGCATGGCGCCGGCGGAGCGATGATTGTCATCGGCGGGTGCATACAAATAACCACTGACGAAACGCGCCGCGAGCCCGAGGGTGCGGCAGATCTCGGCGAACAACACCGCAATATCGCGGCACGCGCCGCAGCCGCGGGCGAGGGTCATCAGCGACGACTGAATCCCGTGTTCTTCCCGGCGTTCGTAGGCGAGCGTCTGATAGAGGAGCGTGCAGAGTTGCGACAGATAGGACACGGTGTCGTCGGGCCGTTGAGTGAAGTGCGTATCGAGCCAGCGGACCAGGCCTTCACGCGTTGCCTCGAAGGGGGGCGCAAGGTAGATGCTGAGCGCGAAATCGAAAACCGGTTCGTAAGCAAAGGGAAACTTCGTCGCATACGGCTTGAGAATGAAATCGAAGGGGTTGCCATCGAGCGTCTCCATTTCGAACTCCGTACGGATGCCCAAGGCGTCCGCCCGGTCCCAAAAATGCGCCCAGGTGAGGGTGTTGTCGTGCGGGTCGCGCACGGGCATGAGCTTCGCATCGGGCGAAACATTGAGGTTGAAACTCCGCAGGCGGTGCAGCGCGTCCTCGCGCGGACGCAGGTACAGCACATGGCGGGAGAACCCGACTTCGCGGTCGTACTGGTAATGAGTGACGTGGGAGACGCGGAGATGCATGCGAAGGGAGTGTGGTAAAGAGGGCGTGACGGTGGAGGCGGTCTCAGCATGAAGCCTGCCGGATGCTTCCGGCAACCTTGCGGGTCAATCTGAGCGGAGCCGACGGCGTCGCGATGTTTTTCGTGTTTGGCAAAGCGGGACGGTCGCCGTTAGGTCGCGGATTGACCGACATGACGCGCGCTCCCCTTGATGTTAATCTTTACCTGGTCGGCTTCATGGGGACCGGCAAGACCACGATTGGCCGGGCCGTGGCGGTGAGGATGGGCTTCAAGCTGCTCGACAGCGACCATGAGATCGAGAGAAACGCCGGACGCACGATCGCGGAGATTTTTGCGCAGGCGGGCGAGGCGGCGTTCCGCGCCTTGGAGACGGAGTTCATCGAGCGCGGGCACCCCGATCGCGGCTGTGTCGTGGCCTGTGGTGGCGGCCTCGTCGTCCAGCCGGGCATGTTGGAGCTGCTCGATCGCAAAGGCGTGGTGGTCTGCCTGCACGCCACGTTGGAAACGATCCTCAAGCGCACCCAAGGCAGCCGATCCCGGCCGCTGCTCAACGTGGACGAGGATCCCTTGGAACGCATACGGACGCTCTATGCGACGCGGGAACCGATCTACAAGCGGGCAGGCTCGGTGATCCTCACCGACGCCCGACCGGCCGGAGATATCATCGCGCATCTGATGCGCACCTACCGCCGCGAGGCGGTCGAGTGGCTGCGGGCGCATCCTGCCCATGCCCGCTGACCCGGCCGAACTGAGGCGGCGGCTGGGCGCGCTGGGTTTCGACGACGTGCGCGTTGCCCGGATCGGACCCGAAGGCGCGCCGGGTGCGGCCGATTTCGCGGCCTGGCTGGCCGCCGGGAATCAGGCCGACATGAACTGGCTGGACCGGGCCGCTGCGAAACGGGCCGACCCGGGGCTGGTCCTGTCCGGCGCGCGCTCCGTCATCATGCTCGGCGTCAACTACTGGAGCCGCAAACTTGCCGGCGCGTCCCCGGACGCCCGGCCCGTCTGGGCGCGCTATGCGATGTATTCGGATTACCATGACACAATTCGGCCGGCCCTCGCGCAGGCGGGTCGCGTGCTGGAGGAACTCTGCGGCATCGGCCCCGAGGACCATCGCTACCATGTGGATACGGGACCGGTGCTGGAGCGGGGATGGGCGGCCCGGGCGGGACTCGGCTTCACTGGTAAGAACGCGATGCTCATCTCGCGCCGCTTTGGCAACTGGCTGTTCCTGGCGGCGATTCTCACGCGCGCGGAGCTGGCCCCCGACGAGCCGGTGCGGCGCCGACCGGCGCGGACGGAGGAGGGCGGCGAATCCGCGACGGGGCGGCTGTGCGGGAAGTGCACGCGTTGTCTCGACGCCTGCCCGACCGATGCCTTTGCCTCGCCCGGGGTGGTCGACGCCCGACGCTGCGTCTCGTACCAGACAATCGAGAACCGCGGCGTAATCCCGCGGGAATTGCGGCGCGGCATCGGCGCGCGGATCTATGGTTGCGATACCTGCCTCGAGGTCTGCCCGTGGAACCGTTTTGCGCAGGAGGGTCGCCGCCTGCTGCTGAGTGCGCGTTTCGACCTCGCCGATCTTTCCCTGAGAGAACTTCTCGCGCTCACGCCGGAACGCTTCGCCGAAGTCTTTCGGCGCACGCCGATCAAGCGCCTGAAGCTCGCCGGGATTCTGCGCAATGCGTGCGTGGTGGCCGGCAATACCCACGCGGTCGAGTGTATCGATGAGCTGGTGACGCTGGCCCGCGCTGCGGTGCCTGTGGTGAGGGCGCATGCGGTATGGGCGCTGCACCGGCTCGGTGCGGCGGAGCGGCTAAGGGAGATCCGCCTGGCCGAGGCCGATCCGCTCGTGCTCGCCGAGTACGCAGCCGAAGGCCCGGAGTGACCGCGGGGCCGGGGCGGACTCAGGGAAATGCGGCGGCCATGCGTGCGACGAAGGCCGGCGGGGGACGAACCGGGCGGCCGGTGCGATCGATGAAGGCGTGGAGGGTCCAGCCTGTGGCGAGCAACTCGTCACCGCGTCGCACCTCGTAGTCGAGACGGATGCGGAGGACGGGTTTCTCGCGCAAGGCGGTCACAATCGTGAGGGTGTCGTCGTACAGCGCGGGTTTGAGATAGCGGGCGCTGACCTCCAGCACCGGAAGACGGTATCCGGCCGTCTCGAGGTCGCGGTAGGGAAGTCCCTGCTCCCGTAGCAGGGTGGTGCGGCCGATTTCAAACCAGGGCAGGAAACTGCCATGATAGACGACCCCCATCATGTCGGTTTCGGCGTAACGAACGACGACCTCGGCGCGCGACAAAATCATGGCGCAGGCTGCAAGGGGCCGCCCGCGGGCGTCAACCGTTCCGCTCTTCCGCTTCGGTCGGGCTGAAGAGCAGCCGGGCGGAATCCGCCCATTCGTGGCGTTTCGACCAGCTCCGTCCGGAATTACCCAGGCGCCGCCGAAGACGTTCGTCGCTGATTAGTTTTTCGAAAGCGGCCGTGAGCTGCGCGGGGCGTTCCGGTGGCACGAGCAGTCCCGTCGTGCCGTCTACCACCGCGTCGGAAACACCGCCCACCGCATGGGCCACGACCGGAAGGCCGTGTGCGGCCGCTTCAAGGTAAACAAGCCCAAAGCCTTCGACGCTGTGCCCGTAATCAATGCTCGTCATGGCAAAGATGGCCGCACGGTCGTAAACGTGATCGAGCTCCTCATCGGGAATGTCCCCGAAAAACCTCACGGGAAAATCGCAGTCGGCCCCGGCGCTGCGCAAGGTGCGTTCGTAATCCGGTTTGTTGCCCTTGCCGACGATCCAGTACTCGATCTTCTCGCGGAAGCGCGGAGCGAGGCCGCGCAGGGCCTGGAGGGTGAGGTGCTGTCCTTTGCGCGGATGAAGGCGGCCCACGGTGAGGATGATGATTTTGTCCTTTGCGACGTGAGGAGCAACGTTGACGACGGCGAAGTCCGAACGAAGGGCCCCGGGTGTCAGAAGCGTCTTGCCGATCGCCTCGGGAAAGTGGGTGTAAAGCAATTCTCGCGTGTAGTTGCTCAACACGCTGATCCGCGACGCGTAACGGATCAGGCGGCGCGCAAACGGACGGACGAGCGGATTGCGGTGAAAACGAAGAATCTCGGACCCGTGGAAGGTGAGCACCAAGCGCTTCGGACGGAATGCGTGAAAATGCTGCAACAACATCATCGCCAGCATCGGACCCGGCTCCGGCAAATAGACCGTGGCATATCGCAACTTGCGACGGGCGAGGATGAGTTGAAGTCCCAGCTTGAGCTGACAGCCGAAGTCATGCGTGCCTTTGATCGGCATCCGGTGCATGCGAAACGGCCAGGCTTTCTCCTCCCCCGTGGGAGTGGCCTGGGCCCATACTTCCACATTAAATCCCAGATCGGCTGAGGCCTTCGCAATTTCCTCGGTGAACGTTGCGATCCCTCCGCGTTTTGGGAAGAATTCGTGCGTGATGAGGAAAACCGAGTTGGCCGGCGACGAAGCGCTCATGAAGGTTGTCAGGGTTTGTCACTAAGGTCTTGCAGGTGAGACGCAAGCTTGCGCATTGCCGATCCCAATGCGAGTCGTTTGCTTCGAGCGTTGCGAAGCGAGGGAAAGGAATTGAGTGGGAACAAGGCGCGGGCATGGTTGTTCCAAGGCCGGACATCAAACCCATCGCCCGCAGCCAGGCCTTTTGTCACACCGCAGGCTGGGAAGGCGTTTGGTAGCAGCCAAGAATAGCGTTTACATCCAAAAGCCCGCATCTTACTTACCCGATCAATCATGGCAGATGCAGTTCTTAACGGCCAAGGCACGAGTGCACCGTTCCCGGTTCCCGCAAAATCTTTCTCTTCTGAAGATGAGTCCGCGTTACGCGAATCATTGAAGCGCTGCTCGCCGGCCACCATCGAAGCTGCGATCGCCTACCGGAAGACTCTCGAAGCCAGTCATTTGCCCGTCATCATCATCGGTGTGATCGAACGGTTCGTCGAACCGGATCTGCGGGCGAAACTCAAGGAGGCGGACGATGAAC
The DNA here is from genome assembly GCA_038212175.1 of Opitutales bacterium. Taxonomy (GTDB): domain Bacteria; phylum Verrucomicrobiota; class Verrucomicrobiia; order Opitutales; family Opitutaceae; genus CAMAXB01. The sequence continues at coordinate 22,619 of JBBQUU010000042.1, read as the reverse complement.
TCCGACTCGTCGAAGATCTCGGCATCGACTCACTCACGATGATGGAAATCGTGATTCTGGTTGAGGATGTGACCCAGCTTCAGATCAACAATGATGAGCTGCGAAATCTTCGTTCGGTCGGGGACGTAAAGATCTTCATCGATTGCAAGGTTCGGGGCCTGCCTTCACCGAAGCCCACCAAGTTTTTGCCGATCGAGCAGATCATTTCGATCATGCCGATCCAGCCGCCGTTTCTGTTTCTTAATGAAGCTTCGATCAACGGTTCCGGCGCTCAGGGTAAGTACAAGATCACCGGTCAGGAATTTTTCCTTCAGGGTCATTTCAAAGACAACCCGGTGATGCCGGCCTCGATGATGCTCGAGGCGCTGGGTCAGCTTGCTGTGCTCTTTTTGGTGGAGAGTTCCTCGTCCGCAGATCGGGGCAAGGCCGTGGATCCCACGAAGATTTTCTTCACCTCGTGTGAAGGCGTTCGTTGCCATCGGATCTGCCGCCCGGGCGATTTGCTGACCCTCTCGATCAAGCCCAGGCGCACCAAGCTGCCTTTGGCGACCTTCGAGGGTTCGATTCGGGTCGGCCAGGAAAAGGCGGCGATGGTCGAGGAAATCACGCTGACGTTTGCCTACAGCGAGAATGCTTCGTTGACCGAAGCGAACGGCGCGCCGAAATCGGTGAATGGTGAGGTCATCGTTTCGTCCCCGCCCTTGGTGGCGGCCTTCCGGGCCTAACCTCGCTTTGCGAGGATCCCGCGTTGACCGCGGGCCCCGGACTCCGCTTCATGGGGCCGGCTGGAGTCAGTGTGGCCGGCCCTGAACCCTTCGGTTCCGCCGGTTTTTTTGTCACCCTCCCGGTTCATGCCCAAAGTCTTCATCACCGGTCTCGGATTCATCACCAGTATCGGCAACGACGCCGCCTCCGTTACGGAAAGCTTGCGCACCCTTCGCCATGGCATGGAGCGCTATCCGGCGTTCCAAAAACCCGAGATCCCCGTCAAGGTCGCGGCTCCCGTCAAGGGGTTCGACACCGAGTCGATGGATCCCGAGGACTGGACCTACCCTGAACGCTATCGGGTGAAGCGGGAGTTCCTGCGCAGCATGGGACCGCACGGGTTGTACGCCTACTGTGCGATGCAGCAGGCGATTGCCGACGCCGGGTTGGGGGAGGCGGAGATCTCGAATGACGAGACCGGGCTTTTCGCCGCGTCGGCGGGGTCGCCGCATCTGCTGACGTATTTCGTCCAAAAGATGAATACGCAGGGGGTCATGAAGTGCTCTCCCCTCGGGATTGTCGCCTCGATCGCCGGCACCGTGCAGTTCAATTTGGTGGCGCATTACAAGATCAAGGGGGCCTCGACCGGATTCGCCTCGGCGTGCGCTTCTTCATCCCACGCCCTCGGCTACGCGTTCGATGAAATCGTCCTTGGCCGTCAGCAGCGGATGTTCGTCGTGGGCGCGGAGGATGGCAACGTCGAGACGATCCTCCCTTTTGCCGGCATGAGGGCGCTCTCGCTCAATCCCGATCCGAATACGGCGTCGCGCCCCTTTGACACGGCGCGCGACGGGTTTGTCGGCACCGGCGGCGCCACCGTGCTCGTCCTGGAAAGCGAAGCCGAGATGACCCGGCGCGGCGCAAGGCCCTATTGCGAGCTTGCCGGCTGGGGTCAGGCTTCGGATGGACACAATGTCGCCATCTCCCATCCCGAGGGCACCGGGCTTCGCAAGGCGATCGAGCGTGCGTTGCAGGCCGCCCGGGTGGCGCCGCACGAGGTCGCCTACATCAACGCGCACGCCACCTCGACGCCCATTGGCGATGTCTCCGAGGCCCGGGCGCTGCGTGCGGTCTTCGGCCCGTCTGGCTCCCGGCCAGCGGTGAGTTCGACCAAGGCACTGACCGGTCACGGTCTCTCCCTAGCGGGCGCGATGGAGACAGGATTCTGCGCGCTCGCCATCCGGGACGGGTTCACACCCGGCTCCGCGCACATCGCCCAGATCGATCCCGAGGTGGCCGATCTCAACATTCCCCGCGAAACGCTGCCGTTGCGCCCCGCTGTGGTGCTCAACAACAGCAGCGGCTTCGGTGGCGCCAACGTTTGTCTCGTGCTCAAGCAGGCCGTGTAACGTGCCCGCGTTGTCCCAGCTTTATCCGACCGCCTTTGTGACCGGTGCTTCCGGCGGACTGGGCCGTGCGTTCGCGGCGATGCTGCTCGATGAAGGCGTGCAGGTGTGGGGCACGGCGCGGGATCCCGCGCGTTTCGGCGTGCTTCGGGATCGCGCGGGGTTTCACTCGGTGACGCTTGATCTCAATGATCGGCCGGCGGCGCTGAAGGTCTGGGCCGAAGCCTCCTCGCAAGCGGGCGGACTTTCGGTGCTCGTGAACAATGCGGGCTTCGGTCGTTTCGGTGAGTTTGCGGTCGAGTCGTTCGCCGTCTGGCAGGAGCAGCTCGACACGATGCTCGGAGCGACGCTCGCGCTGACCCATGTTGCGCTCGCGGATTTGCAGAAGCGCGAACGGGGTGCGCTGGTGAACGTGTCGTCGCTCGCCACGGAGTTTCCCTTGCCCTTCATGAGCGGTTACAACGTGGCCAAGGCGGGGCTGTCGGCGTTCAGCGAAAGTTTGATGATTGAAACCGCCGGCACGGGAGTCACGGTCATCGATTTCCGGCCGGGCGATTACCGGACCGGGTTCAACCAAGCCATGTTTTCGCCCCCGTCGTCCTCTCCGTCCGCACCCCGACTTGCGCGGGCGTGGCGTGCATTGGAGAGCAATCTTCTCGCCGGTCCGGCGCCTGAGCGGGCGGCCCGCGATCTCCGGCGCGCGCTGGCGGCGTCGCGGGGCGGGGTGGTGCGGTCCGGCAGCTTTTTTCAAGCGCGCCTTGCGCCTTTTCTGGCGCGCATGGCTCCTCTGGCGTTGCGTCGCGCGATCGCGGCGCGCTACTTCGGAGTAGCCTGACCCCGTGGCAAAACTCCGCATCCTCGTACTCACTTCCAGCACCGGTGGCGGACATGACGCCCGCGCCGAGGCCTTTGCGGAATGGTGCTTCCAGCTCTACCGCCACCAGGTGGACGTGCGCATCGAACACATGCTGGAGAAGTCGTCGGTGGTGAATCGCGGTGGCGTGAATTTCTACAACTGGATCCAGCGCAAGATGCCGATGCTGCACACGGCGTTCTATGCCATGGTCGAGGGTCTGAGCGTGCTCAATCGACGTTCGGTAAAACTCGGGCGCGCCTATTATCTTGAGGTGCTGCGCGATTATCGGCCGCACCTCGTGCTGAGTGTCCATGACTGCCTCAACCGCGGCTATTTCCAGCTCGCGCGCACGGTGCTGGGCAAGGATCGCGTGCGTTGTGCCACCTACTGTGGCGAGTTCTCGGGCGGGTGGGGTTACTCGATCAACTGGATCGAGCCGAGCGTGGACCTGTATTTTTCCCGCACTCCCACCGCGTGCGATTACGCGGTGAAAAAGGGTGTGCCGCGCGAGCGCACCCGCGTCCGAGGCCATCTCATGCGACCCCGGTCACATCTCGAGGTGATGAGCCCCGCCGAGCGACTGGCCTATCGCGAAAGAAAACTTGGGCTGCGCCCCGACTTGTTCACTGTCTTTCTCGCCACCGGAGGCAATGGCGCCAACAATCACCTCGCGCTTCTCCCGATCCTTCAGCGTTTCGCCGATCGCTGTCAGGCGATCGTCATCTGCGGTCGCGACAAGGACACGTACCACGAGATCATCCACTGGCGCGCCAACCATCCCGAGTTCAACTGTTTCGTCGAAGGGTACTCGGAAACCGTGCACCTCTTCATGCAGGTCAGCGATGTGATTGTCACCCGTGGTGGCACCACGACCTGCGCCAAGGCCCTCCATTTTGAGTGTCCGATTGTTTTCAACGCTTTTGGCGGCATCATGCCTCAGGAGGCGCTGACGTGGAAATTTTTCCAGAATGGCGCTGCTTCCGAGAAGATTGAACGGCCGGACGAGTTCGAGGCACTGCTCTCACGCTGGCTCTCGCCGGCCGATGGCTTCGAGGCCTATCGCGAGGCGTTCGTCCGCCTGCGCTACGAGGAGGATCCGACCATTCTGATCGAGGAATTGGTTGGCCTTGGCCAGGAGGCGGCCGGCTGCCGGTTGAATCGCCGGCCGTTTCCGCCCGCGAACGGCAACGGTCGCCACTAATCGCTTGGCCGGGGCGGTCCGCCCGCGCAAGCTGCGCCCACGTGTCGCCGCGGCCGCCCACCATTGCCTACCTTTACACGACGTTTCCCAAATCCACGGAGACGTTCATGCAACGCGAGGTGATCGCCATGCAGCGGCTTGGCGTGAACCTGCACATCTATTCGCTGTGGGGTGGGGGCGGGGATTTCGCCGGCCTGCGGGTGGAGAGGTTTTCCATGTGGCGCCTGCTCGAGTTGCTCTGGCTTATCCCTTGGGTCGCCGCGACGCGATGGGATGTCTTCGGCGTTTTGCTCAAGGGGCTGTTCACGCGGCATCCGCCCTGCTGGCTCAATTTTTGGGAGAACATGCTCGGGGCGGGATTTGCGGGCGTGTACTACCGTGCGTTTCGAAAAAATCCGCCCAACCTCATCCACGCCGCATGGGGCGGGGCGCCCGCCACCGGTGCATGGATTCTGCACAAACTCAACGGGCACCCTTACACGGCGGCGGCGCATGCCTACGATTTGTACGAACACGGTGGAGACTGGTGGCTGTGCGAGAAGCTCGACGAGGCGCGGTGTATCCACACGTCCACTGAGATGGGGGGGCGGACCCTGCGAGACCTCGGATTGCCGCCCGCACGCATCCAGGTCATCCGGCGCGGCCTCGATGTATTCCCTCCCTTCAAGATCCTGCGCACGCCGCGCACGCCGTTGCGGCTGCTTGCGGTTGCCCGTCTGGTGGCTAAAAAAGGGCTGCGTCACCAATTGCGCATTTATGCCGCGTTGCGTGCGGCGGGCGTGGAGTTTGAGGCGCGCATCGCGGGCGAGGGCTCGCTCCGGGCGGAACTGGAGCAGAGCGCGCGTGAACTGGGCCTCGCCGGTCACGTGACGTTCCTAGGTCACCAATCCCAGGCTGAGGTCGCGGCGCATTACGCGTGGGCCGATGTGTTGCTGCACACGGGAATCGTTGCGCCCAGCGGCGACCGCGACGGCCTGCCCAATGTGATTCCGGAGGCGATGGCGGCGGGCGTTCTCGTGGTCACGTCGCCGGTGGCCGCGACCATGGAGGCCGTGCTCGACGAAGAGACCGGATTGGTGGCGGCGGTCGAGACCCCTGAAGCGTGGGTGCGCGCCTTGGGCAGGCTGGCGGCTGACGACGATCTGGCCGAGCGACTGCGCGCCGCCGCCCGCCGGTGGGTCGAGGTGGAGTTCGATGCCCACCGCAATGCGGCGCGGCTGCACGTGTGTTTGCTGGAGGCGGCGAAGGCATGATCTGGTTCGACGTCACCAAATCCGGCCCCTCGGGCCATCGTTCGGGCCTCTCGCGGGTCAGTTCGCGCCTGCGCGAGGAACTGGGGACGTCGGCGCGTCCGGTTTCGTGGCACGAGTGGGACCGCGGGGCTCTCGCCGGAGATTGGTTCTGCACTGCGGAGCTCTTCTCGGAGGCGGAACGACCCGGCCTTTGGAATTTCCTGCGCAACCCGCCCTGCCGCCTCGCGGCGATCTATCACGATGCCATCCCGCTGCGCCATCCGCAGATCACCTGGCCGCAGAGTGTGTCACGCCATCCTGAATACATGAAGATGCTCGGCCAGTTCGAGCGGGTGTTTGCGGTCTCGGCCGCCAGTCGGGAGGAGTTGCTCGGATTCTGGCGCTGGCAGGGCGTCACGCCGCGCGGCGAGGTCGAGGTGCTGCCGTTGGGGGCGGATTTCAATGCAGCGCCGCGGGTGTCGGGACGTGCCGTGCCTGACCAGCCTCTCTTACTTTCGGTGGGCATCATCGAGCCACGCAAGAATCAGCTGTTCCTGCTCGAACGCTGCGCGGAGCTGTGGGGGGAAGGACTGGGTTTCGAGCTGCATCTCGTGGGGCGCCTGAACCCGCACTTTGGCCCGCCGATCCTGGCCCGGCTGAAGGCGTTGCAGCAGGAATATCCTGGGCTCACCTATCACGCGGCGGCAAGCGATGCCGTGGTGGCCGGCCTTTATGCGCGGGCGCGGGCATCGGTGTTTCCCACCCTCGCCGAGGGCTGCGGGTTGCCGCTGCTCGAATCGCTTTGGATGGGCGTGCCCTGCCTGTGTTCCGATCTGCCGGTGTTACTTGAAAATGCCGGCGGCGGCGGTTGCCTCACTGCACCCGTCAACGACGCCGGCGCCTGGCGCGACCTGTTGCGGCGGGTGGTGACCGACGCGACGGCGATGTCCCGCCTGACCGGCGATGCGCAGCGGCGTCCGTTGCCCCTCTGGTCCGCAGCGGCGGAATTGCTGCGCCGGCGGCTCGGCTCTTGAATCGCTATACCCGCTTGACCGCGTAGGCCATCGCCTCGGCAATGCGGTCGAGCTGTTCCTCGGTGTGCATGGCGGAAATCGCGGTGCGGATCAGGTCTTTGCCTGGCGGCACGGCCGGTGCGATCGACATCACGGTGAACACACCCTTTTCCATCAAGGCCTGCCAGAAGCGATAAACGACTTCCTTCGAACCCAGCACGATGGGCACGGCCGGGGTTTCGCTGCCCCACGTGTCGAGGCCGAGGCCTTTGAGCATGTCGCGGTAACGCTTCGTGTTTTTCCAGAGTCGATCCAAGTGTTCGGGCTCGGACTGCATGAGCTCGAGCGAACTCTGCGCGCAGGCTGCCTGGCCGGGGCTGAGCGCGGCGCTGAAGATCGTTTGTTTGGAGTTGGTGCGAAGATACTCGATCACTTCGCGCGACGCCGCGACGAAACCACCGGTACTGGCGAGCGATTTGGAGAGGCTGCCGCACACAATATCGACCTTGTCGTTGAGCCCGTAGTGGTCGACCGTCCCGCGTCCCTGCCGGCCTAATACGCCCAAGCCATGCGCGTCGTCGAGCACGGTGAAGCAGCCGTACTCGTCCGCCACCGCCATCATCTCGGGCAGGCGCGCAATGTGTCCTTCCATCGAGTAGACGCCCTCGATGACGAGCAGCTTCGGCGCGCGCGATTCGACGCTGGCGGCCACCTCGCGCAGATCGACGGGGTTGTTGTGCGAAAAACGCTCGACCGTGGCCATGGACAACCGGATGCCGTCCCAGAGACAGGAGTGGATGTTCTTGTCGGCGAGGATGACGTCGCCCTTCTGGGCAAACGAAGCCACGCTCGACAGGCAGGAGAGATATCCGGCGGCGTGGACGTGGCAGGCCTCGCGTCCGAGAAAGGCCGCCAGCCGCTGTTCGAGCTCAACGTGGTACGCTCGAGAGCCGTTCGACGTCCGGGCCCCCGTGGTGCTCGTGCCCCATTTGAGCATGGCCGCGCGTCCGGCTTCGATGACCTTGGGGTGGAAAGAGAAGCCAAGGTAATCGTTGCTCGAAAGCATGATCATATCCTTCCCATGGAGGCGGATATGTGTGCCGTGTTGTTCTTCGATCGCGTGGTAGAAGGGCGCGTACTTCAACCGCATCTTGGTTGCGTAGTCATCGCGGCAGCGATCGAGCAACGCCTTCTTGTTTTTGGAGAACAACGGGAACGCCATGGAGGTGGCAGGATGTGGCCCAGACGGGCTGAGTTGGCAAATCCAAAGCTGCCTGAGCCTGTCCGTCCCCGCATCCTGCAACGCCAAATTCCGCAGACGGTTCCTATCAGGAACGTCGAGGAAGCTGGCGTCCCCAAGCCGTCAATTCAGCAGCGTAAGTGGTCCACGACTTGAACGAACGCCGGCTCGCTTCCTGGCCGAGCCGGGCGAGTTCTCCTGCATTCGTCAGCAAGCGATCCATCGCGATCACCAAGGAGGGCGCATCCACGTTGTCCAAGGGAACGCATCCGCCGCCTCGCGTGGCTTCGCCCAGCGCGCCGTGGGCCGAGCAGACGCAGGGCTTGCCATGACTGGTGCTCTCCAGCACCGGCAGGCCGAAGCCTTCGATGAGCGAGGGATAAACGGTGAACGCGCAGGCGCGGTACGCCGCGAGCAGGCGCGCTTCGTCGACCGGGCCGTCGTAGTGAACCGGGCGACCGGCCGCCTGGAGCGCCCGAATGCGTTGGACGGCCGCACGCCCCGTCTGAGGGTGGGAGAGTCCGATGAGGTGCAGGCGGAAAACGTTTCCCTGCGCCCAGAGGCGTTCGCAGGCCTCCAGCAAAGCGACGTGGTTCTTACGTCCTTCAATCGAGCCGACCGACAGGACGACGGGCGTGGCGCCGCGGGCGATCGGCGTGGCTTCGGCTGGCACGGCGGGCGGATCGAGGCCCAGCGTGATCGCCTCCACCGGCGGTGGCTGGGAAAGTCCGGCCCAGCGCCAGAATTCCCGCAGGCAATCCCTCGAGTCCTCGGAGACGGCCGCCACACCGTCGAAACGGGCGAGTTCGTGGAGGTAGCTTGGAAAGCGGGAAACCGTTTTCGTGGGCGAGAGTTCCGGGTACTTCAATGCGATCGCGTCGTGGAACACGGCCACCCGCGGACCCTGCACAAAGGCATCCAGCGCCGGCAGTGCGGCGGCGCCGGCGGCGGAGAATACTTCGGGGACGAGCAGCAGATCGCCCTTGGGCAACGCCGGCACGCGTCGCGCGAGCAGACGGGAACCGCGTCCGCTCAGCTTCGCATGGAGGGGCCAACGGGCACCCCGGCCGGGAACGGCCTCGTCGCTCGCCAGATTCTCCTCCTCCCACGCCTGCAACGGACGCCAGGCCCGCAGGTACGGATCGTGACAAATCGCCGTGACAGGTCCGGCCGCGGTCAGCGCGGTCCGCAGCGAGCGGCACACGCGCTGGATGCCCGTCCGCGCGCGAGTGTGGCTGGTGTGCGTGAGGTCGAGCAGGATCATTGCACGCCATTGCTCAACGAAGGTGCCGGGGAGAAACGCACGACCCACAGCCCCCACGCATACCACTCGCGCGCCCGCGGGCGACTGAATGACCGCCGCTCGACGGCGTGGGGAAAGTGAAGTTCCAGGCTTACGGGACCTGTTTGCGCGTTCCAGAGTTCCCGTGGAATACGCAACGAGACCTGCGCGCGTTGGCTCACGCTCACCTGGCCCAGTTCGCTGCCGGCGAAGCGCACGATGGCGGTCTGCACCGTGGGCTGATCGGGTTCATCGATGTTCGCCTCGGCTTCAAACGAAAGCAGGACGTCGGTTTCGGACGGCAGGGTTTCGAGCAGGAACACCACCTCCGGTGCCTCGGTCGAGGCGTGATCGACATTGCCCACGCTCAGGCCGCGCACCACATGCCTGAATCCATTGTCCGCCCGGCCGAAACGCCATTCCATGCCCTGCGGCGGAACGGCGGGAGGGCGGGCGAAGATTGCGAGGTTGGCGGTGATGGGGTGGCCCTCGTTGGTGCGTTCGGCGATCCACCACACGTGGGCGAGGGCTTCGGGGTCCGGTCCGAGATGAGTGAGATCGTGCGGGTCGCCGAACATGAAGTTCCAGGTGGGGATCGTATGGAAGGCGTGTCCGCGCCGTTTCAGTTCGAGGGCGACCGCCGCCGCTTCGGGCCAGTTGTGGTGTTCGAAGGAGAGCAGGGTCGTGCGACCCGGCTCCGTGGCGGCCAAGGCCGCCACAATACCGCGGCGGATGTCCTCGCCGGACTCGTTGGACGCCAGCCGCGGCGGGCGCACGGACCACGTGAGGATCACCGCCGCCACCACGCACAACGCCGCGCCGACCGGAGCGGGTGCCCGGCCCTCAAGCAGCCAGGCAACGAACCCCAGGGCCAGCGCGAGGGCGAAGAAATAAACGGCATGGTAGAAATAGCCGTTGAAGTGGTGCATCTGCCCTGCCTGCGCGAGGGCCCAGAGGACGCAGAGCGCAAACGTGATCGCCAGCAGCACATGACCCGTGCGCAGAAAACGCAGCCGTTCACCATCCAGCCTGCCGCGCAAGGCGTGTCCGATGCACGGCGGGAGCACGAGGATGACGCCCCACGCCACGACCGAGGCGGCGTGTTGCGCGAAGAAACGCCCGGTCGCGGGGCCGATGGATTCCAACACGATCTCCTGATCCTGCGCATAGGTGGCGAAAGAGGCGACGTAGAGCAGGGCTTGAAGCAGCGACTTGCTGTCTTCCGTATTCACCAGGAAACGACGCACGATGGTGGCGACGTTGCTTTCGAACCCCCGGGTGGCCACGTCGATCCCCAGCGGAAGCAGGAAGGGCAGGGCGCAGGCGCCGCTCACGAGCAGGATCCGCCGGTGCGCGCGGAGCACGTCCCGCCAATCCCGTCCCATGCCGTCCGTCCTGAGATGCCATGAACCCAGGCCCACCGCCGCCGCGCCGAGCGTGCCGACGAAGAGCGCCTGCGCCACATGGCCGTGAAACAGAAACCCGCCGATCACCACGGCGATGGGTAGATGTCGCGCGCGGCCGCTTGCCACGGAGGTGCAGACGACCAGAAAACACAGGAAGGGCATCAGCAACACATGCGGTGGCCAGATGCTGGTGAAGGCCCCGTCGATCAGCGAAAAATGCACGACTGCCGCCAGGATCGCGAGAGGAAGCCAGGCCTGCCAGCGCAGCGCAGTCGCGAGCAGCGCGAGGCCGACGGCGAGGAAGACGCATTGCAGCGCCATGGAGGCCAGCAGGTGCGCGTTGTGCGGCGAGGGCACGAGCCCGAGCGCGTCGTACAGCACCCACTCGCCCAGGGCATACACGTAGAAGAAGGCCGGTCCGGGATGATTGAATTCGAAACGCGAGTAGTTCCCAAAGATCTCGCGCAGGTGTTTCGCATTCTCGATCTGGATCGCGTTCACCGCCGGATCGCCCTGCTCCAGGAACGTCGTCTTGAAGTATAGATCGTATCCGGCCGCGGTGATCGCGACGACCAGTCCCAGCGTGATGGCTGCGACCAGCCAGAGAAGGGAGCGGCTTGGTGGATCCTTAACCATGCAAAGGGGTGAGGTGGACGCGAAACACGGCTGGATTCAACCGTGTTTTGCGCCGCCTCGATTCGCTGGGTTTCCTCGCCACGCGATTAGCGAACCACCTCGAAGCCGACTTCCCAGATTCCCCACGCCCGCCAGTTTTGGTAGCCGGGACGCTTGGGCGTTCTGAACGGCTCTGCTGCGGGAAATCGCAGTTCGAGCACCGCTTCCTCCGCGTTATTCCAGAGAGTTTGGGGAACGATGAGCGAGACCCTTGTACGAGCGTTTACCGATGGCTTGCCGACGAGGACTCCGTTGAAGAAGACGTCCGCCGTCTGGGTCAGCACCACGCCCTTATCCTGGACATTCGATTGCGCGTCCAACTCGATTCGCACGTCGCCGGGTGAGGGCAGCGGCTTGAACTGGAGAGTCAGGCGCGGCAGATCGGTCCATGCCCCGTCCACATTTCCCACCGTGAGACCCGAGACCAAGTAACGGAATCCGTTGCCGTTTCGCGAAAAGCGAAGCGTGGTGCCCGACGGATCAATTGAGCCCGGTTCGGTGAAAATACTGAATTCCCTGGTCAAGGGATGGCCGCTCCCGGGTTCGGAAGGGGTGATCCACCAAATAGATCCTTCCTTTTCGGGTTCTGCACCCAAGAGCGTCTCTTCGTGGCGGGAACCGAACATGAATGTCCACCAAGGGGTCATGTAAACGCCGATTGCGCGCCGCTTGAGATCGAGGGCGACGGAGGCGGCCGCGGGCCAGACGTGGTGTTCGAAACGCAGGAGTTTGGGCCCCGGGGAGGGATCCGCCACCAAGGCTGCCTCGATCCCGCGGCGGAGAGCCAGGCCGGATTCCTCCTCGGAAAACCGCTGGGTGCGGAAGGCCCACGTCGCGAGCACGGCGGCGCAGCAAACCAGGGCGGTGGCGATCGGGGGTGGCAATTCCCTGCGGATGAAACGGGTGAGGATCGCGAGACCTGCCAGAAGACCAAAAAAGTAGATGGCATAGTAAAAGTAGCCGTTGAAATGGTGCATCCCTCCCGCCTGAGCCCGGCCCCACAGCAAACACAGCAGTACGGTCGCTCCGAGAAACGCGTAGCAGGTCCGCAGGAAACGGTGTTCGTGACTTGAAAAACGAGCAGGCCACCGAAAAAGCAGACCGATCGGAATTCCTAAGGCCGCGGCCAGCGTCAGGTAGAGGCCACGGCGTTCCGCAAAGAAGGCCCACGACTGGGGACCCAGCTGGGTAAAAAGCTGGTCCTGCTCTTTCGTGGAACTGCCAAAGGAGAGAAAGTAGAGCAGAGATTGGAGCAGACTCGGCTTGTCCGGACTGTTGGCGGAGAACGTTCCAAGGATCGTGGCAACATTGCCGCGGGTTCCTTTGGTCAGGATGTCGATCAGCAAGGGGAGTAAGAACACCCCGGCCAGCGCAGCGCTGGTCCACAGTACCTTGCGATGCGCCCTCACGAATGCGGTCCCGAGCCGCCACGTTCCCGGTTGGCGTTCCCGCCACCACACGGTCGCAAGGGCCAGAGCGCCCAGGCCGCCGAGAAAAAGCGGTTGCGCGACGTGCCCGTGAACAAGAAAGCCTCCGCTCACGACGACCCAGGGAAGGTGATCGTAACGGCCCGTCGCCACAGAGATACAAGCCACGAGAAAACACAGGAACGGCATGAGCAGCACATGAGGCGGCCAGACGCTCACAAAGGCATCGCCGACGAACCCGAAGAAAAGGGCGGCGGCGAGGAGGGCGAAGGGCAGCCACCTTTTTGCGGGCAGATGGACCGAAAACAAGGCGAGCGCCCCCGCAAAAAACAGGCTTTGGAGAAAAAGCGCAGCCACCAGATGAGCGTTGCCGGGCGAGGGGACGAGGCCGAGCCCGTCGCGGAGGATCCATTCTCCGGCCGCATAGACGTAGAAGAAGGCCGGACCGGGATGATTGAATTCGAAGCGCGAGTAGTTGCCGTAGAGTTCTCTGAAGTACTTCGCGTTTTCGATCTGCATCGCGTTGACTGCTATGTCCCCGTACTCGAGCTGGGGGGTATTGAAGTACTGGGTGACCCTTGCGGCTCCCAGTGCGAAAACCACTCCCACCCATATGGCCAACGTCAGGGCGAGCGTCGTTCGGTGGGCCGGGAGACTGGACATGGAGGGTGCAACCTAGGGAGCCAGCGGGCCGCTGTACAATTCCTGAATTTGATGAAGCGGGCATTCACAGCGCCACTTCACGAAGACATTTAACAGGAGCACACGGAGGCCGCAGAGAGAGGCCGTGCCCGGACGTGGAGAGTAGAGGGTGGATTGTGGTGAATCGGTTGACAGAGCGGCGGCACTCTTGCCGCCGGTTTGGATGCCGCACGGCCTCACGCACGCCCATCCTGCATTCAAACCCGGCGGCAAGAGTGCCGCCGCTCGTGAAGGGACCCGGCAAACCTGCTCACCTACGCGATGGCGGGGTTGACGTGCTCATCAGTTGCTCTGGGGAAACCGGCCGACTCTGCGGTCTTTGCGAAAGGTTTTTTCTTGTTGGGGCATGTTGGGGCCGGCTGACTCGGCTCGTTCCATGAGTCTGATCGATCCTCTTCTGCAAAAGTTCACCTTTGTGCGGCGTTTGCAGCGTCAGATCGCGCGCCTTGAGGAACGCACGCGGGTCCTTGAACAGGAGGCGGCCGAAGCCCGGAAGTTTGTCCCGCCGGGACATTTTTATTCGCCCCTGCCTTCACTGGAGGAGATTGCCGATCATTTCTCACGAACAGATCTTGGCGCTCCTTTTGCCGGTCTTCGCTTGAATGAGGAGGAGCAGATCGAGCTGCTGGAGAAATTCGCAGCGTGGATGCCGGAGCTCCCATTCCCCTCCGATCCCACGCCGGGCCACCGGTACTATTTGAACAACCCCTCGTATGGCGCCCACGACGGCGTCTTTCTCTACGGGATGTTGCGCCATCTCGCTCCGCGACGAATTGTCGAGGTCGGCTCGGGGTTCAGCTCGGCGGCGATGCTTGACCTGAATGAGCGGACCTTTGACGGGAAGATTGAGCTTACCTTCATCGATCCCGACATGGGGAGGCTGCATCCGCTGCTGCGCCCCGACGAGGCAGCGCGGTTGAGGATGATTCCGAAGCGGGTCCAAGACGTTCCGCTCGACCTCTACAAAAGCTTGGAGCGAAACGACGTCCTCTTCATCGACTCCTCCCATGTCAGCAAGGTGGGCAGCGACGTGAACTGGCTGCTGTTTGAGGTCCTGCCAATCCTCGCCGAGGGCGTGCATGTGCATATCCACGACGTGAGCGGGAATTTCGAGTATCCCCGCGAATGGCTCGAGGAAGGTCGGGCTTGGAATGAGCAGTATTTGCTCCGTGCATTCTTGATGTACAACGCCGCCTACAGCGTGGTGCTGCTCAGCCCGTGGCTGGCCGATACGCAGCCGGCCTACTTCCGGAAGCATCTGCCCGGGTGTTTGTCGGGGGGCGGGCAGATCTGGCTTCGGCGGGAGAAGGCCGCCGGATAAGGTGCGCTCACCAGCTCGCGATCACCTCGAGCCGGCGGCGGTAGCGCGCACCGATCGCTTCGGGCGAAAAACGTTCCGCGATCGTTCGCTGAGCGGCCGAGCCGAGGCGCGACCCGAGATCGCGATCGCGGAACAAACGCTGCATCCATTCGGCGGCATGGGCCGCGTCCGGCTCCGCCCAGATCTGCCCTTTCGCGTACGGGCCGTGGCTGCGTTCGAGCGGGACGAGGCGGCAACGCACCGGCGCACCGTTGGTGGCGTCGACAAACTCGGCTGTGGCCGACCAGTCCGTGACGATCACCGGCTTGCCGAGGTACATGCACTCGGCCACCGCGAGGCCGAAGCCTTCGCTGCGATGCAGTGAGACAAAACAATCGCACGCCGCCTCGAGCGCGTAGACATCGTCGCGGGAGAGCGTGTCGCTGATCACGACGGTGCCGGGCAGGTCGGCGACAGCCTCGCGCAGCGCCGCGAGATCGGCCTCGTTGCCGGCGACGTTGTGGACCTTGATCGCGAGCGAAGCGCCGCGTCCGGCGAGGCTGGAGAGCCGGAAGGCGTCAAGGACGGCGGTCGGATTCTTGCGCACCGAGTAGCTGTTGAGGTCGTAGAGAACGAGGAACAGGTAATCGGACGCGGGCAGCCCGAAGTGCGCGCGCAGCTCAGGGATCGGTGTCGTGGGGCGGGCGAAGCGAATCGCGTGCGGCATCGCCAGCACGGGCACAGGCGATTTCAGCGCGATGGCCTGACGCACGAACTCACTCGGGCACCAAACCTCGTGGACCGTTTCAAACGCGTTCATCCAGCCATCGGGAAATTCGGGCAGCTCCCACGCCCAGTAACCGATGTTGTATTTCCCGGCGCGAAACGCTGCACCGTGGTGATGATCGATGTCCCGCATGGCGGGCGGATCGAGGTGCACGATGTTCACCGGGTTGGGGTTTTGCTCCTGCAGGCGCGCTGAGAATGTGCGGTCCCCCTGGGGGTTTTTGCAGTTCAGTTTGAGCGGGACGAGTGCGCTGGGTAATCCGGCTGCGTCGGCCGCACGCACCATGCACCGGGCCGACTCGCCTACGCCAAGATCGGCGGTGAGGAAACCGACGATGTTGATCCCGAGTCGCACGTGCTTTCGCGCGAAGGCTGCGGAGTAGGCGCCGTGCCGTTGCGAGAAGTCGAATGCGGTCTCGCCGTCGATTTCAACCCGTGTGACGCGAAGTTGCCGATTGCGACGTTGGGCCCGGAAACGCTGGAGGCCTCCGCACAAGGGCCAGCCCGTCGTGATGCGCCCGAGCCACGCGAGCAGATTGGTAAGTCCGGCGCCATACAAGGCGAGCCGCAACGGCAGGCCGCCGCTCCCCTCTCCGCTGCGTACGACGAACCGCACATTGAACGGTCCGTCGGTCGCGGGCGCCACAATCGCCTGCTGGTGCAGCAGCCGCAGGCCAAGACGCAACGGCCCGGTCTCGAGGCCCCGTGTCTCCGGATGCGGCCGCCAATCGCCGTGCACGACGATCTCGTGGTCACCGTCCATGGGCGGAAGCTGGATTGTGCCGTGGTCGCGCAACCACGCGGAGTCGGGGGCGAACTCGTCGAAGAAGAGGCCCTCGTGGCGGGGACGCCGCTGCGGGGTGGGAGCCGTTGTGGAAGAAGACATCAAGGCGTGGGCCCCAGTTGTTGGCGCGCACCGGTTTCTTGCAAAACTATTTCGGACACAGCGCTTGCGCCGCGCGTATTCGGGCCGCAAAACAAGTCCGCTTCAACGGAACGTCCCCTTCCGTCTTCCATGGGTCCCATCTTCAGTTTTCCCCAGCGAACGGCCATGTCCTGGCTCAGAGTTAGCGCCTTGTGCGTCGTGTCGGCGCTTGTCTGCATGGCGCATTACGGCTGGTGGACGGCGGAGGCGTGGTCGCAACCGACGTCGTACTTCGGGGACGCGCTCGAAATGCTGGCGCGCATCAAGGCGGCTTCGGAGGGCGATACCTGGCCGATGTTGTCGCAGGAGATCTCGCGGTTGGGGGCTCCGTTTACGGCCGACTGGAACGATTATCCGGCGTCGGACAAACTGCTCGTGCTGGCCCTCGGCGGGGTGGCGAGGATCATCGGGGTGATTCCTGCGTCGAACCTCGGCCTGTTGCTGGCGCAGGTTTCGGCGGCGCTCGCGTTTTACGCTTCCATGCGCCTGCTGCGGCGCCGGTGGGAATGGGCGTTTGCGGGGGCGCTGCTTTTTGCCTACGGGTACCACACATTCACGCGCGGGGTCGGGCACATGATGCTCACCTTCACGTGGACGGTGCCGCTCGCCCTCGTGACATGCTGGCTCGTCGCACGCAGCCGGCGCCTGCACCTGCGCAACGCCGCCGGGCTCACGTGCCTTCTCACGGCCGTGGCGCTCGGAGTGAGCATGCCCTACTACCTGTTTTTTTTCCTGCAATTGCTCTGCTGGGCCTTGGTCGCCCAGTGGTTTGGTCGCCGGCGGCGGACCGAAAATCTGAAGGTCGGTCTTGCCTGTCTCGCACTCGCGCTCGCCGCCCTTTTTGTGATGCACGCGGAGGTCTGGATTCACTCCGTCGAAAGCGGGGCCCGGCCGCTGCTCGCGCGCAACTTCGCGGGCACCGAGCGCTATGCGCTCAAATTGGTCGAGTGCGTGATTCCGCCGCCCGATCATCGGTCTGACCTCCTCGCCTTCATGGGCAACCGTTATGGCCGGTGGGTCGACTGGCGTGGCGAGCCGCTGCTCCCGTATCTGGGCCTCGTGGGCATCGCCGGGCTCGTCTGGCTGCTGGTCGCCGCCCTGCGCCGGGTGTTTCGCGAGCGGGCGCCCTCGGGAGACTTCCTGCAGGTGTTATGGATTTTTGGATACGCCACGGTCGGTGGCCTCACGAGCATTGCGGCCCTCTACCTGAGCCTGCAGGTCTTCCGGGCTTCGAATCGAGCCACGGTCTTCATCCTCGCCATCGTGCTGGCGTTCTTGGTGACGCGGCTTTCCCGTCTCACGCGGCGCTGGCCGTCGTGGCTGCGCATTGCGGCGGCCATGATGCTCGCCGGCCTCGGGCTGCTCGATCAGATTCCCAACCCGCTGTCGGCTGCGGCGAAGGCGGCGATCGCCGAGCGGGTGGCGATGGACGCAACCTTTGCCCGGGAACTGGAGGAGGCCCTGCCCGACGGAGCGATGGTTTATCAGCTGCCGGCGATGGGATTCCCGGAGATTGTTCCGCCCCACCGCATGGAGGACTACGAGCATTTCCGCACCTACGTGCATTCGCAGACGCTCCGCTTCAGCTACGGCGCGCCAAAATTCCGCGCGGCGACCCGGTGGAAGCGTGATCTTGAGGAAATGTCCTCGGCTGAACTCGTGCCCAGGCTTGAAGCGTACGGATTCTCCGCCCTGCACATCAACTGTCGCGGCTACGACGACGCGGGCAAGGCGGTGCTCTCCGAATTGGAAGCCCTCGGGTCTTCCCGGCGGGTCGAATCCTCGAATCAAAACCAGGTTGTCCTTCTGCTCAATCCCGCCGCAGAACCGCGTCTGCCTTTGGCCGAAACCCTGACGCTCGGGCGCGGCTGGCAAATGTGGAGTCCGCGTCCCGGACGTGTCTATGACCGCGGACGACGCTGGGCTTACGAGGACGCCGTGCTCAGCTACTCCAATCCGAACCCGACCCCCTTGTACGTGCGAATCGATTTAATCATGAGCGGGGCCGGTCCACGCGATTTGGAGATCCGGCTGAACGGGGAACGGGTGCTCTTCGAGAAGATCGGCGAAGAGCCGGCCGCGCTGCCAGCCCTCACGTTGACATTGAAACCTGGATACAACCGCTTCGATCTGCGCTCGCCCCAGCCGCCTGCGCGTTCGGCGACGGCTCCCGGCGAACCCAGAACGACGTTTGCGCTCCACGACGTGGCGTTCGAAGTGATCGACGGGCCCGGAGCTGCGCGCTGAAAGGTCAGCCGCCCGGCGGATGCTGGAGAGGGGGGGCAGGTTTTCGCATGGCGAGCAGCACACCGCCACCGACCAGACTGGTCGCGAGGCTCACGGTCAGGAAGAGCAAGGCGAACGCGGCGAGACGGTCGGTGCCGACATCCGTGGTTTGGCCGAGCCATTGCAGCGCGAGCACGAGCGAACCTTCGCGCAGACCGTGACCGCCCAGGCTGATCGGCAGCACCGTTGAAAGATACGCAAGTCCGAGCGCCGCCGCGAGCGCCATGGGGTCGAAGGTTAGTCCCAGACTCTGTGCGAGGAACCAGCCCGAGGCAAAATCGAGCACCCACACCGCCGCGCTGAGCAGGGTGGTGGCGACCGCGACGTGTGGCACGCGGTACAGGCGACGTGCGGCGTCGGCCCAGGTTGCCGGCAGGCGGGGGAGCGCCCAGGCCAGCAGCAGCCACGAGGCGGCACAGGCCACGGCGAGGCCCCCGGCAAGGCCCCACGCCCACCCTCGAAGATCGCGCCCTGGACCCGTTGTGCCCACGAACGCGAGCGCTCCGGCGGCGAGCAGGACGAGCACGGCAAAGCCGAGCATGCGATCCAGGGCGGTCGCAGTGGTCGCCGCGGCTTTGCGATCGGGACGGTCGCGAAACGCATAGAGCAATCGCGTCGCGTCGCCGCCGATACCGCCGGGAAGAAAGGCATTGTAGAACTGCCCGATCCACGTGACGGCGTGCGCGCGGGCAAAGGGCAGCCCGGCGCCGGAAGCACGGAGCAGCCACCACCAGCGCCAGGCGCAGAGTGGATACGCAAGAAGTGCGAGGAGGAGAGAGACCACGAGGGGGCTCCAGGCGAGCCTTCCTTCGAGCGATCCGAGCTGGCGCCAGTCCACCTGCAGAGCGAGCGCAACAATCAAGCCCAGCGAGACCGCATAGCGGAGTGCGAGGCCGGCGGGCGAACCGAGGAAACGGGCGAATTTCTGCATGCGAAGGCGGAAGCGCTTGCGAACCGCCCCCACTTTTGGCCGCATCCACCGCCTGCGGGCAAGCCCGCTTCCCGCTTTCAATGCAGACGGACGAATATCTCAAGCTCGCCGACGTGGAGGACCGCATGTGGTACTTCCAAGCGTTGCATGCGCACGCCATCGAAGCGCTGCGGCGCTGGCTGCCGGCAACGTTGCCCGGCGATGTGCTCGATGCCGGGTGTGGCACGGGCGGATTCATCAAGCGTGCGGTGCCGGAATTTCCCGGGCGCGCGTTTGCGGGCATCGATTTTTCGCCGCTGGCGTGCGATCTGGCGAGGCAGCGGGGTTGCGAACGGGTCGAGGTGGCGTCGATCACCGCGCTTCCCTTTGCGAACGAGTCGTTCGCGGCGCTGACCTCCCTCGACGTGCTCGTCCAGGTGGTGGAACGCGAGCGGGCGGTGGCGGAGTTCTTCCGGGTGTTGAAGCCGGGCGGGGTGGGCGTGATCAACGTGGCGGCCTACAAGTGGCTTTGGTCCTATCACGACGACTCCTGCCAGACGCAGCATCGTTACACGCGGCCGGAGCTCGTCGAGCAGCTCCGCGACGCCGGGTTTACGGTGGCGTTGGCGACGTATCGAAACCTGCTCACGCTGCCCTTCGTGGTGGCCAGGCGAAAACTCTTTCGCCGGCCAACGGACACAAGCGATGTGAAGCTTTACCCCGACGCGATTGAGTCCGTGTTCCGCGGTGCGCTGGCCCTGGAGCGGACGTGGATCCGCTCGGTGAGCGGGTTGCCGGCGGGGAGTTCTGTGTTCGTGGTTGCGCGCAAGCCAGATGCAAGTGGCGTTTGAGCTTTATGGCTGGGTCAAAGGCGCAAGCGTTGAAGGTCTCTAGCCGCCCATGTCGTTCCACGCCGCCGGGTATCTCCTGTTTGTATTTCTTTGTTTCTGGGGTGTCGGTGCCGCGCTCTTGCTGACGCCCTTACGGTGGCGTCCCTTCTGGGTTTTCTTCGTGCCGGCGTTCGGCATCGCCCTGGGTTCGGCCGTCGTTTGGTTGGCTGCGCAGCACACCACCCTGGCTGGAGCCAACGTGTACGCGTGGGCCGCGCTCGGCCTTCCCCTGTTGCTCGGGGCGATAGGCTGGCGTCGACGCGGAGGCTGGCAGGTTGTGCGGATTGATCTTCGGCGCGGTGCGTCGGCGTACGCCCTTGCCGCGGCCGTGCTGGGCTTTCTCCTGAGTCCGCTGCCCCACGTGTCGGAGTCTTTGACCTCGGTGTCGTTGGGCAGCTGCGACGCGGCCGACTATGCCGCCGGTGCCCGCGTGCTCGGCGAGTTTGCCAGTGACGATCGATCGGGATTCATCGGCCACACCGAGGTCGTGCGGGAACACTCGGTGGATAACTTTTTCGACTACTGGCTGCGGTTGAATCACTTCACGCCCTCCGCCCTGCTGGCGCTGGCCAATGCGACGTTTGGGTGGGCGATTCATGAGTCGGTCACCCTGCTCGCGACCGTCCTCCTCGCCGCGACGGTGCCTTTGGTCTTCTGGCTGGCGCGCTCGCTGTTCGGGTTTGGCCCCTTGCTGGGGCTGGGCGTGGCGGCGCTCTATGGCCTGAGTCCGCTGACGTGGTACGGTGTCTGGCATGCGGCGCTCGGTCAGGCACTGGCCGCCGTCGGCATCGCGCTGCTGACCTGGGCGGGGGTCACGCTCTGGCGCGCGGGTCCCGACTGGCGCCGGGCTCTTGGCTTTGGCGGGGTGCTTGTCGCCGCTTATTGGATACTCCTGGGCTCGTTTAATTTCGTCATCCTCATCTGCCTAGCGCCGGCGGCGGCATTCGTCGCCGCCCAGACGGTGCGGTTCGGTCAATGGCGGCGCCTGGCCGCCTGGCTCGCGGCGATGGTGGCCCCGTTGGTCGTCGCCGGGGCCGTGTTTGCCGAACGGGTCATGGGCCTCGCGGAGCGGTTTCGATTGTTCGCAGAGCACGATTTTGGCTGGCCGATCCCCGTGCTCGGACCTGCGGGCTGGCTGGGGTTGGTGGCGGACACCCATTTGACCGGACTTGCCCCCGCATGGGTTTGGGGGCTGTTCTTGGTGTTCGGCGGTTTGTTCGTCGCGGCGATCCACCGGGCGGGAAAGGCGGGTGGGGCGCGCGCGTCGGTTGCCGTGCTGGCGGTGTGTACGCTCGCGCCCGTGGCGGTGGGATACGGGTATCTGCAGTTCCAAGCTCGAGCCGTGGGCAGCAACGAAAGTTACGATGCCTACAAGGTCTTGGCCGTCTTCTATCCGGTGGTGCTCCCGGCGCTGTGTTTTTGGGCCGCGCGATCAGCGCTAAAAGCGCGTTGGGCTAGATTCGCCGCCGTTGCCGGCATGACGATTTTGATCGTGGCCCATTTGCGCACCGCGGCTCACACGGCGACGCGGTTGGAGCATCCTCCCTTTACGGTCACGGCTGAAATCGCGCGGGTTCACGAGATCGAGGAGCGCCCTGAGGTCGCCTCGGTGAACATGCTCATCGACGATTTTTGGACCCGGCTGTGGAGCAACGCGTTCCTTTTGCGCAAGCCGCAGTACTTCCAAGGCTACACCTACGAGGGACGTCGGGGAACCCCGTTGCGCGGGCAGTGGGATCTGATCGGTGGCATCGTGCAATTGCACACCAGCGATGGACGTGACGGCTTTGCGGTGGGGCCGGCTTTTTCGTTGATGCGCGCCGAGGGGCCCCACGCGCTTCGAGCGGCGTTGACCGGAGGCTGGTACAATCTCGAGCAGGCACCGCAGGTCGCTCCGTGGCGGTGGACGCAGCTGCCGGCTGAACTTTTGTTCGAGAACCCGCATGCTTATCCGCTCACTGTCCAATTGGAGATGCGACTCGGAAGCTACGTCGCCCGCGACCTGCAGATCCTGCGCAACGACGAGCCGATGTTTCGCGCCGACATCGGAACCGATCCACACGTGCTGAACGTGCCGGGCTTCACGCTGGCGCCCGGGCGCAACCGCGTTGCGCTCGTCTCGTCCCTTCCGCCCGCCCAGCCGGGAGGAGGCGATCCGCGTGAACTCGGGTTTTTCGTCACACGCATCACGGCCGAAGTGCAGGTGCCGGCCGATCCGGTGCGTTGATTGCGCCCGTTCGGCCAGCGCGGATTCGTGAGCGGGTCCGCGGGATCGCAAAAGGAGCGGCGGGGGGGGGGGCGCCGCGGGGTTTTAAGGAGGGGGGGGGGGGGGGGCGGGGGGGCGGCCCAAACGCGCGGCGGGGGGCGGCGCGCGCGG
>JBBQUU010000041.1:0-43478 GCA_038212175.1 Opitutales bacterium | reverse complement strand
CGTAAATTGGGAATGCTCCAGAGGAGCTTTCGACCTCCTTCTGGTTTTTTCCGCTGATGACTTTGGCGACCGCATCGAAGCGGCAAGCCGTCCAAGTTGCTGGGAACGACTTCTCACTCACGCCGTCAGCTCCTTGTTCAGTTCCTCAATGACGGCGTCGAGTTTTTCCCCGAAGAGTTCGTGCATCTTGCCGAGGCCGCCGCGGGCGTCGAAGGGCGCGTAGTCGAGGTCGGCTTTTTCCATGCGCATCGAGGTGATGACGTGGTCGCGGATGAGTTCGAGCCAGGCGGCTTGCGCGGCGTTGAAGGGGTTGCCGGCGTTGGCGCGGAGGATCCAGTCGCGGTAGTGGCGGCGCACGGTGTCGGCGAAAGGCGTGAGTTTTTGATCGAGGCCGCAGGCGCGGCGGAGCAGGGCGACGAGCGCCGTCAATTCCGTGAGCGGGCGGGCGTTGGCGGGGAGTTCGTTGAGGCGGGCGTAGGCATCCCACACGCGGAGGGGCGCGAGGCGCGGAGCGTGTTGCTTGAGCGCGGCGAGCACGTCCTGAATCTGCGCGAGGGTGACGTGCGAGCGGCGCTGAGGCTGGGTGTAGAAGATGGTGAGGGCGTCGAGGCGGTCGCGGTTCTCGCGGCAGAAGGTTTCGAAATCCTCGGCGAAGGCGGCGGCGCGGGTGCGGGCATCGGCATCCCACTCGGCGCGGAGGAGTTTATCCTGCGTGTCGTGGTCGATGGTCTGCATGTTCGCAGTGCAGGCTTCGACGATGGCGGTGACGACGGCGCCGGTGAGCGGGGCGCGGGCGGCGGCGACGAGTTGCTGCTGGGCTTTTTCGCGGTTCAGATCGCCGGGGTCGGTGCCGGGCGGCTGGCCGGCGAGGACGAGGGCCTTTTGTTCGATGGCGTCGCCGTCGATGGCGTGGAAGAGATTCTTCACGAGCTGGCCGAGGGCGGTGCCGCCCATCGTTTCGGCGAGAATGTGTTTTTGCAGCGGCGTGAGCTGGCGCTCGATGCGGGCGAGGCGGCCGGCGAGGGAGGAGACGGTGTCGGCATCGGTCGCACCCATGACGACCTCCATGGCGAGGTCTTTGAAAGGGACGGTGGGACGGGTGATGGGCGGGCGGCTGGCGGTCTTGAGGGAGCGGGTGACCCCGATGGCGTCGACGATGATGTAGTGGGTTTTCGCGGACTTGGCGGCGGAGGAGACTTTGCGCAGGCCGTCGTGGTCGAGGGTGCGCGTGCCGCGGCCCTTCATCTGCTCGAAGTAGCCCTTCGATTTCACGTCGCGCAGGAAGAGTAGGCACTCGAGGGGTTTCACGTCGGTGCCGGTGGCGATCATGTCGACGGTGACGGCGATGCGCGGGTGGTAGCTGTTGCGGAACTGGGAGAGGACGGATTTGGGAGACTCGCCGGGCTCGATGACGTTGCCGGCGGCGTCGAGGCGATCTTGGTCGGACTTGAAGGTGACCTTTTTGCAGAAGGCGTTTCCCTCGCCGAACTCTTCGCGGACGATGTTGATGATGTCGTCGGCGTGGGAATCGGTCTTGGCGAAGATGAGGGTTTTCGGAACTTCGTAGGCGCCGGTCGCGTCGGTGCGGTCGGGGAAGATTTCCGGGAGTTTGTCGCGGAAGGCGCGGATGACGGTGCGGAGGTGAGAGGGGTTGACGATGTCGCGGTCGAGTTTTTTGGCGGAGTAGGTTTCGTCCTCGTCCTGCTGTTGCCAGCGGCGGGCACGGGTGAGTTTTTCGCGGCGCTCGACGAGGCCCTTGAGGACGGTGCCGCCCTGCTGGCCGACCTCGGTCTCGATGACGTAGATCTCGCCCTGGACGTTTACGCCATCGGCGACGGCGTCCTCGTGGGTGTATTCGGAGACGATGTTTTGCTTGAAGAAGGCGTAGGTGCGGGCGTCGGGCGTGGCGGTGAGGCCGACGAGGAAGGCGTCAAAGTAGTCGAGGACCTGGCGCCAGAGGTTGTAGATCGAGCGGTGGCACTCATCGATGATGATGGTTTTGCCTGCGCCGGTGGCCATCTGGACGAGGGCGCGGGGTTTGGCGGCCTTGAAGGAGACGTCGAGATTCGTGATGGCCTCGATCTGACACTCGCGGAGGCCGGCGGGGTCGAGCGCGGGCAGGTCTCGAATCCGGTCGCGGAGGGAGCGGGCGGGATGACCGGGGGAGGAACCCACGAGGGCCTCGCGCAAGGTCTCTGGCCGATGGAAGGCGAAGACCTCTCGAGACCGGGGCTTGGGGTCGGTCTTCGCCTCGATGACACCGACGGGCTGGCCGTCGACGAAGAGCACGTAGTCGGCCGGACCGGTGTCGGTGACGTACTCGCGCACGGCCTGGCCGTTCCCTTCGTGGAAGTTGATGGCGTCCTTCGATTGCACCGTCCAGCCGCCGGCCCGAAGCTGCGCGTCGATCGCGTCGCGGGCGATCTGCTCGGGGTTTTGGTTGGACGACACGCGGGTTGAAGCGGAGCGACGGCGTTAGGATGGAAGCCTCCGGGCGGTCGTTGAACTCGGATCAGGGCTGGTTGAAGAACCGGCTGTGTCCCGAAGGCGATCCTGCGCTGTACATGCCCGAGACTGTGTTCGCGCAAGCGGTTGATGGGCAAGTCAGGATCTGAAGAAGGGGTTTCGAGGAAGTGAGACGTACATGAGAGGAGGATTGTAGCGGCGTGTCCCTCACTCGTTCTCCCTCGATCCCGGTTCTAGCTAACTGCCTGAGTAGAACGGATTCGTTTTAACGCAATGGCGCGACGACGCAACGGGCTCCAAGCCATGACCTCGCATTAACGGGTTTGCCGCTCTCTGCGCCTTCGCGCCTTTGCGTTAAAATCCGAATCCAAGCAATGAGGGGTATTCTCGCGGCGCGAGATCCACGGGGTGAGGCCGAGGATTGCTGAGGATAGTCGGTTCACGCCGACCGGGCCGAAATTCAATAACACTCGGCCGGACTCCCTTGGGATTGTCGGATTGCAGGCAGCACCACGACGGAGCGGCCGGTGGTCATGGGGTGGTGGACGGCGGCGCGAGCAGGCGGAGCTGAAGGCCGTGTGCCTCGTAGGTCTGGAAGTCGCGATCCAGCGTCACGAAGTCCAGACCGCCCGAAATTGCAAAGGCGGCGAGGTAGGCGTCCATCCAAACCTTCGGCGAGGCGGAGTCGCGGGCGGCAAGCCGGTGCCAGAGCGTGACGGTGCCGGGAGGCTCCTCCATTTCTTTGATTTGGGAGCGGGCCAGGAACGTCCGCAACACCTCGATCGCGTCGCGATTGGTAAAACCTTCAGCGTCATATTGGCGAAGCAATGTCGGCGTGGTGAGCAGACGAAGAAAGCTCGTTTGGACCATGCGGCAGAAGATCAGCGGTTCCGCCTCCACCGCTGAAGTCAGCGCCAGCGCTGCCTGCGGCTGCTGGGGATGCCGGGGAAAGCTAGCCGCCAGCCAGACGTTGGTATCAACGAGGGAGCGCGGCATGTTCCAGATCCAAGGCCAACAGGATATCGTGCTCCATCTTGACGATTTCTTCCCCCGTCATGCGTTCCACCGGAGCTTTGGGGCCACAGATGATCTGGGGCAGGCCATTCGGCGCGATTACAAATCGGACCCTGCCGGCCTTTGGGAGCGTGGATGACGGAGCGGGCGCCTCCAAGCTGTGCGAGAGGAGTTCGGCGACCAAGCGCTTGAGCGGTTTGCGCTCCCGCACCGCTCGAATTTTGATCCGCTGCACCAATTCATCCGGTAGGTCCAAAGTCGTTTTCACGATACCAGCTAACCAGCAAGCCAGCTTGCCGTCAAGCTGGCTGATCGTGAACCCCAGTCGGCAGGGCGGTGCGCTGCCACAATGCCGCCGCTGACACCAAGGGGCATTTCAGTCATTCATTGTAGGCCGTGGCGACAGGGTCACGCCGAGTATTTTTGTTGGTAGCCGGATCACGCCGACCGGGCGAAAATTCAACAGTACTCCGCTGGGCGCTGTTGCGATTGCCGCGCTGATGCCAACCGCCCGGTCAGAGCAGACTTTATTCAACGCAAAGGCGCGAAGACGCGAAGGGGCTCCGAGACATGGACGTGAAATACTGCAATGCGGCTCTCTGCGCCTTCGCACCTTGGCGTTAAAATCCGAATCCAAGCGATGAGGGGTAGTCTCGCGGCGCGAGATCCACGGGGGTCTGGATTGATTCTCGGGAGCAAACCTGAGAACGCGGGGAGGCTGCCGGATCTGACGGAACGTTAATTCGGCAGCGTGCCTTTGCAGGCGGGGTAGGCGATGCAGCCCCAGAACTGGCGGCCGGGGGTTTTGCCGGATTTGGCGGTGCGCAGGGCCATGAGGCCGCCGCACGTGGGGCACGGCGGGGGCTTGGGATGGGACGGATCGGACTTATCGGACGGATGGGACTGATCTTTTGCGCGGCGTTGTGCGAGGCGGGCGGTGGCCAGTTGCTCGGAGTAGCCGCCGCCTTCGACGAAGGCGGTTTCGAGGGCGGCGATCTGGCGGTCGAGCAGATAGTTCGCCTGGTTTATGAGGCAGATGAGGGCGTTGGCGCGGACGGCGGGGTCTTTGTGGTCGAGCCAGTGCGCGTAGTGCGCGTGGCGTTCGTGATCGGGCAGATCGGGCGGATTGGACGGGTCGGACTGATCTTTTCGGAGGCGCGCGGGGACGGCACGCACGGCGCTGGCTTCGGGGCTATCGGGTGTCCACTGGGGGAGGCGTCGGTGGCGCAGGTAGTCCTCGTAGTCGAGCAGCAGCTCCTCGAGGCTGGCACGGGCGACGTTGACCAGGCGGAGTTCGGTTTGTGAGGACGTCGCAGAGGCGCGGCTGCCCTCGGCGATGTTTTGGCGGCCGGATCGCGCGGCCTGGACCATCTGGTCGACCGTGCGGGAACGCGGGTCGAGGAAGCGCTCACAGAACCAGTACGTTGCGTCGTAGATCAGGGTTGCCGCTTGGAAGCTGGCGGTGCTGCGGTAACCGCCGCTGGGGCGCAATTTTTTGACGGGGGTCATAGCTCAGGGAAGATCAGTCGGATCGGTCTGATCTGACTGATCGGTCGGATCTTTGGTTCGGGGATGGCACACGACCACACGGCAACGCTCCGCAAACGCAAACCAATAGCTAAATCAACGCAGGCGCTTCGGCGTCGCTCCGGTGGCGAAGTCGATCTCGTAGGTGCCCGCCGCGAGCGCCGGAATTCGGGTTTCGGTGCGGGCGGCGTCGGGCCAGGTGATGACGACGTCGGTGGCGGCCGCGGTGGAGCCGAGGCCGAAATGAATGAACGAGCCGGAGCGTTTGCCCGCGTGGCCGCCGGGGCCGAGCAGTTGCCGGTGCAAGACGACCGGTGGGGTCGCAAGCTCGCCGTCGAGGTCGGCCTCGAGGCGCACCACGGCACCGAAGGCATCGCGGGTCATGCCTTGCGCTGGGTCTCCGCGCAGGCGCAGGACGAGGCCGTGGCGTCCCGTCGCCGGCGTGTTGAGGTAAACGTGTGCCATGGGGCTGGCGCCGGTGTCGTCGGTGCGGCCGGGCGCGAGCGTGCCGTTGGCGACGCCTGCCTGGCGGCGGCGCTCGGCGTCGAAGCGGTTGAAGGTCTGGCCGACGATCAGGTCGAGCGCGCCGTCGCGATTGAGGTCGATCCACGCGGGCTGCCCGGCGCCCAGATGATCGAGGCCGAGTTCGGTCGTGGCGTCGCGGAAGGTGCCGTCGGGCTGCTGCAGGAAGACGCGCAGCCGTTCGTCGTGCGGCGGCGGATCGTTGTAGTCGGAGGAACAGATCACGAGATCGAGCCGTCCATCGAGATCGATATCCCCGAGCTCGGCGAAAATGTCGCCCTGGTTGTAGTTGCGATTCTCGTCGGTGATGACGCCGGGGATGCGATCGACCGACAATGCCGGCGGAGAGTCGAAGACGAGCCGGCCGCTCTCGCGCAGGCGATTGACGAGAAAGCGCGAACGATCGGAGGAGTCGCCGGCCCAGGCGTGGATGATCGTGGTGAGGAAGACGTCGAAATCGCCGTCGTTGTCGATGTCACCGACCGCCGCGTCGAACGTGTTTCCGTTGGAACGAAAGGGCAGCTCGTCGGGGCGATCGAAGCGCGGGTCGACCTGGGCGCGGATCGCGAGCCAGTCGGGATGCCGGCCGTGGCGGATCTCGTCGCCGTCGAAGCCCGCCGCCGGGGCGAGATCGACGCCGCGAAGGGAGCGACGAAGCTCCTCACGGCGGTAGCGGTCAGGTCCGCCGGGGCGATCCGGCCGGCCGGCGACGTTAGGCAACGCGGACAGATCCACGAGCGGTGCAGCGGGCTCAGGCGCGTAAAGGCGATTCCACCGCCGTCCGTAATTCAGTTCGAGCAAGTGCGGCAGCGGGCCGTCGTCGAGTTGAGCGATCATCACGCCGTAGGTCGGGCGTCCGGCGGGATCGGTGGCGGGATCGGCGGGCAGCGATTCGCCGGGGAGGGTCCAGCGGACGAAGCCGGGATTGTCGCCGGATCGTGGATACTGAAGCAAGAGATCGTTGGCGAAGGCGTCGTAGCCGCTGAAGTATTTTTCGTACCCGTTGCCCAGCCAGAGATCCGGCAGTCCGTCGCGGTTGACGTCGCCGACGGCGATGGCGGCCGTGGTGGCGGCGGGCGCGTCTTCAATCTCGAGCGGAGGTTCGAACGTGCCGTCTCTGCGGCCGCGTTGCCAGGAGGTGCGGTGCGGAGGCTGGGCGGGGGGCGTGAAGGTGTCCTGCAGGTAATCGAGGTAACGCGCGATGAGGGCGTCGGCGGCACCGTCGTTGTCCAGATCGGCGAACGTGAGCACATCGCGGGGCGAGAGCGCAGGCAGGCCATGGTTTGCGATGGGAGCGAAGCGCCCGGGCGAGGAGTCGTCTGGAGGAAGCCATCGATAGACGAAAGGGGCTGCGTCTGTCGTTCGGTTGGGACGAAGCACAAGATCGTCGAAGCCGTCGCCATCGAGATCGACCACGGCAAGCCGGCTGGCATCGAGGCGCGGCAGCCCGTGCAGCGCGCTCACCTCCGTGAAGCGAGGGGAGGCCAGCAGGGTGACTGCGGATGCCAGCGACAGGAAGATTAGCAAACGAGTAGGCATGGATCGTCAAAGAGAGGGATCGGACATCTCTGTTACCTCCTGTGAAAAAACCGAACCCGACTTTTTACAGGAGGTAACAGAGGCAACAGAGTCGATCAGGGAGGAGGTGGTAAAACGTTGTTAGGCTCGCGTGTAGTGCCGGGCGACTTTGTTGACGGCCTCGGCGGTTTCGAGCGCGACGACGTCGGGCATGGCGGGCGTGATGGGCAGCGCGACGCTGTCGGCCAGCATGGCTTCGGCGACGGGGCAGCTCACGGTGCGATAATCCATCGTGGTGAGGCCCGCGTCGCGCAGCGGCCACTGGCCGGCGAAGAAATTGTGGTTCTGAAAGAGAGGATAACGGTAGACCGGCTTGGGAATGTAACCGGCGACCGCTGCGGCGCCCTCCGCCACCAAGGCGGTGACGAAGTCCTCGCGCGAGCAGCGGAACGCACCCGCCGCGAGGCGAAGCAGGCAGAACCAGTGGCTGTGGGTATCTCGTGGATCGATCTCCGGCAGGACGATGCCCGGCGGGGCGAGTTCGCGCAGACGGCCGAGCAGGGCGGTGCCGAGACGGATGTGCGTTGCGACGATGTCGGGCAGTTTCTCCATCTGCGCGGCGGCGACGGCGGCCTGAGGCTCGGACATGCGGTAGTTGGGCGAGAGCGTCTGCGGGTCACGTCCGCCGGTGACGCGATCGTAATGTTTGTCTCCCCATTTCGAGAGCCCGGCGCCGAGATCGTCTCGGTTGGTGCCCACGATGCCGCCATCGCCGCAGCTCACGTGCTTGTATTCGTTGAACGAGTAGCAGGCGAGATCGCCAAAGAGACCGACGGGTGTGCCGCGATGGCACGCGCCCCACGACTGGGCGCAGTCCTCGATGACGCGCAGGTCGTGTTCGCGGGCGATGGCCATGAGGGCTTCCATGTCGCTCGGGTTGCCGGCGAGATGGACGACCATGATGGCGCGCGTCTTCGGCGTGATGCGCCGGCGCACGTCCTCCGGATCGAGGTTGTAGGTATGCGGATGAATGTCGGCGAAGACGGGGACAAGCTGTTGGTAAAGGATGCCAATGACCGAGCCCATGTCGGTGATCGGCGACGTGATCACCTCGGAGCCGGGCGGCAATTGCAGGGCCGAGACGGCGATGTGCAGGGCAGCGCTGCCGGACGAGCACGGCATGAGCCAGCGCAACGGGTATTGACGACGGAAGGTATCCATCAACGCGTTACACTGCGGCCCCTTCCAATAGAAGAGCGATGGCTGATCCACCATCGTCGTGAGGCGGGCGAGTTCTTCGGCGCCCCAGCGATGATGCTCGAGGCGGGGGGACGGGACGGCCTTGGGACCGCCGTGAAGGGCGAGGGCGGAGGAGGGAGGCATGGCAGGATCAGCGACGGGGAAGAGCTTGGAGAAAGTCGGGCAGGGAGAACACGAAACCGAATTCGAGCGCGACGCGCCAGAGCGCCTGCTCCTTTTCTTCTTCACGGGCGGCGGTGCGATGGTTTTCGACGGCGGTGACGGCCTCGCGGATCGTCGAGCAGAGGCAGCCGTGCCGGGCCATGTCCACCATGCCACCCGGTGACATCAGCAGGCACCAGTTGAGCGCAAAGCCGATGTAGATCAGATGATTGACCTTGTGGGCGCGGCAGAGCGCGGCGAGTTGGGGGCCATTCTCCGCCACGCCCTCGTCACCGAGCGGACGCGCTTCCGGGGCGAAGTCGAGTTGGGCGAATCCAGCCTCGACATCGGCGACGTTGTGCGCGCCGGGATGGGCGAGATCGCGGCGCAGCGCCTTCAACTTTGTGTACGCAGGATCGGGCGAGACTTGGGGAGGGGGTGATTCTTCGCCGGCGAGACGGAGGGCACGTTGGTAGCCGGGCAGGTGACGGTAGTAATCGCGTCCACCGACGACATGAAAAACCGGCAGCGGCGACTGCCGGACGGCCGCGAGCAAAGGCGGGAACACTTCGGAAAGGATTTGCCGGGCGCGAGGCCGGTACTCGACACAGCGGTCCCAGCCGGGGAATGCACCGGATGTTTGCGCATCCCACGCGTGCATGACGACGAGTGCGGTGTGCGCAGCTGACAGGTCGACCTCCCGGCGAAACCATCCGACGAAGGCCTCGGCGTCCACGGCCTTGGTGGGGTCGGCGTCGTAGTGACCGTAGAGATGGGCGGACAGGCGCATGAGGAGGCTGACGGGCGGAGGAGAGAGAACGAGAATGATTACGAGAACGAGAACGATGAACCAGCCCGGATGTTTCACAACAAGACCAGCCAAGGCAGGTTTCACAGAGCGCACGGAGTTCCGACACTGAGGAAGCAGGAGGCTCCAAGGTTGGGTAACGGTTGTTTGTGATTTGGCCTTTTGTGATTTGGGATTTGCGGCTTAGCCGCTGTGGGCTTTGGCGGCGAGGCGGCGGAGGCCGAGGCCGATGAGGGCGAGGAGGATTCCGGCAAGCAGGTTGTGGGTGGCGGGGGCGATGGCGCTTCCGGGAAGGAGGGTGCAGACGACGAGCACTGCGCCGAGGACGAGGGAGATCGTGCCGATCACCCCGTAAACGGCGAGGCCACTGAGGTTGGCCGCCGGAGCGTCCGGCACGGGCGTACGCAGGTCGGCATCGAGGCGAAGCAACTCGGCGTTGCGCGGGTCGTCGGCGCGATACCACCTGGCTGAAACGAAGAACACGAGCGATGCCGTCCCCACCGCGGCCAGCACGTTGCGCGGCATCGGATTCTCCGGCCAGACGTTGAGCACCAAGAGGGTGATGGTGACAATCAGTGCGGCCGAGCAGGAGGCGATGCCCGACCACCAAGGCGTTTTGCGATACAGGATGCCCAGCGCGACCGGCATCATGAAGGCGGCGAGAATCGAGTAGTATTGAAGGGCGAACTCGAACGCGCCGCCAAAGCGCGGGATTTCGAACGCCACCGCGATGCCACACGCGCCCACGATGAACATCGTGAGCCGGGCAAAACGCAGTTGATGCCGGTCGTTTGGCACGGTGCCGGTGAAGCGGCGGCGCAACGGCACGTAGATGTCGCGGGTGATGGTCGCGGCGAGCCAGTTGAAGGCATCGTTGGCCTGACCCAGCGTGGCGGAGAGCACGGCGGAGACGACAAATCCAATCAGCCCGTGCGGCAGAAGCAGCAGGGCAAGCGAGACGTAGGACGCCTCGGACGGTTCCTTGAGCGTGGGCCAGAGGCTGCCCATGTCGGGAAAGATCACCCGGGCGGCCATGACGGGAAGGATCCAGAGCAGGGGGCCGAGGAAGGATAGCGCGGCGCAGAGCAGGGCCATCTTTCGCGCGCCGCGTTCATCGGGGACGGAGTAGTAGCGTTGCACGAGATGCCAGGCAACGTTGTAGCCCAGCATGCAGTTGATCAGGTAGGCGAAGAGGAACCAAAAATTGCCGGAGGTGCCGGCAAGCGAGTTCAGATAACCCTCGGGCACCTCGTCGATCATGCGCGAGAACCCGGCGAAGAATCCGGCGCCCTCGCCCAAGTACAGGTAAGAGACGGGAAAGATGATCACGGTCATCACCACAATGATGATCGATTGCACGGCGTCGGAGAGCACCGCAGCCCAGAGTCCGCCGATCACCGTGTAGACGACCATCACGGTGCCCACGCACAGAATGGAAAGGTTGATGCCGCTCATCTCGATCCCGCCGAATGCGAACGTACGGCCGCCAAAGCCGAGCGCGGTGGAGACGAAGATGCAGAGAATGTAGAGGCCCTGGCCGATGCCGACGATTTGGGGAATGACGGCGGTGACCGAGTAGAAATAGGTCGTGGAGGACGAGTAGCGCCGGGTGAGAAACTGAAGCGGCGAATCGAGCCGGGCGCGGCGCCAGAGCGGGGCGAAGAGAAAATAGCCGACGAGATAACACCAAGTCGCCGTGGTAAAAACGACGACCGCGCCGATGCCGACGCGGTAGGTGTAGCCGGCCGCCGCGACAAACATGAAGGCGGAGAAACCCGAGACCCAGTTCGACATGCCCGCGAGCACCCACGGGACTTGTCCGCCCGCCTTGAAGTAGTCGTCGGTGCCCTTGTTTTTCTTCGCCGCGTAGAAGCCGACGCAGATGACGATCGCGAAGTAGAGCGCGATCAGGCCGTAATCGACGGAGTTGACGGTGTTGAAGTCGGGCATGGCGGCTTGGCGCAGCTGAGCCGCGCTCGAAGTAGCGAGTGGCGGGTGGAGCTGAAGAGGGTAGCGAGTGGAGGATAGAGGGTAGAGCGGCGACAACTCTTGTCGCCGGGTTTGGGTGCCGGACGGCATGCGCCGATCCATCGGCGACAAGAGTGTCGCCGCTCCTTGTCTAGCCGACGGTGATCACGGGCAGGCCGGTGGCGGGGACGTTGAGGGTGACGTTGACCGCTTTGCCCCGATGGGAACCGATGACGAACCAGCGGTCGGCGTCGCGGCGCAGGGCGAGCGTGCCGTGGTCGGAGCCGCGCGGAGCGGCGGTGCAGGCGGTGAGCAGCACATGCGACGTGGCGGCGGCGGACTCGACCTCGGCGAAGGGGAAGATCCCGTCGGCGTCCGGCGTGGGCAGCCGGCCCGGGCGGGCGGTCAGGTTGCCGGAGCCGAGCGAGGACGCCTGCAGGGTGGCGCCCGGGCGTTCGATGCGAAAACCCGTGCCGCGCACGGCGAGCGTGGCGTTCAGATCGTCGTTGAAAACCTGATACCGCGTTTGGATGGCCTCCGGCGCGCGCAGCTGCACGCGGTCGAGAAGCAGCAGGATGTCGGGCTTCAAAAAAACAAGTGTGCGGTCGACGAGGGCGACGTTCTCGTTGACGAGCTGGTAGGCCTCGGTGGCGTCGCTCGTGACGGTCATCCAGCCCGCACCGGTGCGATAGTCGACGACCTTGGCGAAGGCCCAGGAGCTGTTTGTTCCCTCGCTTCCGTCGTGGTACTGGTGGCCTTTTCCGCCGATGAGCACCGCCGTGTGGCCCTCCGTGAGACGCAGCACCCAGCGCGGATGGTCGGGCACGTACGCGGCCTTGAAGGGGTCGTTGAACAAGCGCTCTCCATACGCCTTGAAAAGCACACTGTTACGGTCGGCGTGCTCGTGGTTGGCGGGTCCGCCACTGCGGAAGGCGACGACGGTGTCGGCGGCCTCCCATCCGGTCCGCGAGATGACCCAGTCGTTGTTCAAACGCACATCGTGCAAGGCCGCGGTCGGTGGCGTGGCGGGCAGATCGTGATGGTACCAGAAGGCGGCGTGGTAATGTTTCAGCACGCCCGTGTTTTGAGCCACGTATTGGGAAAGCGGATCGTTGGCGTTGCGCGCGACCCACGCGGCGACCGAAACGTCGATGGCCGTGCCCCCATCGCCGAAGTTGACGAGGTCGTGACGCGGATCGAGGGAGCCCTTCGGCACGGCGTTGTAGGCGGATTTTTCGTTCGGATCGACGACGAGGTCTCCGGCAGTGGGTGACGCCATGCTCAGCGCGAAGCGAACGGAGCCGGGGTAGTTGATGAGCTTGCGGTCGTCGATGCCGAGCCGGCGGTGGAGCACGTCGGCGAGCATGGCGAGGTGCATCGTCGTATAGCCCCAGTAGCCGACGCCCTCGTCGTAGGAGCCGTCGGCTCCGTACATGATGGCGAACGACTGTGCGCTCTGGCGCGACATCTCCAGCCACTTGCTGGCCTCCGGGTGACGTCCCTGCAGCCAGACCGCAGCCATGCCGAGCGCGGCGGTGGGGATGATCTTGAGGTTGGTGGCGTTGAGGATGATCGGCCAGCGACGGAAATCGATGGTCATCGGAATGCTCTGCTCGGGGTGAAAACTCCAGCCGCGCACCCGGTCCGGGTACTTCATGCCGTAGAGCGTGGCGTAGCAGGCTGGGGCGCCCTTCACGCCCAGGTCGCGCTCGGCCTGGGCGACGAGATCGGCGGGCAGCTTGTCGCCGATCCAATCGAGCGCGCAGCAGACGGCGATGGTGCCCTCGGGGGCGCGTTGGAGGCCGATGACCTGCCGGCCGCCCTCGAGGAAGTAGTCCCAACGCGGGTAATCGACGAGTCGCTGCAGGGCGAGCGTGGCGGTCTCCAGGCTCTCGGCGTCGCTGCGCAGCTTGTGGGAGAGGGCGGCGTGCTCGAGCAGGGCGCGGGCGCGGGCGAAGTCGGTGACGTGGTCATTCAACCGAAGCTCGTCGCGCAGGAAGCGGCGGGCGGCGGCATGGTCGAGTTCGTAGATCTGTCTGCGAATTTCGGAGAAGCGCGGGTCGTCGAGGTTCGCGCGAATGCGCGGCAGGTCGGCGTCGTCGAAGAAGAGGCCGCGTTTGACGCCGGCCTGCGTCGGGGCTGCGCCGGGTTGAGCGCTGGACAAACGGGCGAAGGGCAGGGAGGCGGCGAGGGCGGCGGAGGTCTGGAGGAAGGTGCGGCGGGATGTAGTCATGGCGTGGATTCGTTGAGGTGGTAACGGGCGATGGCGACGGCGGCGTGGCTGCCGATCTGGTCGCCCAAGGAGGCAGGCACGATCTTGCAGGCGGCGAGACTTGGACGCAGGGCCTCGCGGGCGAGCACGGCCTGCATGGCGGGGGCGATCCAGCGCTCGCAGCGGGCGTAGATGCTGCCGATGACGATGCGGTCGGGGTTGAGCAGATCGATGAGGAAGGCAAGGGCCTCGCCGAGGCGGGTGCCAACCTCCGCCCAGAGTTTGAGGGCGAAGGCATCGCCTGCGGCGGCGGCCCGGCCGAGGTCTGCGGCGGTGAGCTGCTTGAGCGGAAGGTGTTGGAGCACGGAGTCGCCGGGGTGGGTGGTGAGGCGACGTTGCGCCAGTTGGGCGATCCCACCGCCGGAGCAGAAACCCTCGAAGGAGCCGGCCTTGTGAAAGCCGACAGGGCCGTCGGGCGCGAGGCGAACGTGTCCGACTTCGCCGGCGTCGCCGGTGGTACCGGTGTAGAGCCGGCCATCGAGGATGAGGCCGGCGCCCATGCCGGTGCCCATGGTGAGAAAGATGAGGTTGCGCGCGCTCCGGCCGGCGCCGCTCTGCCATTCAGCGAGGGCGCAGGCGTTGGCGTCGTTCATGAGAAAGGCGCGGCCGCCGAAGCGGCGGGTGAGGGCGGCGCAAATCGCGATGCGGTGCCAGCCAGGAAGGTTGGGCGGAGAAAGAATGAGACCGCGGGCGGCGTCCAGCGGACCGCCGCAGGAGATGCCGAAGACAGGATCGGCGCCGGGTTCGAGCGCAACGATCTCGGCAAGGATACGTTCAATTGTCGGGGCGGGATCCCCGGTCGCAAAGCGCGCGACCTCGCGAATGCTGGCGGTTCCGTCCGGCACGCAGACAGCGCACTTGGTGCCGCCGAGGTCGAGGCCGATGAGGGAAGGTTGCACGGTTCGAGGTTGCGGGAAGGAGTGGCGCAAAAAAAGCGGAGGCGAGGGATGCTCGCCTCCGCTTGCGGAGTTAAACCAACAATCGGACCGAGCTTAGAACGAAACGCGGGTCGTGAGCACGAACTCGCGCCCACGGGCGTAGTTCCAGCCACCTTCGCTGTGAAGCTTGTCGAACACGTTCGTCACATTGAGGTTGAAGCTCGTCGGAATACCCCAGAGCTCCGTGTTGTAGCCGAGGAGGGCGTCGAACACGGTGTAATTGCCGGCGGTCAAGCCGCCACGGCTGGCATCCCAGTCACGAGCTTGGGCGATCACGATCTCGGAGCGGTAGCGCAGGCCGCCGCCAACGGTGAACCCTGCGAGGGTACCGTCGGTGAACGAGTACTTGTTCCAGAGGTTGAACGAGTACTCCGGAGCACCCGGGAGTCGGGTGTTGAAGACTGCGTTGGCATTCACGTTGGTGTTCCGATCCACCGATGGGTCGGATACAGTCTTGGCCGTCCACATATAGCCCGCCGAACCGACCAGCTGGTAGTTGCGGTTGGGCGACCAAATGACTTCGGCCTCGGTGCCTTCGGTGCGCTGGGTGGCCTCGGCGGCGAACCAGCGGAGGATGTTGCCCGTGCGCACGCCGTTCTGGTCATAGTTGAGCGGCTCGTCGGCCTGGGCGGCCAGATCGTCTGTGCGACGATTGGTGCGTTCGAGGCGGAAGAGCGAGACGGTTGCCACGATCTTGTTGTCGAAGAGCTGCGTCTTGATGCCGACTTCCGTGTTTGTGCCTTCCTCGTTGCCGAGCACGCTGTCCGAACCTTGTGAGCGGATGCGGGCGACCTCGGTGTCAGGATTGCGACCGAGCAGCGTGGCGCGATCTCGCACGACCGTCTCGTTGTAGATGGCCTTGAAACCACCGTTCGGCAGGTAGGATTGGCTGAACCCGGCGTAGACGTTGATCTCGGGCGTGATCGCGTAGGTCGCGCCGTATTGAATCGAGTCACCCCCTTGGCTCGTCAACAAACTACGCTGGTAGGACTCGCTGATGTCGTACTTGGCGTACTCGCTGGGATCGAGCACATCGAGCATGTTCGCGAAAGAGCCGTACCACGGCGGATTCGAGAACAGCTGCTGTTGGCGGTTGTACGTCCGTTCCTCGCGGTACCCGGCCATCACATTGAGGCGATCTTGGAAGAAGGCACCCTGATAGCTCGCGTACCATTCCGTGTTCTTCGGCTTGTAGCGGTCGATGACGGGGCGCTGGCGCTCCGTGATGCGTCCGATCGCAGGGAAGGGATGGATCGTGGGATCGTACTCGGTGAACACTTGGAGGGCGGTCATGAGATTGCCATTGCGATCGCGCAAAGCTTGCAGACCGAAGGCTCCGGCATTGCCGACGCCCGGGATGCCCTCGAAGTTGGTTCCAGTCGGAGCTCCAGTGACGGCACCCGTGGCCGGCGAGGGAGAATTGCCGCCGAACTGATTGTCACCCTTACGGTAGATGCCGCCGAAGAGGAGTTTGTTCTTGGTGGGACCGAGGTCGAACGAAACGATGTTGTCGAAGATGTGATCTTCGGGTGCGACGTCGTAATAACGCCACGTCAGGCCGACGAGGGTGTTGTAGGTCCGGCCATCGGCGTTCGGGCGCGCTTGGGACTTGCGCTCAAAGTAGTAGGCATGGGCGCGGTTCCACGTGTAACGGGAGCTCAGCCAATCGAAGGGACGGGCATCCACCACGACTTGGATATTTGTGACTTCCTCGTCGGTGGTGCTGTCCCGCCCGTGAGGATTGAACTTCCGGTTGCCCTCCAAGGCTTCGAAGGTGGATCCTTGCATGAAGTTTGCATTGGTCCAGATCGGGAGACCCTGGTCGCCGGCTGCGTTACGCACGTCGGCCATCCAGTTGCCGACGTTCTGCCCGCCGATGCGGGTACGGTAGAGCGCCTGTCTTTCCGCCAAGGTCAGGGCGGGATTAATATTCGCCGAGTTCATCAGCTCGACGGACGGGTTGGCGAACGCGTCGAACCAGCCTTGCGGCCACATCCATGCGTGAGCCGCGAGGTTATCCCTGCGCTCCGTGTACTCCAGTTCGGCCCGGACGGAGAGCCGGTCCAAGACTCGAATGTTGAGCTGAGGCATGATCGTGAAGCCCTGGCGCTTCTCGAAATCGCGCTGGAAGCCGCTGTTTTCCCAACTCGCGTAGTTGCGGAAGGCGATCTTGTCGCGCAACAGCACCGTGTTCTGGTCGATCGAAGCCTTGTTGCCGCCGTCGGGGGTCCAGCGATAGGTCATCGTGGTCGGCAGGGTCCGAAATTCGGCCTGCTTGGTCACGTAGTTGATGACACCGCCGG
The DNA here is from genome assembly GCA_038212175.1 of Opitutales bacterium. Lineage (GTDB taxonomy): Bacteria > Verrucomicrobiota > Verrucomicrobiia > Opitutales > Opitutaceae > CAMAXB01. The sequence continues at coordinate 26,741 of JBBQUU010000041.1, read as the reverse complement.
GGAACGCCTGGCCGAAGAAGACCGAGGCCGGGCCGCGAATGAGTTCAACGCGTTCCACATTGTCCAAGGAATAGACCGTGTAGCGACGAATGGAGTTCTGGAGACGGGCGTTGATCGGGAATCCGCGGGTGGTGATGGCACCGGAAGGCGTGAAGCCGGTGGCCGGCTGCAAAATGCCCATTTGGTTGTCACCGCCGGAGGTGGCCGAGTAACGCAACACATCCTGGATGTCCGTCATGTTGGTGTCCTGGAGGAAGTCCTCCGAGAGCACCTGAATCTGCAACGGTGTATCCATGATTCGAGCACCGATGCGGGTGGCGGTGATCGAGTTGGTCTTGACGTATCCGTAGTCGCGATCGCTGCTCACCTCGAAGGGCGAGAGGCTGACGACGCCGGGTTCCGACGGTGGAGGCAATCCGGCCGTCGGCGCAACCGGCGAGGGCTGGGCTGACCGGGCGGCGGGGGTGGACGATGTGGCCGCGGGGGCGGCAGGCTGGGACGTGCCTTGGAGTTCGGCGACTTGTCGCCTCAAGGCCGCGTTCTCTTCCTGGAGACGGCGTAAGGTGTCGGCGTCGATCGATTGCCCGGAGGCACCGGTCGCCGTCAACAGCGCCGCCAGACCGAAGACCAGGGCTTTCCTGGTGCGATCAATCGGGGTGTGTGGGGTTGGTTTCATGCTTTGGGTGGTTTTTATGTTTCCGCTACCGGGCGCCGCCGCAGCGGCTCAAGTAGCGGGAAAGGGTTCAGTTCAGGAGGGCGTGTTGCCGATCATTTCAGGTGTGAGCAGGCGGGGTGATACGCTGACGCCGATGCGGCCGGCGACGCCGGGGTTGCCGATGCGCCAGAGCAGGTGATCGATCACCTTGCGAACGAGCGTGCCGAGATTGATGTCGATCACGGCGGGGGAGTGATCGAGGTTGTGGTAGATGACGGGATTGTAGTTCCCCAGCACCGTCTCGAAATCGCGGCCCGGTTTCTTGCCGGCCTCGCGCAGGGCCCGGAAGAACGATCCGCAGAAGTGATCGACCGGCAGGTAGAGGCCGGTGGCCTTTGGTATCGTTTCGAGCACGCGTTTCACCAACGCGCCGTTGTCGGAGTTGAGCGGAGAAATCTCGAGGTAGCTGACACCTGGGTTGGCCCGGCCAAGAATGGTGGAGACCGTGAGACCGAGCCGTTTCGCGTGCTCCACGAAGGCCTCGGTGCGGCGGACGATCGCGCTGTAGTCGGGGTCCGTGGAAATGACCGCGACCGACTTGTGCCCGTTCTGCTTGAGATACTCCGCGGCCATCTCTCCGTTCTCCGCGTTGTTGGGCTCGACGTAGTCGCCCGGGAAGCGGGACGAGCGGCGGGTCATGAACCACACGTACGGCATCTCACGCAACTTGGAGAAGCAGGAGGCGGCGGGCTCCATGCCCTGAATGATCAGCCCATCGAGGCGCTCGTTGCCGAGGGCGGCCGGCAATTCGTCGGGCGTGCTGGAGAAAAGGACGCGCAGATCGACGCGATAGCGCGGGTCGGTCGACTGCACCTGGAGCAACTGGTCCTGAAACCAGTTCAGACTCGGATTGTTCGCCTTCGCGCCGACGAACCAGACACCGATGCGCCGCTGTTCGGCCAGGCGGGCCTTCGGACCGCGGCGGCGGTTAAGCGGTGCCGGCACGTAATTGTGCTGCTGCATGACCGCCCGGATGCGGGCAAGGCTTTCCGCGGCGACCAACTGCGGTTGGTTGATCGCGCGGGAAACCGTGGCCGGCGAAACACGGGCATTGCGGGCAATCTCAGTGATGAGCATGGGGTATGAAATTTCGGGATGAAAATTTCAGTGAAAGTAATGAAAAACTCTGGATGGCCGGTCAAGGTTTTTTCCCTGACGGCGTGAAGTGGCGGGGCGATCAGGAGGTTCGACGCAGAGCGTTTTTCCATGCCGCGAGGATCTCCCGGCGGGCGCGGACGGCATCCGGCCAGGCGTGGGGAAAGGCGCTGACTTGATACCCGTGGCTCATGCCGAGCTCCGGGCAGGCCCAGAGCTCGTTGCCGGGGCGCGGTCCCTTGAGCCAGACCACGAAAAGGTCTTCCACGAAGGCGATGTAATCCTTGAACTCCGGTGTCAGCGCGCCCCGGCCATTGGTCACGGGAATCTGCAGGTGCTGACTGTTAAAAGGGCGCAGGTGAAACATCTGCGAGTGCTGGATCAACCGGGGCCAGGCCAGCAGGCGCTTCGAGTATTCCGGAGGCAGCATGTGCTTCGAGACGGCGAAGTGGGAGTGGTCCCAGGTGACAGGCATCAGTTCACCGGTGGCGCGCTGGTAAAGGCGGGCGATCTCATCGAATTTTTCGGGGGTCTCGGTGGAGGTGTCGCGGTGGGTTTCGATGTGCACTGACAGCCCGAGCTTGCGGGCGGCCGCCACCAGTTTGACCGCCACGGGCGCGGCGGACGACGGCAGGGTGTCGTGGTTGAGCAGCTGGATGTTGATGAACGTCACGCCGCGGTCGCGCTGCTCCTTCAAGCGAGGCAGGGCGCCCTTGACGCTGCCGGCATCGAAGCCGCTCATGAGCTCAAGGCCGAGGCGGTCGGCCTCCGTCTTGATTTCCGCGGAAATGTAACCGCAGACGCCGTCGAAGCCGGCTTGTTTGATGGCCGCCATCTTGCGGGCAATCGACCACTCCTTCTTCGCGGAAGGGTAGGCGATCATCGACCAGGTGGCGGCGCAGAGAACGAGGCGGGGTGGGGATGAAACAATTTTCATAGGGTTGCTGAAAATTGATGAAAACAAAGGTTGAAAAATCACGGGTGGCCAGCCCATTTTCTCGCAAATCGCACCGCAGCCCCGGCGTTTTCGCTGTCCGCGGTGCGTTCTCTTGTTGCCATGTCGACCCTGCCCTTTGTCCAGCGCGCCTCGTGGATCTGGTCCGCGGAAGGTTCCCACGCGGTGCCGCCGCCGGGCGCCTCGTCGCCTTCGCACTACCAAGTGCGGCGGTTTCGCCGCACGTTCTCTGCGACGGCGGGTGAGGCGGTGACCGTACATGTGTCGGCCGACAGTCGTTATCTGCTGTGGTGCAACGGGGTCTTGATCGCGCGCGGCCCGGCGCGCGGTGACGTGCATCATCATTTCTACGAAACGGTCGATCTCTCGCCGTATCTGCGCGAAGGCCGCAACGTGCTTGCCGCACTCGTGCTCGACATGTCGCGCGTGGCGCACCGGCCCTCGGCGCTCGGCGCACCGTGCGCGGTCATGACGTATGCCGGCGGATTCTTGCTCGAGGGCCAATGCGGCGAGGAACGCCTCGACACGGGCCGCCCGGGCTGGCGCGTGTCGGTGGACACCGCATATCGCTTCCAGAATGACGGCACGCTCTTCGAGGGTTACCACGGCTATTTCGAACACCGGGTGTCGCGCGAGGAGCCCGCCGGCTGGGCCTTGCCGGCGTTTGACGACGGCCACTGGAAGGAGGCGACAGTGTTGTATATGGCGGAACGTCACGAGAATCGCCGCGATCCCACGAGTCCGTACGGCTTGATGCCGCGCATGATTCCGCCGCTGGAGGAGGGAACGCCGCAACGGTTCGATTCCATGTTCCTGCCGGGTGGCGGCGCAGCGGGGGCGGAGTGGGAGGCGTTGATTGCGGAGGAACACCCTTTGACGGTGCCGCCCCGAACCACGGTTTCGCTGATCGTCGATGCGGGGAAACTGACGACGGCGTATCCAGAATTACGGACAGCGGGCGGCGCGGGTGCGCGCGTGCGTCTGACGTATGCGGAGGCGCTGCGGCTGCCCTGGGGCACCCCGGGGGCGGCGATGCTCGGGTATCAACAACCGTTGGCCAACCTGGCGTCCCACTTCGCGGACGAAGCCAACGGCTGGACCTTCGATCGGCGTGGCACGATGATGGGCTGGTCTGACGTGTGGGAGCCGGCCGGTACCGACGCCGAGACGTACGAACCCTGGCATTGGCGCGCCTTTCGCTACGTCGGCGTCGAGATCACGACCGATGCGAGTCCGCTCGTCGTGCGCAGCCTGAGGCACCGTTACACCGCCTATCCTTACGACGTGAAGTTGGACTTCACCTGTTCGGACGCGCGTTTGGAGAAGATCTGGACGGCCGCCTTGCAGACGATGCGTCTGTGTTCGCACGAGACCTTTGAGGATTGTCCGTATTACGAACAAATGCAGTATGCGGGCGACACGATGATCACGTCGAAGATCGCGTTGCTCACCACCGGTGATGGCGCGCTGAGCCGGCAGTCGTTGTATCATTTCGAGTGGTCGCGCCTGCCCGAGGGGCTGACGCACAGCCGGTATCCGTCGAGGCTGCTGCAGGTGATTCCGTCGTGGTCCCTGCACTGGATCACGACGTTGCGCGACTACACCTACTGCACGGGCGACCTCACGGTGGCGCGCGATCTTCTGCCGGGGGCGCTCGCGGTGCTCGATTGGTTTCGTCGTCATGGCGACGCCGACGGGCTGCCGGCAAAACTGCCCTTTTGGAACATCACCGACTGGTGTCCGTGGTGGCCGCGCGGCGTCGTGCCGGGCGCCGACTGCGGGCCGACCTGCATCATTTCCGCCCAGTACCTGCTTGCGCTCGGCGAGGTGGCGGACCTGGGCCGCCTGCTGGGTCGCAACGATCTGGCCATCGAACTGGGGGCGGAGGCGGCGAAACTCCGGCCGGTGTTGCACCGCCGTTTCTGGTCGGAGGAAGAAGGGTTGTACTTCGATCGTCCGGGCGGCCCGGAGGTCAGTCAGTACGGCAATGCCTGGGCGGTGGTGTGCGGCGCGGCGGACGAGCCGACACGCGCGCGGCTGGGCGCGCGATTCCCGTCCGATGCAAAACTCGCCCCGGGTTCGTACTTTTGCTGGCACGCGGTCTTCCGCGCGCTGGCGATGAGCGGCCGCTATGATCGCATGCCGGACTTCCTTGGGCCGTGGCATGAGATGGTGGAGCACGGTCTCGACACCTTTGTGGAGGAGAACAGCTACTGGCGTTCGCTTTGCCATGCCTGGAGCGCGCATCCGGCCTTGGAATTCGTCGAGCGTGTGCTTGGCATCACGCCGGGCGAGCCCGGCTACGCGCGCATCGATCTTGCGCCGCAGCGCTGCGGGCTGACCTCGGCGAGCGGGGGCGTCTGCACGCCGCGCGGGCCGGTGAAGGTCGCCTGGCGGGTCGAGGGCGGAACCTTTCATCTCGATGCCACCACCCCGTCCGACTCTACCGTGCAGGTCTTGATGCCCGATCAGAAACGGCATGTTTTGCCAGGCGGACAAATCGCGTTAACCTGTCCCGTCCCATGAGCCCTACCTGTGAACTTCTCTCGGTGAGCGAAAAGGAGGTCGAGGTGGGCTGGGAGGGGCGGTTGCTCTTCCGCTACGTGTTCCGTCCGGAAACGCCCGGCGACGAATCGCCGCGACCCTACGTCCATCCCGTGCGCACGCTTGCCGGGGCGGAGCTGACGACCTTCCGGCCCAACGACCATCGTTGGCACCATGCGCTGAGCTTTACGCTCACGAGTGTGTCCGGCGTCAATTTTTGGGGCGGGGGCAGTTATCGCCGGGAGGACGGCTATCAATGGCGTTCCGACCATGGCGAACAACGGCATCTGGCGTGGGAGGAATGTTCGGCGGCGCGCCTCGCGCACACGCTCGAATGGCGCGCGGTGGGCGATGGGCCGGTGTTGTTGCGGGAGGAGCGCGAGCTGATTCCCCGGCGCGAGTCGCCCACGTCGTGGTCGCTGCGTTGGCGGGCCAGGTTGACCAATGTGTCCGGACGCGACCTTGCGCTGGGCAACTATCATTCGAGTCATGGCCTTGCCGGCTCGCACTACACGGGTCTTCAGTTTCGCGGCGCCCGCGATCTGCTCGACGAGCATGGCGACAAGGAAATCGGCCTGAGCGCGGAGGGAGATCGGGAGGGAGAGGCGGCGGTGCACGGCGCCGCCGGCACGTGGCTGGAGTGGCGCGGGCAAAAAGACACCACGCTGCAACGGGTGGCGTTGCGCTTTGCGAATCACACCGGACCGGTGCATTGGTTTGTGCGCCGGCATCATCCGCTCGCGGCGCTGCCGCCCCAATTCGACCGCGACCTGACGCTGCCTTTGGGCGATTTGCTCGTGGTCGACCATACGCTGACCTTCTCCGACCTATGATGCTGAATCGCCGCACGTTTCTCCAAGGCCTCGGAACCGGGGCTGCCGGCGTCTTCGCCGGTTGCGCTGCGCCGGCGGCGACCACCGCTCCCTCGCCGGTCGCCGCCGTGCCCGTCGGCCCGCTCGTGCTGCCCGCTTACGATGCAGGTGACCCTGCGCCGTTCTGGAACGCGGTCCGCAGCGAATACGAACTCAATGCACGACCGATCTACCTCAACACCGGCGGACTCGGCCCGGCGCCGCGGCCGGTCCTGGCGAAATTCGACGAGATCGCCCGTGCCCTGCAGCGCGGGGTTGCGACGGGCCACGCGCATTTCGGCGCGTCGCGGAAGGTCATGGCGGACTTCTTCGGGGTGGCGGACAAGGAGGTATGCTTCGTGCGCAACGCCTCCGAGGGCAACTCGATCGTCGCCGCGGGACTCGCCTTGAAGCGGGGTGACGAGGTGATCTTTGAAACGCATGCCCATCCGGGTGGTTCCTTGCCCTGGCTCAATCGAGCCCACCAGCACGGCGTGGTGGTGAAGACGTTCGAAGCCGACCCGACGTCGGAGGAGGGAAATCTTGCCCGTATCGCCGCAGTGGTGACAGCGCGCACGCGGGCGATCCAGGTCAGCCACATCACCGCGCCGACGGGCATCGTGCTGCCGGTGCGCGCGATCGCCCGCTTCGCCCGGGACCGCGGAATCTGGTTCCACATCGACGGCGCGCAATCGGCCGGGATGATTCCGGTGAACCTGCGCGAGCTGGCGTGCGACTCCTATGCGACGAGCGGGCACAAGTGGCTGGGCGCCACGCATGAGACCGGCCTGCTCTTCATTCGCGAAGAACGGGTCGAGGAGGTCGCGCCGCTGCACGTCGGGGCCTACTCCTGTGACGATTTCGATTTTGAGGGCAAGCTGACCTACGTCGCCGGTGTCGTGCGGCATGAATACGGAACGCGCAATGCGGCCGCCGTCGTCGGCATGGCCGAGGCGGTGCGCTTCCAGGAGACCGTGGGGCGCGAACGCATCGCGGCCTACGGGGCGGCGCTGGCGACGCGCGTGTATGACGGGCTCTCGGCCATTCCCGGCGTGACCGTGCTGACGCCCGCGTTGCCCTCGCTGCGCGGATCGATGGTCACGTTCGAGATCCCTGGGATGCCGGCGACCCAGGTCTTCGGTCACCTGCTGGGCCAGCATGGGCTTCGCTGTCGGCCGGTGACGGAGGTGGGCCTTCAGGCGACGCGCGTGTCGACCCACATTTTCAACCAAGCCGACGACTGCGACCGCGTGGTCGCCGCTGTCCGCGAACTCGTCCGCGGGGGCCAGTGATCATGCGACGCCGGGAACAATCTTCGTGTAGCGGCGCCTGTCCCCAGGCGCCTGAAATGGCGCCGGGTGTAGCCGCGGCCGTGCCGGCCGCGCTTCGGGTGGTCGAGAGAAGCGGCCGGCACGGCCGCGGCTACACCTTAGTCCGTGACTTCGGCAACGAGCTCGATCTCGACCACGGCGCCGAGCGGCAGCGTGTTCACGCCGACGGCGGCGCGGGCGTGGCGGCCGGCATCGCCGAAGACGGCCACCAGCAGGTCCGAGCATCCGTTGATCACGACGGGCTGACGCGTGTAGTCGTCCGGCGAATTCACGAAGCCGCCGACGCGCACGATGCGTTTGACGCGGCGGAGATCGCCAAGCTCGGCCTTGAGCGTGGCAATGAGGGAGAGCCCCGTGACACGGGCGGCGTCGGCCGCCGCCTTCTCGTCGAGTTCGCGTCCCACCTTGCCGGCGATGACCTTGCCGTCGGCGTCGCGCGGAATATGTCCGGCGAGGAAAATCAATGTTCCGGCGCGCACCGCCGGGACGTAGTTCGCCACGGGCGCACTCGTCTGGGGCAGCGTGAGACCCAGTTCGGCCAGACGCTGTTCGGGCGTTTTTCCATCGGCCGCAGCCACGCCAAGCGCACTCACCGTCATCAGAACGAACATCAGGAATGTTTTCATTGTTACCTCGACGCATGACCCGCGCGGGCGTGCGTCGCAATGCCGTTTGTCACCCTTCTCTTTCATGATATCCCGAAACTCCATCCTCCTGACGCTGCTGCTCGCGGCGGCGTCATCGCTGGGCGCGGCTGAACCGAAGCACGACCTCTACCTGGCGGCGACGATCAGCCGCAATTACGTCATTGGCTCCAAGCTCGTCACGTTGAGCGGGCTTTACCAGCGCGCGCCCGACGGTTCGTACCAGCACTTTGGTCCGAACTTTCCTCACATGTTCCAGATCGCGTTCGACCCGCGTGACCGGGATGTCTTCTACGTGGCCGCGCTCAACGGCTGCCTGGCCACGCGGGATGGCGGCAAGACCTTCCGTTTTACCACGAGTTGGGACATGACCGAGGCGAAGGATGTGTCGGTGGATCCGCATGCCCCCGATCAGGTTTACCTCGCGTTGCCCGATGGTCTCGCCGTGTCGACCGACCGCGGCATGACGTGGGAGCGCCGCGAGAAGGGTTTGCCTGACCGCGGCAAGTACACGCAGGTCGTGAAACTCGACCGTGCGACGGCCGGGCGGGCCCTCGCGGGCTGCGAGTCGGGCATCTACCTCAGCGAGAATCACGCCGGCACCTGGCGGCGCGTTTTTCCAACGCGTTTTACAGTGACCGATATCCGGCAGTCGCCGCACGACCCGAAGGTGTGGCTTGCGAGCACGCAGTCCAACGGGGTGCTCATCTCCCGTGATGGCGGTCTCACCTGGACGATGTTTGGCGGCATGCCGATCGAAGATGCGTGGTACAACATTGCGTTCGATCCCACGAATCCCCGCCGCTACGCCGTCTCGAGCTGGACGTATGGCGTCCACACGACCGAGGACGGCGGAGTGACCTGGACGGCGCGCAATGCCGGACTGCCCGACGAACATGTCGTCTTCCGTGTCGGCATCGATCCCGACAACGGCCGCCTCTACGCCGGGGTCTATCGCGAGGCGCTCTTTGTTTCCGACGACTTCGGCCGCACCTGGCGCAACGACGGCCTCGAAGGCTCCACCGTCTACAACTTCGTCTTTCTCCCGCGTGCGGAGAAGTGACGTCAACCCCGCCGCACCCACGATGAAAGCTGCAATCTTTTCCCTCTCAATCGTCGCCCTGACCGCGACGGTTTCCCTTCAAGCCCAACCCTCATCCACCGGACCGATGCCTTCGCGTGAGGTCGTCGAAGGCGCCGATCATCGACTCGCTGCCTATCACGCGCGAATCGATGAGATGCTCGCGTGGCGCTCCGGCCTGGCGAAGATGAACGAAGGCCCCTCGACGGACCTCGCCACCGTGGCGGCAAAGCTCGCGCTGCGACAGGACCTCGATTGGTGCAACGCCAGCGTGCTCAAGGCCATGGAGGATCCCGGCAGCGGGCCGTTCTGGATGTTTCCTATCACCATCGTCGCCCACCTCGGGCGCGACCAGCTCTCGAACGAGGCAAAGCAGGCCATCCGGCGCGCGTGGGGCACCACCCTGCAGTTGCGCGGGGACACCGAGAACCACTGGGTAATGTACTACGCGTCTCTCTACCTGATGGCGGATCTGTACCCGAACGAGCCGGCGGGGAGCTGGTATTCCGGCAAGACGTCTACGGAGAATTTAGAGGAGGCTCGCGGCTACCTGCTCGATTGGATGAACCTGACGACCACCGTCGGGCAGGGAGAGTTCAACTCCACCCACTACATTGGCGAGTATGTGATTCCGATGCTGATGCTCGCCACGTGGTCGTCGGATCCCGAGATGCGTTTGCGCGGACGCATGATGCTCGACTGGCTCTTCGCGGACCAGTTCGTGAATACGCTCCACGGCGTGCTCAGCGGGGCCAACGCCCGCACTGACGACACCTCCGTGATCGAGCGATGGAACGCGCTCGCGTCCGTCTTCAGCTGGCTGATGCTCGGCAATACGCCACCGACTCTCAGTTACGGCGGATGGGGCATCTATTTTGGCGCCATCGCAAAGAACTACGAACTGCCTGAGGTGATTTACCGCATCGGGGTCGACCGGGACGGCGATTATGTGCAACGCGACCTCAAGCGCACCCGCCGCCGCTGGCGCAACAGCGACGTGCTCTTCGCGCCGATCTACAAGACGCAGTATGTCCGCCAGGACTACGTCGTCGGTTCGTACCAAGGCGGCATGGCCGACCCCATCCAGACCCACGCGTGGGACGTGTCGTGGGCCATGCCCGACCCGCGTGGCGTGCACAACACGATGTTCTCCATGCACCCGATTTCGTCGGGCTTCGACATGCAGGCGTATTTCACCGAGTTGCCCGACCAGATGATCAAGGGCGTGGCGAAGGAGGGAAAACCCTCGTACGACCTGCCCGACAAGCTGCTCGGCGGCTCGCGCTTCGAGCAGGTGTTCCAGGATTTGGATACGGTGATCGCGCTCTACGATATTCCGGAAGGGATCCGCTTCCCGCACATCAACGGGTTTCTCTCGAAGGACCTGCAGGACTTCGCCGTGGATGCGTCCGGCTGGCTCTTCGCCCGCGGCGGGAACGCGTACCTCGCGTACCGTCCGCTGGCCCCGTACACGATCGAACCGCTGACGAAGTTCAAGTCGTCCTGGACGGAGGAACGCGTCGAGACGGGCGACCGCCGGCTGTACAGTCCGCACCGGCGCAACGGCACGATCGTGCAGGCGGCGAGCGCGGATGAGTTCAAGGACTTCGAGGCCTTCAAGGCGGCCATCCGCGCGCTGCCGTTGACGTACGCGATGGATCCGGTGCCGACGGTGACCTTCCGCACGTTGCGGGGAAAAAATGTGGTCTTCGCCTACGGACAGGCGCCGCGGGTGAATGGGGCGGTGCTCGATTACTCGACGTGGAAGCTCTTCGAGGGCCCGTACCTTAACGCTGAGAAAGGTTCACGCCGTCTGACGATGACCCACGGCCGCCTGGAACGCGTGCTGGACTTCAACACACCCTCCGTGACCGACCGCGTGCGGGAGGAGTGAACCGCTCATGGTCATGGATTGAAAGGATGGAGTGGCGCACCCTTCGGTCTCCGTTCATTTTTCTACTTCAGCTCACAGACCGCGGTCGGCGCCCGCGGCTACAAAAAAACATCAACTGCTCGAGTGGTTAAGGGATCTCTCCCCATGTCCTGGCCCAGTGCACTTCCCCTGCGCGATGTGAGCTTCGACCACGGCTTTCTTGCCGGGCGGGCGAGGTGTGTGCGCGAGACGGTCATCCCGCAGCAGTGGGATGCGCTGAACGATCGCATTCCCGGGGCCGAGCGCAGCGGCTGCGTGCATAACGTGCAGGTCGCGGCGGGCGAGAAGGCGGGAGAGTTTCACGGACTCTTCTGGCAGGACTCCGATCTGGCGAAATGGATCGAGGCCGCGAGCTTCTCCCTCGCCGGCAAGCCGGACGCCGCGCTCGACGCGGAACTGGATCGCATCATCGCTTCGCTCGCAAAGGCGCAGCAGCCGGACGGCTACCTCAACACGTATTTTCAACTCGTCGAACCGCAGAATCGCTGGGCCAACCTGCGCGACGCACATGAGCTCTACGTGGCCGGGCACCTCATCGAGGCCGGCGTGGCGCACTTCGAGGCGACGGGAAAGCGGTCCCTGCTCGAGGTGGTGTGCCGTCTCGCCGACTTGATTGCGCGCACGTTCGGTCGCGGCGAGGGGCAGATCTGCGGATATTGTGGCCACGAGGAGATTGAGCTGGCGCTGGTGAAGCTGGCGCGGGCGACGGGCGAGAAGCGTTACCTCGACCTCGCGGCGTACTTCATCGATGAGCGTGGTGCGTCCCCGAACTACTTCGAGCAGGAGGCGCGTCGTCGCGGCGATCTGAAGCTGCCCTGGCACATGCATCACGATGGCCTCGCCACGTTGCAGGCGGCGGTGCCGGTGCGCTCGCTGACGGAGCCGGTCGGTCATGCCGTGCGGATGATGTACCTGCTCGCCGCGATGGCCGATCTCGCGCGTGAACGGGGCGACGACCGCCTGCGCGAGCGTTGCGAACGACTCTGGCAGGCCACCCTGGCGCGCCACGTTTACGTGACCGGGGGAGTTGGCAGCGAGCCGTACGGAGAAAAGTTCTGCGAGCCCTTCGATCTTCCGCCCGACCGCGCGTATGCGGAGACCTGCGCGGCGATCGGCGTGATGATGGTGGCGCGGCGCATGCTGGAGTTGCGGCGCGACGGTGCGACCGCTGACGCGATGGAGCGCGCGTTGTACAACAACGTGCTCTCGGGCCTCGCGCTCGACGGGAAGACCTACTTTTACGTCAATCCGCTCGAGGTCGTGCCGGCGGTGGCGAAACGCCGTTTCGAGTGCCACCTCGTGAAAACCCAGCGCGTGCCGTGGTTTGGTTGCGCCTGCTGTCCGCCCAATGTCGCGCGCCTGCTCATGTCGCTCGCACACTATGCGTACTCGCGCGAAGCGGACGGTTTGACGGTGCACCTTTACGCAGGAGGCGACGTGCGTTTCGAGGTCGACGGGGTCGAATCGCGCATCGCCGTGACGACCGAGTATCCGTGGGAGGAGCAGGTGACCTTCGAGTGGCAGGGGACCATGCCCGTGTCCTGCACCCTCCGCCTGCGCCTGCCGGGTTGGTGTCGCGAGCGGCGTCTCTCCCTCAACGGGGCGGTCGTCGTGCCGGTGGTGGACGGCGGCTATGCGGTGTTGCGTCGTCGCTGGACGGCGGGCGATCGGGTGGAGTTGACGCTCCCGATGCCCGTCGAGCGCGTGCGCGCCGACCCACGGGTTGCGTCGGTGGCGGGGCGCGTGGCGCTGCAGCGTGGGCCGGTCGTTTATTGCTGGGAGGAAGCCGACAATGGGCCCGCCCTCGCCGCGGTGGGCTTGCCGGCGACAGCGGCGTTGAACGCCCGCTTTGATGCGGACACCCTCGGAGGGTGCGTCGTGGTCGATGCGGACGGCTGGCGTGAAGCGAACGGGGATAATCTTTACTCAATGCAGCCGGCCGACCGCGAGCCGGCGAGGCTGCGGGCGATTCCGTATGCCTTGTGGGCCAATCGCGGGGAAGGGGAAATGCGCGTATGGATAAGGCAGTGATGGCGAAGCGAACATCCACCATCGAACATCGAACCTCCAACCTCCACAGGTGGATGCGGGGGTGGGCGGTGCTTGCTTTGACGGCAGTGGTGGTGCCGGCCGGGCGGGCGGACGAGGCTGCAGTTGCGGAGGCGGCGCGCGCGGCGCATGCGATGCTGACGCGGATGTGCGACGATTTTGGCGGACGACTGACGGGCTCGCCGGCGGATCGCGGGGCCGTGGCCCGCCTGGTCGAGGAATTGCGTGCGCTCGGGCTGGAGCCGGAGCTGTCGCCATTCTCCATGCCGGGATGGGAGAGGGGGGACGATCACGTCGCCGTGACGACGCCCTTCATGCGGCGCCTGCGGGTCGCGGCGCTGGCGTATTCGCAGGCGCATGACGCGTTTGACGCCGAAGTGGTGAATCTTGGCAATGCGACCGAGGCGGAGATCCCCGCGGACGCCGCCGGCAAGGTGGGACTCGTCGATCCCTCGACGCCGCTGCCGACGCGCCAGCTGGTGCAGAATGCCTCCCGGCGCGGGGTGCGGGCGATTTTGTTTCTCAACCGCGAAGGCGGAGGGCAGCTGCTGGCGCGGACCGGCAGTTTCATCGGCGAGGCGTTGCCGATCCCCGTGTATTCAATCACGCAGGAAGAAGGACGCTGGTTGCAGCGGCTGCTGGCGCGCGACCAGATAGTTCGAGTGAGGGTGGAAACGCGGTCCCGTTGCCTGCCGGTAGAGACGAACAATGTGATCCTTCGCCTGCCCGGACGTTCGCCGGAGACGATCGTGGTTGGGGCGCATTTCGACAGCTGGGACCTCGGCCAGGGTGCGCTGGACAATGGACTTGGCGTGGCCCAGCTCTTCGCGCTCGCGCAGGCCCTGCGAGGGCGCGAGCTGGAGCGCACGGTGGAACTCGTCTGGTTCAACGGTGAGGAACAAGGACTCTGGGGCTCCCGCCATGCTGCGAGCCGGCTCGGTGATGCTCCGATCATTGCGATGATGAATCTGGACATGGTGGGTGTGCCCATTGCCGTGAATGCGCTGGGCGACGCCTCGCTCGTGCCGGCGCTGGAGCGCTGGAACGCAGGACGGACGCAACCGCTGCCGCTGGGCGTGCAGAACATCAACTGGTTTGGCAGCGATCATACGCCGTACCAACTGGCGGGGGTGCGGGCGATCACGTTCAACGCCCCGATCCCTCGGGAGTACGTGCGGTATTATCACGACGTTGCGGATACGATCGACAAGCTGCCGGAGCAGATCGTCGTCGATTCGACGACGGTCATTGCCGACCTCGTGCTTGCTTTGCTCGGTGACGCGGAGCTCGCGCCGTATCGCCGAGGACCGCAAGAGACGGAAAGCCTTTTCACCACCTTCGGGCTCGAGCGCCGCATGCGTGCGATCGGCTTCTGGCCTTACGATTCTCCCTCTCCCGTACTTCCATGAAACACGTATTGATCCCCTTCGTCGTCGCCCTCGCCGCCGCGCTCAACCTGACGGCCGCTTCGTTTCATACGTCACCCCAGGCGTCGGTGCTCGTCTGCGGCGGGAGCATGATGAACGGCAACCATTTCGCCGACTCCGTATTGCCGGCCATGCGGGCGCACTACGCGGGAGTGCAGGAGGTGGCCCTCGTGCTGCACGCCTCGCATCCCGACGATCGCGACCGGATGGAGGCGCGTTTGAAGCAGGCCTTTGAGCATCTCGCGGGCATCAAGGCGGAATCGCTGCATCGGCACGACGCGGCAGGGCAGATCGCGCTGCTGGAGCGGGCCGAGAGCATCTTTGTGGGAGGAGGCGAAACGTTCGTGCTGCTGGGCGAGTTGCATCGTACCGGACAACTCGAGGTCATCCGGAGCCGGACGCTGGCCGGCGTCCCGTACGGCGGATCGAGTGCGGGGGCCAACGTCGCCGGCCTGATCATCGGCACCACGAACGATTTTCCCGTGGCGGAGATACCGACCCGGACGGCGCTCGGCATTTTTCCTGCCGTGATCAATCCGCACCATCCCACGCCCGACACGAAAGCCGACTACGACGGTCGCGTTGGGAAGATCGGCATTTACCTTCAGTTCAACCCGGACGACACCGTGTTGGGGTTGGCCAACGCCTCCATCGCGCGTCTGCACGGCGGCCGCGTGACCATCACGGCCGGCACGGGGTGGTTGCATCGCAAGGGCGTGAACAAACAGTTCGCGCTGAACGATGAGGTGGTTGAGCTGGGGGTGAGGCGGTAGGCAGGGCAGCTTCATTCAGCGATTCTTGCGAGCGTGGCTCACTGCGGCTTCAGGGTGTAGCCGCAGGCGCTGACCGCGGTCGTCGACGTGGGCATTGGTCAACGGGCGCAGGTTCCTGGCGTGCGCATCGCGGGAAAGACGGGTACGGCGCAGATCGTGCGGCCGGAAGGCATGGCGAACGTCGCCTGGTTTCTCGCGTTCGCGCCGCTCGAGCGCCCGAAGATTGCCATCGCGGTGGCGATGGAAGGTTCCCGGCCCGGTGAGGAGTTCGCGGGAGCGGAGCACGCGGCGCCGATCATTCGCGAAATCATCGCCGCCTACGCGACCAAGTTCCCCAGCCTGTAGCCGGCACCGTGCGAACACGCCGGAGGCGGCGTGTCTCAATGCCTATCGACCTGGGCGATGCGAAGGCGTCATGGTCGCAGGATCGGGAACGCTCATCAGCGGATCGGGTTCTTTCGCCTTGTTGACCGCCGTTTTCGAGGCGGGCGAGGGCGGCGGCGGAGGCAGGTCGGCGGCGACGTCGCGGTTGAGCTGAACGGCGAGGCTGATCGGCGATTCGTTGCGCCGACGCTTCAGCGTTTTTTGAAAGAAAAGGTTGTTGGGCACCTGAACGTGACGGCCGTCCTCGTCGAGCAGCGTGGTGTAGAAGAAATTCAGGTCGATCACGCGTCCCTTCACGGGGTCGCCGGCGAGTTCGATGTCGTCGCCGATTTGGAAGGGCCGCAGGATCAAGATCAGCAAGGTGGCCGAGGTGTTGCTGAGCAGGCTCCAGACGGCCACGAAGCCGATCGCGATCATGCCGAGCACGGTTGCGAACATTGCCCACAGGCCGCCGAGATTGAATCCGAAGACGCCGAGCAACAGCACCAGCGCGAGCACGGTGATGGCGACGCGGGCCAGTCGGATGAACGGCGTGATGGTTTCGCGCGAGAGGTTCGTGCTTGTTGCGATGAGATAAAAGAGGCGCGCTGCGACGATCCGCAGGATGATTGCGCCGATTACAACCGCGATCGCGGCGGGCAGGGCGGAGAGCAGGCGGGGAACGAGGTCGTTCCAGAAGATTTGAAGGGTGTCGGGCATAAGCGTGTCGAGGGTTCGTGCCGAAGCGTGGGCTCCGGCGTGACGGTGAAAGGAGGAGGGTGAGAAGAGGGCCGCGATCGCGGGCGATCAAGCCGGCGTGTCGGGTCCGTAGGCGGGCGTGGCGCCGCGTTGCGTGGCGACCCATTCGCCGAGCCGGGAGGCGCGGGCGAGGATCTCGCGATCTTCGCGTCCGCCCACGGTCAGGTCGGAGACCAGCGAAGCCAGAAAGGCGTCGCCGGAGCCAATGGTATCCGCGACCGCGACGTCGCGGCCGGGTTCCCACAGCCATGTGTCGCCCCGGAGAAATCCGGCGCCACGCGCGCCCGCGGTGACGCAGACGAGGGCGCCGCCTGCGGAGGCCGAGAGGGCGCGCGCGTGTTTTTCCTCCTCCCCGGGTGTTTCCGCCGCATCGGCGGCGAGCCGGGCGGCTTCGGCGGCGTTGAGTTTCAGCAGAGAGGCACGGGGAGCGAGCTCGCGCACCAGGGCGAGATCGTCGTGCGGCGGGCGCAGGTTGACGTCGAAGACGCGCAAGGCGTCGTCGGGCAGGACCGCCAGCAGGCGTTCGAGGGCGTTGCGGTTGAAGGCGGTGCGAAGGGCGAGCGAGCCGAAGACGAGGGCCTGCGCACCCACGGCGGCGCGAACGACATCCTCGGTGATGAAAATCTGGTCCCACGCCACGCTGGAGGTGATTTCGTAGCTCGCGTCACCGCCCGTGCCGAGCGAGGCGATGACGTTGCCCGTCGGAAGTCCATGGTGGCGGCAGACGAGTTCGGTATTCATTTCCCAATGACGCAGCCGCCGCAGCAGCTCGTCGCCCAGCACATCGCGCCCGAGGGCCGACACCAACAACGCGTTTGCCCCGCGCCGGTGCAGATGATAGGCGACGTTGAACGGCGCGCCACCGGGGTAGAGGGCGTCGGGCAGGAAGTCCCAGAGGATTTCACCAAAGCAGAGAACGGCAGGCATGCGTGGAGCGAGGGGGTGTGGTAGGTGAGGGCATGCAGGACCTGTCGGCCCGCTGATGAACTTTACTCATTCGCCAAGTGCGCGGGATCCGCCTCCACCTCCTGGCAGGCGCGGATGAAGGAGGCGGCGGACCAGGCCTGGAAGGCCTTGCCCATCGGGCGTCCAGTCTGGCCGTGGGCCCATTCGTTGAACTCCCATTCCTGTTGCAGGCCGAGCCGGTTGAGTTTGGCGAGTTTCACCAGCTCGCGGCAGGCGATTTCGTGGAATCCCAGCCGATGGATGAATCGCACCCACATGCCGCCGACGAAGGGCCAGACCCCACCGTTGTGGTAGTGGTGGGGGAGGTTGAGCAGGTTGACCGTGTAGTACGCGCGCCAGTCGGGGTCGCCGGCCTGCACGACCGGATAGAGATTGGCGACGGGCCATGGTTCGTTGACGCCCACGCCCCACATGAAACGGAAGGCGGTGCGGGCGCGGTCGACGTCGAGCAGGTTGACAAGGAAGGCGAGCACGTTGCCAAAAACGTCACAGCGCCAGTTGAAGGCGAAGGGCGTGACCTCGGCGATGAGGTAGTGCGTGTCGCCGAGATTGAACTGGCGGTCGGCAAACCGATGGGGATTCGGGGTGCCGTTCGCGGAGTGGATTGAGGGCCAGAACGTGTCGAGCACGCGGTTGCGAATGTGCTGCGACCTGCGCAGGTAGTCGGTGGCGCGCTCGAACTCGCCGAGGAACTCGCACAGGCGGCCATAGCAGATGTTGGCGCGGTACCAAAGCACCTCGTCGTAGAGGACGTTGTAGCTGCGGCCGAAGAGGTCGGTCCAGTCGCCGGCCTCGGGGATTTCGAGCAGGCCGTCGTTGTTGCTGTCGTGGGCGCTGAGCCAGTCCATCGCGCGCTGCAATTTCGGCGCGTGCAGACGCAGCAGGGCGTGGTCGTCCGTTTTCACGATGAAGTTGTAGAACGCGATGATCAGCCAGAGGCCGCTGTCGATGGAACAGATGTTGCCGACGCCGGCGTAGTCGGGCACGCCGTCGTCGATGCGCACGTTGGCGGGGATCTGTCCGTTGGGGGATGTGGCATTGAGCAGCGTCTCGAGGGTGGCGCGCTGGGCGGCACGGATGTCGGGATCTTTGAGCTCCAGCGTATTGATGACGGTGATCGAGCCGTCGCGGGCCCAGACACTGCGGTAGTTGACGTCGGTGCCGGTGACGGTGTTGTCGTCGAGCGAGCAGGCCGAGAACCCGATCGGCGTGATGTTCTTCCGCAGGGCAATCAGGGCGTGGTCGTACGCGGTGAGCAGGAGCTTGCGTTCGTCCTCGGCGAGCGAGCCGAGCCGGGTGCCGGTGAAGAGCATGCGGAATTCCGCGGGCATCTGTTCGCGCGGGATCTCGGTCTTCCCGGCGCGGGGCAGCACGCAGACGATGCCGTGGTGGCAGAGACCGTCGAGCACCCCGTCGGCCATGACCTGGCGCGACGTGTAGGTGGGAGTGTCCACCGTCGCCTCGAGCAGTTCCGGACGGGTGTTCTCCAGGACGATTCCGCGCACGCCGGGCAGGCGAAACATGGAGCTGTCGTTGCCGGTGTCACCCGCGACGAGCACTTGGGAGAGCGGGATGTTGAGACGGACGCACAGCCAGGCGAGGGCGTTGCCCTTCGTGGCGGCGAGCGGCAGCACGTCCAGATGCCGGTCGCCCGAGTACACGACGTGCACCTCAAGGCCGGCAGACGCGAGCAACCGTTGCAGTTCCGCGAGTTGTTCGGGCGGGGCGGCGTCGAGGAACCAACTTGATTTGTGCGCGTGCAGAAACCCCGAGGGCTGGCGGGTGGTGCCAGGGAATGCTTCAAGGATCGTTTCCACCCGGCCGAGGTCCCAGCCGGCATTGAGCTCGGACGCAAACTCGTCCAGATCCGTGCCCGCGCCGAAGTCGCGAACCTGGGTGCCCACCCCGCCGATGAGGTAGTCGGCGGGAGGCAGAACGCGACGCTCGATGAGATCGAGCATGTCGGGCACGAGACGACCGCTGTTGTAAACCAGCAACGGGCGGTCTTCGGACGAGAGGGAAGTCCACGCTTCGAAGAAGCGCTGGGCTGACTCGTCGTTGCCGAGGAGGGTGCCGTCGAGATCGCTGCTGAACAGGCGGACCGGCGAAGAGGTGGCGGGGGAGGAAGTCATGACAGGAAAAACGGACGGCGCCACCGCGACGCGGGCAGCGCAACGTCCGACCCAACGCGACGCGCAGTCATCCCTGCGCCGGACGTGCAAGTATTCATAAAACCGTGCACCGGCGGACGGGTCAAGGCCCGGGGCGATTTTGTCGGGTTCCGACAACATCGAACATCCAACATCGAACTGTGAAAGGACAATAGGAGCGGCGACACGTTTAACCGCCTCGGGAGGTCCTGTCGCCGGGATTGATAAAGGTGTAGCGGTGGCTGTCCCCAGCCGCCTTTTTCGCCATGCGCGAGCCATCCGGCATTCAAACCCGGCGAAAATCCCTCCCGAAGCGGTTAAACGTGCCGCTCCGTTATAAAGCCGTCGATGTTTTCGCCGACTATCACCGGCTCGCACCACCGCGTTCTGCGATCACAGCAAGGGCGCGAGCAGGCGGCTCAGGTCCTCGGCGATGTTACCTAGCAGCGGGAAGCGCCGTTTGCGATGCGGGTCAAAATCACGGCAGTTGCGCACGAGTTCGCCGGCCCAGATCCGCATGGCGCGCACGTCGGGCTCGGAGTAGAGGACAACCCCGATCTCGAAATTCACAAAAAGACTACGTAGATCGAAATTGGCCGAGCCCACGAGGCCGATGCGATCGTCGACGATCATGGCCTTGGCGTGCATCATGACGGGGCCGTGCAACAGCACGCGGCCGCCGGCCTCGCGAAGAAGGCGAAGGGAATGGCGGCTGGCGTGGTCGGTGACGGGATGGTTGGAGCGCGCGGGCACGATCAACGTCACGTCCTTGCCGGCACGCGCCTTCACGAGCAGCGAGCGCAACAGCACCTCGTCGGGGATGAAATACGGCGTGATGATCCAGATGCTGTGCTCGGCCTCCTGGATCATTGACAGGATGCCGTCGTAGAGCGGGTCGCCCGCGACATCGGGACCGCTGGCCACGACCTGGAGTTCGCTGCGGCCCTCGACGCGCGTGGCACTGGGATCGAGTTCGCGATGCAGATCGTCGATCGTTTGGCCGCTGGCAAAGACCCAGTCCGCGAGAAAGACCTCGTTGAGCAACGCCGCGGCGGACCCCGAGATGACCGCGCCGAAATCGGTCCAGCGCTTCCGCCAAGGCGTGGGACCCATGTATTCGCGGGCGATGTTGTGTCCGCCCACGATGGCGATGTGCTGGTCGAAGACGGCGATTTTGCGATGATTGCGCAGGTTGGCCGAGCCGCGCGTGGACAGGGGTACCACCGGCATGAAACGCGCCACCTCGCCGCCCGCCTCGCGCAAGGGATCGACGAAGCCGCGGCTGCTGAAAAGGCACCCCAAGGCATCGAGCAGCAGGCGAACTTTCACGCCGGCGCGGGCGCGCTCGGCGAGCAGGGCGATGAGGCGCCGCCCCGTGTCGTCGCGGGCGAGAATGTAGGTGGCGATGTGAATCGAGTGGCGCGCGGCGCGGATCTGGGTCTCGAGTTCCGCGAAGGCGTCCTCGCCCGTGGTCAGGAGACGGACGCGATTACCCCCGACGGCGTCGCATGCGCCGGCCGAGACCATGGTTTGCACGGTCGGCGAGTTGGCGGTCCCTTGGGAAGCGGGGATGACCCCCGGAAGGTGCGGAAGAATGCGGCCCTTGCGTGCGGCCAGTCTCTGCAGCTTGCGGCCGCCGAGCAGGAGAAACAAGGGCACGCCGAGGTAGGGGATGAGCACGATCACCAGCAGCCAGGCCATCGTGTTGCCGGGCTGTCGCTTTTCGCTCATCAGGCGGGCGATCGCGAACACGGCCAGCATGAAGCCAACGATGGTGGAAAAGTGGGTCCAGAGGCTGCTGGTGACGGCGGTGGAGAGTTCGTCCGACATGCGGTTTTGACGATGCGCCGTGAGCGTGGTTCTGCCGGGCTTTTAGGCAAGCTATGGCGCCAAGCCCGTGCGATTCGTCTCCGCTGCAATCCGGTGTCGTCGAGGGAGGTATCCGTTTGCCCCGTAAGAAGTTTTTCCTTGAACCCCCTTCCGCGGATGCCTTCCTCTCACCCCTCCTTGGGGTGGAGTATCCAAGTGGCTAAAGGGCGCAGACTGTAAATCTGTTCGTTTTTAACGTTCGCTGGTTCGAATCCGGCCTCCACCACCACTTGGCGCTCAAGGGTTTTGAGCGAGTATCCGCCTAATGGCGGACAGTACGGCTTCTGGTTTTTGACCGGCGACGTCGTGTCCTGCGGTCTGCACGACCTCGAAGGCCCCCCGCACCCGGAGCATCGTCTGTGTCCCCCAGATAGATGCCGGTGGCGCCAATGGCTGCACCGAGTGCGACCAGGCCGAGACCGGGGATTAAATTCGTAGCAGCGGATATCATGCGGTGGTCGTTAAGAGGTCATTTCCAGAGCGTTCAGGATGCTCCCCGTGCGGGAAGCGGTGATGAACCCACCGTGAATTCCGGATGAATTCTGAGTCGGACTGCGGTCGGCGCCCGCGGCTACAACGCAATGGTCCGGCGAGTTTGCGTCGATGAGTGCAGGAATCACCATCTTTAGACCCACTGGCAAAGGGCGACCGATCGCGGGAAGGAACAACTGGGCCGCGGGGGCGTGGTCCATGAACCCCAATCCGTGGACTCAAATGTTTCCAACCGGGCGAGCGGGATTCAGTAGCGCAGTAGCAGCGATGAACGACCGGAGACCGCGGGGAAGAAAACACTTTCGCGCTCGGGATCATAGCGGCCTCCTTCAACGAAGACCGGTCGCCGACCCTCTGGGTGCGGTAGTCGAAATTCCACGACGTCCGGAAGGCGGGTGCCGTGGCATTCCACCGAGGCGCGGATTTCCGTCGAGCTCACCGCTTCGACCCGAAAGCTGATGGGCCCAAAATAACTCGCCGCCCGATCCAGTTGGAGTCGGCGTCCCTCAGTAAGGTAGTCCCGCGGCACCCCGGCGAGAAGTCGGAGGGTGGTCCCTTCTTCCAAATAAAGCATCCAGCGGGTTTCCATCAAAAACCACGCCTCCTCATGCGTTTTGTGCGAGCTGACCGGATAAAAGTGCTCGGTGAAGGTGAAGGTTTTCCGGTCAGCGAGGGAGGCCACGCTGTTGTACCATGCCTTTAGAAAGGCCTTGGGTTCTCCCCGCCGAAGGTGGACCCATGGGTGGCGGCTGTAGTAGGGCTGGCTGAAGGCCACGTTTTCCGGGGTGAGCATGAGCGCGCTGTGCGTCTGCAGCAGCTCGGTGGCCTCGTCATCGTCGGGATCGAGGACTTCTTGGAAGACCAGGTAAAGCGGACCGAGCAGCGAGTCCCGTGCTGTCATCGTGCCGTGCGTGTACCACTTGCCGCCATCCGCTTGGAGTGCGACGGGGCCGCGATATCCCGTCCAGGGTGCCGCCGTCCTGGACCAGGTACCATCGCCCAGAGGGACCACGGGTCCGCGCTCCATCTAGCCGTTGAAATTTTGCATGAACCCGCTGTCGTGCTGCTTCGCCAGAAAGTAATCGAGCGCGCGCCGCGCGGTGTCGTGCCAGCCCATGGAATCCATGAACTGGATGATGGGTGCGCTTTCCGAACCTATGGCGGCATGGATGCCGATCGCCGGAAGAAGCGGGCCGTCGGGCTCACGTCCGTAGGCCACGCTGCCAGAGATCGCGCGGGCCCCAGCCCCGGCCAAGGCCAAACTCGTAGGCAATTTGTTGTCCCGGCGATTCCGGCAGAATCAGATCCCGACCGGCGAGGTGCGGGCGGATCCAATCCATACGTCCGTCGACGCGGAAGATACGGTAGTCGCGCGCGATCCCGAGCCACGTTTCGACGTTGGCATCTCTTACCCGCTGGCTCGCGGCCGCAAACGTCTCCTCGGGCGCGGCGGCAATCTGCTGCAACTTGGACCTCCCGGCTTGAAGTTCAAGTGAGGTGACGATGGCTGCGGAACTGCGGGGATCCCCGGTTGGAGTGACGATGACGTCATCGCCGGGGAGATAAATCGGCGCCACGTGGGATACGTCGGCAGGCAGAAAGGTGAAAGTACGGCGTTGGTTCGTGATCGTCAGAGCGTGGGAAGACCGTTGGCCATCTCGCCGTCAATGATCAGATCGAGTTGCCCCGATCCCTTCCCTGAAAACTGGAACGCGCCCTCTCCGAGGTCCTCGCCCCCGCCCACAGTGAGGGAGTGCAACGCTCCCCGGCTGACGACGACTTCCCCGTTCGGTGCGTTCTCCAGCCAGCGCACCGACACGCGGAAGGGCTCGGCGATGAGACCACCGCACAGGGCCAGGAAGGTTCCTCCGATGATTCCGCCAAGCAATCGTCGCATGGAAGGACTTGAGTTCTGACTCGTTGGAGGAGCAAGACCCGAAGCCACGCTTGCCCGGAGGGGGAAGCCGGAACGGTTCGGGTGTTTGCGCTTCGGACAAATCGGCGGGCCCGCCGTAGGCGACCGCGACGAGGGCATCGAGTTTGCAAAATCCAGCCACGCGGGTCGTTCGTTGTAGAGCGCGGTGAGTGGGTGCGCAGTCAATGCTTTCGCCGCCGATCCGGTCAGGACTTTTTCCCGGCGAGTTTGAGTTGCTTCCGGCTCTTGTAGTCTTGGATGAAGATACTGATCACCAGCCAGAAGCCTCCGGCCGCAGCGGCGAGGAAGCAAAGGATGGCCAGTCCCGGGTACCCAAAGAGTTCGAACCGGGTTTCAACCCGCATCAGCAACGAAGCGCCGACGATCAGGCCCGCCAGTACAATGCCGGTGGAAATGCGATTCGCGATCTTCTGCATCCCATCCATCACCATCTTGGCGTCGGTGGCCTTCACTTTCACCTCCAATTCGGAGTTGGTGACCGCATCCATGATCCGGTTGAGCCTCGACGGCAGGCCGACGGTGAAGTTCTTCATCTCGAGCAGCGAGCTGTACACGCTGCCTTGCGTGAGTTCCTTGCGCATGCGCCGGGACATCAGTTCACTGACATTGCGGCGGATGGACGCGTTGGTATCGAACTCCGGATCGAGCACCCGGCCGATCTCGTCCAATTGCATCATGGTTTTGCCCAGCAGCACCAGCTCGCTCGGGACAATGAGGCCGTTGGCCCGCGCGATTCCGCTGACGGAGAGCAGGGAGCGACCGACATTGAGCTCTGCCAAACCTTGTCCGCGCTGCAGTGCCACCAGTTGAGTGATGCTCTTTCGAAATTCGGGCGCGTTGAACTCCTCGAGTTTCTCGCTGAGCTCAATGGCGACGTCCGCGGCGGCCTCGCCTTTGCCTTCGCTGATCGCCATCAGGATCTTGAGGAGGCCGTCCTGCATCGCGGCGGTCGTGTGTCCGACCATGCCGAGATCGATGAGCGCGATCCGCCCGTCGGTGGTGACAAAAACGTTGCCGGGATGAGGATCGGCATGGAAGAGGCCGTCGATCAACACCTGCTGGAGGTAGGCTTTGAACAATTCCTCGGCCAAGGGCCCGCCATTCAGATCGAGCTGTCCGAGCGGGCCGAGGGAGGTGATCTTTTTTCCCACCACCTCCTCCATGGTCAGGAGGGATCGCGTGTAATAATCCGGCACCGGTTGCGGCACCTGAATGAGTTTAAACTCCTCGAGGTTTTTCCCGAGCATGATGAGGTTATGCGCCTCGCGATCATAATTGAGCTCCTGCTGGATGGCCTGGCGGAATTCCTCGAGGATCGAGAGGAAACGGTGGCGCCGGCCGAGGCTGGTATGCGCGTCGAGGAACCCGGCGATTTCTTCGAGAACCTCGAAGTCTCCGGCGATCTGCTCGCGGATGCGCGGTCGCTGCACCTTCACGACCACCGCGCGACCGTCACGCAGCGCCGCACGGTGCACCTGCCCCAGCGAGGCGGCTCCGAGGGGCTCGGTATCAAAACGTGAGAATGCCTTGGAAATCCTGACCCCGAGCTCAGCCATGACGATCTCCTCCACCTCGGCGTAGGGGAAAGGTTTTACCTTGTCCTGCAGGCGCGCGAGTGCCTCCCGGTAGTTATCAGGCAGGAGATCCGGGCGGCCGGCGAGCACCTGGCCCAGTTTCACATACGTCGGCCCCATTGCCTCAAGGTCGTTCGCGAGGTTTTCGGGCGAAGCGTCACTGTCCGGTGGGGGCTGGCCCTCGCCTGCCGGCACTTCGAGGTCGAACCCTTCCTCGGCGCTCATTTGCTTCGCGAGGTCGGAGTGGCCGTACTTCCACAAAAGGGCGGCGATTTGTCGGTAACGATTAAGGTGGGAGGAGGAGAGCTTCATGCAGATCGGTTTACACGGACGCGTCCAAGAGAGCGGAAGGTCGGCACAGCATAGACACCTAACCGGGCCAATTGTCTCGGGCCGGACAGGGATCGTTAAAAATGCGGCATCAAAGCTCCCTCCTCCTCTCCGTTGCTCGCGTCAGGGGACTGGCTTCGCAAGCGCGGTAGCCCGGGAGTACGTGGCCCAGCGGCGCGTTCTTTGCCTGCGTTACCTCGGGAAGTGCCTCACGTCCCGCAGAACGTCCGATACGGCTCTGCGCCTTCCTGCGGGTCGCGTCCGACTTCGTGGATGAAGTCGCCAGCCCTGCAAAGGTGTTCGTGAAATCCGCTTTCGTTGTGTGTATCCACGCTAAAACCGCCTCGATCAATCCCGTGTCCTCTGCTTCCTCGCCGAACAACCCGTGGGTCAGGGCAACGCCGTCATGTCGTGACCATTGACCGGCCCTCCCGCTCGCTCGAAGGGAGCGTCTCCTTGTGGGTCGCCAATTAGTCAAGAGTCAAGACATGACGTCGTTTCTATCATCCAAGGCGATCACCTCGCGAAAGCGAGGCGTGGCCGTGGGGACAGAGGCTCACGCTTCATCCCCACGTGCATGCGATCGTGAGCGGCGGGGCGCTGCGCGAGGATGGAAGCTGGCGGGAGGTTCGTTCCCCGCGTTACCTGTTTCCCGTCCGGGTGATGAGCACGATCTTCCGGGGCAAGTTCCTGGAAGGGCTGACCGCGCTGCGTAAGGAGGGCAAGGTGCCCGAGCCCCGCGGAGGCTGGCCCCGGCTCTGGTGTGAACTGGGAGCGGCCAAAAAATGGGTGGTCTACTGCCGGCCGCCGTTTGCCGGGCCGGCCTCGGTTCTCGCGTACCTCGGCAACTACACCCACCGGGTCGCGATCTCGGAGAAGCGGATCGAACGCTTTGAACAGAACA
>JBBQUU010000040.1:0-44143 GCA_038212175.1 Opitutales bacterium | reverse complement strand
CTCCGCAAGCTCAACCTGCGCGACGGTCAGCCGTGGCTCGACGACGACCGCATCAACCGGATCATCCAAGAACTCGTTCAGGCTCCTGGCCACGCGGTCATGGAGGTCAACGAGGCCGCGACCAAGCTCCTCCTCACCGGCACCGTTACCGACGGCGTGGTGGGCTGGGACTCCGGGCGCCAACAGCCGATCCGGTTCATTGATTTCGAGCATCCCGAAAACAACGACTTTCTCGTCATCAATCAGTTCAAGGTATCCCTGACCAGCGACCGGGGGCACGTGATTCCCGACGCCGTCCTTTTCGTAAACGGCATCCCGCTTATCGTGGCCGAGTTCAAGAGCCCGTCGATTCAGAATCCGATAGAGGAGGCCATCAACCAGCTCCTCCGCTACGGAAACCAACGCCGCGAACTCTACCCGGAGAACTATCAGGAAAACGAAGGCGTCGAGCGTCTGTTTCACACCAACCAGCTCCTCATCGCCAGCGACCTTTTCGAAGCGCGTGCGGCAACCGTCGGCGCTCCGCCCGAGGCCTACTTGGAGTGGGCCGATACCAGCCCGGTTCCCATGTCCACGGTCGCGCAGGAGATCGGACTCATCCCCGCCACGCCGGAGGTAGCAGAGGCCGCCAAGGAGTTGGCCGAATCCGGGCCGGAGGAATCGGGCCGCATGGGCACGCCGCTTTTCTTCCGCAAGCCCGAGCAACGCCCCACGACCTTGCAGAGTCAGCAAGTCATGGTCGCCGGCATGTTGCGCCCGTCGCACCTGCTCGACCTCGTTCGCAACTTCACCGTCTTTCAGCAGATGGACGGTAAGACCCGCAAGGTGGTCGCCCGCTACCAGCAGTTCCGCGCCATCCACAAGGCCACGAAGCGGCTGACGGAAGGCCGCACCCGTGCGCAAGGTGCATCCAAAGACGAACGTGGCGGCATCATTTGGCACACCCAAGGTTCGGGCAAGAGTCTGAGCATGATCTTCCTCGTTCGCAAAATGAGGATGCTGGAGGGACTAAATCAATTTAAGGTCGTCGTCGTCACCGACCGCACCGACTTGGAGGGTCAGCTTCGCGACACGGCCCGCCTCAGCGGCGAAACCCTGCGCCCCAACGACGACGACAAACGCCCCCGCGAGTCATCGAGCAAGCGCACCCAGCGCATTCTCTCCGAGCCCACGCCCGACATCGTTTTCGCGATGCTCCAAAAATATCAGGACGCGACCAATCGGGACAACGCCGAGAAGGTGTCGATGACCGTCATTCGCAGGGAGCGGAAGCCCGGCAAAAACCAACGCATCGAGGAAAGGGAAATCACGCTGGAGGAAACGATCCAGTTCGAGGACTTCGCCGAACTAAATGCGTCCGAAAAGATCCTCGTGCTAGTGGACGAAGCCCATCGCGGCCACACTCGCTCCCTGCATCGCAACCTGCGCAAGGCGCTACCCAACGCCGCCATCATCGGCTTCACCGGCACCCCGATTCTCAGCAAGGAGAAGGGGGAGACCCGCGACATCTTCGGCGGGTTCATCGACAAATATATCCTGCAAGACGCCGAACTCGATGGCGCGACTGTGCCCATTCTTTACGAAGGCCGCACCGCCGACGGTTTGGTCAAGGATGCCGACGACCTCGACGAGCTATTCGAGGACATGTTCAAGGACTACACCCCGGAGGAGCTGGCCGTCATCAAGGCCAAGTATGCCACCGAAAGTGACGTTCTCGCCGCACCGCTTCTGATCGAAAAGAAAGCCCGCGACATGATCCGTCACTTCGCGTCCGTGGTGCTCCCTTCGGGCTTCAAGGCCCAGGTGGTGGCAACGAGTCGCGAGGCCGCGCTCACCTATCAAGAAAAACTCTGCCAAGCCCGCGACGCCTTGGTGGTCGAGATCGAGGCGCTACCGGCCACACACGACAATCTGACCGACGAACAGATCGAGGCGCTACCCGCTGCGGAACGTTTGCTGGTTCAAGCACGGCCAATTTTACCACGTATCAAGGCGCTGGAAATCGGCGCGGTCTTTTCTGGCGATCACAACGACCCGGAGTCTTGGCGCGAATGGTCAGACCGCGACAAACAGGAAGACCGTATTCGCCGCTTCAAAAAGAAGTTCGGGCTGACCCGCACCGACAAGACCGACCCGATCAGCATCTTGGTCGTGAAAAACATGCTCCTCACCGGCTTCGATGCGCCGGTGGAGCAGGTGCTCTACCTTGACCGCAAAATCGTCGCTCACGATCTTTTGGAGGCCATCGCCCGCGTGAATCGCACCAGCGGAAAAAAGCGTTGCGGCTACGTGGTGGATTACGTCGGTGTCGCGCGCCATCTGCACGAGGCACTGTCCGACTACGATGAAGAGGACACACGCGGTGCGCTCATCGACATCTCGGTCGAACTCCCCAAGCTTCTTGATCGTCGCGCCCGTGCAGTCGCGGTCTTTACCGATCTGGGCATCACCGATTTGAAGGGCCAAGTTCCGGCCTGCGTTGATCTCTTGGCCGACCTTAAAATCCGGGCCGATTTCATCAACAAGGTGCGGGCTTTCTACGACCAGCTCAACATGCTGGAGCACCGCCCCGAAGTCCCCGGCGATGTTTTCCGCGACGCCAAGCTCCTCGGTTTCATCAACAAGGTGGCGGCCAATCTCTACCGCGACCCTGCGCTCACCGATTGGCTCGCTCGGCGCGTGGCGCACTGGGCGCCGCGAGTGGGTGCGACGCCCAAGAAAATCGTGGTCGGGAATCTGGGTTTCCGCTGGGGCTCATGCAGCAAAGGCGGTCGGCTTAATTTTAATTGGAGAGTGCTGCAACTGCCGGTCGGCCTCGCTGATTATGTGCTCGTCCACGAAATGATTCACCTTCGCGAACGCCACCACGGCCCTGAGTTCTGGGAAATGTTCGCCCGAGTGATGCCCGACTATCGGCACCGCGAAGCCCACCTTCGGCTCAAGGCCAGCGAGTTTCTAGTTTTCGACATCCTAAAACCAGCCATCTGAACCGTATGCTCGCCGAAGGCTCGAGTTCTTCCAGCGTGGCCGGGCCCAGAGGAGTGCCTTTAGGGTATTCGCGGGCGAAACCGCTCCCCCAGTTGATCTTTTTCCCATCGGGGCTCGCTTCCATAAGGATGCCGTAACCGCCGGGGCGCGTGATTTTGACGACCATGTCGGCCGTCTGTCTTTTCGTCAAGCGCCTGCAAGGGGCGATCATTTACGTCATTCGGCGCCCGTGAAGCCAGTAGAACGTTCGTGACCTTTTATGCCTGCTCGAAACCGCCCTTCACCTTCAAGACCTTGCTGTTTTCCGAGACGGTGCGGATTGCCTTGGCCAACGACTCCTTCAAATCCTGACGAACGCACCACGGCCGCCGACACTGCTTCACTACCAGCCCCGGCCGCTCCCCATGCCGGGGCTTTGCGTTTACTTCTTTTCTTGACGCAGGAAGAAATCTATTCACATCTTCCTTTATTCTATCGCGCATACTTTCTCCTCGGCCCGAAGTCGGCAGCATTCTCTTTGAGGGCCCAAAGGGCAGGGTAAGAGTCATCTAATCACGTTGGCCTCATGGAGTCGCTCGTCCCTTGGGTTCTCCTCAACCGCAATTAATCCATCCCTGCCATGAGCAAAATAAAAGTCGGCACCCAAATCGACGAAGAGATCTACCATCAGCTCAAGTTGACCGCCGCCCGCGAGCGCCGCCCTGTCGGCGAACTCGTCCAAGACGCCGTCAGCTTCTACCTCCGCCGGCAGCGCAGAAACGGTCTCGCTCGTCTGCTTAAGCGCGGTCCGGCCTTCACCGTCACCGACGAGCAGTTCCGCGAAAGCATGGAGTCCGATTTCTACGATCAATGAGATAGTTTGCCGGACACTTTATTTGATCCATCTTTCCATGAACCTCGACGAACTTCGCAACGGCGCTCGCGTTCTCATTGACGCCAACATGCTGATCTACGGCATCCGCCTCTCTTCGCTTCAATGCCGCAGCTTGCTTGCGCGCTGCGAGTCAGGCGCGCTGGAGGGCATCATCACCACGGGCATTCTCGCCGAGTTCAGCCACCGCCGCATGATTCAGGAGGCGCAATCGCGCGGTCTCGTCGGCTCCAACCCCGCCCGTGCTCTGGGCGAAAACCGCAGCATCCTCCGCTCGCTCTCCGGTTACGCCGACGAAGTGCGCGACCTCCTCGGCGGCGGCCTTTTCGTCGAGTCCATTTTACCCGAGGACTTCCACCTCGCCCTGGAGTTTCAGCAGAAGTTCGCGCTCCTCACCAACGATTCACTCAACCTCGCCGTCGCCCGCCGCCTCGGCCTCAGCGAACTCGCCACCGCCGACAAGGGCTTCGATTCCGCCCAAGGCTTCATCGTGTATAAACCCAACGACATCGTCACTTCATAAAGGCCGTCCCTGCCATTGCCGATTCATTGCCACAGGAGACCGCCACGCTGGACCTCAAACGACGCTAAAACCGCCCGCCTACTCGCTTTCGGCGGGAAGGCGGATTGACGTAGATCCGTATCCCCGTATCCTTAGGTGATGAAAACTACGATCGATATTCCCGAGTCTCTTTACAAACAGGCCAAGATCCGAGCCATCGAACGTGGGCAAACGCTTAAGCAAATCGTACTCAACTCTTTGGAGCGCGAACTCAACGCGCCCCTCACTCCTTCTGTCGCGCCCGCCCCCGCTTCCTACTGGGCGAATCGCCCCCTCAGCCCGGAATTTGCCGCTGC
This sequence comes from Opitutales bacterium, assembly GCA_038212175.1. Taxonomy (GTDB): domain Bacteria; phylum Verrucomicrobiota; class Verrucomicrobiia; order Opitutales; family Opitutaceae; genus CAMAXB01. Next base: position 39,426 of record JBBQUU010000040.1, on the reverse strand, counting down.
GCAGCAAGACGGTGCTTACCGCCCCCAGCCGGAACATCGCGATATCACCGATTTGATCTCCGATGACCGCGATGGACGCTAACACCCCTTTCTTCGACACCAGCTACTTGGTTCGTCTTTACCTGGAGGATGCAGGCTTTGAGCCGGTGCGGCAGCTCGCCGCACGCGTTCCGGCCTTGGCCGCCTCCTGGCATGGCCAAGCCGAGGTCGTGGCCGCCCTGCACCGGGCATACCGGGAGGGCCGCTTTACTCACGAGCGTTACTTGTTTGCCTTGAACCAATTCATTCTGGAACGACGCAGTGATGGCTTTATCTGGCACGTGCTGACCGCAGACGTCCAGACCCGCCTGGAACAGGCCTACCGCACCGCACCGGCCACCATCTTTCTTCGCGCCGCCGATGCTCTTCATCTCGCGTGCGCCGCCGCCTACGGCCACCGCGAAGTCTATTCCCACGACCGTCAATTCCTTGCCGCCGCCCCCCTCTTCGGCCTGCGCGGCATCGACGTGCTCGCCTCCCTCTAGCCGCCTCCCGCTGGCAGTGTGGGCGACTGTTCCGCGTCATCATCAACCGGCACCGGCCGCAAGCGCCTCCACACCTCGAAGGCCATCGATCACGCCGACAAGATCGGCCGGCCCATGCCTGACGATCATGCTCCCCGACGAGGATTGATCGACGGCCCCCGAGCCCCGCCGCCACCGTCGTGCGCGGGGCTTTTTTACGTCTATTCGCCCGACTTGATCCGCTTGAGGGCCTCGGCAATTGCCTTTGCCATCGTGTCTCCGGTCGTGCCGTAGTGTTCCAGACGCTCAAACTCCGGATGGTTCTTGATTGGCGCTGGCAGATTTTCGCCTGTCACCCGTTCCAGACCACCCACCAAGGCCGCCATCATGGCGTTCCACCGTCCGACCGTCGTCAGCAGTTTTTGTGCGTCGCGGTCATCCCAGTAGCCGCCCTCGTCCGATACGCGCTGGCCTGAATCAGCAGCCAGCACGCCGGCGAGTCGCGATTTTCCAACTGCCGCGCAATCTCCGCACCCTCGAAATGTTCGATGTCCGTGACCAAGTCGAAAGGCAGATCCAAACACGCCTCGCGCAAAGCGCGCAGACTAGCGGTGACCGTTTCGACGGACGCGTCCACCGGTGCGCGCAAAGTCCAGTTGATGCAAAGTCCCATTTGCGGCATGACACTCGGACGCGTGCCGGATGTCACTCCTAACGAGTTGGCAATCGGCACCGTTCAGGTTGCCAGAGTGCCACGAATGCTGTTTCTGGCGTCCCTTTCCTGCATTTACCCGCTATTATTTACTCGTTATGGGTTGGGTGTTTAACCAGCCGCATTGGCTAAGAACGAGGAGTCGGTGGTTGCTGGGATTTCTGAAACCGTAGTCGCGGCGTTGGACGAGTGTCATTTTGCGGTGGGAGCCAGGAACCCTCGCCCGGTCGTGCGGGTCGTATCCACTGTGCGGTTCTTCACCCTTGCCCTCACCGTCGTGCTCGTCGGAAGTTTTGCGGGCTGCAACACGTTCGAACGTCGCGCTGAAGAACATTCCGGCGTGTTTGCCTCCCTCGATGCGGCCACCCGCGATCGCTTGCGCAATCGCGATCTCAACGTCGGCTACACGCTCGACATGGTCTACATCGCCATGGGCGCGCCCGACGAACGGCGGGTGCGTCATTCCGCAGACGGGTCTGAGACCACTTGGATTTACAACGCCTACTGGCAGGAATACCAAGGGCAGGCGCTGGTGGGCTATCGCCGTTACGTCGTGCGCGATTCACTCACAGGACGCTATCAGGTGGTCTACGAGCCCGCGCGTGAAGGCGTATTCGCTCCGCGTGAGGAGGAGCGCATTCGCGTGACCTTTCGCAACGACCGTGTGGTCGCGATCGAGCAGGCTCAGTAGTGCGCCCGCCGTTGTCGCGGAGTCCGTTCGGGCGTCGTGATGCACCGACGCCGGCATCGTGCGACCACCGGGTGCTTCACTCCACGCGCAACAGATATCCGCGCAGGTACTCGCTCTCGGGCATCGTCACGAGCACGGGATGATCCGGCGGCTGGTGGCAAAACTCGACGATGTGCACCTTGCGCTTCGCGTCGGCCGCCGCTTGGGCGATGACGCCGCGCAGCTCGGCATCCTGCATGTGGTGGGAACAGGTGTAAGTGGCCAGCAAGCCGCCAGGCGCGAGCCGTTGCATGGCGCGGAGATTGATGTCCTTGTAGCCACGCAATGCTCCCTCCAGCGCGCTCTTGGATTTCGCGAAGGGCGGCGGATCGAGCACGATCACATCCCAACGCGGTTCATTGGTCCGCGCGGGATCGTTGAGCCAGTCGAAGACGTTGGCCGTGGCAAAGGTCGCCTTCACGTCATTGCGCTCTGCGTTGCGGCGCGCCTGCCCGACGGCGTCTTCTGCGCTGTCGAGCCCAAGCACCTCCGTGGCTCCGGCTCGTGCGGCATGCAGCGCGAACGATCCCTGGTTGCAAAACGCATCAAGCACCCGGCGTCCCGCGCAATGCTTTGCGACCGCGCGATGCTGTTCGCGTTGATCGAGATAGAACCCGGTTTTTTGGCCCCCTTGAAGATCCAGCCAATAATCGAAGCCGTCGATGCGCTCCCACCGCGGTGTCCAGGGTTTGCCTGAACGCGTGCACACGGCGAAAGGGAGACCTTCAAGACGGCGAATGGTGGCGTCGTTGCGCACGATGATGTCCTCGGGCATCATCAGCTCGTCGAGCAGGCGGATCAGCAGCTCCAGACGTTTCTCCATCGCGAGGGTCTGCACCTGCAGCACCAGTACGCGATCAAACTGGTCCACGACCACGCCCGGGAGATCGTCAGACTCCGACCAGACCAGTCGTCGATGGCGCTCGCCTTCCGTGCGCCGGCCGATGGCACGGGTCAATGCAGTGCGCAGCCACGCCTCGTCGAGCATCGCCCGTTCGCGGCTGAAACGTCGCCATACAATCTGCGAACGGGAGTTGTAGATGCCCGTCCCAAGGGGACGACCGGTGCGGTCGCGGCACTCGACCGCTTCGCCGTCCTGCTCGACCGGCAACAGGGCCTCGACCTCGTTGGCGAAGACCCACGGGTGTCCGTTTAGGACACGGGCCTTGACGTTGGGCTTGAGCCGGAGCGCGGGAACGGACGACATTCGGTCATCATTCCGTCCGGTCTGCGCGACTGAAGCCAAATCCGCACGTCCTGCTGAGGAGCCAGGGCTGTCGTGTGAAAGCCGGATTCGTCCTCAAAGCCGTCCGGTGCGGATTCCATCGCGCGCACCAGCAGGCGCACTCCGAGGTAGGCGCTCAGGGCGGCGATGCCCAACCCCAAGGCCCACGGCGAAACGATGAGCTCGATCATGAAGCAAATCATCGGCACGCCAGGGTGAATCTTTAGGAGGGTCCGATACCGCCAAGGAGGGATGACGTACTTGTCATTCGGCAGGCGACTGCGGAGCCGGCGCCGACTCATCGCAAGGGTTGCCACGATCCCCCCCGTCATGCTCACTGCGTCTCACGTCGTCATGACCGATCCGCCTCCTTCGTGCTGCGCTCCGGCGCGCGCCCCCGCCCTCGATGTCTCGTCGCCCCCGTCAGTTCATGGTGACGGATGGGCTCGTATTCGCACGGGCTCGACCGAAGGCATGAAGCTGATTCCCGGCGGTGAGTTTCCCATGGGAAATGAACGGGATTATGGTTTCCCGGCCGACGGCGAGGGCCCGGTGCACCCAGTGCGCCTCTCGCCCTTCTGGATGGATGCCACCGCGATCACGAACGACCAGTTCAATGATTTCGTCAACGCCACCGGCTACAAGACCGAGTCGGAACGATTTGGATGGTCCTTCGTCTTCATGGGTCACCTCACGCCTGCCCAGCGCGAGCGGCAGGTCCGGCTGGTCGTGCAAGGGAGCGAATGGTGGTGTCGCGTGGAAGGCGCCTCCTGGCGTCGCCCGGAGGGACCAGACACGTCCATCAAGAAGCGCTGGTCACACCCTGTGGTGCAGGTTTCGTGGCACGACGCCGCCGCTTACGCCGCCTGGAGCGGCAAACGACTGGCAACGGAGGCGGAGTGGGAATCTGCAGCTCGCGGTGGTCGCGGTCCGGGCAATCGATTTCCGTGGGGGGACGAATTGGAGCCGGACGGACGTCATGCGATGAACGTTTGGCAGGGCGTTTTCCCGACTCGAAACGACGAGTCCGACGGTCACTATGGACCTGCACCCGCTCGATGCTATCGGGCGAACGGTTACGGCCTCTACGCAATGACCGGGAACGTGTGGGAATGGTGCTGGGATTGGTTCGACCCCGCGACCTACGCCCGCTCGCCCCTTGAGAATCCGACCGGTCCCGCCTCGGGCGATCGGCGCGTGATGCGGGGAGGCAGCTACCTCTGCCATGCGAGCTACTGTAATCGCTACCGCGTTGACGCCCGGAGCAGCAATACGCCCGACAGCGCGACGACCAACCTAGGTTTTCGTTGCGTTCGCGACGTCTAAACAGACTCTACTTTTGTCCTAATCATGCAACCTGCTCTCGCGATGTACTTACCTCCAGCCCTGTCCGCTGTTACGCGTTCGCTTCAGAACCTCATGCATGCGGCCGTTCCGCCCACGACCGAGGTGACCCACCTTTCGCTCGCCGACGCTGCAACCTCATCGCACCAATCGCGCGTCAACCTGTTCCTCTACCGCATCTCGACCGATCCTACGTTTCGCAAACAGCGCACGTCCCGGCCGAACAAAACCATCTCTCCTCCGTTGGAGGTGCGCTACCTGGTCACCGCCTACGAGAACCCGACGCGAGCGATTGGTCAGTCAGAAGCGGAACTGCTCTGGACGGCGCTGAACGCGTTCCACGCCAAACCTCATTTGGCGGTGGCGGCTCTCGGCCGTGACGTTGCGGTGCGAATTGAAGGCGAAGACCTCAGCCTCCTCGAGCTTGCGTCAATCTGGCAGGCCGCGGGCACGGGATTTCGTGCCGCGCTTCCCTACGTCGTGCACCTGCCTGAACTCGCCGCGCTCGACCTGCCTCCCGTTGCTTCGATGGACAAGATTCGCGAGACCCGGCTCGATCGCCTGGGCACCGGTGGTTCTCAGTAACACACCTTGACGAGAAACAAACCCTGCGGCGGCGCAGTTTGCACCTCCGCTGAACGTTTGCCGCAGGCGATAAGCTCCGCCGCACGTGCAGCCGTCAATTTCCCCTCGCCCGCCGCGACCAGCGCGCCGGTGAGGCTGCGCACCATCTTGTAGAGAAAGCCATTCGCTTCGAACACGAATGTTACCCGGCGGCCTTTGCGCCGAATCTCCAGTCGACGCAGATCGCGCACGGTGTCTTCGCGTTCCGCACCATTAAACGCCGAGAACGCCGCGAAGTCGTGGCATCCCCGCAACACCGCGGCGACGGCTTCCATCGCGGCGAAGTCGGGGGGACGCGGTCGGTCCAGCACCCACACGTATGGACGCGTGAAGGGATCGGCGTCCCCGAGATGCAGGTGGTAGGCGTACACTTTTCCCGTCGCGGAGAAACGCGCATGGAAGCTCGGTGGCACGGAGCGCACCGATTTGATCTGGATCGCGGCGGGCAGGCCCGCGCGCAGCGACGCACGCAGTTTCTCCGGGCCATGCTTCCACTCCGCGTCGAAGTGAAAAACTTGACCGAGCGCGTGGACACCCGCATCGGTCCGTCCGCTTCCGTGGATACGCACCGGTCGTTTGAAGATCAGAGCAAGGCGTCCTTCGACCGTGTCTTGGATCGTCTGCCCGCCAATCTGGCTCTGCCATCCGGGAAACGGCGCGCCGTCGTACGCGCAGACCACTTTCCATCGGGAGCCGACACGAGGGTTGCTCATGGCACGTCTGCTTCGGGCAAAGCCGGCGGGAACCGTTGATCAAGATAGTCCTGCAGGATGATCGCCGCCGCGCGCGAGTCGACGATGCCCGAGGATCGGATGGCGCGCAGGTCCTTCTGATTCATGCCGGCTTCGGCCACATGGGAAGTGAGTCGCTCATCGACGAGATGCACAGGCAGTCCGAATTGAGTGCGAAGGCGCTCTGCAAACCCATCGACTTCCTTTGCCTTGAAGCCGGCGGAGCCGTCCATGTTGAGCGGATAGCCGAGTACCAGTTCGGAAATCCGGCGCTGGTGAATGACCGCAGCAAGTTCGCTCCAACGCAGCGACGGCTCGGCATCCGTCAAGGCTGGCAGGGGCGTTGCCACGCCAAGCTCGTCACCGTAGGCGAGCCCGACGCGACGCGTGCCGTAGTCGATGCCGAGAAAACGCATGCGTCGATCAGAGCCAGCGGGCCCCGTCGGGAAGGGCGGAGACGCGGGCGAGCAGCGCTTTGATTTCCTGCGCCTTGGCCTTCGGGCACACGAGGGTCGCGTCGGGCGTGTGCACCACGATGAGGTCGTCGGCGCCGAGCACGGTCACGAGATGTCGCCCTTCGCTGACCACGAGGTTGCCCTTGCCCTGCTCGACGATGGTCCTGCCTCGGGTAACGTTGCCCGCCGCGTCGGCCGGGAAATGCCGCACGACGGCCGGCCAGGCGCCTACATCGTCCCAGTCGAACGACGACGACAGCATCACGACGTTCTTCGATTTCTCCAGCAGGGCATAGTCGACAGAGATGCGCGGGAGATTCGGGTAGACTTTCTTCAGCACGGCGGCGAGCGGTTGCTTGCGTGAAAGTGCCCGGCGGATCTTTTGCAACCCCGCCGCCAGTTCGGGAGCGTGCAGGGCAAACGCCGACTCCACCACGGGGACACTCCAAACGAACATCCCGGCGTTCCAGACGTAATCGCCCGAAGCGAGATAGCCCTCCGCCACCTTGGCTTTCGGTTTCTCGACAAAACGCTTCACGGCATGGACCGTGTGGCGGCCAAAGTTTTTCCAGCGCGCGCCACGCTGGATATAACCGAAACCCGTTGCCGGCTCGGTCGGAGTGATGCCGATCGTCACCATGACGGCGTCGGCCGCGGCCGCAGCGAACGCCGCCTTCAGGTCAGTCTGGTAGGCGCGCCGGTTGTGAATGACATGATCGGCCGGCAATACCGCAAAGATACCCTGCGGATCGCGCCGCGCGACCAGCGCCGCCGCAAGGCCGACTGCGGCCGCCGTGTCGCGCCCCACGGGTTCGGCGACAATGTTGGCCGCCGGCACCAGCCCACGGCACACCTTGCGCACGGCGGCCGCCTGAACCGCGCTCGTGATCACAAACGTATTCGCAGCGGGCACCAGGCCCTTCACGCGCGAAAGCGTTTGCACGAGGAGTGGCTTCGTCCCGACAATGGGCAGCAGGTGCTTGGGCCGCGCCGCCCGGCTCTGCGGCCAGAAGCGTTCGCCTTTTCCGCCCGCAATGATGACAACAAATGGCTTCGACATGCCGCCATGTTTGGGTCCGGCACGGACTCGCGCAATTATCATTTGCCGCGCCGCACGATTGGCTTCTGTTGTTGCGGCATGTCGTCGTCGCTTTCGCCTGCCGAACTCGCACGTTACAGCCGCCATGTGCTGCTGGACGAGATCGGTGTGGCCGGGCAGGAGCGGCTCAAGGCCGCCCGCGTACTGGTGATCGGTGCGGGCGGTCTGGGTAGCCCCGCTTCGCTTTACCTTGCCGCCGCCGGCGCAGGCACGCTGGGCATCGTCGATTTCGATACGGTCGCCACGCACAACCTGCAGCGCCAGCTCCTGCACACCGACGCCACCGTCGGGCAAAGCAAGACCGCGTCCGCCGGCGCCCGGCTGCGGGAGACGAACCCGTACATCGTGGTGGTCGAGCACCCCGAACCGGTGACCGCAGCGAACGCATTGTCATTATTCGAGCACTACGACGTCATCGTCGACGGCACGGACAACTTCGCGACCCGCTATCTCGTCAACGACGCGGCCGTCCTCGCCCGCCGCCCGTTGGTCTACGGGAGCATTTTCAAGTTCGAGGGACAGGTGGCGGTGTTCGCGCCTCATCTCGGCGGGCCTTGCCATCGCTGCCTCTTCCCCTTGCCGCCGGCCGCCGGACTGGTGCCCAACTGCGCCGAGGCGGGCGTTCTTGGGGCGCTCTGTGGCGTCATCGGCAGCTTGCAGGCATTGGAGGCGGTCAAACTGATTGCCGCGTTCGGCCAACCCCTGCTCGGGCGCATGCTGACGTACGACGCGCTCAGCCAGACCTTCAATACCCTCACCCTTCCACGCGATCCCTCCTGCCCGACCTGTGGATCCCGCGCCGAAGGGCGGTTGCTCGACCCTGCCGCCTACGCGCCGGTCTGCGAATCCGTCCCCGCCGTTTCTTCCATGACACCCGACGACATCCCGCTCGAACTCACCGTAGAGGACACCAAGCGTCTGCTCGACACCGATTCCGAGCGCGTCCACGTGATCGACGTGCGCGAGCCTTACGAGGTGGCGATATGCCGCATCGAAGGTGCCGAGCATATTCCCATGCGGCAGATACCCGAGCACCTCGATCGCCTGCCCAAGGACAAACACCTGCTCATTCACTGCCATCATGGAGGACGGAGTCTTCGCGTGACCGAGTTCCTTCGGGCGCGAGGCTATGAGAAAGTCAGCAATGTGGCCGGGGGCATCGAAGCCTGGGCCGAACGCATCGAGCCCGGGATGGCGCGTTATTGAACCACTCAAGAGCCGGCGAAGCCGGAAATCAAAATGGTCTGCTCCCGCCTTCTGTTTACGCGCTTGCCTCCTCACGAATCGGTCCGCTTCATTCGACCCTCTTTCCACCTCTATAAACCGCTATGAAATCGTCCACCTCGCCCTCCTCGTTTCCCCAGCCCGAAATCGGCCGTGAAATGAAAGGCGCCGACGTCGTCGTCGAGTGCCTGATTCGCGAAGGGGTCGATGTCATCTTCGCCTATCCAGGCGGAGCCTCGCAGGAGCTGCATCAAGCCCTCGCCCGCACCGACAAGATCCGCGTTATTCTTCCCCGTCACGAACAAGGCGGTTCGTTCGCCGCCGAGGGTTATGCCCGTGCCACCGGTCGGGTCGGCGTTTGCATGGCAACCAGCGGTCCCGGCGCCACCAACCTCGTGTCGGCCATCGCCGACGCCTACATGGACTCCACTCCCCTCGTGGCGATCACCGGGCAGGTGTATTCGAAATACATTGGCAAAAGCGCGTTTCAGGAAACCGATTTCTTCGGCATGACCCTGCCGATCGTGAAGCACTCCTACCTGGTGATGGACGCCGCCGATCTGCCGCGGGTGTTTAAGGAGGCTTTTTTCCTCGCTCGCAGCGGCCGCCCGGGTCCTGTCATCATCGACATCCCGAAGGACGTGCAACAGGCCAAGCTCACGCCGGTGTTTCCGGCGACGATCGAGTTCGCCAACCCCACGCTCCTTCACACGCCGAAGGCGAATGATGAAGACCTCAAGCAAGTGCTGTCGTTCATCGGCGCCGCCAAGCGTCCGGTGCTCTACGTGGGCGGCGGCCTGATTTCGGCCGACGCGTACACGGATCTGAAGACCTTTGCTGAGAAAACCAATATTCCCGTCGCCACCACGCTCATGGGAGTCGGCGCCTTCCCGGAAAGCCATCCGCTCTCGATGCAATGGTTTGGCATGCACGGCGCCGCCTACGGAAACTGGGCCGTCGATCAAAGCGACCTCCTGCTCTGTCTCGGTGCGCGTTTCGACGATCGCATCACGGGCGAGGTCAGCAAGTTCGCTTCCGATGCCCGCATCGTGCACATCGACATCGATCCGTCGGAGCACAACAAGAACAAGCGCGTGCAGTTCCCGGTGCTGAGCGACATCAAGTACGCCCTCACCCGTCTCAATGAACTGATCGCCGCCCACAAGTTCACTCCACCCGATACCGCCGCCTGGCACAAACAGGTCGCCGAGTGGAAACGTGACCATCCGTTCGACAGTTCCGCCGGCTTCGGCAAGAGCCCGCATATTCTCCCTCAAGAGGCAGTCGCCGCGCTCTACGAACTCACGAAGGGCGACGCGATCATCACCACGGGCGTGGGCCAGCACCAAATGTGGGCCGCCCAGTTTTACCGTTTCAACGAACCACGCCGCTACATCAGCTCACTGGGCCTCGGCGCGATGGGCTACGGCTATCCCGCCGCGATGGGCGCGAAGGTGGCCTGCCCTGACAAGCAGGTTATCGACATCGACGGCGACGGATCGTTTATCATGAACATTCAGGAACTCGCCACCTGTCACATCGAGAAGATCGCGGCGAAGGCGATGATTCTGAATAATCAACATCTGGGCATGGTCGTGCAGTGGGAGGATCGTTTCTACGGCAGCATCCGGGGCAACACGATCCTCGGCGACCAGTCCAATGTCGGCAGCCCCGACAATCCCGCCGGCCTGTATCCGGATTTCGTCAAGATCGCCGAGGGCTTCGGCGTCAAGGGCCGCCGGGTGATCAAGAAGAGCGAACTCAAGGAGGCCATCCAGGAGATGCTCGATCACGATGGCCCCTACGTGCTCGATGTCATCGTGCCCTACACGGAGCACGTGCTTCCGATGATCCCGGCCGGCAAGACGGTGAAGGAGATGATTCTCAAGTAATCCGTATCCGATAAAATGTTACACCTTAAGCCCCGGCCCATGCGCCGGGGCTTTTTGCTGGTGGGAAGCGCGACCCGTTTCCCGATGCCTCGTGGCCTCTGAATTCAGACTGTCCGATAACGCGCCGCTTACGTTCGCGAAACCACCGCAGTACCTTCCGGCTCCTCTGTTGCGCGACACTCTCCAACCGCGCCCTTCTGTTGATCGATATCGTCCCGTCGCGCAGCCCCACCCCAACCCTCCCTCCATGAGATCTGCCCGCTCCCTTCTTCTTCCGCTCGTTGTCACGTCCATCGGCCTGGTCGCCCAGCCCGTTCCTCCCCCGCCTTCGAACGCACTTCAGACCATCGGCACGCGTCCTCCCGAGGGCAACGACACGGGCATTCCCGAACTCAGCCCGGAGGAAGTGCCGCCAAATTTTAATTTCGCGCCCACGGTTCGATGTCGAACAATGGAACCAAGGCGACGCCCGCCCTCAGCGCCGACTTGTACGGCGACTGGCGCGAAGAGATCATCTGGCGGTCCTCCGACAACAAGGAGCTCCGCATCTATACCACGACGATCCCAACCTCGCACCGCCTCGTGACCCTTATGCATGACGCCCAGTACCGCGCGGCGATCGCATGGCAAAACGTTGCCTACAACCAGCCGCCGCACCCGAGTTTCCACCTCGACGACGCCACACCGCTCCCACCTCACGCCACCGTGCGCGTGCCTCCGCGCTAAATCCGCACCGGGCTCAACGCCTTTTCATCGCGAACAGGTACTTGTCGACCTTGTTCGCGGTGATGACCCCGTAGTTGATCGTTCCGAGCCAGCCCGACATGATGATGCCCACGCTGCCGGCGTGGAAGAGCCCGGGCAGATGGTCTGATAGATTCATCGACACCGGCAATCCCTCGAATTTTGTGCCAAACGACGTCCCTCCGGTGTGGGTGGTGTAGCGTTCGATCGTCCGTGGCGTCGCCGCTTCCTTCCAGTCGATCTTGGCGCGTACGTCCGGGATGTACTTCTCCAACGCGACAATCGCCTCCTCGATCATGCGGGCCTTGTGCCGTTCGTAATCCTCCTCCGACAGGTCATTCCAGTCCGGATACCGTCCATTGAGCGATGCCACGACCGTGTAGCGGTCTGACCCTGGACGGGTGTCGGGATAGTACACCGAGAACGTCCGGCTTGTGGTGTGGAGGTCGGTGAGTTCCTGCGGGCTGAACCGGGGCGCTTCCGAGGTGAAGACAAGATCGCCAACGTGCGGAATGCTTTCTCCCTTTCGGATGCCGAGGTAGACTTGGCAGGAACTCGTGTTGACGCGCACTGCCTTCGCTTGCTCGACGAACGCGGCCGGGAAGTTTTCCTCGCCCGCAAGGCGCAAGATTGTGTTCTTGATATTGGCGTTCGAGAGCACGGCCTTGGCGCGAATGATGCGACCGCTTTTGGCGACGATACCGCAGGCGACTTTGCGGCCATCGTGCTCTTCGACGTGGATTCGGTCCACGAGCACTTTCTTGCGCAGCTCGACGCCGTTCTTCTTCAGCTCATCGGTCATCTTTTCGATGAGCAAATCGGAGCCGCCGCGGAACGTGTACACGCCCGCACCCATGAAGTTGGAGAAGACAATGCCAAACGTGATCGCCGGATCGTCCAAGGTGGATCCGTTGGCGTAAGCGATCGGCTCCATCAACAGGCGATGCACATCGTCGCGGCCGGGAAAGAAACGATCGAACATCTGCCCCGTCGTTTCGGGGTTGTTATCGTAATAGTTCATCGACCTCAGGTGGTCGTAAAAGGTCTCCACTTGTTCGCGGGGGAGCTTGAACTGCTCGACGAGCACGCGGGTGTAATCTTCGCGGGTGAACGTGGTCCAGACGTCCATCTGCGGGTTGACGAAGCGGATGTCCTTCAACTGGACGATCGAGTCAGAGATTTCCTTCGTCCAATACCGACGGCACGACTTGATCATTCCGCTGGGAAAGCCGTGCAATGAAATGTCGAAAATATGCCCGCCCTTGCGCGTAAACCACGTGGCCAGACCGCCGTACTGGTAATGGTGTTCGAGCAGCAGAACCTTGTGTCCCGCCTTGGCGAGCACGTTGGCGCCGGTCAATCCGCCCAAGCCGCTGCCGATGACGATCACGTCATACTCATCCGCCACTCCTTTGAGCCAGTCGTAAGCCATGGAAAGGTCGAGTGAAGGCGGGACGCGGGTTTGCGCAAGGGGGTTTTGCGGTCTTGGGGAGCGGCGGCACTCCTGTCGCCGGTTCGGGGTGCGTAGACCGTCCCGCCCCATCCGATCCCCTTCTACCCGGCGAAGCTGTTCACCGACGCGATGACGTGGTCGACGTGCGCGTCGGTCAGCTCCGGAAAGATCGGCAGGCTCACGCAGGTCGCCGCGGCCTTCTCTGCCACCGGAAGCGAACCCTCCGCGTAACCGAGATGAGCGTAGCATTTTTGCCGGTGCAGCGGGACGGGATAGATCAGGTCGGTGCCCACCTCGTGTTTCGCCAGATGCTCGCGCAAAGCGTCGCGGCGGAGGTGGCGGATCGTAAACTGGTGAAAGACACTTTGGCCATACTCCGGTTGCTCCGGCAGACGCACATCGGTGAGTCGAATTCCATCGAGGTAGCGCTTTGCAATCGCCTGACGTCGTGCGGTCCACGTGGCGAGGTGAGGCAGTTTCACGTTGAGCAGCGCGCCTTGAAATCCGTCCATGCGGAAATTTCCGCCCACGATGTCATGATAGTAGCGTCGATCCGATCCGTGAACGCGGATGTGCCGTGCCGCGGTGAACAAGGTCTCGTCCTTCGCCACCAGAGCCCCACCCTCTCCGCATCCGCCGAGGTTCTTGGTGGGATAAAAACTGAACGTACCGACGTCGCCCATCGTTCCGACCGGCGTTCCACCGTACGTGGCGCCCACGGCCTGCGCGCAGTCTTCGATCACGAATAGACGGTGCTTTCTCGCAATCGCCATGATCTCGCTCATGCGGGCCGGCTGGCCAAACAGGTGCACGACAATCAGGCCCTTTGTCTTGGGCGTGATTGCCGCCTCGAGCTTCTCCGGGTCCAGGTTGAAAGTCCCTTCTTCGACGTCCACGAAACGGGGCGTCGCTCCCGTGTAGCTCACGCCCCAAACCGTAGAGATGAAGGTGAAGGGCGGCGCAATCACCTCATCGCCCGGCCCGAAGCCCGCCAGCATGCAGGCGATGTGAAGCGGCGAGGTCCCGTTGTTCAGCGCGAGGGCTCGAGGATATCCGAGCGTCGCGGCAAAAGCCTTCTCGAAGTCCTCCACGTCCTTGCCGAGACAGAAACGGTTGGCGTCATACGTCGCCGTGAACGCAGCCAGCGCCTGGTCGCGCAGCGCGCGATGCTGGAGGGAAAGATCGAGAAACGGGACTCTCATTGCGGTTTCACGAAACATACGAACGACACGAAAACCAATCTATCTTTGGCGGTGGATTGCCTTCGGATCAACGCAACGCCTTGACCAGCGCCTCCACCAAGGCATCGAGTCCCGGTTCCTTGGCGATGAAGTCCACCTTCAAGCCGACTTGCTTCATCGTCGCGCTTGTCTGCGAACCGATGCTGCCGGCAAGCGGACGCTTCGCCTCCGTTCCGAGGGCGAGCGCGGACGCTTGATCGGCGTAGGACTGCGCCGCCGATGAACTCGCAAAGAGGATCGCATCGGCGCCCTTCTGCCGGAAATCTTCCGCCGCAGGTTCGGTCGAAAGATCGGTCTGCTCCGTGCGGTAGAGCTGCAGTTGATCGACGATCGCCTCCGCGCTCTCGAGCTTGGTGACAAGGATGTCGCGATTGAGGTTGCCCGTGACGACCACGACCTTGGCGCTGTCAAGCGATCCGGTTTCGATGAGGGCATCGGCCAGCGCCTCGCCCGTACCCACCTTCGGCATGCACTCGACCTTGATCTTATAGCCATCGATCTCGCGCTTGGTTGCTTCGCCCACACACGCAAAGCGCAGAAATCCGAGGCTGCGGATGTCTTCATACGCGCGGAAGAAATACTCGAAGAACGCGCGTACGCCATTGGCGCTGGTGAATACAATCCAATCGTAGCTGCCCAACTCGGTGAACACGTCGACCAGCTCCTCGCGCGCAACGTCGGGCACGACTTTGATGAGGGGCAACTCGAGCACTTCCGCCCCAAGCGCCTCCAATTTGTCGCGCAATTCACTGTTTTGACTGCGGGTGCGGGTGATGGCAATGCGACGACCGAACAAGGGCAGATGCTCGAACCAATCGATCTGTTCGTGGTGCGCCACAACTTCACCCACCAACACGATCGCCGGCGCCGTCAATTTTGCGTCGTCGACCAATTGCGCCAGATTCGACGCCGTTCCGGTCACGCTGCGCTGGCGCCCCAACGAAGCCCACTGCACCGCCGCCGCGGGTGTCGAGGCCGGCAGTCCGCCGGCGACAAGCTCCGACAGGATTTGCCGGAGATGTCCCATGCCCATGTAGATCGCAAGGGTGGCGTTCTTGAGCGCGCCATAGGCACGCCAGTCCGTCTGCAACTCATGCTTCTTCGGATCCTCGTGGCCGGTGAGAAAAATCAGCGACGAACTGGTGTTTCGGTGCGTCAGCGGAATACCGGCGTAAGCCCCGGCGGCGAGCGCCGCCGTCACCCCGGGCACGACCTCAAACCGCACGCCGTCCTTCGCAAGGGTGCGCGCCTCTTCGCCACCGCGGCCGAAGACGAAGGGGTCGCCGCCCTTGAGACGCACGACCCGCTTGCCGGCCTTCGCGTGCTTCACGAGCAGCGCCTCGATTTCTTCCTGTGGCAGGGAGTGGAATCCCGCCTTCTTGCCGACGTAGATCACCTCGCAGCCGGTCTTGCACCACTCCACGAGGTCCGGGTGAACGAGGTAGTCATAGACCACTACGTCCGCCTCCGAGATGAGTTCCTTGGCCCGGAACGTAACCAAGCCCAGGTCACCGGGACCTGCGCCAACGAGATAAACAATACCGGGTGAGGACATGGAATGAAGCAGCGACTAAAAATGCCGCAGGCTGAGAAGGTTCGTAGTCTGGATTGGAAGATCTTCCTCGGTGGACTCTGTGTCGGCGCTCGATGTTCTCTGTGGCCCAACGGTTTTCTTCAAAGAGGGTGTGAACTATTCGGGTTAAAATCGAAATCCGAGGTACGCCAGCGTCGCGCGGGCGTACTCGGTCGGGTTTTCGAAGTCCGCCGGCGCCAGCGGGAGGCTGCGCAGGCCGACTTCATCGTGAAAAAACCACAGCGTATCCGCCGTGGCATGGGCTGCAAACGCGGTCTGGCAGCCCCCGCCGATCGCCGATTGAAACGCCCGCTCCAGCGTGACGAACCGTGAGGTGGTCGCGTCGAAGGCCGTCGCAAAACGCGCTTCCTCGCCGGCCCGGCATTGGATCGCCACCGCCGCCTGCCCGACCGCCGGCACCATGTGTTCAAAACCCAACGGGTGAAACGTCACGCCCGGCCAACTGCCGATACCGAGACGGGACAATCCAGCCGCCGCAAGAATCGTCGCGTCCGCGACGTGATCGCTGCCGATCTTGCGCAGGCGGGTATCCACGTTGCCACGAATCTCGGTGAACTGCGCATCGGGGAAAAGCATGCGCACCTGAAGGCGGCGACGCGGACTGCCCGTGGCGATGGTCGCCGGCGACTCGACCCCGTCGCGTAACACCAGCATGTCGCGCGCATCGGCTCGTGGCAGGTAGCCGGCGATGGCGAGACCCGCGGGCATGTCGCCGGGCAGATCCTTCGTGCTGTGCACGGCCACGTCCGCCTCACCTCGAAGCAGAGCCTGCTCAAGCTCGCTCGTGAAGAGGCCTTTGCCCCCCTTCGTTTCAAGCGACCACTCCGTCTGCCGGTCGCCGGTCGTGACGATCTTGAGCAACTCAGTCTCGACGCCCAGCTTCTGGCGGAGCTGCGCTGCCACCATTTCCGTCTGCGCAAGCGCCAGCGGACTTTTGCGGGTGGCTAGGACGAGCGCGGGCAAAGGCTGAAAGCTGAAGGCTGAAGGGTGAAAATTGGAAAAACGGAAGCAGCGAACGACGCGTCTTCTTCAGCCCTTCAGTCTTTCAGCCCTTCAGCCTTTCCTTTAATACGCTGCCTGCGCGCCCTTGATGTTCTTCTTGGACATCCAAGGCATCATGCTGCGCAGGTAGGCACCGGTCTTCTCGATCTGATGCTTTTCTCCGGCCTTGAGCAGCTTGTTGTAATTCTTGAGGCCACCCTTGTGCTCCTTGACCCACTCCTTGGTGAATTTGCCGCTCTGGATCTCCTTCAAGATCTTCTTCATCTCGGCCTTGGTCTTCTTGTTCACGACGCGCGGACCGCGGGTGATGTCACCGTACTTCGCGGTCTCGGAAATCGAGAAGCGCATGCCGGCGATGCCGGATTCGTACATGAGATCGCAGATGAGCTTCAGCTCGTGCAAGCACTCGAAGTAGGCCATTTCCGGCTGGTACCCGGCCTCGACGAGCGTTTCGAAACCCGCTTGGACGAGCGCCGAGGCGCCGCCGCACAACACGGCCTGTTCGCCGAAGAGATCCGTCTCGGTCTCTTCCTTGAATGAGGTCTTCAGCACGCCGGCACGGGTCGAGCCGATGCCCTTGGCCCAGGCGAGCGCGGTCTTGAGCGCCTTCTTGGACTTGTCCTGCGCCACCGCCACGAGCGCTGGCATGCCCTTTCCCTCGGCGTAGAGGCGGCGGACCATGTGGCCGGGGCCCTTCGGGGCGACCATGATGCAGTCGACGTCTTTCGGCAGCTTGATCAGGCCGAAGTGGATCGCGAGACCGTGCGAGAAAAGGAGGGTCTTGCCCTTGGTGAGGTTGGGCTTGATGGAGGACTCGTAGACGTCCGCCTGCTTCATGTCCGGCAAACCGACCATGATGACATCGGCGCGACGCACCGCCTCGCCGGTTTCGACGACCTCAAAGCCGTGCGACTCGGCGACGGGCTTGGACTTGGAACCCTCGTAGAGGCCGATGATGACCTTGACGCCGGAGTCCTTGAGGTTGAGGGCGTGCGCGTGGCCCTGGGAGCCGTAGCCGAGAATGGCAACAGTCTTGTTCGTGAACACGCCGAGGTCGGCGTCTTTGTCGGTGTATACTTTGGCGGGCATGGTAAAACAGGTTGGGGTTGGTGCGAAGCGGACGGCCGAGAGGGACTTCAGCGCTTGACCGCGAGCTGACCGGTGCGGGCAAGTTCGAGGATGCCGAAGGGCTCAAGCAGCTTGATAAAGGCCGAGACCTTGGCCTCGTCGCCGGTGACCTCGATGATGACCGAGTCGGAGGCAACGTTGACGATCTTGGTGCGGAAGATGTCGCAGATCTGCATGATCTCGGAACGCGTGCGGGAATCGGCCTGCACTTTGACCAGCACGAGTTCGCGGATGACGGCCTGGCCTTCCTTGAAGTCGACGACGTCAATGACGTTCACCAGCTTCCGCAGCTGCTTGATCGCGAGGTCGAGGGACGACTCGTCACCCTTGAGAACGACGGTGATCCTGGACAACGCGGGGTCGTGCGTGGGGGCGACGTTGAGCGAGTCGATGTTGTGGCCGCGGCCGGAAAACATGCCGGACACGCGCGCCAAAACGCCGAACTTGTTCTCAACGAGGACGGAGATCGTGTGTCGCATCAGGTGTGGTGGTTGGGAAGGGAGAATTTTTGCCGAAAAATCGTCTGGACGGCGAGGGACTCGAACCCCCGACCCTCTCGGTGTAAGCGAGATGCTCTAACCAACTGAGCTAGCCGTCCTAGGCAAAGGAGAGAGCTAAGCGGGCGGGCTGCGCGGGTGACAAGGATTTATTCAGGAGGAAAGGCAACGGCCGGTCCTTTCCTCGGACGTGCCCGCCAAGGCAGGCACATTCAAACCTCGGCCAAGGCCTGCTTCGGCTTGAGCAGACCTTCGCGGATCATCAATTCGGCGTTCTGCACCGCGTTGAGCGCGGCACCCTTCCAGAGGTTGTCGCCGCTGACCCAAAACGAGAGGCCGTTGTCGAAGGCGGTGTCGACACGGATGCGGCCCACCCCGCACTTCACTTTTTCGGCGAAGTCCAAGGGCGTCGGGTAGCGCTTGCCGGCCGGGTCGTCGACCAGCTCTGCTCCAGGGAAAGCGGCGACCGCCTCGCGGGCGGCGGCCACACTGACCGGCCGCTCAAACTCCGCGCAGACCGAGATCGAATGGGCCCGCACGACCGGTACGCGTACCGTCGTGGCCGAGACCTTGAGGTGGGGCAGACCCATGATCTTGCGGCTCTCCTGCGCCATCTTCGTCTCTTCGCCCGTGTAACCGGTGGCGTCGAACGAATCGATCTGCGGGATGCAGTTGAACGCGATCTGGTACGGATAAACCGAGTGCCTGACCGGCTCGCCCTTGACCGAGGCGTGGACCTGCGCGTCAAGCTCCCGCACCGCCTCGGCGCCCGTGCCGGACACGGATTGATAGGTGGAGATGATCACGCGCTTCAGCCCGAAGGCCTGGTGCAGTGGCCAGAGCCCCATCAGCATGATTGCCGTGGAGCAATTGGGATTGGCAATGATGCCTTCGTGCGAACGCAGCTTCTCCGGGTTGATCTCGGGAATCACCAGCGGAACCTTTGGGTCCATGCGCATCGCGGAGCTCTTATCGATGACCAGGCAGCCTGCCTTGACGGCGTCGGGAGCCAGGGCGCGGGTGACCGAACCTCCCGCCGCAAAGAAAGCCACGTCGACGTCGGCGAACACGCCCGGCTTTGCCTCCTCGATCACATACTTCTTTCCACCGTGCTCCGCGGTCTTGCCCGCCGAGCGGGCCGAGGCGAACAGCCGGAGGCTGCCCGCAGGAAAATTCCGCTCGTGCATCAGGCGCACAAGCTCTTGACCGACCGCGCCCGTGGCGCCGACGATGCCGACAACGTAGTGGTTATTCTTCACGATGGAAACTCCTTGGGAATTGTTCATGCAAACCTGCACCCGCCTCGGCATCAAGCCCGCAGACCGCCTCCTTGCGGCGCGCATCGGCACGCAGACACTGCAAGTTTACCGCAACAGCGAACTCGCGAGGGCTTATCCGATCTCCACGTCCCTGCGCCCGCCGTCGAATGTGAAGGACTCCCTCGGCACGCCTCGCGGTCTGCACGTGATTGAGGAGCGCATCGGCGCGGGTCAGCCACCCGGCATGGTCTTCACCGCGCGCCGGCCCACCGGCCGGCATTTTTCCGAGTACGGCGATGAAGCCAACCGTACCACCAACTTTGTCACGACGCGCATCCTCTGGCTCCGAGGCTTGGAGCCAGGCGTAAACGCGGGCGGCGACGTCGACAGCTACGGGCGGTTCATCTATATTCACGGCACGAACCACGAGGATCGCATCGGCGAGCCGCAAAGCGGCGGCTGCGTGCTGCTGCGCAATCTCGACGTGATTGAACTCTACGACGAGGTTCGCGCCGGGCACCACGTGCTCATCACCGACTGAATCGGACGGGAGGGGCGGCGAGCCTGCTTCCAAAACCTTCGCCGTCGGGGGGGGGGAACCAGGGGGAGCGGTCTTAGCAGCTGCCCCCGGTTTTGGTCGGCTTTGGGCAGGCGCCGCGTGCCATCACCTTTCGCTCGTCTCTGCCCTGGGCGGCTGGGGACAGCCGCCGCTACAACCATCCTGCGCGACACCGGTTTTATGGTAGGCCGCGGGCCCCGCCAAAAGCGGGCAACGCCGACCGCGGTCTGTTAGTACACACCAGGTCGCGGAGAGTCCCACCGAGGGTCTCCATCTTGGTTGGGGCCCCGCTCAGCGCTGCGCGCCGACGATGTAGTTGTTGGAATCGTCCGGCTGGTTCAATTCGACGCGGGCGTGCGAGCCTGTCTTCACAAGCCGGATACGTTCGCCACCGACGAAGGGAGGATTGTTTTCCTGCACCACCGTGATCGTCGTGCCGTCGTCCATCGCAACCTGGATCTTTTGGCCTTCGCGTCGGGACACAGCCCGCTCCGCCGAGGTCCCGGCAATACTCCCCACGACGGACCCCACCGCACCGGCGGCGGCGGTGACCGGGTCGCCCCCGCGTGCAATGGTACGACCGACCGACGATCCGACGCTCTGGCCCACTGAGGTGCGCTGGCCCATATCGCGTTCGATCGTCACCGCCTCAACAGAGATGATCGTACCCAATTCTTGAGTTTGCACCTGATTCACCTGCCCGGCGCTGTAGACGGAACGAGAAGACGAGGCGGAAGAGCAGCCACCTGCCAGGAAGGCAAGGCCGACCACCCCGAACACTACCGGAAGCACCTGCCGGCAAACACGCGTTTTCATAAAGGGAAAAGACACGAGACGAACATGAGGGTTTCGGCGCAAATGAACGCCAAGAGCTCGCAATTAACATGCTCCAAGTCGCGCCGTCGTCAAAGGGATTAACGGGAATCTTTACGGGTCTCCGGCGCTGAGGCAGCGCTTGGCCCCGACCCCGTCCGCCCCGACCCAAAGAGCAGGCGCAGCGAGTTCAGGCATACCACCACCGTACTGCCCTCGTGGGCGGCCACTCCGACCGCCAACGGCACGATCCCAAAAATCGCCGCCACGGCCATCAGCACCACGACTCCAAGCGAAATGGCCAGATTCTGCCTGATGACCGCCCGAGCCCGCCTGCTGACACGCAGGGCCGCCATCACGTTCTCGATGCGGTCGTGCATCAGGATGACCTCCGCCTGCTCGAGCGCTGCGTCGCTTCCGCGCGCCCCCATCGCCACGCTCACATCGGCAGCGGCGAGACTGGGAGCGTCGTTCACCCCGTCGCCGACCATTGCTACCCGTCCCCCTTCGGACCGCAGGCTCTGGATGGCTTCAACCTTTTGTTCGGGCGAGAGTCCGGCGCGCACCTCGTCGAGTCCCAGTTCGCGGGCCACCGCCTCCGCGGTCTGCCGTCGGTCGCCCGTCAGCATGACCGAACGAATGCCTTCGCGCTTCAACTCCAGCAGCACGTCGCGTGAGGCCGCTCTCAGTTCGTCGCGCAACAGCATGCGCCCGACCACATCCGGCCCGACCACCCACACCTCGGCGAACTCGGCCGGCGCCGGCGGCAGGGTGCGCGCCCATTCGGCCAGCGGGCCGCGCTCAAGCAATTCTCGTCGACCGAGCAAAATCTGCGAACCGCCGATTTTCCCGCGCACGCCCTGCCCCGTCAGCGACTGAAAATCGTCGAGTGGCCGCTCCTTCACCCCACGGGCACGCGCGTCGCGCACGATCGCGCGCGCCAGCGGGTGCTGCGAATTGGCCTCGAGCGCGTAAGCAAGTTCCATGATCTCCACCTCCCGCCCGGCCGGGAAGCTCTCGTAGGCCACGACCGCCAGTTCGCCCGTCGTCAGCGTGCCGGTTTTGTCCAGCGCGATCGTGTTGATCCCGGCGAGCTTTTCGATCGCCGCTCCACCGCGAAACAGCACGCCGTGTCGCGCCCCCCACGCGATCGACGCAAGAATCGCCGACGGGATCGAGAGCACGAGCGCGCAGGGACTCGTGACGACGAGCAGGGTCATCGTGCGGTAGAATGCCGACGTCTGCCCCTCCACGTTGGCGAAGGCCGGAAGCCCGAGCCCCTGCCACCACACGACAAACATCACCGCACACAAGCCCAGCACTGACAGCGTGTACTTGCCGCCGAACTTGTCCGTGAAACGCTCGCTGGGTGCCCGCAATTTTTGCGCAGTCTGGATGAGCCGGATGATCTTTTGCAGCGTGCTCTCCGAGGGCAGGCGGCGCACGTTGAACTCCACCGCTCCCCACAGGTTGAGCGTGCCGCTGAAGACTTGGTCGCCGACGTTCTTCTCGACCGGAAGCGATTCCCCGGTGAGCGCCGATTCGTCGCTGGCGCTGCGTCCCTTGACGACTTCTCCGTCTGCAGGGAACGCGCCACCGGGACGCACCAGCACACGATCCTCGAGATCGAGTTCCTCGATCGGCACTTCCCGCTCGCCGCCGCCGGGCAGGACGAGCGAGGCGTACTTCGGCGCCGACTTGAGCAACGCGTTGACTTCCCGGTGCGTGCGATCGAGCGCAAACTCTTCCATCGCACCCGATGCGGAGAACAGGAACAGGAGCAGCGCCGCCTCGCCCCACGCCCCGATCGCCACCGCACCGGTCGCCACCGCGAGCATGAGGAAATGAATGTCGAGCTTGCCGGCGCGAATGTTTTCCCACGTGTCCTTGGCCGCATCCCAACCGCCCGCCACCAACGCAAGTCCGTAAAGGCCCGGCACCAGCCACACCGGTCCGAACCCGAGTTTCTCGACAATGAAGCCAGCCAGTCCGGCCACGCCGCACACCCCGGCGAACCACGCGAGTTCCTTCCACTCCGGAGTCTGCGGCTCGCCGCTTTCCAAGGGCGCGATCTCGGGCCAGCTGAACTCGCGCCACTTCCAGAATTTCGGCGCGGTCGCGCAGCTTTGCCCGGCAAACTCAGTCACTCCCCCGGCCTGCCGCAACGTGAACCCCGCCGGCGCGTGCGCGGTCGCTCCGAGCTGCGACTCGATGGCCGCGAGCGTTTCGGCCAGGCGGGCGCGCAGCGCCTCCGTGTCGACCTCGCCCATCGTGGCGACGGACACCTTGCGCCCGGAGGGATCGAGCCGCAGCGCTTCAATCTCCGGCTCGCGTCGGAGAAAATCGGCCAGCGCTTCAGTCCAGGTCGGATGCATGTCCGCGATTCAGCAGGTTTTATCCGCCAGCGCAAATCGGACGATTCCCGGCCCGCAGTCACCTGACGGTCGCAAGGTCGAGAATCACCACCACCGGACGGTGATCGCTGGCGTCATTGACTCCCACGCCGTCGTAAATGAGCGCGCGTCCGTTTCGCAACGCAGCCCGCAGCGAAGGTTCGGGGGAGATGAACACATGATCAACGCGGGTGTAGCTATCTTCCTTGCGATAGCGATGGGTCCACGTCTCGCCGCGACTATCGGCGACCGGAACGAGTTCCGCGATGATCGTGCGTCCGCGGGCAAGGACAGCCCGCACCGGCCGCGAACCCGGCCCGTCGTTGAAGTCGCCCACGAGCAGAAACCGGGATGCGGCCGGTGAGGGGAAAAGCGCCAGGATCCGGTCCCGCACGGCTTCGGCCTCTCCTGCACGCCGGAGAGCCGACATCGGATCGTCTTTGCGTTCGGTGAAACGGCTTTTCAGATGCGCGACAAAAAGCGTCAATTCGCCTCCGTCCGAGGCGAATCGCACCTCCAACAACCCGCGTCTCACGGTCTCCTCCGAGCCGAAATAGCGAAACGCGAGATCCGTGTGGTGACGCACGGATGTGAAAGGACGCCTCGACAACACGGCGACAAAACGCGGCTCGTCGCCCGTCTCGAGGATCTCGGCGTGCGGATACACGAGTCCCTCGGTCGCGAGATCGCGCCGCAGTTCCTCCAAGAACGCGCGCCCGCCCATCTCCTGCAATGCCAGCACGTCGGCATCGATGGCACGCAGGACGGTGCGCAGCGCCTGTTTCGATGCCTCCGGCTTCGGGTAATCCGGACGATAACCGCCGGGCGTCATGCGATCGGTGAGCGTGTAGTTCTCCACGTTGTACGTCGCGATCGTGAGCGTCTCCGCCCGTGGCGAAAGGCCCGTGCTCGCAACCACGACCCAAACCGCCCACTGCCGGAGAAATCGCATGCGGCAAAGCGGCTCAACTCATCCCTGTTGCAACGCGCGTTCGCGCTCCACCAGCGTCGGATGCGAATAATAAAACCCGCTGAACCAAGGATGAGGCGTGAGGTTGCTGAGGTTCTTTTGCGCGAGTTTGCGCAGGGCGCCGATCATCGGGAGAGCCCCGCCCATCGCCTTCCGCGCAAACGCGTCGGCTTCAAATTCGTGTTTGCGGGAGAACAGGTTCCCCAACGGGGTCAGCCAGAACGTCACGACGCCGCTGAGCAGTCCGAAAAGCAGGAAGGCCGGCGCCAGTTCGCCCGCGGGAAAACCGAAGCCGCGGTTGAACCAGTCGCTCTGCGCCAGCCAGGCGAGCGCCGCAAACGAACCGAGCAGCATGAGCGCCCCGACCGCCAGCATGCGCGGAATATGACCGCACTTGTAATGCCCCACCTCGTGCGCGAGCACGGCCTCGAGCTCCTCCGGCGAGAGCTGGGAGATCAACGTATCGAATAATACGATACGGCGGAACCGGCCGAAGCCGGTGAAGTAAGCGTTGGAGTGGCCCGATCGCTTGCTTCCGTCGATCACCTCGATGGTCCTGGCCTGAAAGCCGGTCCGGTCGGCGAGCGACAGCAGCCGTGTGCGAAGTTCTCCCTCGGGCAGCGGGGTCAACTTGTTGAAAAGCGGGAGGATCAATTTCGGATAGAGAACGATCATCAGCAGCTGAAAGCCGAAGAGCAGGGCAAACGCCCAGATCCACCACGCCGTGCCCACCCAATGAACCAGCGAGAGCAGCGCCCACAACAACGGGAAGCCGATGACGATCGCCAGCAAAAGCCCCTTGGCCTTGTCCGACAGCCACAGGCCCGGGGTGCTCTTGTTGAAGCCAAACCGGGCCTCGAGCCGGAACTGCGCGATCCACTCGAACGGAAGGCTCGGGATCGAAAGCACGACACCCGCGAGCAGAATGAAAAGGGCGTCATCCCATGTGGAGCCCGGCGCCCACGCCGCCACGTGCGCGAAAAGCCAGGGCAGAAATCCGCTGGAAAGGATCAGCGCGAGCACGCCGGCATCGAAAATCATTTCGAGCACTCCAAGGCGGTTCTTGGCGAGGGTGTAGTCCACGGACTTGCGATAGGTGGATTCGTCGACGAGTGCCGCCACCCCCGGCGGCGGCACCTCGGCGTGGCGCCGGACTTCGGCCCGATTCAGGGCGGCGAGCCAGAGTTCCGCCACCAATCGAAGCGCGATCAGGCCGAGGGCAAGGAAGAGAACCATGACCCCACTGGACCCGAATTTTCGCAGGCGCCAACTGCAAAAGCAGGCTGTCTGCGCTTCCCCCTGCTCCGGCCCGGCCGACCTCGGCAAAGTTTGATTGAAAAGCCCGATATGGGGGGCAAGGGTGCGGGGAGTGGACGCAAAAGCCGCCAACAAATTGACGTTCGAAGATGCCCTGGGACGCTTGGAATCCATCGTGGAATCCATGGAGTCCGGACAGGTCCCGCTGGCTGAGCTCCTTGCTAAGTTTGAGGAAGGCAACACATTGCTGAAGGTCTGTGAAGGCCGCCTGAAGGACGCGGAGCTCAAGATCGCGCAACTCGCCAAACAAAAGAACGAACTCATCGCCTTCGTCGGCACGGAGCCTGCACGCGACCCCTGAGTTGGCCGCGCCGGCTGACACCCATTTTTGTCGATGAACACCTCCGCCGCATCGCCGGCTTTTCCCTCTACAGGTCCGCGTCTGCTCGATTCGATTGCCGGCCCGTCCGACGTCAAAGGCCTCTCCGCCGCCCAGCTGCCTCAGCTCGCGCAGGAGATCCGTGACGAAATCATCGCGGTCACGGCCCGCAACGGCGGCCATGTCGGCCCTAACTTGGGTGTCGTTGAACTTACGATCGCGCTGCACCGGGTGTTCAGCACGCCGGACGACCAGTTCGTCTTCGATGTCGCCCACCAAGGCTACGTTCACAAGCTTCTGACGGGGCGAGGCGGCGAATTCTTCCGCCACCTGCGCCAATCCGGCGGGGCCAGCGGTTTTCTGACCCGCACCGAAAGCGCTCACGACAGCTTTGGCGCCGGTCACGCCGGCACCGCTCTCAGCGCCGCCCTCGGCATGGCGACCGCCCGCGATCTGCGTGGTTCGGACGAGCATGTGGTGGCCGTATGCGGCGACGCCGCCTTCACCTGCGGCATCACCCTGGAGGCATTGAACAACGTCGTCAGTTCGACGAAACGCCTCGTCGTCATCCTCAACGACAACGAGTGGTCGATCGCCAAAAACGTCGGCGCGATGGCGCGGTACCTCAACCGGCTCAGCACCAACCCGACCTACAACAAGATCCACCACGACCTGGAGAAATTCTTCACCGGACTGCCAGGCGGGCATGACATGCACCGGCTGTACATGAAGTGGAAACGCGAAACGAAGGACTTCTTCGTCGAGTCCTCCCTTTTCGAGAAGTTTGGCCTGCGTTACCTCGGCCCGATCGATGGTCACGATCTCGACGAACTGGTGAAGAACCTCGAGTTTGCCCGTCATTGCGACACGCCGATCCTGCTGCACGTTCTCACGAAGAAGGGCAAGGGGCTCGACGCCGCCATCAACTCGCCGGAGAAATTCCACGGCGCGAGTCCCTACAATCCCGCGACAGGAGAAAGCCCCAAGGCCCCGGCGGGCTCTCCGCCTAATTATCAGGACGTCATGGGCCACGCGCTCGTCTCCATGGCCAAGGCGGACCGCTCCATCGTCGGGATCACCGGCGCCATGCCGAGCGGCACCGGACTCAGCCACCTCGCGCAGGCGTGCCCCGCGCAATTCTTCGACGTCGGCATCGCGGAGGAACATGCCGTGCTGTTTGCCGCCGGGCTGGCGACCAAGGGCATCAAACCCGTCGTCGCGATCTACTCCACGTTTCTTCAACGCGCCTACGATCAGATCGTTCACGACGTTGCGCTGCAGAATTTGCCCGTGACGTTCTGCATGGACCGCGCCGGGCTTTCGCCCAACGACGGCCCTACGCATCATGGCCTCTTCGATCTTTCTTACCTGCGTTGTGTGCCAAACACGACGGTCATGCAGCCCAAGGACGAAGATGAGCTGGTCGACATGCTGCACACCTCGGTCGCCCTGCAGGCCCCGGCCTTCCTTCGCTATCCGCGTGGCGCAGGAACGGGAGCAAAGATCAAGGACAAGCCCGCTCTCCTTCCGGTCGGTCAGGCCGAAGTGCTCCGACAGGGGTCCAACATCATGATCTGGGCGCTCGGGTCGATGGTACGGGATGCCCTCACCCTCGCCGCCCGCCTCGAAACGGAGGAGCATCTCTCCGTCGGCGTCGTCAATGCTCGTTTTGTCAAACCGCTCGATCGCACCCTTCTGTTGAGCCATGCAGCGTGTATTCCCTTGTTGGTGACAATGGAGGATCACGTGCTGACGGGTGGATTTGGCAGTGCCGTTCTGGAAGCACTCCAGGAGGCCGACTGCCCCGCGGCCGTCGAGCGCGTGGGCTGGCCGGACCGTTTCGTCGACCACGGCAGTAGCGCCGAAGCCTTGCGCGAGGCCAACGGACTCGCCCCGGACGACGTCTTCAAGCGCGTGCTCGATCGCTGGCGCAACCACCAGAACGCCGGCGTCACTGCGGATTTCTGACGAGTGAATTTTGGTTTTGCTTCTGTCGCCGCCTTCGCTAGGTTGGACTTCGTCAATCGAGCCGGTGCTGTCGCATCTGCCATCGCCTCAACCCACCCCTGCCTATGAAAGCCACTCCGCTATTCAGCGCCTTGTTGATCGGATCCCTCCTCACCTTCGGCGCCTTTGCCGCGACCGAAGCCCCCAAGGCCCCCGCTCCCGTTGGAAAAAAAGCCGCGTGCTGCGTCCGTGCCACGACCGACAGCAAGACCTGCGCCCATCCGTGCTGCGTCGACGCGGCAAAGGCCAACAAGAATTGCGAACGATGCGGCGGCACGAACACCGCCGAATCTCCTGCACCGGGAAAGTCCTAACCGGAAACCACTACGTTTTCGTCCGAGCTTTGCAGATAAGCTCGGAGCGGAAATAGAGAAGTGCTGGCTGACGGCTTGACCTAAACGCGGTCGCACTCACAGTCGCAGCGTTCCTTTCGAGGCGCTCTGCGGGCGTCGTATATCGGCTATTATGTGAGCTTCCCAAGCTTGAGAGGAGGGTTCGACTCCCTCCGCCCGCACCATTTACCCGCTCTCGTTCGAGAGCGGGTTTTTTGTGAGCCAGTGCAAAAAAAAGGGCGGCCTTTGCGGGGCGCCCTTTTTTTGTGAATTATTCGGACAAGGTTCGAATTTTGATGCTTCGGAATTTGACCAGGTCGTTGTGTTCCTGGAGGAGAATGCCGCTTTTCTCCGCCGTGCCGAAGCCGTCGTTGGCGGCGAACTTGCTGCGGGCAACCATCGCGGCGAGAACTGCGGAGTTGCGGTTGAATTCGACGACTTTCACGCCGTTGAGCCAATGCTCCACGTCTCCATTCGGACGCGCGACAATGCGGGCGTGCTGCCAGTGGTCGACCCGCGGGACAATGTTCGCGCCGCGCAAAGCCCCATCCCGGGGAATGAGATCGTACAGCGAAGCAAGCGTCCGATTGCCTGCGGCCCCTTGCTTGGCGTCCGGATGGTTCGCGTCGTCCAGCAACTGGTACTCAAAGCCCACCTCACCACCCGACTTCACCAGATATTTTATACCACTGTTTGCGCCTTCCGTGAGCATGAATTCCAGCTGCAACTCAAAAGCCGAGAACTCTTCGGTGGAGATAATGCTTCCGCCCTTCACTCCAGCGAGTACGGACAGTACGCCGTCTTCCATCGACCAACCCTTGGTCGGAAAGCTCTCGCCACGCGCGCTGCGCCAGCCGGCGGAGGTCTTGCCGTCCCACAGCAAACGCCAGCCCCGGGCCTTCTCCACCTTGCTCACGGAGTTTGCCACGGTGTTTCGTACGAAAATATCATCTGCGGGCGACGGAACGAGATCCGTGGTTTGAATACGGAGGTTGCGCCAGTGGACCGTGCGTCCCGGTGTCTCATTGCGGCCGATACTGTGGATCTGCAAAGCGAAGAAGCCGGATGGCGTCATGTCGTCGATGACATGCGAGACGGGAATGCCGTTGATCCACGTGCGGATCGAATCGCCGATCGCCTCGATGCGAACGTGGTTCCAGCGTCCCAGCTGATACGAGGAGCGCGCCCGCGGATTGAGCGTCACCGGATACAACCAGCCGCGGCGGGCTTCGTCGTAAATGCCACCGGTCCACGCGCGCGCGGACGCGTCGATCTCCATCTGGTAGCCGTGAACGCGGCCGTTCATGTGGTCAGGCGTGCTCAGGCCGCGGAACTGAATGCCGGAGTTGCTCTCTCCTTCCTGCATGACTTCGCCTTCAAAAATAAAGTCGCCGAACGAACGCTCGGTGGCGAGGAAGCTGTTGGGCGAGCCGGCGACCGTCGAACCGACGATGGCTCCGTCGACGACGGTGTACGGCGCGGTGCCGTTGATCACTTTCCAGCCGGAAAGATCCTTGCCGTTGAACAAGGGCTCCCAAGGACCGGCGACGAGCGGCGCGGCCAGAATGGCGAGCCCGCACGCGAACAGTCCTGAGCGGGCAAACGAGGAAGTTTTCATAGGGTAAATGTCCAGACGAAGGGTTGAACTCCCTCCAGCGAGGCGCTCGCCTGCGACGATGTCAACGGACTCCCACGCCCGTGTTGTTCAACGATAACCAACAGGCCGGTTGCGCAGGTTTGCTCGTTTCGCCCACGTTTGGCTTTCGGCTTCGATTTAACGACGTGCCGCGGATAAGCTTTGCCACTCACCCGCCTCGAAGTTCTTCTCGCGCCGTCTTTCTCCCCACGATTGAATCCGCCCCCTCGGCCATCTTCATCCCGAAAACAACCCTGCTTGTCTGTGAAATCTGACCCCAGCTCCGTCGAAAATCAATTGCTCGATCAGGCCGCCACGAAGGGCCCGCTCGGAAAAGCCGTCATCTACACCCGACTTTCCGGCCCCGGCTGGCTCCAAGGCGCCATCACGCTGGGAGGCGGCTCCCTCGCGGGTGCGCTCTACATCGGCATCATTGCGGGCTACCAGCTCATGTGGCTGCAGCCACTCGCGATGATCCTCGGCGTGATCATGCTCTCGGCCATCGGATACGTGACTCTCTCGACGGGCCGGCGCCCTTTTGAGTCGATCAACTCCAGTATCTCTCCCGCGCTCGGCTGGGCGTGGCTGATTGCCACCGTGATGGCCAACATCGTCTGGGCCATGCCTCAGTTCAGTCTGGGCATCGGCGCGATCCAGCAGAATCTTTTCCCGTCGCTGGCCAGCACCCCGGAGAGTATCAAGTCCTCCACCGTGGGCATCGCCGTCGCGTTCTTCGTCGTCGGCATGCTCATCAACTACGCCTACGAGTCGGGCAACAAGGGCGTCAAAGTCTTTGAGAACGTCCTCAAGGCCATGGTCGGCGTGATCGTCGTCGCCTTCTTCCTGGTCGTCGCCGTTCTCACGTTCTCCGGCACCCTCAACTGGGGCGCGGTGCTTAACGGCGCCATTCCCCGCATCGCCGACCTCTACAACCCCGCCCACGATTACCTCGCACCGATCGCGGCCACCGGGGAATTCGCCGATTTCTGGACGAACAACATTGTCGACTCCCAGCGCGACAAGATCATCACCGCGTTCGGAACCGCCGTCGGCATCAACATGACGTTCCTGCTGCCCTACTCGATGCTCCGCCGCAAATGGGGAAAGCGCCACCGCGGTCTCGCCATCTTCGATCTCTCGATCGGCTTGATCATCCCCTTCGTTCTCGCCACCTCCTGCATCGTCATCGCCGCCGCCGCCTCCTTCCACGCCAAGACCGGCGACATCCTCCGGCCCGACGGCACGCCGATTCCGTCCAGCGCCAACAGCTACTACAGCGCGCTCGCGAAGCATCCTTCCATCGCGCCCTTGCCCAAGGAGTTCCCAACTCCGGAAACACGTTCCGCCGCCGTGGCTGCCCAGCGTGCCTCGATCAACGCCCTGCCGGAGGCTGACCGCAAACTCGGCGCCATGCTCGCCGAACGCGGCAACATCCAGCTCGCCATCACCCTCACCCCACTCACTGGTCCGACCATCGCTCAAAAGGTCTTCGGCCTTGGCGTCATGGGCATGGCCTTGTCGACCATCATCGTGCTGATGCTGATGAACGGCTTTGCCTTGTCGGAAATGCTGGGCAAGCCCGGCAATCGCACCGTTCACCTCATCGGCTGCGCCATTTCCGGCCTCGGTGGATTCGCGGGAGCCTTCATCTGGAGCAATCCCGATGCCCGTGCCGCCCTCGCCATTCCGACCTCGGTCATCGGCGGCTCCATGATCCCGATCGCCTACTTCACCTTCTTCCTGATGATGAACTCGCGCACGCTTCTCGGTGAGAACCTGCCCACCGGCGGCCGCAGAGTATGGTGGAATTCGCTCATGCTCATCGCCACCGGTATCGCCACCTACGGCTCGGTCTGGGTCCTTTCCGCCAAGGGCACGCCCGGCTATATCGGCATCACCATCCTCGCCGTGCTCTTCCTTGTCGGCCTCTTCGGCTTCTTCACGAAGAATCGCGTCAAGGTCTGACCGTCATTGGCACCTCGCAGATCGTTTCGGTCCAGCACGGTCGCCGCTCGACCTGAGTCGCCATTTGTCTTGAATCAAGCGCGTCATCCTTCGGGGTGACGCGCTTTTTCTTACCCATGAGCAAAAACTTCACGATCGCCCACCTCGCCGACATCGAGCCCACCCGCTGCCCGTGCGGCTTCGCCCGGCGCGCTTTTGCCACGCCCGACAATACCGTCGCGACGCTCCATCTCGTCGAGATCCTCGAAGATGCGCAGGTGCACTATCACAAGAAGATGACGGAGATCTACCTCGTGCTCGAAGGTGAGGGCTTTCTCGAACTTGACGGCGAACGTCACCCGGTAAAACCCCTTACCACCGTGATGATCAAGCCCGGCTGCCGTCATCGTGCGGTGGGAAAGCTGAAGATCATCAACATTCCCATCCCCGCCTTCGATCCGCACGACGAGTGGTTTGATTGAACTTCGGACCGAGGTCAACGCCCTCGGCTACAACAGATCGGTGGTTGAACGAAATTGTTTTCGCCCCATAACGACCCCGGTCCCCGTTGTCCTTGCAATACCCTAGAAAAACATCGCCTCAGCGAGCGCGGCCTCGGGATTGAGCAGGCTGATCGCGCCAGGCATCTCGATGGTTTCACAACCGAACGAGGCTTCCGTGCAGGCATTGCCGTGCTCGAGGTCGCCGCGCCAGTCGAAGCGTTGCTGGTTGGCGTAGTCGAAGTGGACCTTGAACGATCCCTTCGCACCCTCCGGCAGCGCTTCCAAGGTCGTCCTCACCTTCGCTGCGTCGGGACCGCACGCAGTGAGGCGATCCTTGAGCCACGCGAGCAGCACTTTGCCTTCGGCCGCCACGGCAGGCGCATGGGCCACCGTGACACCGCGCAGGCCGTCGAGCAGCATCGCGGGTGAAAACGCACTCAGGAACTGCCCCAGCGACTGCCGCACCGGCAGCAGGCGCGCATGCACGAGATCACGCACCGCATCGGGCCGGGGCCACGGAAACGTCATCGCATCCTCCGGCGCGAGGCCGCTGTCGAGCATCACGCGTTTCGAACGGCTCAGAAGGTACTGATAGTCGTTCAGGCGCGCGCTCGAGGAGAAACGGTGCACCCAGTAATAGAGCGGAAGATCCGTCGAAAGACAGATCGACACTTGGCTTTCCAGGAACTGGCGCGCGCTTAGTGGGTAGCTGAGCATGACAATCTCGACACAACGCGTGTCACCGCGCGACTTGCCGAGAAAGCACTCGCCGTAGATCTTCGCTCGAAGATCCGTGCGACCGCCGTCTTCCTTCAAGGGGCACAACACCACCACGCGGCTGGGATAACGTACGGAAAACCGCAGCGCGTCCTGAAAACGCGCCAGGGCATCGGCCACCGTGGTGGAGAACCCGAAATGCAGGACGAGGTTGATCTGGGTGGCCTTGACGTCGTTCGACGACGGCGCCGGCCCGCCGGCCGCCTCCGCCTCGGTCCACATTTGCGTGAGGCCTTTTGATATTCCGCCGACCGGAACATCGATGCCGGGAAGGGCGTTAAACAGAGACGGCATGAGATAGAATATCCGATTACCAGTATCCAATTACCAACGATCGTCGTCCTTGGGGCAAAAATCCACGACGCGAGCAATGAGTGTGAACTTCATCGTTCATTCGTCATCGGTCGTTCGTCATTCCGTGCCACGCAGACGATCACGGTTGTCTCCACATGTGCTTGTTGCCGGCGAGCAGGGCTTCGGCGTTGGCGGGGCCCCACGAACCGGCGGGATAGCTGTCCATTCCTTCTCGGCCCGACGCCGCCCAGCCTTCGAGGACGGGGGTGCAGAGTTTCCACGACGTCTCCGCCTCGTCGCCGCGGATGAACAGCGTGCCGTCGCCCACCATGGCGTCGAGCACCAGGCGCTCGTAGGCTTCGGGGGTGTTGGACCCGAAGGTGGTGCTGTAGCGGAAGGCCATTTTAACGGGTTGGGTGCGCGTCTCGAGCCCGGGGACCTTGCCGTTGAGAATCAAGCTGAGACCTTCGTCGGGTTGGATCTGGAAAGAGAGCGTGTTCGGTGCGAGGTCGAACTTCCCATCCTGCGCGAAGAGCGTGCCGGGCGGACGCTTGAACTGCACCGCGATTTCGGTGACCCGACGCGCGAGGCGTTTGCCGGAACGCAGGTAGAAGGGCACGCCCTGCCAGCGCCAGTTGTTGATCGAGAGGCGCAGCGCCGCGTAGGTCTCCGTACCCGATTGGGCCGCAATCCCCTCTTCCTCCAGATAGCCGTTCACCTGCTTGCCGCCCATCATGCCGGCGGCGTACTGCGCGCGCGCGACATCTCCGCCCGGCCCCACCGCGAGCGGCTGGATGGCCTTGAGCAGTTTGACCTTTTCGTCGCGGATCGCCTCCGCGTCGAGCGACACCGGCGGCTCCATCGCGGTGAGCGCGAGCAGCTGCATGGTGTGGTTTTGAATCATGTCGCGCAGCGCCCCGCTCTGCTCGTAGTAACCGCCGCGCGTGCCCACGCCCACTTCCTCCGCCACCGTGATCTGCACGTGGTCGATGAAATTGCGGTTCCACAGCGGCTCGAAGATCGCGTTGGAGAAACGCTGCACGAGCAGATCCTGCACGGTCTCCTTGCCGAGGTAGTGGTCGATGCGATACACCTGATGCTCCTCCAGAACCGAGGCGATCGTGGTGTTGAGTTCGCGGGCGGACTTCAGGTCCTTGCCGAAGGGTTTTTCGATGATGACCTTCGCATGGTGCGGCTGGCCGCGGTGCTTCGACGCGAGCCCGCTGGCCCCGAGGTTGCGCAGGATCGGCGCGAAGACGGAGGGCGGCGTGGAAATGTAGAACAACACCTGCACCTCGCGGCCGATCTTCTTCTCGATTTCGGAAATGTGCCCAGAAAGGCGGTCAAACGCCGCCTTCTCGTCATAACCGCCGGTCACATAACTTGTGTTGCCGCCAATGCGGCTCCAGACATCGGTTTTCAGCTCGCGCCGGGAAAACTCCTTGATCGCCTCCGTCGCCAGGGTGCGAAACTCCTCGTTCGGGATCTCCTTGCGCCCGTAGCCCACGAGGAAAAAGTCGGCCGGCAACAAATTGTCGCAACTGAGATTATAGATGGCGGGGATCAGCTTGCGGGCGGTCAAATCGCCGGATGCGCCGAAGATCACGACGACCGTGGGCGGTGCGCCGCGATGCTTGCTTAGTCCCTGCAGGAACGGATGACGTTGCGATTCAGCCATGACGAAAACGCCTTTGTCGGGTTTCCGGGACGCCAAATCAAGGCCGAAGACGCCCCCGCGGCCGGATCCGCCTCATGATTATGATCAAGGGAGGTCATGTTTGGCGAAGAGCGGCACGTTCTCGAAGTGCAGCACCTGCGGCCCGCCCGGAGCGCCGTGACCGATCTCGACGATGTCGAAGCGAAACGTGCGCGGTCGCGGATGAAGCGACTTGAGGTAGGCCTTGCAGGCCCGGCGAAGGATTTTCTTTTTCTTGTCGTTGACCGCGAAATACCCCGGTACGAGGGCGTCAATGGAACGGGCCTTCACCTCGACGAAGACGAGGATGTCGCCGTCGAGCCCGACAAGGTCGATCTCATCCCGCCGATCGCGCGGATTCCGCCAGTTTCGCGCCACGATGCGAAATTGGCGTTCGTTCTGGAGAAACCGCGCCGCCCGCCGTTCGCCCTCCGCACCGGCGTCCGTCGGCACCCGCCGGTCTCGAATCCATGCCTTTAGGGCTTCCCACATGTCGCAAGGGGCATCCTAACCGCCGAGGGTCCGACGTTTCGCCGGGTACACGAATCCCGAGCCAGTTCCGTTCGTTTCGTCGGTAGCGGTGCCATCCGCGATCAAAAATCTGCCCCCATCGGACGAATGGAGCGCGCCTGCGCTGCCACGCTCAGAAGATCGCCAGCGCATCAGCTTCCGCACGGCAGCGCCCCTCAGGACCCCCAGCTGAAACGTTCCTGCTCCCACTTGTAGCCCGCGCCCTTCGGCAGCACGCGGCCGACGCCCGGCCAGGGGAGATGGAAACCGTAGGCACGCTCACGCGTGCCGGCGAGGCGCTGAAAGACTTTCTTGCGCACCGCCACCGCCACCTCAGGCACATGGTCAAATTCGATGAACCACGCCGGATCCGTGAAGTTCAGCAGGTGGTTATGGGCGACGTCCATCAAATGAACCAGCGACTCGCCTCCGTCCCGAATGTGTAAGACACAATGCCCGTCCGTGTGCCCCGGAGCGCTTTCGAACGTAATTGCACCGTCGAGAATCTGGTCGCCGTCGTGATGCAACTGCAGGTTGGGTTGCAGCACGTCGAGCGCCTCCCGCACGTTTCGAATCATATTTGGAATGTTGTCCCGGCGATGTGACTTCGAGAAATCCGGTTGCGGCGAACGCCAGAAATCGACCTCCGCCTTCAACACGCGCAGGGCGGCGTTGGGATAAGTGGGTTTTCCCGCGTTCACAAAACCGCCGATGTGATCGGAGTGCCCATGACTCAGGATTGCCTGAGTGACCTGCCCGGGCCCGATGCCGATGGAGGCGAGCCCATCGGCGAGCCAGCCGATGTTCGGATTCGTGCGTGCGCCAAAGCCGGCATCGAAGAGCACCACCTCATTGCCACGCCGCACCACGAGCACGTTGACGTAGAGCGGAATCCCATCCGTCCGCTCACCGTGAGCCTGAAGGTCCTTGACCATCGCCTCGCGCTGAGCGGGCGGCCACATCTTGTCGACGCCGTCGTTGAACAACATGTGTCCGTCGCTGATCGACCAGGCGTCCAGCGAACCGATCTTGAAGCGATAGACGTAGGGGTTGTTAAGATTCTTGGGCGGCAGTGGCGGCGGCGCGGCGGATGCGGCCGATAACGCCGAAGGCAAGGCAACCGCGCCCAGCGCGGCCAGTGACGATCCGAGGAACTGACGACGGGAGGGGTGCGGGGTCATGTGGGTATGCCAGCCAACAAATCCGTCGCAGCGCCAGACGCCAGCCTGATTGCGACCTTCTCAAATGTGAGGGGGCCGGACGCCGGAGCCATTCCGCGTCTCAGGGTCTCGCGTCCTCGCCGCGCGCATGCCACACATACAGGTTCTCCGCCGACACCCTCGCCGCTCGCACGAGGTGTTCATAGGGCGTGTCCGTGAGGTCGACGAAGCCCACCGTCTGGTTCTCTCCATCGGTGTGGCGGCCCAGCACGGGTTGGTCGGCGTGCTGATACCAGTGGCAGCCTACCGACCAGGGCTGACGCGCCCACACCTCCACGAACGTGGTGAACATCGCCTCCCGTTCCCGCTCGGGAAACGCCTCCCAGGTCGGCGGGAGCTGACGCTCACTCGCGAGCGGAAAGTGAAACTCTCCGATGAGAATCGGGCGTCCCCCGCTCAGCCGGTGCCACTCTGAGAAAGCCTGAGGCTCCGGAGTGCGTGAGTAGCAGTTCACGCTCAACACATCCACGTGCCGACCGGCGGCCGCGATGATCCCATCCGCGGGCGGCACGCGCAGGAAGCGGCATCCCAGATAGAGATGATCAGGATCATGCTTTTTCAACAGCTGCCGCACCGTCGAGAAA
The DNA here is from genome assembly GCA_038212175.1 of Opitutales bacterium. Classification (GTDB taxonomy): domain Bacteria; phylum Verrucomicrobiota; class Verrucomicrobiia; order Opitutales; family Opitutaceae; genus CAMAXB01. The sequence goes on along the minus strand of JBBQUU010000040.1, from coordinate 2,095 downwards.
TAGCGGTCCGCATAGTGCGCCTCGAACTCCGCCAGCCGTGCCCCCGCCGACGCCACTGCGTCCGTCCTCAGCTGCCGCACCTCCTCCCACGTCGCGCAGCGCGCGCCCCAGGCCAGATTGAATGCCGTCACGGTGTCGTGCCGCGTCCGCACAAACTCGAGCCACGCGCTTCGCAGACAGGCATCCGGCCCCTGGTCGAGCAGGCGCATCTCCCGCCACGGCGCTTCGTTGTCCACGAAGTATCCAAGAAGCGATGACTGACCGCGCCCGGCCGCGGTCTCCCGGGCGAACTCCGCATCCACCGCGTCACTCCAGCGGGGATCCCACACATCCGAAAAGACGCCTGCGGCCGGGCCGGCGTTCGGCAGGCCCCGCGTGCGAAGGAAGCGCGTACCCGGCACCCGATCCTGACCCAGGATCAGTTCGTCCGACCAGGCCCCGAACGTGTTCAATCCCCACGCCGCCCAGCGCGCCAGCACGCGTGCCCTCCAGGCCTCGGCGGAGCCATATTTGCGAAAGACGTTCCACCGGTAGAGATGGACGTTGCCCTCGATCTCGATGTCGCCGGTCGGGGAGGTCTGGCGGCCTGAGAACCAGCCTTCTTCGTCTTTGCGCGGCAGCGCCGCGTACAGTTCCTCGCGGCCGCGGGCCACGGCGGTGTCATTGATCGAGCCGAGTCTCACTCCGGTGGTGCCGATCGACCAGAAGGGACGCCCGCCCGGTGTCACCAGCCACCACCGGCCTCCCTCGTCCCGTTCAACCCGGAAGAACCCCGTCGCGGCAAAATGCGGCCCGTGCAACCACCCGCCGTGCGGATCGAGGTGCGCCTGCGGTCGCGAAGCGCGGGCCAGGGCCGTCCCCTCAGCCGCCGCCCGCAGGCGCAGTTCGTCCACGGAGCCGGCCTTCCCCGGCCAGGTCGTGCTGGCGCGCTGCCCCAATGTATCCACCACTAAGTTACGCGTCCCCGTCCTCGGCAGGAGCGAGAGGCGCACGATCGTGAAGGCGCCGTCCGCGCCGGACAGCGTCGTGGCGTTCACGCGCAGACCCGCCGGCTCGTACAGCGGCCGCTTGCCCGCCGCCAGAGGCAAGTCGGTCAAGTCGAGCGAGAGGATGGCGGTTTCAGCGGGATGCAACACCGTCTGCGTTCCCAGTCGTCCCCGCGGAAGCATCACCACGACCTCCAACGCCATCTGGTGAGGCGACATGACGGTCATCTCCAAGCGGCCGAAATCGGACCAATTCAACGGCAGGCCCAGCATCTGCGGACTCGCCTCGATCCGGCCGCTTGCCTGCTCGAGCGAGACCATCAGGCCGGTCCCCGCAGGCCGCAGCGTAACGTGCGTCAAGACGAGCTCCGGCGCCGCAGCCATCCGTTCCCCGCCGGCGGGCAACGTTTCAAGCTTGGCGGATGGGACGGTCCGCAGCGGTCGCAGCACACCAACCAGATCGGCCTGCACCGCACGGGCGCGCGGCACCAGGGCGGCGGGGTGTACTACGGGCAGCAATGACATCGGCGGACGTTGACCCATGGCAGCCGCGTCGCGCCGGCGGAACCTGAGAGTTGGTAGAATCGTTTACCGGCGTGGAATGCGCCTTGTCTGCCGTTCCGCTTCCGCCGACAAGGGGACGCCTCCCTCATGCAATCCCTCACCCTTCCCCCCGCTTTCGGCACCGCCTACTACCCCGACCATTGGCCGGAACACGAATGGGCCCGCGATCTTGACCTGATCGTTGCCGCCGGCGTCACGCTCGTGCGCTTTGGCGAATTCAGCTGGTCCTGGTACGAACCTGCTCCCGGTCGTTTCGACTTCGCCGCGTTTGATCGGTTCGTCGACCTCGTTGAGGAACGCGGCCTGCAGCTCTGTCTCTGCACGCCCACCGCCACCCCTCCTCCCTGGTTCGACCTCAAGTACCCCGATGGGCGCCTGCTCGACATGCAAGGCCGGCGATGCCTGTCGCACCGGCACTTCTGGAGCTGGAATCACCCCGCATCGCGCGCCCACGCCGAACGCACGATCACACGGCTGGCAAAGCACTACGCCGGTCGGCGCTGCCTCTGGGGCTGGCAGATCGACAACGAACCCAACTACGCCGA
>JBBQUU010000039.1:0-44458 GCA_038212175.1 Opitutales bacterium | reverse complement strand
CGTGACCCAGCGGAACGCGACTGAACGCCCCGGTACCGGCGCCCACCTCGACAACAAGGAGCCCGGCATCTACGTCGACATCGTCTCGGGCGAGCCGCTGTTCGCCTCGTCCGACAAGTTCGAGTCGGGCTGCGGCTGGCCGAGCTTCACGAAGCCGATCGTGCCGGCCCACGTCAACGAGCTCCGCGACACCGCACACGGCATAGTCCGCACCGAGGTTCGCTCGACCCACGGCGACAGCCACCTCGGCCATGTTTTTCCAGATGGCCCGGCTGATCGCGGCGGCCTGCGCTACTGCATCAATTCAGCTTCGCTGCGATTCGTCCACCGTGGCGACATGGAAGCCGAAGGCTACGGTGCCTACCTGGATCAAGCGGAGAACGTCAGATGAGCGAACAGCGCGCGATCCTCGCCGGAGGATGTTTCTGGGGCATGCAGGATCTGATCCGGCGCTACGACGGTGTGCTATCCACCCGCGTGGGCTATTCGGGCGGTGATGTGCCCAGGGCGACTTATCACAATCACGGCACCCATGCCGAAGCGATCGAGATCGTCTTCGATCCGGAGCGCATAGGCTTTCGCAAGCTGCTCGAGTTCTTCTTCCAGATCCATGACCCGACGTCCTTGAATCGCCAAGGCAACGACCGTGGCCTGAGCTATCGCTCGGCGATCTTTTACGTCGACGACGAGCAAAAGCGGGTGGCACTGGACACGATCGCCGATGTCGAGGCCTCGGGTCTGTGGCCCGGCGAGGTGGTGACCGAAGTCGCGGCTGCGGGCCCGTTTTGGGAGGCCGAGCCGGAGCACCAGGACTATCTGGAGCGACTGCCGAACGGCTACACCTGCCATTACATCCGGCCCGACTGGAAGCTGCCCGTGCGGCAGAAGTGATGCCGCCGTTGAACTGGAAAAAAACAAGTTATGAAAATGAATCTCGGATTGACCGCGCTGGCTGCCCTCGCCGCCGTTGTGATGATTTCGTGCAAACCCCAGAGCTGGCCGGGCGGTGCGCCGCCCAGTAGTCGCGCATTGGAAAAACAAACGGGAAAGGCTTTAACGATGACCAGCAAAGTAATCAAGACGGACGAAGAGTGGAAAAAAATTCTGACACCCGAACAGTTTCGCGTCACGCGCCAGAAGGGCACGGAGCGTCCGTTTCAAAACGAATACAACGACAACCTTGAACGCGGCATATATCACTGCGTCTCGTGCGACTTCGATTTGTTCACCTCCGAAACGAAGTTCGAGTCCGGCACGGGTTGGCCGAGTTTCTGGCAACCGATCGCGCCGGATCGAATCAAGACGGAGGCGGATAACAGCTTGTTTTCCAAGCGCACCGAAGTGCTCTGCAACCGTTGCGACGCCCATCTCGGCCATGTGTTTGACGATGGCCCCAAACCGACCGGGCTTCGCTACTGCCTGAATTCGGCGGCGCTCAAATTCACGAAAACACCATAGCCGTATGAACCCAATAGAATCGACCCCGGCGGCGAACGAGACCTGCCTGGGGTCCAAAGCCAGATCTCGTTATCTAATCCCGGGTGCATGGCTCGCTGTAACGTGCCTCGTCCTCACCGCCTCATGGGGCGCCACTCCGTCGCAGCCAGATCAGCCGGCAGCGAAGGCCACTTTCGCCGGAGGGTGCTTCTGGTGTATGGAGCCCCCGTTCGACAAGCTGGACGGGGTTATCTCGACGACGTCCGGCTACATCGGTGGAAAAACATCGAGCCCGACGTATGAACAAGTTTCGGCCGGTGGCACCGGGCACGCGGAGGTTGTACAAGTCGTATACGATCCGAATAAAGTGAGCTACGAAAAACTGCTCGAGGTGTTCTGGCGCAACATCGATCCCGCCGACGCCGGCGGCCAGTTTTGCGACAAGGGAGATCAATATCGCAGCGGGATTTTCTTCCACTCGGCAGAGCAGCAGCGGCTCGCGGAACAATCAAAAGCCGCGCTGGAACAGACGAAGGCGTTCAAATTCACGACTGGGATCGTTGCCGCGACCGGGTTCTACGCGGCGGAAGAATATCATCAGGATTACTACAAAAAGAATCCCGTCCGCTACAAATTCTACCGCTGGCGCTGCGGTCGTGATCAACGGCTGGAGAAGCTGTGGGGCAAGCCCGCCGCCAAGGCGAAACCGTGAACGTCCGGAGACGCCGTGGATCGATCTGTCAGCTGGTGGGGTCAGCCTGTTCCTGATCGGGGTGGTGCTCGCGCTCGTGGAAAGGCCGTTACAGGATCCGATGATGGCGTTCCTCGTCGCGAACGCTCACACCGTCGGCTTCATTTTGGTGATCATGGGCAGGACCGACCTGTTCACGGAGTACACGACCCTGGCCGTTCTCCCCGTCTTGGAGGGGAGAGCTTCGGTCGCGAATCTGTCGCGTTTCTGGGGGTGGATCTACGGGGCCAACCTTCTTGGGGTGGCGCTGTTTGCCTTGATGACACTCGCGCTGGGCCCTTTACTCCACGTGGTGGATGCCCCTCGGCTCGCGGAGGCCGCTCGAATGCTGCTCGGCCATGCCTGGTGGACAGTGCTGCTGAGCGCGGCGGTCGCGGGGTGGTTGATGGGGATGCTGGCGTGGCTGGTGACGTCTGCGCGAGACACCATCAGCCAGGTTTTCTTCATCTGGCTGATCACGCTCGTCATCGCACTCGGCCACCTGCACCATTCCGTCTCCGGCTTCGCCCTGGTGCTTTTCGCCTGGTTGGAGGGCTCCATGGCTGGTGCTGCCCTCGGACACTTTGTGCTCCGGGCGACGAGAGGAAACGCAGTGGGAGGTGTGGTGTTCGCCGTGCTGACCCGCTACCGAACCAGCATGCGCAGCATGTAAGAAACGCGTCTGGGGGCGGGCTCGGCGAACAGGGAGGACTGCGGTCAGCGCCCGCGGCTACAGATGTCCCGGCTCGGCGATCAAGCAGAACCGCGGCCAGCGCCTGCGGCTACAGCTCCACTGAGCGCTTGGCGGCGGGCTCGGCGAAGTCCTTCACTCCAAAAAACGGGCTAGGGGAGGCGATCCGCCTGCTGCGGAGCCTCGGTTCCGCTCTGGCGGTCGGAGCAGGGGCGCCGCGGGCGAGCATGGCCAGCGGTCGGCCTGAGCGCGATTAGCCAAAGGTTTACGGCGCATTGACGAAGCCGCTCCTTGGCAAGCCCGTGCGATTGTGCACCATCCGCACCTATGTTTATCGACGAGTGTGTCATTAAAGCCCAGGCCGGCGATGGAGGTCGCGGCTGCGTGAGCTTCCGCCGCGAGAAATACGAACCTTGGGGCGGACCCAACGGCGGCGACGGCGGCAAGGGGGGCGATGTGGTGCTGGTGGGCGACGAAAACACGAACAACCTGGTCGACTTCAAGTACAAGGCCCACTGGAACGCCGAGCGCGGCGAGCATGGCATGGGCAAGGATTGCCATGGCCGGGAAGGGAAACCCACCATTCTTAGAATGCCGCTCGGAACCATTGTGACCGACGAGGACACCGGCAAGGTGGTCGCCGAGATCACCCAGCAGGACCAGCGCATCGTCCTTTGCGCCGGTGGCAACGGAGGGTGGGGCAATACGCATTTCAAGACGTCCACCAACCGGGCCCCCAAGCGCGCCAACGACGGGCATCCCGGAGCCGCAGGCACCTTCCGTCTGGTCCTGAAAAGCATCGCCGATATCGGCCTCGTGGGTTTCCCCAACGCAGGCAAGTCCTCGCTCACCGGTCGCATCACGAAGGCCCGTCCGAAGACCGCCGCCTATCCATTCACCACGCTCCACCCGCAGATCGGCGTGATCGAGTACCCGGCACCGAGTTTCGGCCGCCTGCTGCTCGCCGACGTTCCCGGGCTCATCGCCGGCGCCAGCGAAAACCGCGGACTCGGTCATCGCTTTCTGCGGCACATCGAACGCTGCGCCCTGCTGATGTTCCTCATCGACATGGCTGGGGTGGACAACCGCGATCCGCGGGATGACTACGCGATCTTGCTCGGCGAACTGAAGCTCTACGATCGCAGTCTGCTCAAAAAGCCCCGCCTCGTCGTCGCCAACAAAATGGATCTGCCGGAGTCGGTCGCAAACCTTCAGGCCTTCAAACGCAGGCACAAGGTGGATGTCGTGACGATCTCCTGCGTCACGGGCGATGGGCTGGAGGAGCTGAAAGACGCGCTCTGGTCACGTGTGCGTGCGCCTAAAGGCGCCCCCGCCAGAAAGAAGCCGTCCGCCGCGAAGAAGCCGTCCGCCGCAAAGAAACCGGCCGCCGCGAAGAAAAGCTCCACGGTGAAAAAGCCTCGCGCCGTGAAGAAAACGCCGGCTGCCACTGCCTGAACCCGTACCTGCCATGTCTCTCGAACATCGATCGCTCCTGATGCGCGCCAACCGCCTGCTCGGCGCGCAACTCGTGGAACACAATCTCGTCCGCATCGAGGACCTCGAGTCCGCGAACGAGCGGCTGCTCGAACTTATCTCCGCCGGCAACCCGCGCCAGTGCACGGTGCTCGGTGTGCTTGCCTACGAAAAGAAGGTGCTCAACGAGGAGGACGTCCTGACCCATCTGACGGAGACGGAGGGCGTGGGGCTCATCGACCTGCGCACCTATGACGTTCACGACGAGGTGAAGGCCAGGCTGGATCCGGGCGCGTGCTGGGCCACCTGGTCGGTCCCGTTCGACAAGGAGGACGGGTATCACTGCATCGCCACCGCCTACTACCTGAGTCCGGCGGTTCGGACGTATTGGGAAAAACATTACGGAACGCCGGTTGTGTGGTACGCGACCAATCTCGAAATCATCGCCGAATATCTGGAGAAGTTTGAGGCCGAACGGGCCGCCGCAGGCACCCCGCTCGCTTCCCCGGTTTCCTCCACCACGACCTCAGCCCGCTGACGCCATGCCGCTCGGAAAAATCCAGACCCAGATTGTCGCTGCGCTCGAGGAGATGCAGCGTCTCACGTTCGACCAGCGCTCCGCCATCGCGGCCCATCCGGAGGAATTGACCGGCGAGGCCCTCGACAAGCTGCTGCAGGAAGACTACCGGATCACCCCCTTCCATCTCCTGGTTGCCAAGGGCCGCGCCTTCGGCCTCGCGCCGTACAACGTCTCGCGCTACAAGCTCACACCGCAGACGTTCGAGCGGCTGCCGATGGCTTTTTGTCAGGAGCATCTTGTCATGCCGGTGGGCATGGTGGGCGAACTGCTGCTCGTGGCCTTCGCCAATCCGTTCGATGTCTCGCTGCCGACGAAGATCCAGGAAATGACCGGCAAGCGGGTCGTTCGCCTGCTCGCCCGGGAAAAGGACATCAAGGAAAAGTTCGCCCGCACGCAGGAGCCGGGAGGCGACTTCGCGGATGTCGTCGAGGCCATCGGTGCGGAGTTCGGCACGGAACTTCTGGAGGAGGTCGATCTCTCCGACGAAGAATCGGGCCCGATCATCGATCTTTCGAATCGCATCATCGAGGATGCGTACTTCAGCGGCACGTCCGACATTCACGTCGAGCCGTGGGAGAAGGAAGTGATTGTCCGTTACCGGATCGACGGCGTGTGCCAGGAAAAGCTCCGCCTGCCCGGCAAGGTTGGTCCGGCCCTCGTGGCCCGCCTGAAGATCATGTGCAACCTCGACATCGCGGAGCGCCGTCTGCCGCAGGACGGTCGCATCGTCTTCAAGCAATTCACGCGCAAGAACCTCGACATCGATCTTCGTGTGTCCACGGCGCCGCTGAATCATGGGGAAGGCGTGGTCATGCGTATTCTCGACAAGCAGAAGTCGACGCTGCCGATGACGGCGCTGGGCTTCTCGCCCAACAACCTCACCCGTTACCGCGGATGCATTTCCCAGCCGTACGGCATGATCCTGCATTGCGGACCGACGGGCTCCGGCAAGTCGATGACACTTTATTCGGCGCTCAACGAGATCAACACGCCCGACATGGTGATCCGCACGGCGGAGGATCCGATCGAGTACACCCTGGCGGGCATCAATCAGATGCAGATGCATCGCCAGATCGGCCTCACCTTCGCCACGGCGCTGCGTTCCTTTCTGCGTCAGGACCCCGACATCATTCTCGTGGGTGAAATTCGCGACAAGGAGACGGCCGAAATTGCGGTGGAAGCGGCGCTCACCGGTCATTTGCTCATCTCGACGCTGCATACCAACGACGCCCCCTCGACGGTTGCCCGACTCACGGACATGGATGTCGAGCCGTTCATGATCTCATCGTCGCTGCTCTGCGTTTGCGCCCAGCGACTGATGCGCCGCGTGTGCAAGCAGTGCCGTCAACAGATCGACGCGGACGGCCGGGTGAAGGAGATCATGGAGAAGGCGATCGGCTGGAGTGGCCCGATCTACAAGGCGAATCCGTCCGGTTGCGCCAAGTGCGGCAGCAGCGGGTACAAGGGACGTGTGGGTATCCACGAACTCATGGTGACCAACGAGGAGTTGGTGGACGCAATCAACAAGAAGGCGGAGACTGCCGAACTGAAGCGCATCGCCCAGCGCAATGGCATGCGAACGCTCCATCAAGACTCGATGGAGAAGGTGAAGGAGGGCATCAGTACCTTCGAGGAAGCCATCGCCACCGTGCCTCCTGACCTGACCTAGCAGCTGCCGGCAAGGCCGCGGAGCCCGAAATCCTCCATCCCAAAGGATCAAATCCCAAAGGGCAGCGCGCCTGGGCGCCCGGATTGGCGTGGCGGCTTGCGGCCGGCGGCAGCCCCACCATTTTCTCGTTGCCCTGCCGGAAGACCCCGCTCAAGGGAACGGTTCCCGCTTTTCATCATGCCCTCCCGTTTTCGTTCGTCCCTCTGCCTGATCGCCGCCGCCCTGGTTTTTGCCGGATGCGGCAAAGAGTCCTCCAAGTCCGCTTCATCAGAGCCTACGAAGGCCATGCGCGCCGAGTCCGCCCTGCTCCTGAGCGAAGCCGAGTTTGCCGTGCAACTGCGCGATCACGCCCGGGCCGAACCTCTGCTCGCGAAAGCCGTCTCGCTCGTGGGGGACAACGCCGATCACTGGATCATGCTCGGCGCGACGCGTCGCCGGCTCGGGAATCTCGACGGAGCCCGCAAGGCTTACCGGGAGGCGCTCGCGGTGCTCGATCGCGAGTATAAAAAGACGCCCGAAGCGGTGGGGGTCGTGCTGGAGCAAATCTACGTTCACGCGTTGCTTGGTCAGAAGGATCAAGCCCGCGCGCTGCTCGACAAGGCGGCGAAGGCGCACGCGTCGAGCAAGGAACTGCAGGAGTTCATTCGGGTGAAAAGCCTCGACCGTTTACTCGAGGATCGCGCGTTCAAGGAAATTGCCCTGTAGGTCCCGCCATGACGCTGCCGTGGGCGGAGTTCGGCGCCGTCGCACTGGCCCATGCCCTGGCGGTGGCAAGTCCGGGGCCCGACTTCGCGCTGGTATTGCGTCAGAGCCTCGTGCACGGCCGGCGGGCGGCGGTGTGGACCAGTCTGGGCATCGGCTCGGGCATTCTTGTGCACACTCTGTACACCTTGTTGGGTTTGCGGCTGTTGCTGCGCGGTTCACCCGCGGCGTTCAGTCTGCTGAAGCTTGCCGGCGCGGCTTATCTGGGATGGCTGGGGTTTCAGGCCTTGCGATGGGCGAGAACGCGCTCGTATGCGACGACGGTTGAAGCTCCGCACACCAGTCTGCTGCCGGCTTTCGCAGCGTGGAGGCAGGGGTTTCTGACCAACGTGCTCAATCCGAAGGCGACGCTCTTTTTCGTCGCGCTCTTCCCGGCGGTGGTAAGCGCGCAAACACCGCGTTGGATGCAGGCGGGCTACGGGGTGTGGATGGCGGTGACCACGGCGGGATGGTTCGCGATCGTCTCCGTGCTCTTTGCCAGAGAGCGGGCTCGGCGTTCGTATTTGGGTGCAAGCGTGTGGATCGACCGCGGGCTGGGCGTGGTCTTCCTCGCCTTTGCCGTGAGCGTTGCGTTGACCGCGCGTGAATAACGCGGCGGCGATACCCGTGGGTCCGGCGGGCCGGGGTGAAGTGACCCTCACTCTTTAGACTAAAGGTAGACGCCGCCGCCCAGCAGGCGTTCGCCGTCGTAGAGTGCGAGGATCTGGCCGCTCGCAAGGGCGCGTTGCGGGGTGTGAAAGCGAATGTGGGCGCTGCCATCGGGTGCGGGCGTGAAATCAAGGGCTACGCGTGGATCGCGGTAGCGCACGCGCCCCTCGAGCGCGCGCGGTGTGGTGACGGGTGACGTGTTCCATTGCAGGCCGTGCACGCGCACCTCGTGCTGGAAGAGTCCTGGAGCGGCGGGTTCGTCGAAGGCGACGAGCAGGGCGTGGTCTTCGGCGCGCTTGCCCACGACGACGTACGCGCGGTGGTCGGTGTTGGAGGGCACGCCGATGCCTTTGCGTTGACCGAGCGTGAAATAGTGCAGACCGCGGTGTTCGCCGACCACGCGTTGGTCGGCGGCGCGCACGATGGGGCCGGGGTGATCGGGCACGTATTGACGAAGGAAGTCCTGCATTTTCACCTCGCCGATGAAACAGATACCCTGGCTGTCCTTTTTGTCCGCGGTGGGCAGGCCGGCCTCGCGGGCGAGGCGGCGCAACTCGGGCTTGGCGAGATCGCCCACGGGAAAACGTGCATCGCGCAACTGCGCCTGCGAGAGCAAGGCGAGGAAGTACGACTGGTCTTTGTTCTGGTCGGCGCCTTCGAGCAGCGCGAGGCGATCCGACCCTTCCGGGGAATTCACCGGCAGGGCGGAGCGGCGCGCGTAGTGGCCGGTCGCGACGGCGGAGAAACCGTGGTCGCGGGCCCAGGCGCGGAACACGCCGAACTTGATCTCGCGGTTGCACATCACGTCCGGATTTGGCGTGAGGCCCCGTTGGTAGCCGTCGAGCAAGTACGCGACGATGCGCTCGCGGTAGTCTTGCATCAGGTTGACGACGCGAAAATCGATCCCGAGGTGGTCGGCGACGGCGCGGGCGTCCTCGATGTCCTGCTGCCACGGACAATGCCCGATCACGTTGTCTTCGTTGATCCAGTTCTTCATGTATGCGCCGACGAGGTCGTGTCCCTGCTGCTTGAGCAGCAGGGCGGCGACGGAGCTGTCGACTCCGCCGGACAGGGCGACGAGGATCTTTTCAGGGGAAGCCACGGGAAGTTACGGGGGTGGAGAAGAAAGAAGACAGAGGATAGAGAATAGAAGAGTAGAGGGTGGATCGAATCTTAATCTTTCTCCTCCGGGATCCGGTGTAGCAATGGTCCTCTCCAAAGTGGGCGGGCGAGGCTGAACGCGATCCGGCCTCACAATTCCTAAGCCGGCGCAGCCGGAAATCCCAAATCACAAATGCCCAAACCCAAACAAAAGTGCGCCGCAGGCACTCTCGCTCGTTTGGTGTTTGGACCTTTGGCGTTTGAAATTTCCCGTCCCTTATCATCTCAAACCTCATCGTTGTTCACGGGTGAGGGACTAAACAGTCCGGCCTCAGCGAGCCCGGCTGCCTCAGACCCGGTAGGACGAGATGCCTCGCAATTTTACTTCCTGCTTGTGAGTCGGTCGGCGCGCCGGATGCTTTTGTCCGCTCATGACGCAACGTGGAAAGAAGATCGTTCAAGCCTGGCTCGAAACTCCGGTCAGCGGGGTCGTGGAGCTGGCCCGCGACTGGCGTGCGCGCCATCCGCCTCCCCTTGCGTTGGGCGGCGGGGCGACGTTTGCGTCGATTCATCGGGTGCCGGACTACGTCTTCGGCTGCGAGAGCGGTTATTTCGTCAACCGGAAGAGCGAGATCTTCTTCTTCCTGCGTCTCGACCGGAATCCGGGCATCGATCCCGCGAGCGAGGCGGTGTACCTGGCGGGCGATTTCAATGCATGGGCGGGGACACGCGATCCCGACTGGGCGTTGGTGCCGGCGTCGCTCGATGGCGACCCGGTGCTGCTGTGGTCGGGACCGGCTTCGCGATTTCACGCGCATCCGCACCCGCGATTCAAGTTTGTGACGAGCGAGAATCGCTGGCTCGACGTTCCCGGAGACGCGCCGAATGCAGTGCGCGACGAACAGGGCAACCTCAATCGGGTCGTCGATCTCGAGCGCACGGGGCAGCACCTGTTTCGTTTCACCGTGGAGGAGCCTCTCGATTTGAGCCGCACGTGGACGGTGGGGTGGCATGAAGGCGGGGATCCGCACGCGGTGCCGCTGCGTCCCGAAGGATTCTTCCACGACCTGGCCACCAATCTCCCACTGGGCGCGATCGTGGCGGGCAAGCACACGATCTTTCGTCTTTTTGCGCCGCGGGCGACCACCGTGGAGCTTTGCCTTTGTCCCGACCTCGTCGAGACGGACGAGCCGCATCGTTACCCGCTGGCGCGTCGCCACGAGCCCGCTCCTCTCAATCCGCAGGCCGGCGACCATTGCGTGTGGGAGCTGACGCTCGACCACAACCTGCATGGCTGGTACTATTGGTATCACGTCGACGGACCGGCGGATGTTTTCGGCCTTTTCGATCCCGAACAACGCGTGCTCGACCCCTATGCCCTGGCGTCCGTGGATCGGGAGGGTCCGGGCATCGTGCTTGACCGCCGGAAGCTCGGTACGGCCGATCGCAGTTTCACGACGCCGGCGTGGCAGGATCTCGTCATTGTCGAGGCGCACGTGCGCGACCTCGCGACCCACGCGCCCGTCGACGCCAGCACGGCGGAGCGGCGTGGTTTCACCGGTTTGAGAAAATGGGTCGAGAGCCCGGATTTCCATCTGCATCGCCTCGGCGTGAACTGCGTCGAGCTTCAGCCCGTGCAGGAGTTCGATAACGTGACCCCGGAGGAATACCATTGGGGTTACATGACGAACAGCTTCCACGCCTTGGAAAGCAGCTATGCGTTGCAGCCGGAGCGGGCCTCGGGCTTGGGCGAGTTTCAGGAATTGGTGGCGGCATTTCACCGGCGCGGCATGGCGGTGATTCTCGATGTGGTTTATAACCACCAGGGTGTCCCGGCGCACCTGATGTTCATCGACAAGCTCTACTACTTCGAGGTCGACCAGGCCGGCGAACTCTCCAACTGGAGCGGCTGCGGCAACGATCTCCGGGCAAGTTCCGCGATGGCCCGCCGCCTGATCATCGACAGCTGCACGCACCTGATCGAGACCTGCGGCGTCGACGGTTTCCGTTTCGACCTCGCCGAACTCATCGGGCTGGAGACGCTGGTCGCGATCGAGCAGGCCCTGAAGCGCGTGAAGCCCGACGTCATCCTGATCGCGGAACCGTGGAGCTTCCGCGGCCACCTGGCCGGCGCGCTGGCCCCGACCGGCTGGGCGTCATGGAACGACGGATACCGCAATTTTCTGCGCGACTACGTTCGCGGCGGCGCGACGCGCGAGGCCTTCGAGTATTTCCTGAAGGGATCGCCGTGGTACTTCGCTCATTGGCCGGCGCAGACGGTGAACTATGGCGAGTCGCACGACGACCGGGCCTGGATCGATGTCATCACCGAGAATGCCGACGGCAACGGTCACCTGCCGACACTTAACGACCGGCGCCGCACGCACCTCATGGCGGCGATCCTCTTTACCTCGATCGGCATCCCGATGATTTCGGCGGGTCAGGATTTTCTTCGTTCGAAGCACGGTGTAAACAACACCTACCTGCGCGGTGATTTGAACGCGCTCGACTACCGCCGTATCCACCGCTTCCCGTCGACCCACGCGTATTTCGCCGGCTGGATCGCCTTTCGCCGCTCGCCGCGTGGTGAGCTGCTGCGGCACTTTTCCCGGGCGAGCGAAGGGTTCTTCCGCTTTTGGTTTGCGGAAGATTCGACCGCCGCCGTCGTGCTCTTCAACGCCGACCGGTCGCAAGGCACCGAGCGCCTGCTCTTCGCGGTCAACCCCACCATGAGCGACGTCACCGTGGCGATCACTCCCGACACGGCCGACGGGGTGTGGCGCCAGGTGGCGGACCACGAACAATTCTTTGGCGACCGGGCGAACCCCGCGGCGCGCGGCGTGGAGGAAGGGCTCTTTGTGCCCGCGCTCGGTTGTGCGTTGTGGGTTGGGTGAAACGGCGCGTTCGGCAAAAACCGCCTTGGTGTAAGGCTCTGGCAAAAGTCGCCGACCCCCGCGTGGCACGCGTTTGGCCGGGGAGGGTTCAAATAAAGCTTTTCATTCCACCGGCCGGGACGTGCGCCTTCGCCGCCAAAACCCTTGCATTCGACCGGGCTGCGCTGTTCGCTCCCGGTTCCGTGTCATCGCGACACGGCACATCTCTGGAACAGCACAACACCAACCTAGAAATCGGAAAGTCCCATGGCAGTTAAAGTCGCAATCAATGGTTTTGGTCGCATCGGTCGTCTCGTCTTCCGCGCCCTCGTGGAACAGGGCCTTCTCGGAACGACGTTCGACGTCGTCGCCGTCGGCGACATCGTCCCGGCCGACAATCTGGCCTACCTGGTCAAATATGACTCCACCCAGGGCAAGTTCCAGGGCACCGTGAGTTCCAAGAAATCCTCCCCGGACAAGGCCGAGGACGACGTGCTCGTGATCAACGGCAAGGACATCCTTGTCGTCTCCGCCAAGACTCCCGCCGATCTCCCCTGGGCCAAGCTGGGCGTCGATCTCGTGATCGAGTCCACCGGTCTTTTCACCGAGGCCGAGAAGGCCAAGGGTCACATCACCGCCGGCGCCAAGAAGGTCATCATCTCCGCTCCGGCGAAGGGTGAGGACATCACCGTCGTCATGGGCGTGAACGACGACAAGCTCGACCTCGCCAAGCACACCATCATTTCCAACGCTTCCTGCACCACGAACTGCCTCGCGCCGCTCGTGCACGTGCTGCTCAAGGAAGGCTTCGGTCTGGAGGAAGGCCTCATGACGACCATCCACTCCTACACCGCCACGCAGAAGACCGTGGACGGACCGTCGAAGAAGGATTGGAAGGGTGGCCGCTCCGCCGCCATCAACATCATCCCGTCGACCACGGGTGCCGCCAAGGCCACCGCGCTCGTGCTTCCCGAGGTCAAGGGCAAGCTCACCGGCATGTCCTTCCGCGTGCCAACTCCGACCGTCTCGGTCGTTGACCTGACCTTCAAGACCACCAAGGAAACGTCCCTCGCCGAAATCAACGCCGCCATTAAGAAGGCGTCCGAGACCTACCTTAAGGGCATTCTCGGCTACACCTCCGACGAGGTGGTTTCGTCCGATTTCATCCACGACAAGCTGTCGTCGATCTACGACGCGGGCTCCTCCATCGAGCTGAACCCGCGGTTCTTCAAGCTCGTCTCCTGGTACGACAACGAGTGGGGCTATTCCAACCGCGTCGTCGACCTGACCAAGAAGATCGCCGCCGGGCTTTGATCGGCGTTGCCGATCAAGGCGAAAGGCTGAAAGGCTGAAAGGCTGAAGGACTGAACGGCTGACCAATCAGCCCTTAGAGTCCGACGGTCTTTCAGCTTTTTCGTTTCGTCTTCGCGTTCCGATACGCAGCCTGATTTTTCAGCTCTTCAGTTTTTCAGTCCTTCAGCCTTTTTCGTATGTCCTTCAAGTCCATCCGCGACCTCTCCCTTTCCGGCAAGCGCGTGCTCATGCGCGTCGACTTCAATGTCCCTCAGGACAAGCAGACCGGCGCCATCACCAACAATCAGCGCATTGCCGCCGCGCTGCCGACCATCAACTACGCGCTCGAGCAGGGTGCCTCCGTGGTGCTGATGTCGCACCTGGGGCGTCCCGACGGAAAGAAGGTGGCGAAATACTCCCTCAAGCCGGTCGCAGACGAACTCGCGAAGCTGCTTGGCAAGCCGGTGACGTTCCTCGACGACTGCGTCGGATCCGCGGTCGAGGCGGCCTGTGCGCCCGGGGCGCTGAAACCCGGTTCCGTGGTGTTGTTGGAAAACCTGCGCTTCCACATCGAGGAGGAGGGCAAGGTGAAGAATGAGGACGGCACCTCCACCAAGGCCGATCCGGCCAAGGTCGCGGCGTTCCGCGCCTCGCTCACCACGTTGGGCGACGTGTTTGTCAACGATGCCTTCGGCACCGCCCACCGCGCGCACAGCTCGATGGTCGGCGTGGCGCTCGCGGAGAAGGCGGCCGGCTTCCTGATGGCCGCGGAGCTCAAGGCCTTCGACAAGGTGCTCAACAATCCGGAGCGACCGCTGCTCGCGATTCTCGGCGGCGCAAAGATCGCCGACAAGATTCCCCTCATCAGGAACCTGCTCGAGAAGGCCGACAAGATCATCATCGGCGGCGGCATGGCCTACACCTTCCACAAGGTGCTTCGCGGCACGCCGATCGGCTCCAGTCTTTACGACGCCGAAGGCGCCAAGATTGTCGAGGAGCTCGTGGCCAAGGCGGCGGAGTGCAACGTCGAGCTGATTTTTCCGGTGGACTTCATCTGCGCCGACAAGTTCGCGGCCGACGCCAACACCCAACCCGCCGACCTCGCAACGGGCATCCCCGATGGATGGGAAGGCCTCGATGCCGGACCCAAGTCGATCGCACTCTATCGCGAGGCGATCCTCGCTTCGAAGACCATCGTCTGGAACGGTCCTCCCGGTGTGTTCGAGTTCGAAAAATTCGCCGGTGCGACCAAGGCGATGGCCGAGGCCGTGGCCGAGGCGACCGACAATGGCGCCACGACCGTCGTGGGCGGCGGCGACACTGCCACGGCCGCGAAGAAATTCAAGGTGGCCAGCAAAGTCACGCACTGCTCCACCGGCGGCGGCGCCTCCCTCGAGTTCCTTGAAGGCAAGGAACTTCCCGGCGTCGCCTTCCTCGGCAGCTGAGGCACGGGTTGAAGTTGGACGTTTAGTGCTAACTGAGGAACCTTCGTCCAACGACTCTGCTCGAACTTCAACGTATATTTCCCCTTAAAATTTTAAGATCATGATCCGCAAGAAACTCATCGCCGGTAACTGGAAAATGAACAAGACCTCGGCCGACGCCGTGGCTCTGGTTCAGGAGATCGTCACCGCCGTCGGTCGCAACACCGACGTCGACGTGGTGGTCTGCCCGCCGTTCACCTCGCTCGAATCCGTGTTCAAGGCGATCGATGGATCCACCGTGAAACTCGGAGCCCAGAACATGCACCACGAGGCGAGCGGCGCTTTCACCGGCGAGATCTCCGCGGGCATGCTGCGGTCCCTCTTTGCGAGCTATGTCATCCTCGGCCACAGCGAGCGGCGCACGTACTTCAACGAGACGGACGCCTTCATCAACCAGAAGGTGCTCGCGGCGCTCAAGGCCCAGTTGAAGCCCATCCTCTGCGTCGGCGAAACGCTCGCCGAGCGCGAGGAGGGTTCGACGCTCAAGGTCGTGCAGACCCAGCTCGAGGCCGCCTTGGAAGGCGTGAGCAAGGATCTCGCGACGAGCGTGGTCATTGCCTATGAACCCGTGTGGGCCATCGGCACGGGCAAGGTTGCTACAACCGAACAGGCGCAGGAGGTGCACGCCTTCATCCGCGGCCTGCTCGCCAAGATTTTCGGTTCCGCCTCGGCGGGGCGCATGCGCATTCTTTATGGCGGCTCGATGAAACCCGCCAACGCACCGGAGCTGCTCAGCCAAAAGGATATCGACGGCGGCCTCATCGGCGGCGCGAGCCTTGAAGCCCGCAGCTTTGTCGAACTCCTGCAGGCTGCCGGCAAAGTCTGAATCTGCGGCAAAGCGTTCCTTCGTTGTAGCCACGACCGTGCCGGTCGTGCCGCCAGACGCGCGCCGTGTAGCGACGTCGGTCCCCAGCCGCCTTGATCGTCCGCCGCAGGCTTTCCCCGAAGGCGGCTGGGGACAGCCGCCGCTACACCCGGCAAAACTGCGGCTCGCACTTGTCTGGGCGACATCCTTGTGCAACCTGATCGCATGACCATTGGCGTTCCCAAGGAAATCAAGGACGGTGAAACGCGGGTATCGATGACGCCGGCGTTGTGTCGCCGTCTGGTCGGCCTCGGCGCGGAGGTGCTCGTGGAGAAATCTGCCGGCGTGCAGGCGGGGTTTGCCGATGCCGCCTATGGCGCGGCGGGCGCGAGGATCGTTCCCTCGGCGAAGACCATCTGGCGGAGCTCCGAACTCGTGCTCAAGGTCAAGGAGCCGCTGCCGAAGGAGTATCCGCTTATCCAGGACGGCCAGGCGATCTTCACCTACCTGCACCTTGCGGCCGGGGCCGAGCTGACGCGGGTCCTGTTGCGCAAGCACGTGCTCGGGCTCGCCTACGAGACAGTCGAGGGCCCGGATGGGTCGCTGCCGTTGCTGAAGCCGATGTCGCAGATCGCCGGGCGTTTGTCGGTGCAGATCGGCGCGTTTTTTCTCCAGTCGCAAAATGGCGGTTCGGGCGTGTTGCTGGGCGGCATTCCGGGCACGCTTCCCGGTCATGTGGTCGTCATCGGCGCGGGCAACTCGGGCGCGCACGCCGTGCAAATGGCGGCCGGCATGGGTGCGCGGGTGACCGCGCTCGACCTCGATGTGCGCAAACTTGAGGCGCTCGACACGGAGTACCGCGGACGGGTGATCACGTTGCAGGCGAATCCGGGCAACGTGGAGGAGACGGTCGCGCAGGCAGACCTGCTGGTCGGCGCGGTGCTGGTGCCGGCCGCGAAGGCGCCGACGGTGGTGCCGAGGGCGCTCGTCGGTTCCATGCGTCCGGGCAGTGTGATCGTCGACATCGCCATCGATCAGGGTGGCTGCGTGGAGACCATCCGCCCGACGAGTCATCATCAACCGGTCTACACCGAACGCGGCGTGGTGCACTATGCCGTGCCGAACATGCCCGCGCTCGTCGCGCACACCGCCACGATCAGCCTGACGCAGGCGACGGAGCCGTACGTCGTGCAACTCGCGAGCCGCGGGGTCGCGAAGGCGGTTGCCGAGCACGCGGGACTCGGCCACGCCGTCAACACCCGCGACGGCTGCGTGGTCAACGAGGCCGTCGCGCGCGCGCTGGGTTATCGACGTTAGCACCCCCTTGGACTTCCGGCGGCTCGACGCCGCTTTCGACGGGCCGCCTGTCCCGGGGCAAATCGTGTGCCTGTTGAAACGCAGGCTTGCCGCAAATCCATTGCCGGCTTTGGAAAGGGGATGCCCGTATGCTTCCACCGGCGGTGCCTTTTTCTGTTCGTCATGTTGGTCTGCAGCGCCGGCCTGGTGGCGGGTCAGGGCCGCGAGCCGGTCTGGCTGAAGGTCGAGGCGGAGAACTTCACGGTGTTGAGTGCACTCAACGAGAAGGCGACTGCGGCATGGGCGGGCGAATTCTCTTTGTTTCTGGGGACGCTGAAGCGCTTCATCACGTTCGACTCTCGCCGCTTGCCGCCGATCACGATCGTGCTGTTTGCGCGCGACCGCGACTTTGCGCCTTACCGGGTAGTCGGTGCCAACGGAAAACCGCTGACGGAGATCGCCGGGTTTTTCTCAAGGCGCGAAACGTGGGCGGTGGCCGGTCTGGCCGGTACCTCGTCGCAGGACGTGCGGCGCATCATTTTTCATGAGGGCGTCCACTGGCTCTTCAGCGCTTATCAGCGGCCCAATCCGGTTTGGGTGGAGGAAGGTGTGGCCGAGGTGTTCTCCACCTTCGCCTTTGCCCGCAAGAAGATGAGCTGGGGGAGTGGCATCGAGGAGCATGCCTTCGCGTTGCAGATGGGACCTTTCATTCCGCTCGAGCGCCTGATGTACCTCGACAAGGCGACGATGTTTCACGGCGGCGGACATCCGGTGGGCATGCTTTACGCGCAGTCGTGGGCCTTTGCGCACTACCTGCTGTTTGGCCAGCACTCGCTTCCGAAGGACGCCCTCGACACTTATCTCAAGCTCTACCATTCGGCGATCCATCCCGACGAGGCCTTCAAGCGCGCCTTTGGCACCACGTATGCCGAAATGCAGAAGCGGCTCGAAGCCTATGTGCATGGAGGCAAGTACCTGATCTTCGAGGCGCCGCTGCCCGATTCAGCGCCGTTCCCGGTGAGCAGGGCCGAGCCGGTTGAAGTGCAGATCGGCCTCGCGCGCCTCGCCGTGGCCTCGCAACGGCTTGCCCTTGCACGTGAGCATGCGGAGGCGGCCGTGGCCGTCTTGCCCGAGGACCCACGCGGATACGAGATGCTCGGCATCGTTCACGACGAGGCGGGAGACCCTGCCGCATCCGAGCTTGCCTACCGCGCGGCCTTGGACCGCGGTTCAAAGGATTTTCGGAGCACCTTCCGGCTCGGTCTCGCTTTGCAGTTGGGCGCGGCCGGAAAGTTGACCGCCGAGGATGCACGCGCTGCGTCGCGCTATTACCAGCTATCGATCAATCTGCACCCGTACCAGCCTGACGCCTATCGCAACCTCGCCGGTCTGGCACCGCTGCTGGCGGCGCCGACCCCGGAGGACAAACGCTTCCTCGACTTAGGGCTCCGTTTGTTTCCCGACGACGGCATGATCACGCTCGGTTTGGCGGTACTCGCCAGGAAGACAGGACAGTTCGATGAGGCAATGGCTCTCGTGGCCCAGGTGATCGAGCAGGAGAATCGGCATGATCGGGCGACACGCGAATTTGCGAACGCCCTGGATCGGGAATGGAGCTACCAACACGTGATCGAGCGCATGCAACGCGCCGCCCAGGAGAAACGTTATGCCGATGCCGTCCGGTATGCCGATGAGGCGATGGCCATGACGTTCGCCGGTTCGTACCGGAGTCAACTGATGCGACAGCGCCGTGATTTTCAGGCCTTGGAACACTTCGAAGCGGCTCGACGTGCCTTGGAATCGGCCGACCACGCCGACGCCCGGAGGCTGGCCGATGCGATCATCGCCTCGGAGGCCTCGAACTCCATCAAGGCCTCCGCCCGCCAGATCCTCGAGCATCTCAACCGGTCGGGCCGAAACGTCCGGCCTCCGCCGAACCCGTGATCAGCGCTGCGTTCGCAGAAATCCAAAGGCCCAAAAAAGAAACCGTGTAGCCGCCCATGTCCCCATGGGCGTGGTTGGGTGGCGGACGGGTGTCATGCCCGGCACGGATGGGGACATCCGTGGCTAGTGTGATATCGTAGGCGGGCGATGATGTTCGGAGCGATTAAATCAAGCCGCGGGGACGATCTTGATGCTCGTCACCTCGACCCGATCGATGGGTGTGCTCTTTTCGCCGCCGCCGCCGGACTTGGTGGGAACGGTGGCGATGCGCTCAAGCACGTCGTCGCCGGCGACCAGCGAGCCGAACGCGGTGTACTGACGGTCAAGAAAAGAGGCGGCGCCGTGGCAGATGAAGAACTGGCATCCGGCGCTGTCGGGACTTGCGGAACGGGCCATGGAAATGACACCCCGCACATGCGGCTTCTCGTTGAACTCGGCCTTCACCTTGTAGCCGGGGTCGCCGGTGCCGGGCATGCCGCGGGCGCCGTCCTTGGTGTTCGGGCATCCACCCTGGACCATGAAGCCCTTGATGATGCGGTGGAAGGCGGTGCCATCATAGAAACCTTCCCGTGCGAGTTTCTTGAAATTCTCGACCGTCTTTGGCGCGACCTCGGGCCAAAAGGCGAGGGTCATATCCCCGTAGGACGTGCTGATGATGGCGTTTTCGGCGGCGGGTGCAGTGCTCATGAACCGTCAGCATCGCGTCCGGTCGCGGGCCGCCGCAAGGCTGAATTTTCCCGCCACCCCGGGAGGGGGGCGTTTTGAATCGGTTGCAACAGGCGTGTGGTCTGGCTCGCGGATCCCGGATCGCGGTCAGTGCCCGCGGCTATAGCTGGAAATCCTTTGGCGAAGGACTCCCGCTTACAACATCAGCGCAACGGCCTCGGCCTCGCTCACGCCGTGGAGCGCGGCGAGACGCGGTGCGCTGGCGCGGTCGAAGGCGGCCTGGAACAGCTCGAGTTTGGCACGGATCGCCCGGGCCTCCACCGTGGTCGGGTTCGTCGGGTCGACCGCGGGCGGCAGGGTGCCGAGTTCCAGCAGGCAGGTTGAAAGCACGCGTTGCGCTTCGTTGGCGCTCAGGGCGCCGGCAGCGATGAAGAGATCGTCGGCGGAGCGACCGACGTCTCCGTCGCGGGCCAGGCGCACCACGGGCAGGCCCATGTGTACCACACGGATGAGAGCCGCTTCGGTCGCGGGCAACAGGGCGCCATAGCGGTTACCCACGGTCACGAAGCCGGCCAGCGAGTGACCCTGCAGCAAGCGGGCGGTGCCGAGAAAGACTTCGAATTCGCTGGCGCCGTCACGTGAAGGATCGTCGGCCGACCAGGCGGCGCTCGTAAGCAATGCGACTCCGGGGCGGGCCTCGGCGCGCAGGCGTCCGGCTTTGTCAGTCAGTGCAATTTTGATCGATTGCGTGGTCAGACCTTGGCGGGTAAGTCCGGGGACCGTGCGCGGCAGCTCGGCCGCGCTTAAGCCCGGAGGGATCATCACGTTGATTTCCATGCCCTTCGAGGAAACAACGCCCAGACCCGCGGCGAGCAGGAGGCGGAGAAGGATGGGCGCGTTCATGGAAGGTCAGGGAGCACGGAGCGTTCCCCCAGGGCGGCGTATGAAAACTATTCGTACGGGATGATTTCATGGAGAGGCGGCACTTTTGCCGCCTCTGTAGTGGAGGTTTTGCCGCTGATTCTGTTGCGGGGCGGGTATGGGTAGGGCCGATCCTGGGGCAAAAGGTATCCGGACACAAAATACCCGGCTCCGTGATGGAGCCGGGTTTGACCGTATAGGAAACTGAGGAGGGCGACCTCAGATCCGGTTCTGCTGCTTCTGCTCCGCCTCGTTGATGACGGCGCGGAGGAGCGAACGGACTTGGTTGGGCTGGCGGTCCAGCTCGGCGCGGCAGATCTCAAGCACGCGCTGGTGCTGGGCGGCGTTGAAGGCGAGGGAGACGCGGGCGGCTTCGCCCACGCTGCCACGACCCATGCCGGTGAGGATGCTCGTGACATGCTGGTCGGCGCCGGAGGCGAGGAAGGCACCCCAACGGAGGTTGAGGGAGGATTCCGAGAGAACAGGGGTGTAGGCCACGTTGCCCGTGTTGGACTCGATCATGCGGGCGAGGTAGTTCCGGTAGGCGGAATCGGTCGAGAGATCGCGCAGCATGCGCTCACCCTTGGGGTTCCCGGCGTACCAGAGCGCACCGGCCAGCATGCGCTGTTCCGACTGTGGCAGGCTGGAGAAGCGGGCGAACCAGCCGTCGACGCGCTCCGGATTGGCCGCGAAGACCTGGCTGAAGAAGCCGATGGACGTGGCAACCGAGCCCGGGCGCTCGAAGTAACCGGCATCGCTCAGGCCAGGGACGGCCTGCACGACCTGGTCGGGTTGCGGGTTTTGATAATAGCTGTTCAGCCACTGTTCCCAGCGGCTGGGCGAAGCAGCGGAAACGCTGCCCGCGAAGGCGAGCACGAGGCTCGCAATGGAGGCGATTTTCTTGAGGTTCATGGAAATGACACGCTGACGGGTTTTCTGACGTCCCAAGGTTAAGGGTTTTGGGATACGCTCAGCATATGTCACGGGCCCTGCGCGTAAAGGGCGCTAACGCTGAATTGTTTTCATCGCATGACGGGTAACATGGATTTTTGGATACATGCTTTTCATGGGGGAAAATGCTTAGTCAAAGGCCGCGTCGATCAGGTCGCAGAAGTGATGAATCAGGAACAGGTGCGCTTCCTGCGCGGTGCGTCCGCTCGCCCCGGGAATGACGAGGCTCACGGTCGCGAGTTCGCGCGCCGCGCCGCCGCCGCGGCCGAGGAAGGCGATCGACGAAAGTCCGAGGTTCCGCGCTTCCGCGAGCGCCGCGATGATGTTGCGCGAATTGCCGCTCGACGTGATCGCGATCACGAGATCGCCCGTCTGCGCCAGGCCTGAGATCTGCCGCGCGAACACGGACTCGAAGCCGTAATCGTTGCCAATGCAGGTCACGAGCGAACCTTCTGAAAGGGCGACGGCCGGCAGGGCGCGGCGATCCTTGAAATAGCGCCCGGTGAGTTCGGTGGCGAAGTGCGAGGCCTCGGCGGCACTGCCGCCGTTCCCGCACACGAGCAACTTATGGCCGGCCTTGAGGGTCGAGACAATCAACGCTCCGGCCCGGTCGATCTCGGTGCGGATCTCGGTCAGCGACTCCAACGTGCGTACGGTCTGGGCGAGCGAGGCGTCAAAGGACATGGGCAGGTTCAAGCAGATGCAGAGGCCGGCCGCGAAGAAAAATCCCCGGGATTGAATCGTCGCCGTGCAGCCACGGATGTCCTCATCCGTGCCGGGCACCCGCCTCCGCCCGCCACCCAAACCACGCCCATGGGGACATGGGCGCTATCACCGAACGTCAGCCCGTGTAGCGACGACCGTCCCCGGCCGTCAGGGCCTTTCGCCCAACCCAATCGTTCGATCCAACCACGGAGCGCGCGGATAAGGCAGTTTAAGGTTTCCGCTGTGCTTTAGGCCGCGTGCCCCACGCGGCAGTTCGGAAAACGCACGCCGGAGGACCGTGCGAATGGGCGACGGACGCCGGGTCAGGGGACCCGGCCTACAGGTGGGAGCGCCCGGAGCGCGCTGTTTTTTGGGATTTGGATCTTTGAGATTTGGGATTTCCGCCTTCGCCGGCGGCTTTGCCGGCCGATAGCGTTGCGCTCCGTCCCGCAGGTCCTTCATCGTACCGGGCTCCATGGCTCTCTTCAGTCTGCTCGAAGTCTCTCACGCATTCGGTGGTCCTCCCGTGCTCGACCGCGTCAATTTCCAGGTCGATCCCGGCGAGCGGCTCTGTCTGGTCGGGCGCAACGGCGCAGGCAAATCTACCCTCATGAAGCTCATCGCGGGCGAGGTGAAACCGGATACCGGGCAGATTTTCCGTCAACCCGGCGCCGTTTTCACCCGGCTCGTGCAGGAAGTGCCGGCGACGATGGAGGGCACGGTTCACGACATCGTCGCCGGGGGATTGCGCCCCAACGACGACCACCACGAGGAAGAGTGGGAGCGCGACGTGCGGGTCGAGGACCTCATCGCGCACATGCAACTTTCGCCGCAAGCCACGTTCGAGCAGCTTTCCGGAGGTTTGCGCCGCCGTGTGCTGCTCGCGCGCGCTCTGGCCGGTCAACCCGACCTGCTCCTGCTGGACGAGCCGACCAACCACCTCGACATCGAATCGATCCTATGGCTCGAAGAATTCCTGCTTGGTGCAAAGGTGACCTTGTTCTTTGTCACGCACGACCGGGCGTTTCTCAAGCGGCTGGCCACGCGCATCGTGGAGCTCGATCGAGGCATTCTCACCAACTGGGACTGCGACTACGACACCTACCTCGTGCGCCGCCAGGAACGGCTTGAGGCGGAGGAGCGTCAACAGGCGCTCTTCGACAAGAGGCTGGCGCAGGAAGAGGAGTGGATCCGCCGCGGCGTGAAGGCGCAGCGCTCCCGCGCGCAAGGTCGCGTTCACGCGCTCATGGCCCTGCGCGCCGAGCGCCGCGCCCGTCGCGACAAGACTGGCAATGTCTCCATGCGCCTCTCCGAAGCCGAGCGCTCGGGTCTCAAGGTCATCGATGCCGAGAACGTGTCGTTCGCCTATCCCGATGGCACCGTGCTTGTACGCGATTTCACCACCACGATCATCCGCGGCGACAAGATCGGTCTCATCGGCCCGAACGGCGCGGGCAAGACCACGCTGATCAAACTTCTGCTCGGCCAACTTGCGCCCTCGTCGGGTTCGCTCTCGCACGGTACCAACCTGGAGGTGGTCTACTTTGATCAATACCGCGCGCAGATCGACGACAGCAAGACGGTCGCGGATAACATCGCCGATGGCAACACGACGGTGACGGTGGAGGGACGCACGCGTCATGTGATCAGTTATCTGCAGGATTTTCTTTTCACTCCTGACCGCGCCCGCACACCGGCGCGGGTGCTTTCCGGCGGCGAGCGCAACCGGCTCCTCCTCGCCCGACTCTTCACCAAGCCGGCCAATGTGCTCGTGCTCGACGAACCGACCAATGATCTCGACGCCGAAACACTCGACCTGCTCGAGGATCTGCTCGTCGAGTTCAAGGGAACGCTTCTGCTGGTCAGCCATGACCGTGCATTTCTCGACGAAGTCGTGACCAGTTCGCTTGTTTTCGAGGGCGAAGGACGCATTGGCGAGTACGTGGGTGGCTACACCGACTGGCTCAACGAAACGGCGAAGCAGGCGGCCAAGTCGGGCGCCGTATCGCCGGCGGAAGCGCCCTCCCGGACGCGAACCGATGCGATGCGCACGCCGATTGCGGCCACGAAGGGCAAGCCGGCGGCCGCCAAGCTTAATGCCAAGGAACAGAAAGAGCTCGACGGCCTGCCGGCGCGCATCGAGGCGCTCGAAGGCGAACAGGCGGCGCTGACTGCCCAGCTGGCTGATCCCGCGCTCTACAAGGGAGACCCGGCCCGCCCGGGCGAGGTGAAGTCGCGCCTGGCTCAGGTCGAGCGGGAGCACGCGACCGCGTTTGCCCGCTGGGAAGAACTCGAATCGCGACGCGCGCCGGCCTGACTTGTGCGGTACATGAATTCGCAGAGACCGCCGGATCGCTTCAAGGAGCGACACTCTTGTCGCCGGGTTTGATGGAGCAGTGCGTGCGTGAGGACGTCCGGCATCCAAAACCGGCGGCAAGAGTGCCGCCGCTCCCTCAACCCGGCTACGCTCTCTGCTGTCTCCGCGTGCTCCTGTTAAATGTCTTTCCGGTCAGGGAGCGGCTTCGGCGGCCGCGAGCAGGGCGTCGAGATCGAGCGGCCGGCTGAACATCGCGAGTTCTCCTTTGTCCGTGCGCGGCCACGCAGATTCCGGGCGGTCCCAGTACAGCTCGACCCCGTTCTGGTCCGGGTCGCGAAGATAAAGCGCTTCGCTGACCCCGTGATCGGCGGCGCCGTCGAGACGAAGGCCGGCAGCCCGGACCCGCTTGAGGGCGTCCGCCAGCAGCGGGCGGGTTGGGTAGAGGATCGCCGTGTGGTACAATCCGGTCGATCCCGGCGGAGGCGGCGCTCCGCCGAGGCTTTCCCAGGTGTTGAGACCGAGATGATGGTGGTATCCGCCTGCGGATACAAACGCGGCCTGGTTGCCGTAGCGCTGCGTCAGTTGGAAGCCCAGCACCCCGCGGCCTCACGCCTTGGGCCTTTTCAGCGAGAATTCCTTCAGCAGCGTATCGATGAGTCCGGAAACGTTGACGCTCGGGTCGGAAGGATGCAGCGCCGTGTGGCGGAGGGTGCCGTCGGGCGCGATGATCGCCATGTGCGGGATGCCCTCGATGGCGTACTCGGGATTGAAGACCTGCTCCTCGCTGAAGGCCACCGTCCACGTGACGTTGTGCTTCTTCATGAAGGCGGTCATCAACTCGTATTCCTTGGTCGGATTGCCGCGGACATCGACCGGTGCCGCCTCGAGGTTCATGACGCGGCCCTGCAGGCTGGTGACGCCCACGATTTCGACGTCGTGACCTTTGTAGCGCTCGACCAGCGCCGCGATTTCCGGGAAGGAAGTGATGCACGGTCCGCACCAAGTGGCCCAGAAGTCGAGCACGACGACCTTGCCCTTGAGGTCGCTCAGTGTCTTGAGACCATCCCGGCTGGCCCAGTTGAAATTAAGGGCAGGTGCGGCGCTGCCGACGAGATTGGCCCGCGTTTCCTGCAATTTGGCCCGGCCTTCGATCGCTTCGAGCAGGCGCTCCGCTTCGCGTCCGGGGCCGGTCTGGGGGAAGTCGGTCTTGAGTTGCTTGGTCAAGGTGGCGGCGGTCGTGAAGTCCTCGAAGATTTCCAGATAGAGTGAGAGTTTCATCACGAGGATCTGGGCGACCTCGTCGGTCTTCTGGCCCGAGTACTTGGTGAGCAGCGCGTCGAAGGCGGCGATGTCGGGGGCCAGCGCCTCGCTCGTGTTTTGCCCGGCGCGCAGCTTCTCCTGAATCTTCCCGACGAGCGCGCCGAGTTCAGCCGTAGGATCGCCGGCGCCCGCCGTGCCTTGGGCCAGGGAGGCGGTGATGAACAGGCCGAGGGCGGCGACGAGTGCAGTAAGCGGGCGGAGACGTTTCATAAGTGAGATAAGATCTGGGACTCTCGCCACTTTTGCAGGGCGCTGCAAGTCGGGGATCGACAATGTCGGCGGGGTGCACGGCCAAGATATAACCCGGCAGGGTGGAAAAGGAACGGAACCCGGCGCGGGGACTCCTTGCACGGACCGCTTCACAGTTCACAGAGGCCGCAGAGAAGAAATCCAGAAACCTAAGATCACGAGCAGTTGATCGTCTGGGGGGCCGGCCTGTTTCCGGCATCGGGGTTGGGGTGGGCTGGACGTCGCCCTACGAAGGAGAAGCGGGCACAGGCTTTGCAAAGTCGTGCCAGCCATTGGGCCGGGCTCTTGACCGAGAAGGACTCCGACCGCACCTTGAGGGCCCGATGAAACGCTGGTTGAAGATCCTGATCGCGGCGGCGAAACACTGGATGGCCGACAATGCGTTCAAGCATGCGGGGGCGGTGAGCTTCTACACCTTGTTCTCCGTGGCGCCGATCACGATCATCGCCATCTCGGTGGCCGGGGCGATCTTCGGCGAGGAGGCGGCGCAGGGTGAACTTTCGGCGCAGCTGGGCGGCCTGATCGGCGAAGACAGCGCGAAGGTGGTCGAGTCGCTCGTGGCCCGGAGCCGTCCTGATATCAGCGGCTGGTTCCCCGCCGTGATCGGTGTGGGCGTTCTCTTGGTGGGCGCCACCACGGTGTTCGCCCAACTGCAGGAATCGCTCAACTCCATCTGGGGGGTGATGGCCCGGCCGACGCGCAACAGCATCGTCGTTCTCGCGATCCGGCGTCTGATGTCGTTCGCGCTCGTGCTGACCATCGGCTTTCTCCTGCTGGTGTCGCTCATGTTGACGACGGTGGTGACGGTGGTGATCAACTACGCTGAACGGGTTATCTCGCTGCATCCCCTGGTGCTGAGGACCATGGACCTCACCCTCGCTTTCGCCGTTGTCGCGGTGCTGTTCGCGATGATCTTCAAGGTGCTGCCGGACGTCCAGATCCGGTGGCGCGATGTGTGGAAAGGCGCATTGTTGTCGGCGTTTCTTTTCAGCGTGGGCCGGTATTTGATCTCCATCTACTTGGGGCGTACCGGCGTGGCATCCACTTATGGCGCCGCCGGATCGCTCGTCGTGCTGCTGATGTGGGTGTACTATTCGACCCTGATCGTTTTCTTCGGAGTCGAGTTCACCCGGGCCACCATGGAGGAGAAAGGAATCGCGATTCGTCCCAAGAGCACCGCGGTGCGCGTGCACCGTCAGGTGATTACCGATGAGCCGTAAGGCCTTTACCGGCATTCATGAGGAACGCGGTGAAACAGTCGCGCGCCTGATCACACCGTCAGGCCTCTTCCAGTTTGGCTCGGATGGCCTTGAGCAGCGTACCAGCCGAGTAGGGTTTCATCAGGAATTCGTTTCCCGCCTGGGAACTCAACGACGTGAGGTTGTTCGTATTCAAGCCACTTGTGGCTATGATTTTCACCGTTGGATCGATCCGTCGCAATGCATGGATCGCGGCCGGTCCCGCCATGATCGGCATCATCATGTCGATCAAAACCAGTGCGATCTCCTTGCGGTGCTCGGCGTAAACCGCGACCGCGTGGGCGCCATCTCCCGCGGTCAGAATCCGGTAGCCAAAGGCCAGGAGCGTCTGGCCGGTAACCGTCAGGATCGCCGCCTCATCATCGACGAGCAGAATCGTTTCCCCATGCCCTCGTGGCACTCCGGGGACGTCCGGCAGGTGTTCCCGGTCCGCTCCGGCAATGGTCATGGCCGGCAGGTAAACGGTGAAGGTCGTGCCGAGGCCAGCTTCGCTATAGACGTTAATCGCGCCCCCATGGCCCTTCATGATGGCTTGCACCGTCGAGAGACCCAGGCCCGTGCCCCGGTTCACATCCTTGGTGGTGAAGAAAGGGTCGAAGATTTTGTCGAGGATTTCGGCGGGAATCCCGGTCCCGGTATCGGCGACGCAAAGCTTGAGGTAGCGCCCGGCTTTGAGTTGCACGTTCATGGCCGCATACTGGGCGTCGAGCACGACGTTCTCGACCCGGAGCGAAAGACTTCCGCCGGCGGGCATGGCATCCCGTGCGTTCACGCAAAGGTTCATGAAGACCTGGTGCAGCTGCGTGGGATCGGCAAATATCGTCCAAGTGTCGTCGGGAACCAGAAACTCCAGTCGCACATTCCGAGGGAAGGTTTCCTTGATGATGTTCTCGAGCTCGTGCAGCAGGTGCTTTACCTGGACTTCACGGCGTTCCCCATCGACGCCACGGGCGAAGTTCAGAACCTGCCGGACGATGTCCACCCCTCGCTTCGCGCTCACCTCGATCGTCGCCAGCAAATGCACACCTTTAGGGTCAACCGTCAGGTTGCGTAGCATTTCGATGGCCATCATGATCGGCGCCAGAATATTATTAAGATCGTGCGCGATCCCGCCCGCCAGGGTGCCAATGCTCTCCATGCGCTGGGCGCGAAGAAATTGCCGCTCGAGCTTTTTTCGCTCGGTCAGGTCGAGAATGAAACTGACCCCCTCATCCGGATTGTCCTCAAAGACCGTCGCCCCGATCCATATGGCCACCTTCGTGCCGTCCTTCCGAATGAGCTCCTTCTCGTAGGGCTCGCAGACGCCTCTCTTGGCAATTTCCTTCAAGGCCTGCTGGTCGAGATGGGCAAACTCGGGCGGTGTGAGCGCCGACAAGTTCACGGCTCCATTTTTCATATCGTCGCGCGTAAACCGGGTCAGGCGCAGGAAGTAGTCGTTGGCATCCGTCACCTCACCTTTTGAATTCCAGAAAATGACGCCCTGCACGTTCGAGTCCACCAGTCGGCGAAACCGCGCCTCCTTCTTCTTCGCGCCGGTGATGTCGCGCTCGATCGCGGCAAAGTGCGTGCATTTGCCATCCGGGCCGAAAATCGGCACGATATCCAAGTCCACCCAGAATTCCGTGCCATCTTTGCGATAGTTGACCACCTGCCTGCGAATGGGCTGAGAACGTCCCAACGCCTCATGAATCTCCGCCAGGATGCGCCGGTCGGTTTTGGGTCCTTGGAGAAAACGCGGGCTGCGGCCCAAGGCCTCGTGCGCGGGATAACCGGTGTTCCGCTCGAACGACTCGTTCACGAAGATGATCCTCGGCCCGGGCTCAGTGACCGGATCGGCCTCCGTGACCATGAACACGTCGTTGAGATTGGAAACACAGGCCGTGAGGAGAGCGAGATGCTGCTGCGACCGCTTGCGCTCCGTGATGTCGCGGATGTTGCACTGGATGACAATCTGGTCCCCGGCTTCGTAAACGTTGCTGACAAACTCAACCGCGATCTTGCGCCCGTCCCTCCTTTCCAACGGGAGATCGTCATATCGGACGTAACCCTCCTGCTGAAGCCTCTCCAGCATCAGTTGGTTAGGCATGATATCCTTGAACGGACTGAGTTCGCCGACCGTTTTTCCCATCACCTCCTCAAAAGAGAACCCCAGCAACTCGAGCAGGAAGGGGTTCGCGTCGGTAATACGTCCGGAATCCGCGTCCAAAATCAGAATGCCATCCTGGGCGGATTCGAACAGGCGGCGGTAGCTGCGCTCGGAATTCCTCAACGATTGTAATTCGGCGGAATCGAAGGGCGTGCTGGAATCATGGGTGGGCCCAATGGCACCCTTGCCGCTTCCCTTCGTCGGATCCAAGGTTCCGGTACGATCCTTGATATGTCTTGATCTCGTTGAACCCACGGAGCCCATAGACCTTGCAGGATAAACCAGAACCAAAGGAGCGCGTATAGGGTGATGTCCTACCTATCGGGTCGGGCAGGTCGCGTTGAACCCCAGGTCAGCGCTTTTTGCAGCACCTGTGTGGTCCGCTTTTGTTGCTGATTGACCTCACACTCGAGGGCGAAAAGCGGTGCAGGGCGAATCTTTGACCCCCGCGTCCCTGCCCGATATGTCCATCGTTACGCTTCGCCCACTCTCCGGAATGATCGTGACGGCCGCGGCATTTATCATGACGAACACCCGGAACCGTGTGAGGCGGAACACCGAGCTTGCCGACGAGGAGTGTGGCGCGTAGCGTCCCGACATGAGTCAGATGCAGCGCATCACGTTCAATCCCGACCAGTGTGGCGGACGGCCGTGCATCCGGGGTATGCGCATCCGGGTGAAGGACGTGCTCGACATCATTGGCGTTCATTCGCGGTTGCACTGAATTGTTCCGGCTTGGCGGGAACGATTGCCACCCGGCAAAACATTGACGCCTTGCGAAGGCAGCGGCCCGCGTTGACACTTCGTCCGTGACCCCGCCCCGGTTTTCCTTGGTCGTCCCCCTCTATCAGGAGGCGGGCAATGTGTTGCCGTTGATGGACACGGTCCGCCCGGTCCTGGAGAAGTTGCCCGGTGGATACGAAGTGTTGCTGGTCAATGACGGCAGTTCAGATGCGACCCGCGACGAGATCAACGCGAGCGTGCGCTCCAACCCGCGCGTGCGCGGCCTGCATCTGGAGCGGAACGAGGGCCAGGCGGCCGCGTTGCTGCGTGGACTTCGGGCCGCGAGAGGGGAGATCCTTTTGACCATGGATGGCGACGGCCAGAACGATCCGCGGGATTTCCCGCTCCTCATTGCCTGCCTCGACGACGGCGAAGCCGATGTGGCCTGCGGGATCCGCACCCCGCGCTCGGACTCGGGACTGCGGCGCGCGATGTCTCGGCTCGCCAACCGTGTGCGTGGCGTCGTGCTCCGGGACAACGTGAGCGACGCGGGTTGCCAGCTGCGGGCGTTTCGACGCGAGCTCGTCGCCGTGTTGGAACCAAGTCCCTTGTTGCAATCGTTTCTGCCGGCCATCGCGGTGCACGCCGGATTCCGCGTGTGCGAGCGGGAGGTGCGCCATCACCCGCGGCGCGCGGGGGTGTCGAAGTACGGCCTGCGCAACCTGAGCTGGACCCCCACGGTGCAGATGCTGCGCTGGTGGTGGCGCCTGCGCGGTCCGGGACGCGCCAGGCGGAAAGTGCGATGAGTGTCTTTTCCTCCAGCCATGAGGCGATGGCGACGACGTTTCGCATCCTCGTTTCCGGGGGCGATCCTGCCTACGCGCGCAAGGCGGCGGCGGCGGCGTTTCGCGAACTGGACCGTCTCGAGTCCGAGTTGAGCCGCTTCATCGAATCGAGCGACATCGCCCGCGCCAACCGGCTGCCGGAGGGCGGCGCCTTGTTGCTCGGCCATGCGGCGACGGAATGTTTGACCCTGGCGGCGCACTTGTCGGCGTCCACTGGCGGGGCCTTCGATCCTGCTTATGCATCGGTGCGGCCGGGCCCAGAGGCCGGATCCGATCCGGCGCTCTACGCGCTCGATCCCGTGGCGCACACGCTCACGTCCCTCTGCCCGCGTCTGCACCTCGATCTCGGGGCGGTGGGCAAGGGTTACGCGCTCGATTGCATGGCGGCGGTGTTGCGCGAATGGGGCGTCGAGCAGGCCTGCCTCGACAGCGGTGGCAGCACGTTGCTAGCGCTCTCGCCGCCCCCGGGCGAGGCGGGCTGGCCGGCGGGCGTGGGAGAGGGCGGGGCGCGCCGGATCTTTCGGCTGCGCGCTCGCGCGCTCGCGGGATCGGGCGTGGCGGTGCAAGGAGAGCACCTGCGTAATCCGCGCACGGGAGAGGCGGCCGGGCGCAAGGATCGCGTCTGGGCCTTCGCGGCGACCGCGGCGGCGGCCGATGCGTTGTCGACGGCGTTTTTCGTGATGGATGACACCGACATCGCCGCCTGCTGCGCCAAGGAACCGGGCATCGGCGCGGCGATTGCGCGGGTCGACGGATCCGTGGCAGCCTACGGCGTCACGGCTGACGCGTGAAGACGATCAGGACAAACCCCGGTCGCAGGCCGAGAAACGATTCCTCGTAGGTGCCGGTGAGCCGGCTCCGAACGGCGTCCGCCTGATCGGCGCCGACCACCACCACGGCGCCGTCGCACTCCGCCGGAGGCTCGCTCCAGTAGCCGACGTCATCGAGTCCGCGGAGATACCACGGCAGGGGCCAGATTTCCCGGCTGATGACCCGGATCGGGCCTTCGGCGCCGCGGGCCAGGGCCTCATCCACCAAGGGACGCACTTTGCGCACGTCGGGCGAGGCATGCACGTACGCGAGCAGATTGCGGGCGTCTCCAGGCCGCAAATACACCGCGAGGTTGGTCTGCCGCCATTGCGCCGCCGTCGTGAGCGAGAGCAGGATCGCCGCGACGATCGTTCCGCGCAGTCTTCGCGCGGCCAGCGCGCCAAGCAATCCGCCTCCGAGCAGCGCAAGGCCCGCCACGAGATGTACGACCTGCCACGGAGTCTTGTAGGGCACGACGGAGAAGAACAGTCCGAGGAGCAGCGTGTATGCGGCCCAGAACCGGAGGCGCGGGCGCTGGTCGACGGGAGCCCAGGCGCACGCGGAAACGCCGCCCGCGGCCAGGACGAGGAACAGCACCTGATTCCAATGGTAACCGCCGATGGTCTGGGGCAGGAACAGGTTCGGGTAGTAGTTCCAGGGCTTCGCATGCCCGGCGCCGGACGTCACCCGGTCTCCGGCAGGGAAGTAGGTCAGGAAGGCATCTTTGAGTCCGGCGGCGTGAGTGAAGAATGACGAGTAGAACACCGCGGCGATGCCGAGCGCCGTGCCGAGCGCGAGCGGAAGATCGCGCCGCCACAGCCGGCGGGTGTCCATGATGCATCCGGAGGCACGAGGGCGAGTGACGAGCAGCGCGAGTGCGGCGGCGAGCAGGAAAAGCGGGGCGCTCGCCTTGGAGGCCTGCATGAGGCCGGTGCATGCCCCGGCCGCGACCGCCCAGCCTAAGCCACCTCCGCTGCGCCACCACTCGCGGACGCAGACAAAGGTGCCAAGCGTGAAGGCGACGAGCAGCGTTTCCTGAATGTAGTACCGGCTGAAATACACTGCGGCCGGCGCCACTGCCAAAAGCAGGGCGGCGCCGGCGGCGGCGAGGCGTCCGGCGGGCGCGGCGAGCAGCGCGCCGAGGGCCACGACGAGCACGCCAGCGATGACAGGAACGGTTCGGACGGTGCGCTCGGTGAGCGCGGCGAGGGTCGTTTCGCCCTTCAGCCACGCGAGCGGGAGCGTGAGGTAATAGAGAGTCGGGCCGTGATGATCCTGCGGGTCGAAACGGTAGCGTCCGGTTTCGAGCAGCACGCCGGTCTTGACGGCCTGGTTGGCCTCGTCGCCGTGCATGACGCGGTGGTCGAGCCGGTGAAGGCGGACGAAAAGGGCGAAAAGGACAATCAGTCCGGTGAGCCACCAGCGCATGACGGCAGGATGAAAGCGCGGGCGCGGCTGACGAGCCTGCATTCAGGATTCGGGAGGGCCTTGGCGGTGGGAGTGAGGAACCGCGGTCCGCGCCCGCGGCTACAGTACGGAACCGCGGTCCGCGCCCGCGGCTACAGGTCCGGACGGCGGTGGGTAATGTTGTAGCCGCGGGCGCTGACTGCGGTTCCGTGTGGGCGCAAAAAAGGCCGGACATTGCTGTCCGGCCTGGGAGAGGGTCGTCGCGTGTGACGAGGTGGTCTTACTTGGCGGGAATGCCAAACACCTCGACCTCGACGTAATGGTTGAGCTCGTCGGTCGTGTTGCCGTTGGAGGAGAGGCGGACGTAGCGGCCCTTTACCCCGGCGACTTCGATCAGCTTGCCTTCGTTGGTCTCGATGTAGGCCATGTTGCTGCCCTTGCCGAGATTGCTGGAGTTGTCGTGGTCGTTATTGAAGACGGTGGTGACTCCGGTCTTGAACCCGGCGTCGTCCGAGATCTGCACCACGACGTCGTGGTAAACGCGGGCTTGGGCGTGGAAGTGCCAGATCGCGATCGCGTTGATCGCGGCCGACTTTTCCAGATCGATCTGGACCCACTGCACGGCCGGCCCGAGCTCCACGAAGGTGCCGTCGCTGCCGCTCTTTTCGCCGTCGGTGATGTATTCGAGGTCGCCGATGATCGGGAAATCGTCGCTGCTCTTGACCGGCTTTTCAGCGGAGAGAAGGACGGTGCCGGCGGGGACCATCAGGTCGGGCCGCTTCATGCCGAGGGGCTTCTCGAGATTGGGCACGGCGATCGGCACGGGGGTGCCGACGAAGAGCGGCTTGGGCAGCTCAAGCGGGAGCGGCACCTTGTTCTGGGCTTGCGCGAGGCCAGCGGAGGCGGCCAGGACGGCAAGGGCGAGGGGAATGCGTAGTCTTTTCATAGTACAGTGTGAAAGCGGATTCAGAGTTTTGTTCAATGCGGCATGCCGCTTAAGCGACGAAGTCCTCCGGTTTGAAGGCAAGCGTCGTGCGGGCGGCGATGGCCTCGTTCACCTTGAGCACAGTCACTGCGCTGGCGAAGGCGACCTCGCCGGGGCAGTTGAGCTTGGCCTTGCCGCGGACGCCATCGAAGAAGTTTTCCAAGTGGGGCTGGTGAATGGCCTTGTCGAGCGTGACGGGCATGTCCCACGCGTCGAGCGCGGCGGTTTCGCGCACATCGACCGTGGCGTCGGACGAGCCGCCTCCGCCGCCGCCGAGCTTCGGACGTGGCTTTTCCCACGGCTTGAGCTTGGGGCCGTCTCCGCCTTCGGGTCGGTTGACCACGCCCTCGACGAGCCACTTGTCCCACTGGGGGGCGCGGGCTTCGCGGAAGAGGGCGGTGTACTTGGGATTTTCGGACATCTTGAGGGCGCCCTCGGTGCCCATGAAGTACTCCATGTAACCGCCGCCGGCGCTCGTGGTGGTGAGCACCTGGTAGAAGCCGCGCACCGGACCGTCGGCGGTCGGGTACTCGTAAACGGCCATCACGTTGTCGTACCACTCATGATTTTCGTAGAAGTCTGCGCCGCCCGAGGCCATGACGGACGATGGGTTGGCGCCGAGGAACCAGTTGTACACATCGATCTGGTGGGCGCCGAGGTCGGAGATGGGGCCGCCGGCGTATTTTCTGAACCAGCGCCAGTTGCGGAACTCGTGCATGTTCGCGTAACCGTACTTGTTCAGCGTGGCATCCGGGATGACCTGGCGTGCGGGCCAGCCGAGGTCATCGCTGACCGCGCGGTTCCACTGGCCGTTCAGATTGGTGATGCGGCCGAGCAAGCCCGCCTCGTTGAGTACTCGATTCTTGGCGTGCTGGTAACGCGGATTGCTGCGGCGCTGGTGGCCGATCTGCAGCAGCTTGCCGGCCTCACGGGAGCTCACCACCATGGAGCGGGCGGCATCGATGGTGTGGGCCATCAACTTCTCGCAGTACACGTGCTTGCCGGCGCGGAGCGCGGCATTGGTGTGCGTGGCGTGAACGAAGTCCGGCGTGGCAACGATGACCGCGTCGATGTCCGCGTTGGCGAGCATGTCCTGGTAGTCTTCATACGGCGTGTTGTCCTGGCCGTAGCTCTTGAGCAGACGCTCGCAGCGGGTGCGGTTCGGAGTCCAGATGTCGCAGACGGCGGTGAAGCGGACATCAGGAATCTTAAGGACGGCGTTGAGCAGAATGCGGCCCTGCTCGCCGCAGCCGATGAGGCCGACCTTGATGGTGTCGCCCCCGGCGGAGCCCACCGCCGCGCCCCGCATGACGTGCGGGGCCACGAGGACGGCGGCACCGAGCTTGAGGCCGGTGGAGAGAAAGGAGCGACGCGAGAACTCGGTCGCGTTCGGGTGGGAGGGCTCAGTCATGGCGGTCAGACAGTAAAGAAAACCGATTGTGACGGATCAGCAAGAGGGCGGCGACGGTTAGGCCGACGTGGACAGCCAGCCAGGCCACGCCTTCGCCTTCCTGCACCACCATGAGGCCGAACGAGAGGGCCACGTAGACGAGGCCCATGATCAGGAGTGAACACCGCGTCTTGATGCCGAGAAGGATCGTCACACCCAGGACAAGCAGGAGGTAACCGAGGGGATAGGCGAAGAGCTTGGTGGCCCAGCCCGGTATGAACGAGGCGCCCGCGATTCCATCGGCCATGCGACCCATGGTCAGGTAATAGTTCTCGAACGAGTACTCGCCTCCGAGCTCCCACTTCTCGATGCCGGCGAACAGGGCGCGCAGGCCGAGGAAAAGTCGCAGGATCAGGAACGCGTAGGTTCCTTCACACGAGGGGCGGTACACGGGGGACAAAGCAGTCGGTTGGCTCATGGAGTGATGGGATTTATCAGTCAGGAAGTGGAAGGGGGCCTCAGACGCCGAAGCCGGGGCGGTAGGTCTTGGTCACAAACTCGTTCGCGGCAGGGACGTTCGTGACCTTGAGATTGGCGGCGTCCCACTCGATCCGGCGCTGGGCGCGGATGGCGAGGTTGCTGAGCAACACCGTCTCGGTGAACGGTGCCGCGTAGTCAAAGTTCGATCCGGCGGGGGTGCCGCCTTTGCAGGCCTTGATCCATTCGTCGAAGTGCGAGCCCTCGACGCGCGGGATGGTCTTCGCGGGGAGCGACGGTGCGAGTTCGCGCATGAGCGCCTCGGGGATGATGCGCACGCTTTCGCAGTAGGTGGTCGTGAGGGCGGTCGCCTTGCTGCCGACGATGAGACTGCCGTTGTCGGGCAGCTGTCGGTTGGCTTCGAGTCCCTCGGGGGTCTGCGGTTTCAGGCCGCCGTCGTACCACTTCCACGTCAATGCCGGCTGATTGCCACGGGCCGGGAACTGGTAGGTCACCATCGAGGCGAGCGGGCCGCTGATAGGGGTGCCGCGGGCGCTGATGGCCTCGACCGACGTGGGGGCGGTGAGGCCCAAGGCCCAATAGGCTGCGTCCATGATGTGGCAGCCCATGTCGCCGAGCGCGCCCGTGCCGTAGTCCCAGAGGCCGCGCCAGTTGAAAGGCACGATCGCGGGATCGTAGGCGCGCACCGGGGCGACGCCCTGCCACAAATCCCAATCGAGAGTGGAGGGGACGACCGGGATGAACTTGCTGTGGTCGAACTCCTTGATGCCTTGGGGCCAGACGGGACGGTTCGTCCAACTGTGGATTTCGCGCACGTCGCCGAGCACGCCTGCGGTGACCCACTCCTTGAGGATGCGCGTGCCATCGTTGGCGTGACCCTGGTTGCCCATTTGGGTGGCGACCTTTTTGTCCTTGGCGGCCTTGGCGAGCTGGCGCGCTTCCCAGACGGTGTGCGTGAGGGGCTTCTCGACGAAGACGTGCTTGCCCATGGCGATCGCGGCCATGGCGATCGGGAAGTGCATGTGGTCGGGCGTGGAAATCGTGACCGCGTCGATCTGGTTGCCCAGTTTCTCGAACATTTTCCGGTAGTCGCGGAAGGTCGGGACGCTGGAGAACTCCTGGTACATCTTGGCAGCGCGTGCGTCATCGACGTCGCAGAAGCCGACGAAGTTTTCACCGGCCACACCCCGGACGGCCGCTTCACCGCGCCCGCCGACTCCGACGACCGCGATGTTGAGCTTGTTGTTGGGCGAACCGCCGCCCTGCGAGCGCATGATGTGGGGGAAGGCCATGGTGGCCGCCGAGGCCAGCGAGGTGGTGCGGAGAAACGAACGGCGGGAGACGGAAGACGAGGACATGGGAAGGATGGGGGTTGTGCCCTTGGCGTACGCCAAAGTGAGAGCAAAACTCAGCTTCCGTACGCGGAAAGGGGTGTCAATCGCCGTTCCGCGCCCGTGGACGCGCCGGCACGATTCTTCCGTGAGGCTGAGTCCGGGCGC
Organism: Opitutales bacterium; assembly: GCA_038212175.1. Classification (GTDB taxonomy): domain Bacteria; phylum Verrucomicrobiota; class Verrucomicrobiia; order Opitutales; family Opitutaceae; genus CAMAXB01. The sequence goes on along the minus strand of JBBQUU010000039.1, from coordinate 6,981 downwards.
AGAGGTTCTCGACGCGATTTACCCCGAGGCTTTCCGTGACATCAGGCCCGGTGATGCCGGGCAGTAGGGCTTGCGGTAAGTGCGCGCGCCCAGCTACACAACGACCTTTTCGCAGACGGCTTAAAGTAAGCCGGAGGGAGTGGGCGCTCGTGAAACAGGCATTCCTGCCTGTTGACTGCGCAACGCGCCGCCCGTCTTCAGATCGGACGCGGGAGCCCCGGAGCCGGGAGTATGCAGTAGAAGGTAACCACCGATGAGCCAACAGGCAGGAATGCCTGTTTCACGTGCCGACCGCCTGCCGGGAGGTGCTCAGAGCGCGTTGCGCGGGTTTCCGAGTTGATCCTGCGCGCGGCTTCGTTGGAATGCCGGCATGTCCCTCTCGCGCGTCGTCAGCTTGTGGCTGGGTTGCCTCGCAATGGCCGTGCTCGCGGGCGGCTGCGCCAATCCGGCCGGCAATTCCGGTCTGACGCTGACGGGACCGGTCTGGACCTTGGTCGCGCTCGGGGAACAACCGGTGGCGACGGCTGATCGTGCGCCGGCTCCGAGCCTGCAGTTCGCCGGCGGGGCGAGCCGCGCGACGGGCTTTGCGGGCGTGAACCGCTACTCGGGCGAATTCATTCTCGACGGTGCGCGGCTGACGTTCGGGCCCGCGGTGCTCACCAAAATGGCTGGTCCGCCAGAGCTCATGGAGATTGAACGCCGCTACACGGCTGCGCTCGCGGCGACGACCCGCTGGCGCATCCGCGAGCGTCATCTGGAGCTGCTGTCGGTGGACGAGTACGTACTGGCAAAGTTCGCGGCCGGATCGTAGTGAGTTTTTGACTACATCGCGGCCACCACTGGCATGCGGGTGGGGGGCAGAATAACGAGTAGCGAGTAGCGGGTTGTGAGTAGCGAGTAGGGCGGGTGCACGCTGGGGCGGATCATCGGCGGTTAAATCGTAGGTGGGTCCTGAATTCGCTGTCCGGCGCGCATTGTCCATTCCTCACGCGACAGGCGGTGCACGAGTCTGTTCTCTCCTGTAAAATAGTGTATTCTAATACCGAATACTGATTATGGATTTTTTACAGGAGGTCGCAGAGTCCGCAGAGATCGAACTCCGGCCCTTGGCGCCGATGAGCGCACTTAAGTTTTTGTTGTAGCCGCGGGCCCCGCCAGGGGCGGGCAAGCCCTCCAAAGGCGGGCACGGGCGACCGCGGTCGGCGAATGTGCGGACCATTCCCCGCGGGCACCGGGCTACAGTTGGCAGGCAGAGGATAGACGGTAGTGGATAGTCACATACCGTTTGGACAGGACTCTGCGCTGCTCTGCGCCCTCCTGTAAGAACCTGATGGGTCGCCATATCCGGTCATCGGACCACAATCCGTTTTCACGGGTTTTGTAGCCGCGGGCGCCGACCGCGGTCTGTAAACGTACAGACGTGGACCGCAGGCGGTCGCTTATCGTTTCTCCGCCAAGGCGGGTCACCCAATGTCTCCCTCCGTTGCCTCTCTTGCCTCCTGTAATAAAATCAGTGTTTTGATTGATGCCATAATCGTTGAAGTCGCGACGCCGGGCAGACAGGCGTCGGGCTGCCGATGTCGGCTGTATCGACGGAGCGGTGACAGGTCTGACCGCCTTAAATTCTGAGCGAACGTAAAATTTAACGGAAGGATCGGCAGGGCCGCTTACCGCTTCACGCGTTTGAGCTTCCGGTTAATCTTATCCAATTCGAACGCCGATGCGTCCCACTCTCCACCCAGCCACTCCTTCATCGACTCGTGTTCGGGTTCCTTTGGATTCGCCAGCGTTCGCAGGAGATTGAGGTACCCCGGCATCCCGCCGCAGTCCTCGGGCGGGCAGGCGTTTTTGCCGGCGACACAGACGGGATGTTTGAAGGCGGGGTCGGGCGGGAGGATTTTCTCCAACGTGACATCGTGCAGCCAGCCGTCGCCAAAATCGTACTCGTAGACGAATTTGGCCTTGGGGCGCCGGACGAGGTCGGCGACGGCGTGATCCTCCTCGTCGTTGGCGTCGTCGTCGTCGAGCTCCCACAGATCTTCAGAATGGGAACGGTATACACCGCCGGCGCCGACGAACTGGTGCAGGTGAGAATTTGTCCACCCCATCGCGATCTGAATGACATCGTGCAATCGATCGAGCGGAAGATCGGAGGGAACGACCACGCGGCGCCAGATGGCGGGACGCGACCATTTGAGCGAGATTTTGAGCTGATGGAGCGGGGCTGGAGATGTGGATTTTGTGCGGCTGGATTTCATAAATGATTCTTTTCGTGGGTGAGGGTGGGTTTCTTTCGTTCATTAGTAAGGACCGTCAATCTACCCAGCCAATTCATACAGGATGTGAACAGGAGGACGCAGAGGACACAGAGCCAGGCAAGTCATGTCGCAGGTGTTCTTCGCGCCCACGACGAACTCATGCGATCACTCGGGTCAGGAATGTTTTCTGGTCGGTGATGTCGCTGCGCCCCCGGTCTCCTTGTCATCGAACGTTTTGCTTTGCTCGTGAAAAGGCGTGGCATTCAACAAGCCCGAAGCGCCGAAGACGCGCCAGCAGGCGCCGCTCGTTGGTCGGTTTCAGTTCGTGCTCCCAAATACGAAGCACCCGCCAGCCACGTGTGCGGAGCGTGCGATTGACGAGACGGTCGCGCGCTTGATTGCGGGCGATCTTCTCGCGCCAGAACGTCGCGTTCTGTTTGGGCTGGGTGGCGTGGATCGGACAGGCATGCCAAAAGCATCCGTCAACGAAGACCGCGAGTCGAAGTTTGGGGAAAACGAAGTCGGGCTTGCCGAACAGCGGCTGGTTTCGTCGCCAGCCGATGATGCCGACCCCGCGCAAGATCGCGATAAGGCGGAGTTCAGTGTCTTTGTTCCCCGCGCCGCGAATGCGCGCCATGACGGCGGAGCGTTCGGCCTTCGTGAGGATGTCGGTCACGGTAACCCTTCATTCGGAAGCGACGACCGAGTAATGGTTCGCCATCAGGCGGGAGGCGTAGTCGAGGCAGGCTTGGACATCCTCGCGCGTGAGGGCAGGGTACTCGGCGAGCAGATCGTCGACGGAATCTCCGGCAGCGAGAAATTCCAGAATGGACTGCGCGGCAATCCGCGTGTTTCGGACCACCGGGCGCCCGTTGCAGATGTCAGGATCGATAACGATGCGATCGCTCATATCGGTACGATAAAGAAAACCCGGATGGTCGCAAGCGTGCCGGAAGCGGAGGCAGGGGAACACGCTCCGCTTTCCCGTCGCAATCCCCGATGCAGCGGGGGATGCCTCGAAATCGTCTGGTTTCAGCCCTCCGTAGGCCGACCCGCGCGGGCGCCGGCCGTGAATTCAGCCCAGCCCGAAGCGCCGCAAGCGCGCCAGCAATCGCTGCTCATTCTTCTTGGTGAGCTCGTGCTCCCGAATGCGAGCGAACTTCTAGCTGCGAGCGCGAAGCGTGTGGGTGACAAGCCCGTCGCGGGCTTGATTGCGGGCGATCTTCTCGGGCCAGAACCGCGCGTTCTGCCGAGGCTGGGTCGCGTGGATCGGGCACCCGTGCCAGAAGCAGCCGTCAACGAAGACGGCGACGCGGAGTTTGGGGAAAACGAAGTCGGGTCTGCCGAAGCGAGGATGATTTCACCGCCTGCCTGTGATGCCGGCCCCGTGCAGGATCGCGATCAGGCGGAGCTCGTTGTCCTTGTTGCCGTCGCCGCAAATGCGCGCTATGGCGGTGGAGCGTTTCGATTTCGTGACGGCAGTTAATTTATCGTCGGCAGATGATCGTGGAGGGGAACTCCACGTTTGTGATTAATTTTTTGGCGAGGGAGACCGTCTCCGAATAGGTTGCGCGGCTGGCGATCAATTCGGAATCGCCGGCCGCGGTCTTTCCGTAGAGTGAATAGGACGGAATGAAGTATGACTCGTCGAAAAGCTCATCGGAGACAGTGAAGGGCGTCGTTCGCGATCCATTCTTCTGCGTTCGTGTGGTCTGAATCCTAAATCCGACAAAGGCTGTGTTGGCGTTTGGATTTCCGACATCCACGGTGACCGGAAGCACAAATTCTTCATTCATCCAAATGGGGAGTCCAAGTTGCCATGCGACGCGAAGGCAGTCGCGCCTATCGAAACCGGTTAGCGAGTAAGCGTCACTGACGTGTAGCCACGCGGGTCCAAAGTTATCGGCTATGAAGTACGGCCATACTTCATCGAGCACATCGAAAGCGACGTGGCGGCAGGCCCACCCTTCAAAAAGTGTCCCTATGCGCAGGACTTCTCTCATAAGTTGATCGAGACCCTGGTAAAAGTCGCTGAGTGCCGTTTTCTCGGAGCGATCCGCACCATCGAAAACGGTTTCCCAGAGTGAGTGCGCGACGGCAAAAACGCCGGCGGGATCGGTCAAATCGCAATTGTCCGGACTTTCATTCATGCGAAGGAAACCGTTTTCGAAGAACCTGCTTTCGTTGGGCTCACGAAGGACATACGAATGGGGCAATGACCCCGCGCAAAAAGTGGACCCGAGACGAGTTGCTCGTAGCGTTGAACGTTTATCATAAACTGACATTTGGGCAGCTCGATACGCGTCACCCCGTGATCATAGCTGTGGCGGATAAGCTTGGGCGCGGGGCAAACAGCTTGGCGATGAAGTTGGTGAATTTAGCGTCGTTGGACCCGGCTTTACAGGTGCGCGGAATCAGGGGATTAAAGGGAGCGAGCGCGTTGGATCGTTTAATGTGGAACGAGTTTCATCGCGACCAGAGCGAATCGGTACCGGCGAGTGAAACGGCGTTGAGAAATCTCTTTTCGGCGGCAGAGGAAGATGATGTCGAAGTGCTACCGCGAACGGGAGTTCGTGTGGTGAGACGTGCTCCGTCCGGCCCGACGCATGTGGTCGCTGACGTGAAGGTTCGCCGAGGGCAGGAATTCTTTCGCGACGCGGTGCTCAATAATTTCGGAGGTCGATGCGGGGTGACGCAGCTCGCCGTTCGCGAACTGTTGGTTGCGTCGCATATTCTTCCATGGGGTGCGTACCCAGAAGAGCGTTTGAATGTGCGAAATGGGCTGTGCCTCTCCCGGTTGCATGATGCTGCCTTTGACCGCGGGCTTGTTAGTTTTGATGGGAATCTGAGGCTGGTGCTTTCTCCGCGTTTGAAGGGAGAGCTTTCTCAGCGAGCGGTTGCTGAAAATTTCGTGGCTTATGAAGGCATTACGTTGCAGCTGCCGGAGGATGCCGCGTTGCCGCAGATGGAGTTTTTGGCAACACATCATGCGCGGTGGATTCTCAAGAAGAAGACCGCGGCCGTTGGAGGGTAACTTTCGACTGGGGCACCCTCCGTACGGATGCGAGAATAACACGGGGTAATTGAGGGTATTTGATCGTTCGAGGATAGCAGCCGGTTCGGCGGATATCCACGGCCTATAAGTCACATCGTCCGGCCCTATCTGTAGAGTCGCTTTGCGTAAATCCCGCCCCAGGGCGTGTACGCAATCCACTGCCCTCCGTGGAGTAAACTGGCCGAAGTGCATACGCCTGCGGCGAATGCCTCCATGATCCGGCAAGCCTAAACCCCGCCGCGCAGGTCCTAAAATCACAGATTGAAGAACATGGCTTCGCGTATCTTGATGGTCAGTGTGGCCAACGCAGTTTTTACCGCGAAACGGGATTCGTCGTATGACGATGTCGTAGAAGAACATTATCATTTTCCCAAGCAGTAACCGCGTTAGCCGTACTTTGAACTTTGGATTACCTCTGGCCATTCTAGCTTGCTCTTCCTTCGCCAAAGCGGCGCTGACGGTGATGCGGTGGCCGGTCCATTCGATTTGGTCTCCCACCGCCTCTGCTGCGGACTTTTCTCTGAGAGGTCGGTGACTGTCCAACTGTCCGATATCCTGGCGACCGGATCAGACCGATCTCTCGAGTTTGCGGTCGTCCGTCAGGCCTTTCAGGACGCCCCGTCCCTTGAGCGAACCGCGCAGGCTGCGGATGAATGTGCGGGTGATGGGTTTGATCAGGATCGCATCGGTCGTCGCGGTGATTGACGCGTATGTGCCTTCCTCAATCTGAAGCGCCCGACGAAACCGGGCGGGAATCACCACCCGCCTTTGGTGAACCGGACCTTTTCGGTATCGGGCGGTGGTTTCATCACGTTGATTCAATGGTTCGAGTCGGCTCGAAGTCGCTTCAGGGTTCGGTCCGCTTCGCGGCGAGGGCGCGGAGTTCCCTCGCGGTAAGGAGGTCTTTTTCCCGGCCGAGGGCTTCCTTGGCCGTAATCAGGTCTTTGATCGACATGACGCTGTAGCGGTGGCCGTCGACCTCGATCATCTGCGCTTGTTTGGCTTCGGCGAGTTTCGATGCGAGGTTGGCTGCGGCGTTATGTTGCCGCCAGCGCTCGGCGATCGAGAGCGTCTGGAGGTGTCCAGCAAGTCGAGATCGACGCCGGCCAGGCGGGCGTCTTCGAGGTCTTTTTCCTGCTGGGTCACGGTGAGGACTGTGGGCGGTTTTTCGGTTTGGCCCAATGCCTTTTTTAAGAAAAGAGGCGCGAACACGCACCTGTCCGCAGAAGGACGTGAACAGGAGCTACGGGTGGTGTCCGGGAGGAAACCCGCACCGAATCTCCTCATCACCCGCTCGGGATCGATCCGGGGACGGATTTAACAGGAGGGCGCAGAGGCAACGGAGGGAGGCAGGGCTTCGCGCCGGGATTTTTCCGTGTTCTCTGCGAGCTCATGTAGTACCGATCAATGGGGGATTGCATTGGGGTGCCGGGCTTGGAAGCCGGGCTGGGGTCTGGGTATAGCGGGGCATAGGATCGGACCGCGGTCGGCGCCCGCGGCTACATGGAAGCAATGCCCCCGACCGCAGTCGGCGCGGCGCTTTTCTTCCTGACTCTTCGGCGGACGGCCCGCGCGGAGGCGAAGGGGGGGCCACCGCATCGGTGAAGAGATTTCTTGAACAAAAGGTTGGCTATCGCGCACGGCCCGGGCGCGATCCTTAAATACCAA